>NZ_JBIRBA010000001.1:0-700827 GCF_044326345.1 Actinomadura sp. 9N215 | reverse complement strand
CCCCGCACCCGGGCCCAGCGGCCCCGCACCCGGGCCCAGCGGCCCCGCACCCGGGCCCAGCGGCCCCGCACCCGGGCCCAGCGGCCCCGCACCCGGGCCCAGCGGCCCCGCACCCGGGCCCAGCGGCCCCGCACCCGGGCCCAGCGGCCCCGCACCCGGGCCCAGCGGCCCCGCACCCGGGCCCAGCGGCCCCGCACCCGGGCCCAGCGGCCCCGCACCCGGGCCCAGCGGCTCCACGTCCAGGCTCGGCTGCGCCGGAAGCGGGCCCGCCGTCGCGGGGTTCTCGCCTCCCACCCCGCCGCCTGGACGCACCGCGCAGTGCGGCACCGCCGGAGCCCCCGGCCACGTCCGGGCCCGCTCTGCCGCCCCGCCGCCTGGACGCCCCAGGCAGGCGTCCGCGCCCGCCGGAGGAACGGGAGGCCCCTGCACCGCGAGGAGCAGGCGGGCAACGGGCCCCCGAGGCCGGTCCTCCGGCGCCGCGATCGGACGTCCCGGCATTCCGGGCCGAGCGCGGCAAGCCCAGCGAACCCGTTCCCGAGCCGTCCCAGCGCGAGGACTCGGTGTCCGGGCCCGTCCAGGTCCGGCGCGGACGTTCGATCGCCGGCTACAAGCGCTCCGAGCTGGTCGAGATCGTCGGACGCATGGCCGAACGCGAGCCCGACCTGTCCGACGACCAGATCGTCGAGCTGGTCACCCGGCTCCTGGGCTGCCCAGAGGACGAGGCCCTCCTGGTGGGCGCCCGCCTCCGCTACGCGGTGGGCGTGTACCGAGACCAGCAGTCCGCCTCGGACCAGCCTTAGAACCCCTAACGAAATGATCAAGCTGCATTCGGACCGGCCGGTGTTCCAGGGCATCATCCTGTTCGTGCCGCACACCCGGACGAAGCCCTGTTGACCGGACGGGCAGGACAGGCAGGACGGGCAACAAGCATCATCTGATGACCGGCACCATCGGTGTCCCGCTCGCCGCCATCCTGACCCGCCGCCACCGTGACCGGCAGCAACGCAACGATGTCACCCAGCTGCTGCCTTCGCTGGAGGTGATACCACCGGTGCGAGGCAAGCGAAGCCGCCTCCAGTGCCGCCCGGACGTGGTGTTGGGCGACCGTGGCTACGACCACGACACGAGTACCGACGCCTCGTCTTGATTCTCGGTGTGAAGCCGCTCGCCCCGTCATCGCCCGCCGGGGCGCCGTGCACGGCTCCGGACTCGGTACCCAACGCTGGGTCGTGGAGCGAGCATTCGCCCACCTGTACGGGTTTCGCCGCCTTCGGATCCGCTGGGAGATCCGCGACGACATCCACGAAGTCTGCCTCACCCCGTCGGATGCGCACTGATCGGCTGGAGACGCCTGAACTCCCCGTTAGGAGTCTCAAGACAGGCACTGCTTACGTTGACGGGCCCGGTGGCCGACCTCAGGTTGGCTTGCGCCATACGGAGATGTGTTTCGCAGAGTCCTGGGTGAACGGCGCCCGGTCCCAGTCCGCGACGCGACGTTCCAGCTCAAGCCCGGCGATCCGCGCCATCAGATCGAGCTCGGCCGGCCAGGCGTACCGGTGCCGGGAGCTGTCGCGGCGGTAGCGGCCGTCGTCGCCGTCGAGGGTGAAGTGGTGTGAGACGAGAATCTGCTCCACCAGGTCGAAGGTGTCGAAGCCGAGATGCTGCTCGGAGACGTCGAACGGCACCGCGACCTGGCCGGGCGGCAGGAACCGCAGCGGCGGCACGCCCAGCTCGATGACGAATCGGCCGCCGGGCCCCAGATGACGTGCGGCGTTGCGGAAGCACTCGATCTGCTCGTCCTGCGTGAGCAGGTTCGTGATCGTGTTGTAGACGAGATAGACAAGGGTGAACTCGCCGGGAACGACGGTGGTGGCCATGTCCCCGATGGCCACCGGGAGCGTGTCCTCGTCGATCTTGCGCCGCAGGACCGCCGCCATGTGCTCGGACAGTTCGATGCCCGCTACCGGCACGCCGCGTTCCCGTAGCGGGACGCCGACTCGTCCGGTTCCGATGGCGAACTCCAGTGCCCGGCCGTCTCCGGCGAGCTCGGCGAGGAAGGCGAGTGTCGGGCCGAGAACGGCGGCCGAGGACATCTCGGTCTCCTCGGCGTCGTAGCGGTCGGCGGTCGTACGGGTCCACAACTCACTGCTCGTCACGGGCGGCAACTCTGCCGGGTGCCGAGGGGCGATGTCGACGCAATTACCCTCCACAGGCCCTGATCAGGTGGTTTGAGGCGGAGCGGCACAGATCCCCATCCGGGCACCGTCCGGCCCGGGGGCGCAAGATCACAGCGGTGGTGCGGTCGTGCTCCTCGGCGGGGCGTGCGCTGCCCGCGGCTCGTCGTCGAATTCCCATGGCTTCGGCCGAGCCACCCCGCACCCCCCGGATCGGCGGTCTCGGAGTCATCAACCACCTTGAAGATCATTTCTTGCGGAGTTCTTGACCGCCCGTCCTCGAGCCCTCACGTTCCGGCCGCGTCCAGGACGTTCGGTGGACGGTCCTCGCGTCTGGGGGTGGTCAGGCGGTCGGTTTGCGGGACGCGTGGCGGGCGCGGTGGGCGGCGACGGTGGTTCGGCTGGCGCAGGCGTTGGAGCAGAACCGGCGGCTGCGGTTGCGGGAGTCGTCCACGAAGAAGCGGGGGCAGCGGTCGGCGCGGCAGCGGCCGACGGTCACGTCCGGGTCGCCGCAGAGGACGTGGGCGAGAGCGGCGGCGCAGTTCCGGCCGAGCCACGGGACGGGGGCCTCGCCGTCCCGGGCGAAGTGCGGGTGCGGGCCGTCGCCGTCGTGCTCGCTGACGTACATCTCCGGCGGGTAGCGGTCGAGGAGCAGGTTGACCGGGAGGACGGGGCCGCGGTCCGCGACGGACGCGACGGCCTCGCGCAGGGGCGGCAGGAGTCTTTCGAGTTCCTCGGCGCCGGGTTCGGCGACGTGGTGCTGGCGGAGGAATTCCCGCCGGAGGTCGCTCGGCTCGTCGCCGTTGACCAGCTCGACCGCCAGCCGGGTCAGATTCCCAATGTAGGCGATGTATCTCACTTGACCACCTACCTCCTTGACCTCAACAGAGTAGGGGGCATAAACATCAAAACTACCTACACCGCTGTGTTGCGCGCCAATTAATGGAATAGACCATTCCGTTCTGATAGAGTGGAGCGGAACAGTTCGTTCCTCTAGGAGGCGGGGTCATGACGCGGGTACTGGACCGACGGACGCTGAACCGGGCAGCCCTGGACCGGCAGCTTCTCCTGAAACGCTTTGACATGTCCGTTCGGGACGCGGTCGGCCTTCTCGTCGCGATGCAGGCGCAGGAGAACAACGTGCCGTACTACGGGCTGTGGACGAGGCTCGCCGGCTTCCGGCAGCAGGATCTCACCGACCTCATGAACGACCGTTCCGTCGTCCGCGGGTCGATCCTCCGGGGGACGCAGCACATGTCCCTCGCCGTGGACTACCTGTGGCTGCGTCCGCTCATCCACGAATGCCTCCTCCGCGGACGGCAGGCCGCGTTCGGCCGCGTCAGCAAGGACTGGGACCTGGACGAACTCGCCGCCGAAGCCCGCAAGCTCCTGGACGGACAGGTCCTGACCCGTCCCCAACTTGCGCGCGCCCTCGCCGAACTATGGCCCGATCGGGATCTGCAGGCGCTCGGGTGGTCGGCGCAGGCGCTGGTGCCGGTCGTCCACCCGCCGCCCAGCGGGACCTGGAACGTCGCCGGCGCCACCCCGTTCGCCCTGGCGGAGGAATGGATCGGCCGGCCCCTGCACGAAAACGGCACGGCCGGCTCAGCGGGCCCTGCCGGTTCAGTCGGCCCCGCTCGCCTGATCCGCCGCTATCTGGCCGCGTTCGGACCCGCCTCAGTGAAGGACTTCCAGATGTGGTCGGGGCTGCGTCGCATGGACGCCGCCTTCGCGGAACTCCGGCCCGAACTCCGCGTCTACCAGGACGAGAACGGCGTCGAGCTGTTCGACCTGCCCGATGCGCGGCTTCCCGACGCCGACGGACCGGCGCCCGTCCGCTTCCTGCCCGGTTTCGACAATCTCGTCCTCGCCTACGCCGACCGCACCCGCCTGATGACCGACGAGCAACGCAAGGTCGTCTGCGTGGGTGCGGAGATCAAGCCCACGCTCCTGGTGGACGGACGCGTCCACGCCCTCTGGACGCTCAAACACGACAGAAAGGCCGGCGACGCCGTCCTGACCATCGAACTCTTCGCATCCCTCCCGGACGAGCCCGCCGTCGAAGAGGTCGAGAAGGAGGCCGCCCGCCTCCTGGACTTCGCCGCGCCCGATGCCGACCACGACGTCCGCTTCACATCCTGGTCAGGCTGAGCCACCGCCGAACGACGACGGCAGCGGAGCGGATGCGGACGGCGGCGGAGCGGATGCGGACCGGCGGCGGAGCGGACGCGGAACGGCGCCCCGAACGGGCGCGGAACGGCGGTGGGCCCCGGGGAGCTACCCGGCCCCCGGGGCCCTTATGCCGTCATATGCGCTCACCAGCGATGATCAGGCGGCGGATGAGTTTTCCTTCGCCGCGCTCTTCCATTGAGCTACCGCGGCACGAGAGCCGCGGAACAGATTCGAACTGTCACCTCGGGAAAGATCGGCCGTCTCCGATGGTGAGTGAACGGCGGATGCTGATTCTGGAGCGAGAGCCTGAGATTGACGCGGCCGCCTCGACCGGACTTGGGCCACCCGGGCGCGAATGCCCGGGGGTGGATTCGAACCACCAGTGTCACCGCTTTCAGACTGAGCCTCTTCCTCAGCTTTCGCGCCCTCGCGGACGCGACCCCCGCGCTCCAGCGGGGGAGTCTTCGATGGGCTTTTCCCGGGGGCCGTCCGGCCCGGCCGGACGAACAAGCAAACGACCCGGCCGACCGCCCCCGAGAAAGGCCTTGGATTTCGTCAGTATGTCACGCGAACAGGTACGCGAAAACGGCCTCGCCGACCTGCCGGTCGTCGACGTCCGCCGCGTTGGCCTCCTCGCGGGCGTACTTCACCGCGGCCTGGAGCCGGTCGACGCGGCCGCGCAGCTCGTTCACCCGGCGCGCGGGCAGCGCCCCGGAGAACGCCACCCTCGTCCACGTTCCGACGATGATGTCCTCGGTGAAGGTCTCGACCTGGGCCGGGTGCTTCTCCGTCGCCTCGTACAGGACGTGCGCGCGCGGCACCTTCTTCGTCCGGGACGTCTCGACCGGCTCGGCGCGCCACACGTCCTGGCTCTCGTCGTAGCTCCACGACTCGGCGGCGTCCAGGACGGGCAGCTTGTCGATGAGCGCGTGCAGCTCCGTGAGCTGCTTCTCCAGGAAGAGCAGGTAGGTGACCGGCACCTGCGCGACGATGGTCCGCCCGTCGACGACCACGTCGGCGCGGGCCTCGCGGTTCGCCCAGTCCTTGGTCGCGACCACGTCGAACAGCCTGGTCAGCGCCGCGGCGACGTCGCGCAGCGCGTCCTCGGACCGCACCTGGACCTTGGTGGACTCCGGCGGAAGCGTCTCGCCCTCCTCGTCCTTCGGACGGTAGACCCGCGAGATCCCGGACAGCAGCGCCGGCTTCTGCAGGACGCGCAGAACGTCGGCCAGCTCGCGCTGAGCGCGGCTCTTCACGCCTTTCTCAATGGCGATGATCTGATTGAGCTTTGCCACTGTCACTTCCACCTTCCCCGCGGTAAGAACAGCGCCCACCGTACTGAATCTCGCGAAGAATGCCCAGCGGTTTTCTGAAACACGCCCCGCGGCTCCGCGGTCACCGGCCCCGGACGTTAATCGATGGGCGGGTGTCAGAGGCATCGGGCATAATCGCGAGCGTGTTGGCACAGGAACTGGTTCAGGTGTGGCGGGACGTCATTCAGGGCGACGAGAAGTCGTGGGTCCTGTTCGAGCACGGGACGTGCGTGATTCTCATGGCGCCGGCGGAAGATCTGGCGGCGCAGGCGGTGGAACTGCTGCGCGAGTACGGGCCCGTCCACGCGGGGAGCCCCGCCGGCGACTTCGGCACGATCGACCTCGACGCGGCGCCCGGATGGGCGGTGTACGGACACCACGACGACGTCCTCACCTATGTCGCCCCCGAGGAGGTCGAGGACGGCGCCGAGGATTTGGCCGTCGGCCTTTTCGGACGGTCCAAACGAGATCTGGACGGGCACGAACTCAACGTCGTCCACGTGGAGGACAAGCGCCCCCGCTGAATCGCCTCCCCGTGTCCGGAGAAGTCTGTACAAATGTCGATGTGACGGAATGGGACGAGGAGGCGCTGGCGCGATTGCGGGCCGCCGTGCATCGCGGGGACTGGGCCGCCGGGCTTGAGGTGCTGCGCGACCGGCCGCTGGAGCCGGTGCTCCAGTACGCCGGGGACGTGGCCCTGACGGCCGTCGCGCGAGGACGGGCCGAGGGCGCGCGGCTCGCACAGGCCGAGGGCGCGCGGCTCGCACAGGCCGAGGGCGCGCGGCTCGCCGCGGACTGCCGCGCCCTGCTGGCCGAGCGCGGGCACCCGGGCGACACGGAACTGGCCATGGAACTGGCCACCGAACTGGCGGCGGAGGCGCGTGCTGAGCCGACCACCGAACTGGCCGCGCCGCCCGGTCACACGCCCCACGCGGCGCTGCTTCCGCTGCCCGTCGACCTCGGGGCCGTCGCCGCGGCGATGGACGACGGGTTCCACGTCCTCGACCTGGAGCGCGGCGACGTGCTGGCCGCCGATGAGCTGCCCGATGACGAGGCACAGACGCAAGCGCAAGCGCAGACGCAGCTCCAGCCGCACGGCGCGGAGCGATGGCTGGCGATCCCGCCCGGCAGCCCGCCGGAGGGACCGGAAAGTGAAGACGCCAGGCGTGGCGTGGCGCGTCGATGGCTGGCGGAGCAGGGGTACCGTCCCGTCCCGAGGACTCTCTAGAACCCTGGGCGCACCAGCGGGAACGGGATCGTCTCGCGGATGCTGCACCCGGTGAGCGTGATCAGCAGCCGGTCGATGCCCATGCCCATGCCGCCCGCCGGGGGCATCGCGTACTCCAGGGCGCGGAGGAAGTCCTCGTCCAGCTCCATGGCCTCCGGGTCGCCGCCCGCGGCCCGCAGCGACTGCTCGGTGAGCCGCTGCCGCTGCAGGACGGGGTCGATCAGCTCCGAGTACGCGGTGCCGAGTTCGAGCCCGAAGGCGATGAGGTCCCATTTCTCGGCGAGGCGCGGGTCGCGGCGGTGCGGACGGGTCAGCGGCGACGTCTCCGCCGGGTAGTCGCGGACGAACGTCGGCGCCGTCAGGTCCTCCTCGACGAGGGCCTCGAACAGCTCCTGGACGACCTTCCCCTGCCCCCACCGCGGGTCGAAGTTCAACCCGAAACGCTCGGCGAGCTTCTGCATGTCGCCGACCGGCGTGTCCGGTGTGATCTCCTCGCCGACCCTCTCGGACAGCGACCCGTAGACGGTGATCTCCCGCCACGGGTCTGCGAGGTCATGCTCGATCCCGTCCCGGACGACCACCGTGGTGCCGAGCGCGGCGCGGGCGGCGTCCAGGACGAGGGAGCGGGTCAGCTCGGCCATCGTGTCGTAGTCGCCGTACGGCTCGTACGCCTCCAGCATCGTGAACTCGGGATTGTGCTTGGGGGACACGCCCTCGTTGCGGAAGTTGCGGTTCAGCTCGAACACGCGTCCGACGCCGCCGACGAGGAGCCGCTTCAGGTACAGCTCCGGCGCGATCCGCAGGTAGAGCCGCATGTTGTAGGCGTTGACGCGGGTGGAGAACGGCCGGGCGGCGGCGCCGCCGTGGACGGGCTGCAGCATCGGCGTCTCGACTTCGAGGTACCCGCGGGCGCGCAGGCCGTCGCGGACGGCGGCCACGGCGTCGCCGCGCATCCGCAGCATGCGGCGGGCGTCGTCGTTGACGATGAGGTCGACGTACCGTTGTCGGACGCGCGCCTCCGGGTCCGACAGCCCCGACCGTTTGTTCGGTAGCGGCCGCAGGCACTTGGCGGCGAGCGTCCACGACGACGCCAGCACCGACAGCTCACCGTGCCGCGACGTGCCGATCTCGCCGCGCACGGCGACCTGGTCGCCGAGGTCGATGAGCGTCTTCCACCGGTGCAGCGAGTCGTCGCCGAGCGCGTCGGCGGTCAGCATGACCTGCAGGTCGGCGGTCTCGTCCCGCAGCGTGACGAAGATCAGCCGGCCGTGCTCGCGGGCGAGCACGACCCGTCCCGCGATCGCCGCGAGGACGCCGGTGCGGGCGTCGGGGCCCAGCGCGGTGAAGCGGGCGCGGATGTCGGCGGCGACGTCGGTGCGCTCGCAGCCGAGCGGGTACGGGTCCATCCCGGCGGCGCGGATCCGGTCGAGCTTGGCGTGCCTGACCCGTTCCTGCTCGGACAGCCGCCGCCGCGGCACGCAGGCCGTGTCGGCGGCGTCCTCGATCCGCCTGATCCGGTCGACGAGGTCGGTGGACGGGGCCGTCGCCGCCGCGCGGTCCAGCTTCGGCCGGTTCAGGTTCGGCAGGAAGCCCTCGGCGCGGGCGTAGGCGAGGCCCAGCCGGACGAGGTGCCGGCTCTGCGTGTAGCAGATGTAGCGGGGACGCCAGTCCGGCAGGTATTTGGAGTTCGCCAGGTACAGCGATTCGAGCTGCCAGAACTTCGACGCGAACGACAGGAACCGGTAGTAGAGGCGCGCGACGGGCCCCGCCCCGATCTGCGAGCCGCGCGCGAACGCCGACCGCAGCATCGCGAAGTTCAGCGACAGCTGCCGCACGCCGACGGCGGCGGCCCGCTCGGCGAGCTTGGCGACCATGTACTCGTTGAGGCCGTTCTCGGCGAGCCGGTCGCGGCGCATCAGGTCCAGCGACAGGCCCGCGCGCCCCCACGGGACGAAGCTGAGCAGCCCCCGCAGCTCGCCGTCGGCGTCGAACGCCTCGACCATGACGCAGCGTCCGTCCGTGGGGTCGCCGAGACGGCCGAGCGCCATGGAGAAGCCGCGCTCGGTGGCGTCGCCGCGCCACGCGTCGGCGCTGCGGATCAGCTTCGCCATCTCCCAGCCGGGGATCTGCGAGTGCCGCCTGATCCGGACGCTGTACCCGGCCCGCTCGACCCGCCGGACGGCCTGCCTGACCTGCCGCATCTCGCGTCCGTCCAGGTTGAAGCGGACGAGGTCGACGACGGCCTCGTCGCCGAGCTCCAGCGCGTCGAACCCGTGCCGCCGGTAGACGTGCGCGCCGCGCTCGCCGACGCTGACGGCGCCCGGGATCCAGGCGTGCGCGCGGCACTCCGCCAGCCACGCCTCGATCGCCTGGTCCCAGGACTCGGGGTCGCCGAGCGGGTCGCCGCTGGCCAGGGAGACCGACCCTTCGACCCGGTAGGCGATGGCGGCCTTACCGTTCGGCGCGACCATGACGTCCTTGTCGCGGCGCAGCGCGAAGTAGCCGAGCGAGTCGCGGTCGCCGTACTCGGCGAGCAGCGCGCGGGCGGCGAGCTCCTCCCGCGGCCGCAGGACGGGGTCGCGGCGGCCCGGTTTGAACATCGCCCAGAACGTCGCGATCAGCAGCCCGGTGCCGAGGACCCAGAGGATCGCGTCCACCCACATCGGCACGCTCACGTCGATCGGCTTGCCCGTGACCCGCGGCCCGAGGACGGTCTGCGAGACGGCGTAGAGCGGATGCGTCCAGCGGTCGCCGCTGTGGTCGCGGTCGGTGACGGTGACGAGGAACGTGCCGATCCCGCAGGTCACGATCAGCAGGCTGGTGAAGACGAGCCCGGCGAGACGGCGGTCGGCGCGGTCGGGCAGCGTCGTGAACTGGCCGCGCGCGGCGATCAGCAGGACGAGCACCGCGAGGCACGCGGCCGTGGTGACGACCAGGCCGGGCGGCGTGCGCCGGTCCGTATCGAGGACGGTCGTCAGCATGGCGGTGACGCCGAGCGCGGTCGGCAGGCAGAAGATCAGCAGCAGGATCCGCCACGCGGCCTTCTTGCGCCGCCGGACGCCCATCGACAGCAGGATCCAGAGGAGGCCGACGGGGACGCTCGGGAACCAGCCGAGAAGGCCGATCCAGCGCAGCGCCCAGATATCGGCCATCTCAAGGATGAGACCATAGGAGCCCCACGCGAGCAGCGACAGGATCCCGGAGAGTCGGGTGTACCAGAAGAAGATCGTCGGCGCGGCCCGGATCAGCCGTCCCCACCCGCCCCCAAGGCCGCGCCCGCCCCGCGGCCCCCGCTCGCTCCGCGGCCCGTGGTCGCGCCACACGCCGCGCCCACCCTGCGACGCGCCCTCCACCACGGCCCCCCGCCCGGCACGCCCGGCCCCCTCAGCCGTCACACCCCGATCGGTCGTCGCAGACCGGTCGGTCGTCTTGGCACGGTGGGGCGCCTCGGCCTGGCCGGTCGCCGCGCCGCGGTCAGTCGCCGCGCCGCGGTCGGTCGTCGCCGCCCGGTCGGGTGTCTCGGCCTGGTCGGTCGTCTCGGTCCGGTCGGGTGTCTCGGCGCGAACCGGTCTCTCGGCCTCGTCAGTCGTCGCCGTCCGGTCGGGTGTGTCGGCCTGGCCGGGGGTTTTGGTGGGGTCGGGTATCACGGTCCGGTCAGCGGTCACGGGGGTCACGTCGGTCACAGTCGCGTGCGCGCGTCACAGTCCGGCGGCGAACCTCAGGGTGGAGGCGGGCGTCGTACGGGTAGGGGGATGTGGCTTGCAAGCTCGGTCCAAGGTTGTCAGCAAAAGTCGATATGGTCGCGGATATGCCAAGTGAACCCACCGGTGAGCGGTTGCTCGCCCGCCGCTACCGCCTGGTCACCCAGGTCGGCCGAGGCGGCATGGGGACGGTCTGGCAGGCACACGATGAGGTCCTCGGTCGTGACGTCGCGGTGAAGGAGGTCATCCTCCCGCATGGTCTCACCGATGAGGAACGCGCCGTGCATCACAAGCGCACGTTCCGTGAGGCGCGCACCGCCGCCCGGCTCGGTCATCCCGGCGTCGTCACCGTCTACGACGTCGTCGAGGAGGACGACCGGCCCTGGATCATCATGGAGCTCATCAGGGCCCGCTCCCTCGACCTGGTGATCAAGCAGGAGGGGCAGCTGGAGGTCCACCGCGCCGCCGAGATCGGCCGGCAGATGCTCGCCGCGCTGCACGCCGCGCACGAGGCCGGGGTCCTGCACCGCGACGTCAAGCCGAGCAACGTGCTGATCACCGGCACGGGACGGATGGGCGAGCGCGCCGTGCTCACCGACTTCGGCATCGCGACCGCGTCCGGCGACGCCACCCTCACCCAGACGGGCCTGGTCATGGGCTCGCCCGCCTACATCGCGCCGGAGCGGGCCCGCGGCCGCGTCGCCGGGCCCGCGTCCGACCTGTGGTCGCTCGGCGTCACCCTGTACGCGATGGTGAACGGCAAGTCGCCGTTCGAGCGGTCCGAGCCGATGGCCGCGCTGGTCGCGGTGATCTCCGACGAGCCCGACCCGCCGGAGAAGGGCGGGCGGCTCATCCCCGTCATCGACGGCCTGCTGCGCAAGAACCCCGACGAGCGGATGGACGCAATCGAGGCCGGCGCGCTGCTGGACGAGATCGTCCGCCGCGAGACCGTCGACACCCAGCGGACGATGGCCGTCGAGTTCCCCCTGGACGAGCTCCCCGGCCCTCAGCAGACGATGTCGGACACCTACGGCGAGGCCTACGCCGAGCCGTATCCGGAGACGTACGCGCCCGACGAGCCGATCCCCGCCGAGATGGACGATCCGGGCGGCCGGACGAGCATCGACCCGGTCGGCGGGCCGCCCCGTCCGGAGACCCCTGACGCCCGTCCTGACCAGCTGACCAGCTTCGACCTGCCGCCCAGGCCGTCCGGGCCGTCCAGGCCGGCGACCCAGCCGAGCAAGGCCGGCAAGTCCGACGGTTCCGCCGAAGGCGGGACGAAGGCCGGGCCCGGTGAGACGACTCCCGACCCCGACCGCGTCTCGTCCTGGCGCTCCGGGCGGCGGACGGAGCCGAGCGGCGGCGCGGTGCCGTCCGGCGGCGGGTCACCCGGTCACGGGGCGCTCAAGCACGGGTCGCCGGGCCACGGGACGTCCACCCACGGGGTGTCGGGTCACGGACCGCCCGATCACGGGCCGTCGACGACGCATTTCCCGCCGACGACGCACCCGGGCGGACGTCCCGCGCTCGCGTCCAACCGCAACGTGCTGATCGTCGCGGCGATCGCGCTGCTCGTCATCATCATCGTCGCGGGCTACGCGCTGGCGAACGGCGGCGGGGGCGGGGACGGCAAGAAGCCCGCCCGCAAGCAGGGCGCCACCACGCCGGCGACCGGGGGCAAGAGCCCGTCCGCGCCGGCGAGCTCCGCCAAGCCCGGCACCGGGCTCCCCGCCGGGTTCCGGATGCACAAGGACGGCAGCGGATACTCCGTGGCGGTCCCGACCGGCTGGAGCGGCCCCGAGCGCAAGCAGGGCGGCGACTACTTCCGTTCGCCCGACCGCAGCGTCTACCTGCAGATCGACCAGACCGACAACCCCAGCGACAGCGCCATCGACGACTGGAACCGGCAGGCGCGCGACCCCTCCCGCTTCCCCGGCTACAAGAAGATCAAGATCACGCCGACCGGCGACCGGCCGCCCGTCCCCGACACCGGCGACGGCGACGACTCCGCCGACTGGGAGTTCACGTACGACGGCGCCGGCGGCCGCCGCATGCACATCCTCAACCGCGGGTTCGTCGCGAGCGGGCACGGCTACGCCATCCTCCTGTGCGCCCCCGACAAGGGCTGGGCCAAGGCCTACGCCGACCTCCAGCCGGTCTACCGCTTCTTCAAGCCCGCCGACGATTGAGGAAAACCGCGTCTGATGGAAGGCGGTGTCTGATGGCTGGTCGCGTGCTCGCGGGCCGGTACCGGCTCGAATCCGTGGTCGGGCGCGGCGGCATGGGCACGGTGTGGCGGGCCCGCGACGAGACCCTCGACCGGGAGGTCGCGGTCAAGGAGGTCGTCCTGCCCGCCGGGCTGAGCGACGACGAGCGGGAGAACCGGCACCGCAGGACGCTGCGCGAGGCCCGCGCCTCCGCGCGGCTGAACCATCCGGGCGTCGTGACCGTCCACGACGTCGTGGACGAGGACGACCGCCCGTGGATCGTCATGGAGCTGGTCAGGGCCCGTTCCCTCCAGGAGATCGTGGACGAGGACGGCCCGCTGCCGCCCGGCCGCGTCGCGACGATCGGACGGCAGCTCGCGGGCGCGCTGCGGGCCGCGCACGCGATCGGCATCCTGCACCGGGACGTGAAGCCCGCCAACGTTCTGGTCGCGGCCGACGACCGCGCCGTCCTCACCGACTTCGGCATCGCGCAGCTGGCCGGGGACGCGACGCTCACCGGCACCGGACTCCTGATCGGGTCGCCCGCGTACATGTCGCCGGAGCGCGTCAACGGCGAACCGGCGATCCCCGCGTCCGACCTGTGGGCCCTCGGCGCCACCCTCTACGCGGCGACGGAGGGGAGGGCGCCGCACCATCGCGGCGACCCGATGGCCGTGCTCGCGGCCGTGATGACGCAGGACGTCCCGCCGCCGCGGAACGCGGGACCGCTCGCGCCCGTCCTCGCCGGGCTGCTGGAACGCGACCCCGTCCGGCGGATGAGCGGCGACCGGGCCGAGGAGGCCCTGACGGCGATCGCGTCCGGCCACGCCGTGGACCTCGCCGCTGCCCAGATCGCCTCGAACGCGACGACGGCGCTGGACACGCCGCCCGTCCCGCCCTCGCCTCCCGTTCCGACCCCGGTTCCGGCCTCGGTTCCGGTTCCGGTTCCGGTTCCGGACGACATGACCACGCAGTACCCGCAGGGGACCGGCGGCCAGTGGACGTCCGGGCACACGGTGCCGCCCGCCACGACCGGGATGCCGCGGAGGCGGTCGCCAGTCCTGCCGATCATCGCGGGCGCGGTGGCCGCGGCGGCGGTCCTGGCCGTCGCGGGGTTCCTGCTGTGGCCGGACGAATCGTCCGGCGGCGGGCAGCCCGACGCGCAGCCGTCGCAGACCCTCGTGACCGGGCAGAACACACCGAGCCCGCCCACGACGCCCGCGTCCTCGTCCGCGTCGTCGTCCACTCCGGGCCGGACGCCTCTCCCGGACGGTCTGGTCCGGTCGGCGGGACCCGGTTTCAGCATCGCCGTCCCGCGCGGCTGGCGCCGCTCCCAGCAGGGCAACAGCGTCGTCTGGACCGATCCCGTGAGCAGCGCCTACGTCCAGGTCGACCAGACGCAGTGGACCGGCGACCCGTACCAGCACTGGGTCACCTGGGAGCAGGAGGCCATCGCCGACGGCAGGCTCAAGAACTTCCAGCGGATCGGGGAGATCACTCAGACGAGCGTCGCCGGGGTCCCCGCCGCCGACATCGAGTTCACCTGGTCCCGCTCGGTCGGCGTCACCCGGGCGCGCGACCGCGGTGTGATCTTCAATGGCCGGCCCTATGCTGTGGTGGTTGCGGTTCCCGCGTCCCAGTGGAACGCGAACGAGGCACTCGTGAAGAATGTGCTCGACACGTTCCGTCCCTCCGGGGTGGGATGACCAGCGGGGGGACCCTCTAAGCCATGGCACAGGCACGTCTGCTCGGTAACCGCTACCGGCTCGACTCGGTCGTCGGGCGGGGCGGCATGGGCACCGTGTGGCGCGCCTTCGACGTCATGCTGGACCGCGAGGTCGCCGTCAAGGAGGTCCTGCTCCCGCCGGGGCTCGACGACGGCGAGCGGGCCGTCCTGTACGAGCGGACGTTCCGGGAGGCGCGGGCGTCGGCGCGGCTGAACCACTCCGGGGTCGTGACCGTCCACGACGTGGTCGAGGAGTCGGACCGGCCGTGGATCGTGATGGAGCTCGTCCTCGCCCCGTCCCTGCAGGACCTCCTCGAACGCGGGCCGATGGACCACCGCCGGGTCGCCGACATCGGGCTGCAGATGCTCGGGGCGCTCCGGCACGCGCACGAGAAGGGCATCCTGCACCGCGACGTCAAACCCAGCAATGTGCTGATCACCGACACCGGCCGGGTCGTGCTCACCGACTTCGGCATCGCGCAGGTGGAGGGCGACGCGACCCTCACGCAGACGGGCCTGGTCATGGGCTCGCCCGCCTACATCCCGCCGGAGCGGGCGCAGGGCGAGCGCGCGGTGCCCGCCTCCGACCTGTGGGCGCTCGGCGCGACCCTGTACGCGGCCGTGGAGGGACGCTCCCCGTACGAGCGGTCGGACGCGATGGCGTCGCTGCAGGCGGCGCTGACCGAGCCGGTACCGCCGGCGCGCAACGCGGGCCCGCTCGCGCACGTCCTGGACGGTCTGCTGGCCCGCGAGCCGGTGAACCGGATGACCGCCGTGCAGGCGCAGCCGCTGCTCACCCGGGTGGCGATGCTGCCCCCGCCGCCCCCGCCCGGGCCGCAGGTCGAGGAGACGGTGGCGGACGAGCCGTCCGGCCGCTTCCTGCCCACCAGGACGGACGACGCGACGGAGACCGTCCTCGACCCGGACGACCTGAACCCGCCGACCCGCCGCGACCCCGGCCGCTTCCAGCCCCCGACCCCGAACCCCAACCAAGGCCAGAGCCCGAACCCGAGCCAGGGCCAGAACCTCAGCCAGAGTCCGAATCCGAGCCAAAGCCCGAACCCCAGTCAGAGCCCGAACCCCAGCCAGAGCCTGAGTCAGAGCCAGGGGCCGGGGCGTGGGCGGGACCAGAATGGCTCGCATTATTCGCGGCCTCGGCCTGGGCACGATCCGGAGGCGCGGACGTTCGTGGAGACCGAGTGGGCGCCGCCGCCCGAACAGCCGCCCGCTCAACCACCGACCCAGCCGCCTGGCCGGCCGCTGTCGGGGACACGGCAGCCGGGCCTTCCACCGCAGACGCCTCCGCCGTGGGAGCAGCCGCAGCAGTACGCGAACTGGCAGCAGCCGCCTCCGCCGTCCCCGCACGGCGGAACCCCGGGCCGGGCGGAGCGCCGCAAGACGCTGGTGGTCGTCACGATCGCCGTCGTCCTCGTCGTGGCGGCGGTGCTGGTGGGCGCGTTCATCCTGCGCGGCAAGCTGCGGACGGGCGCGGAGGCCCCGGCGGCGGCGGTCCCGAGACCGGTGATCCGCGCGCAGCCCGCCGCGATCGAAGCCTTCTGAGCCGGCGGGATCGAAAGTCCGCTGAGCCGGGTCAGCCGCCTGCGGACAGGGCGTCCAGGGCGAGGCGGAGGTCGGCGACGTGCGCTTCGAGGTCGGCGGCGGGCTCGCCCGCCCGGAGCCGGACGACGTCCTCCTCGATCAGCTTGACGCGCTCGTCGAGCGCCGACAGCAGCCGCTCGCCGCCCGCCAGCACCGCCTCCCCGTCGCCCTCGGCGAGGGACTGGCGCAGCAGCCGCGCCTGCCGCCGCAGTTGCAGGTTGCGGCGGTGCAGCTCCACGAACACCGACACCTTCGCGCGCAGCAGCCACGGGTCGAACGGCTTGGTGAGGTAGTCGACGGCGCCGGCCGCGTAGCCGCGGAACGCCTGCTCGCCCGCCTCGCCGCCCGCGGTGAGGAAGATGATCGGGATGTCGCGGGTGCGGGGCCGGGACTTGATGTGGCCGGCGGTCTCGAACCCGTCCATCTCGGGCATGACGACGTCGAGCAGGATCAGCGCGAACTCGTCGTTCAGCAGTTCCTTCAGCGCGGCCTGCCCGGACGTGACGGGCACGACCTCCACGGGCAGCGCGTCCAGCACGGCGGCGAGGGCGGTCAGGTTCTCCTCGCGGTCGTCGACGGCCAGTATCCTCGCGTCGCTCGGCACCGGACTCCCTTACGTCAACGACGGCGTACGCCGTCCACCCTGTCATGACCGATGGGACGACAACAGTGAATCGTCCCAGAGTAAGAATTTCTAGGGCAGCCAGCCCGGTTTGACCAGCCCGGACTCGTAGGCGAACACGACGAGCTGCGCGCGGTCGCGGGCGTTCAGCTTCACCATCGTCCGGCTGACGTGGGTTTTCGCGGTCGCCGGGCTGACCACGAGGCGGGCGGCGATCTCCTCGTTCGACAGCCCCTCGCCGACCAGCGCCATGACCTCCCGTTCCCGTTCGGTGAGGGCGTTGAGCCGGGGCGACGGCGCGGGTTCCTTGGCCCGGGCGGCGAACTCGGCGATCAGGCGGCGGGTCACGGACGGTGACAGCAGCGCGTCCCCGTCCGCGACGGCCCGGACGGCGTGGATCAGCTCGACCGGCTCGGTGTCCTTGACGAGGAACCCGCTCGCGCCGCCGCGCAGCGCCTCGAACACGTACTCGTCCAGCTCGAATGTGGTGAGGATCACGATCTTGACGCCGTCGAGCCGGTCGTCGGACGCGATCCTGCGGGTGGCTTCGAGACCGTCCAGTCCCGGCATGCGGATGTCCATCAGGATGATGCTCGGGCGCAGCCGCTTCGCCTGCGCCACGGCCTCCTCGCCGTCGCTCGCCTCGCCGACGACCTCGATGTCGGGCTGCGCGTCGAGCAGCGCCCGGAAACCGGCCCTGACCAGCACCTGGTCATCGGCCAGCAGCACTTTGATCATCGCGTCCCGCGCGTCGGGCGAGCCACCAGAGACCTGCATTGTCCGGTCAGTCCTCTCTCAGGGCGGACGCGTCGTCCGCCTTCGCGGTCCCCGGCCCGTCCGGCCCCGGCTCCTCCTGCAGGGGGAGCGTCGCGCGGACGCGGAAGCCCCCGCCCGGCCGCGGCCCGGCGTCGAACGCGCCGCCGAGCGCCGCGGCCCGCTCCCGCATGCCGCGGATCCCGCTGCCGGTGCCGCCCGGATGGTCGTCCAGGAGGGAGACCCCCTGGCCGTCGTCGTCGACCTGCACCACGATCTCGTGTTCACCGTAGGCGATGCTGAGCCGCGCCGTCACCGGGCCGGGTCCGGCATGGCGGGTCACGTTCGTCAGCGACTCCTGGACGATCCGGAACGCGGCGAGGTCGGTGCCCGCGTGCAGCGGACGGCGGTCCCCGGTGATCTCGGCGTCGACGCGGAGCCCGGCGGAGCGGGCGCGGGCGAGCAGGTCGTCCAGCCGGTCGAGGCCCGCGGTGGGGGCGCGGGGCGCGGTCTCGCCCTGCGACCGCAGCGCGCCGATCACGCCGCGCATCTCGGTGAGGGCGTCCTTGCTGGCCTCTTTGATGGCGGCGAGCGCCGTCCGGGCCTGCTCGGGGTTGTCGTCCATCAGGTGCAGCGCCACCCCGGCCTGCACGTTGATCATCGAGATGTTGTGGGCGAGGACGTCGTGCAGCTCGCGGGCCATCCGCAGCCGCTCCTCGCTGGCCTGGCGGCGCTCCTCCTCGGCGCGGGTGCGGGCCGTCTCGGCGGCCCGCTGCGCGCGCATCCGGACCAGCTCGGACGTGACGAGCACGACCAGCGCCCAGGCGGTCACGAACGTCGCGGCGACGAGGTTCGGCTCCTGCGGCGAGAACCATCCGCTGCCGCGCTCCTTCTCCGGGACGCCGATCAGCGCGGACAGGCCGAAGAAGGCGGCCAGGCCGGCGCCCGTCCCGATCCAGGCGGCCAGGCGGTGCCCGGCGACGACCGTGGCCATCAGCGCGACGGCGAGGGACAGCGGCGCGGGCCCGTAGGGGTAGGCGCGCAGCAGGTAGAGGGCGGTGACCGCGCCGGTCGCGGCGAGCGTGAACACCGGGTTCCGGCGGCGCAGCAGGAGCAGCGCCGGGCCGGCCACCACGAGACCCCAGCCGAGGGGGCCGAGGTCGGCGTGCCCGACGTCGGAACCGCCGCCGCGGTCGTCCGCCCACGGCGGCCCGGATCCGCCACGCCCGTCGGCGCTGTGCTGCGCGCCCATCGACCCGACCAGCTGGACGACCGCCAGCAGGAGGGGGACGATCCACACCGGCCATGAGGCAGGGCTCGGCCAGTGCGGCCTCGCCGGGCCATGCGGCGGTGAAGTGCTCATGTCTGCACGTTAAGTCATCGAGGTCGGGACGGACGTCGGCCGTGGGGAGTCAGCGCCCCTACTCCCCGGGACGTACCCGTGCGCCGGCCGTTCAGCGCCGCGCGCGGGCCGTTCAGCGAGGCCACCGGACGGGGAGGTGCTCGAAGCCGTGCCGGGCGCTGGACCGCAGCATCACCGGCTCGCCCGCCAGCTGCGGCAGCCCCGGACGTTCCAGCAGCGCGTCGAGGAGAGCGCGCAGCTGCACGCGGGTCAGCCGCGCGCCCAGGCAGGCGCGGAAGCCGAACCCGAAGCAGAGGTGGGACCTGGCGCCCCGGACGAACCGGTCCGTGTCGAACCGTTCGGGGTCGGGGTACACGTCGCCGTCGTGGTTCGCGGAGACGAGCCACAGCGTGACCCGTTCGCCGGCGAGCAGCGGCACGCCGCCGATGACGGTGTCGCGCTGCACGACGCGCCAGACCTGGAGGACGGGCGTCCACCAGCGCAGCATCTCCTCGACGGCGCCGTCGATCAGCCGCTCGTCCCACCGCGACCGCTGGAGCCGGACGTACTGCGCGGGGTGGCGGAGCAGCGCGTAGAGGCCGCCGGCGAGGGTGTTCCGCAGCGTCTCGGGGAGGTCGCGGACGACGTCGCCGACGAAGTCGACCGTCTCGCCGTACGGGACGCGGGCGAGCATGGCCCGGGCGGGCGGGTCCATGTCGATGGGCTCGGGGGCGGGCTTTCCGGGGGCCGCGTCGGCGTCGGGGACGTCCGGGGTGACGGGGCCGTGCAGGATCCCGTCGCCCGGCGGCGCGAAGAGCTCCGGATGCGTGAGGGCGTGGTGGACGTCGGCGTAGCGCAGCACGGCCCAGGAGCCCGGCCGGTCGGCCAGGCGCCCGTCCAGCCAGACGACCGGGGTCTTTCCCCGGAGCCGTTCCAGCCGGTCGAACGGGACGCCGCGCGCGTACGCGTCCGCGCAGTCGAGCACCCCGGCGTCGGTGATGGGCAGCGCGCCTCGCCGTTGAGGCATGGGAACCTCCTCTGCTAGGCGGACGCTAACGTGTCCCGGCCGAAACCTGAAAGGTCCGGATTCGGCCGTCTGTTAGACGCCCGCCTTGCGGAGGGGCTCAGCAGGCAAGCGGAGGGGGTCAGCCGGTGAGCGGAGAGGGCCAGCCGGCGAGGGCGAGGGTCAGCCGGCGAGCCACTCCCCGGTCTCCACGCTGACGAGTCCGTGCCTGGCCGCCTCGATCACCGCTTCCCGCTGCGAGTGCACGCCGAGCTTGCTGAGCACGCTCTGCACGTGGCTTCGCGCGGTGCTGCGCGTGACCCCCATCGCCTTGGCGAGCGCCTGCGTCGACTCGCCGCGCGCGAGCCGTGTCAGGACCTCCCGCTCGCGCGGCGTGAGGAACCGCGCGACGTGCTGCGCCTGGCTGCGCGGCCGCGTCCCGGCCCGCCTGGCCGCCTGGTCGGTGACGACCTCGCCGTCCGCGACGCGTCCCAGCACGGTGAGGATGTCGCCGGCCTGCTGGCCCTTGTGCGCGAACCCCCGCACGCCCACCGCGACGCCCGCGTCCAGCACCTGCTGCTCAAGGAACCCGGTGAGGACGACGAACTTCGTGCGCGGCGACGCGGCGCGCAGCCGCGGCATCCAGTCGAGCGCCGTGCCGGTCGGGAACTGGAGGTCGATCAGGCACACGTCCGGCTGCCTGATCCGCAGCAGCGGCATCACGCCCGCGGGGGAGTAGGCGACGCCGACGACGGTGTGCCCGGCGTCCGTCAGCACCAGCGACAGGGACTCGGCGAAGACCGCGTGGTCGTCGCAGATGACCATTCTCATGGATGGGGCCGCCAGTCGTCGGCGTGCGCGTCGGCCGGTGGCGGCGCCGCCGGCAGCAGGATCCGGACGCGCGCCCCGCCCATCTCGCAGGTGCGGATCTCCAGGCTGCCGCCGTACCCGGAGATGAGGTCGTGGACGATGCCGAGCCCCAGCGACGCGAGCCCGCGCCGCGCCGCCTTCGGCTTGCCGCGGTCCCGGGACCGCGGCGCGGCGGACCGGCCGGCGGGCGGGGCGCCGCCGCCGGACGCGTGGCCGTGCCGGGCGCCCCAGTCCGCGCCGAACCCTGGGCCGTCGTCGTCGACCTGGACGGCGACCCAGCCCTGGCCGGACTCGACCCGCACGTCGACGCGGCCGTCCGCGACGCGGCAGGCGTTGTCGAGGACGTTGCGCACCGCGCGCCACAGCGCGACCGGGTCCATGTGCGCCCACGCCTCGCCGCCGGTGAAGCAGACCTCGTGCGGCGTGGCGAGCCGCATCCCGGTGACGATCTCGGCGGTGAGCTCGTCCACCCGGATCCGCTCCGGGCTCGGCGGCGGACGGTCGGCGTTCTCGTCGTCCGCGCCGTCGTCGAGCTGCCGCAGCAGATGGTCGAGCCAGCGGGTCTCGCCGAGCAGCTGCTCGATGCGGGCCCTGCTGGTGGCGCCGACGTCCTCCGCGACGACGACGGCCGAGGCCAGCATGATGATCGTGCCCAGTTCGTGGCGGATGTCATGACGGAGCCGCCGCCGCCACAGGACGTGCGGCCCGCCGGTATGCGCCCCGCCGATGTGCGGCCCGCCGGTATGCGGCGCCCCGATGTGCGGTGCGCCGGCGTGAGGCGCGCCGATGGGCGGCGCGCCGTTGGTCGAATCGCCGGCGGCGGGGAGCTCGTCGCCGGGTCCTGGCTCTCGGGGATCCGTTCCGGCGAGCGTGCCCACGCCCGCCGGAGGGTCCACCGGAGAAGACCGAGACCACCCGTTGTCCATGGGTCCCCCCGTATGTTATTTCAGCACCGCCTCAAACGTTCTCTCCGGGATACGCACGCTGTCCAGGAAATGGCCGTAACAGACCACCGTCTGTCCAGAAGTGGACACGCACTTCGACGGGTGAACCTTTTTGATTGACGGTGCGTCGCAGTCAGGATTGTCAGTTCTGCTGTCGTCCACTTCTAACCTTTCTTTCATGCCTACGGCGTAGCCGCTTTGCGCATTCCGGCGGGTGCGCCCGCGGGCCGTCGGAGAGACCCTCTCAACATGCCGAAGGTCACATTTCTCGGACATGCGGGGGTGCAGGTGGACGCGGCCGCGTTCCACCTGCTCGCGGACGCGTGGCTCGCTCCAACGGGGGCCTTTCTCGGGGCCTGGCACCAGTATCCGAGGAACGATCACCTCGATGTCGCCCCGTTGCTCGACGCGGACTGGCTCGCCGTCTCGCACGAGCACCTAGATCATTTCGACCCGTGGGTGCTGGACCGGCTTCCGGCACGGACCAGAATCCTCATTCCGCGCTATCCGGGACCGGCCTTCCGGGAACGCATGGCGGCGGCGGCCGGCGGCCGCCAGATAATCGAGTTGACGGCTTGGGAGAAATTCCCGCTCGACAATCGAGGCTCCTGGATCACGGCGATTCCGGAACTCTCGCCGATGTGCCACGACGCGGCCTTTCTCATCTTCGCCGACGGCCGCGGGATCCTGCACGGCAACGACGCCAGGCTCACCGCGGCGCAGGCCCGCCGCGCCAAGCACCTGGCGGGCGGCCGGCTGGACCTGATGGCCGTGCAGACGGCCGGGGCGTCCTGGCATCCGATCTGCTACCGGTACCCGGCCGCGGAGATGGCGAAGATCTCCATGGACAAGCGGGTGTCGAAGCTCCGCTCGGTGCAGCGCCTCGTCCGGCAGACCGCGCCGGAGCTGGCCGTCCCGTTCGCCGGGCCGCCCTGCTTCCTGGACGCGGAGGTCGACCGGCTCAACTGGGTGCTCGGCCAGGAGGACGGCGCGTTCTGCGACCCCGAGATGGCCGCGGAGTGGCTGCGCGAGCACCTGCCGAACCAGCGCTGGGACACCTTCAAGCCCGGCGACGCCATCGACCTCGACACCGGGGAGATCACCCGCGACCCCGTCTCGGCGGAGTTCTCCTTCGCCGACGCCGACCGGGCCGACTACCTCAAGCGGTACGCCGCCGACCGCGCCGCCGACATCGCCGGGGTCATGGCGATGCACCCCGAGCCCGGTCCCGACCTGTTCGACCGGTTCGCCGCGCATTTCGAGTACCTCGGCGGGCTGAGCGACTACTTCCTGCGGCAGATCTCGATGACGGTGCAGTTCGAGGTCACCGGACCGAACGGCGGCGTCTGGGACGTCGACTTCTCCCCGGACGGGGTCACCGTCGCCCCGGCGTCCCCGGACGCGCGCCCGCACTACCGGATCACGACCGCTGGACGGTGGATCGACGGCGTCCTCGCCGGCCGGCTGGCCTGGGAGGACCTGCTCATCTCGTTCCGGCTCAGCCTCTACCGCGACCCCGACGTCTACAACGACTACCTCGTCGGCCTCCTCAAACACGCCAACGCGCCCGCCCTCCAGGCGGTCGAGGCGTACGAGACGGGACGCGACGAGTCCGAGCGGATCACCGTCTCCTGCGACGGCGCCCGCTACGACATCCCCCGCTACTGCCCGCACGCCGGGGAGGACCTGTCGGTCGGCGCCGTCGTCCGCGACGGCCGGATCCACTGCCTCGCCCACAACTTCGCCTTCGATTTGGCCACCGGCGAATGCGTCAACGCGAGGGCCGCCAATCTCACCAGCCGGAAAGTGACCTGAATCACCGATGGGCGTGCAATCCCCCGCGACAAGTAGGGCGTGTCTGACATGGGGTTTTACGTCATCTCGTGTTAGATTTCCAACCTGCTTGTCTGGGGGGATTGAAGAGTGCGCGGTTTGAACCGCACGCGGCTCGGCCTGCTGGCCGTCGCGTTCGTTCTTGTCATCGGTGTGATGGAAGTCCTGGCGCTGAAGCTCGGATCGTTCGACTTCCCGGTCCCGTCCGACCAGGGCCATCCGGCCGTGGCCGACAACCCGGGAGACTGACCCCGAGGATCAGACCTGAGCCGAGGTCACGGGTCGTGCGGCCGGAGGGCGCCCAGCGCCCGGAGGTCGCACGACCCGACGGCCGGGGGGCCGTTTCACGAGTCGCGCCAGCGGCTCGGGAAACGGTTCACCGGCCGGTAACGGGGGTTCCAGGGGGTCGCCCCCTGGGAGTTAACGCGCTTTGTTGCGGGCTTGGACGAGGCTTTGCAGGTCGGGGTGTTCGCCGCCGGTGGCGTCGGAGAGGGTGGGGCAGGCCCATTCGTCCTGGCGTCCCCAGGAGTAGGAGATCTCCAGCGGGGGGCGCGGCGCGAGGCGGTCCCAGCGGGCGAGGATCTCGCGGAACTGGTCCTGCGTCGGCAGCCAGTACTGCTTGTCGCCGCTGGAGCAGCTCTGCCCGAACGTCTGCAGGACGGGCGCGACCTTGGCGCGCGGGATTCCGGCGTCGTCCGCCATCCGGACCATCCGGTCGATCGCGCCGATGTCGCAGCGCTCGCGGGCCTTCGACGAGCCCTTGCAGGGGTACGGGTCCAGGCCGAACAGGTCGACGCCGACGCGTTCCGGGGTGAGCGGCTTCATCGGCCAGTCGGTCAGGGAGATGAACGAGACCTGGCGGGGCGCGTGCTTCTCGATGTAGTCGGCGCGGCGGCGGATCTCCGCCGCGATCCCGGGGCACTCGCCGGGGTTCGGCTCGTCCGACAGGTACCAGCCGTAGACCTTCGGGTCGCGTCCGAACCGCTGGACGGCCTGCTGGAACTCCTCGAAGCCGAGGACGAAGTCGTCGCAGATGAAGTTGCCGACCCACAGCAGCGCCCGCATGCCGCGGGGGACGCCGGCGACGAGCGACGCCTCGGGCTTGACGTCCACGAGGTCGTAGCCGAGCTCCTGGAGCCGGGGATAGTCGGACGGCTCGGTGTTCAGCGCGATCCGGCGCGTCCCGCCTGGCCTGGCGCCCGGCGCGCCCGGCGAGGCGAGCGGCCCGTCGTAGGGCCGGTTGTCGGCCGTCCTGTCGCCCAGGTAGACGAGGAAGCCGATCACCGCCAGCAGCGTGGCGGCGACGGCCGACACCTTGTACGGGAGACCTCGGATGTCCATGCCTTGCTCCCCGAAAACGTCGGTCAGGCTGCGGAACCGGGCTCCTCGGCGGTGCGCGGCGTGTTCGCCGTCTCCGGCGGCGGCTTCTGCCGGGTGTCCTGGAGGGGCGGCAACGTGAAGCCGAGGACGTGCTTGACAGTGTCCCAGAGTGCGCCGAACGTGGCACGCAGCGACGGGTCGCGCAGGTAGACGGAGTCGACCGCGACCCGCGCCGGGACGATCCGCTCGATGTAATTGACGAGGTCGACCTCCTCGCCGGGGCCGAGCACGTCGAAGTCGCGGAACCGGACCTCGGACACGCCGGTCAGCCCCGGCCGGTGGTCGAAGATCCAACGGCAGTCCGCGTCGTAGTGGACGGCGAGGTTGTAGGTCTCGGGCCGCGGGCCGACGAGCGTCATCTGCCCGCGCAGGACGTTCACCAGCTGCGGCAGCTCGTCCAGCGACCACTGCCGCAGCAGCTTGCCGACCCTGGTGAGGCGCGGGTCGCAGTTGGCGGTGACGGTGAGCCCGCCGACGCCCTGCCGCATGGTCCGGAACTTGTACATGACGAACGGCCGTCCGCCCTGCCCGACCCGCGTCTGCCGGAACACGCCCGGGCCGCGGCTGGTCAGCCGGACGAGCAGGTAGACGGTCAGCAGCGGGACGCTGAGGAGCAGGAGCCCGGCGACCGCGCCGGCGACGTCCAGGACGCGGCGGGCCCTGGACGGCGCGACCCCGTCGCACGGGTCGATGGGACGGCTCGCGAGTCCCGAATGATCCTCGGGCATGGTCACCCCTTGCCTGTGAGAGAGGCGTCGCCTGTGAGAGCGGCCTTCTTGACGTGCTGGAACCAGACGAGCAGCGCGGCGGTGGTGGCGACGAAGGAGAGCGAGGTGGCGACGGCGGCGCCGATCGCGCCGTGCGCGGGGATCAGCACGGCGCCGAGCACGACGACGACCACGAGGCCGATGCCCTGCCCGGTGGACGCGGCGCCGGGCCGTCCGACCCCGTACAGGTAGGCCATGATCAGCCCGGTGACCCCGAACGTGACCACTCCGGCGAGGCGGATGTAGGTGGGCACGACGGCGTCGTCGAACACGTCCCCGAAGACCCAGGGGAGCGCTGTCCCGGCGATGAGCGCGAGCGGCAGCGCGGCGAGCACCGACACGCCGAGCGCCGGCAGGATCAGCTTGGACGTCCGCTTCGTCGCGGTCTCCCGGTCCTCCTTGGCGAAGTCGGGATAGAGGACGTAGTTGACGGCGAGCCCCGGCAGCTGCACCAGCTCGGCGAACTTGCTGGCGACCGTGTAGACGCCGAGGACCTTCGGCCCGGCGAGCGCGCCGAGCAGCGCCATGTCGAACCGGAGCTGCAGCAGGTCGATGAGCTGGCCGAGGTAGCCGCGGAACCCGTAGCCGGTGATCTTGCGGCCGAGCGCGCGGTCGGGACGTCCCCAGCCGGAGAAGAACCCGTGGCGGGCGAGCCGCCGCGCGATCCACGCGGCGGCGGCGAGATCGGCGAGCACCAGCCCGGCGATCAGCGCGCCCGGCCCGTACCAGCCGGTCAAAAGGACGAGGTAGATCGGCAGGAACACGAACTCCTCGACGGCGATGGCGAGGCTCGCGCCTGGCTGGTCGTCCGTCCCCTGGAGGAGGCCCTTGCCGACCGACACGAAGCCCTGCGTGAAGGACGGCACGGCGGCGGCGAGCGTGACCCAGATGCCGAACGACTTGAAGAACACGAGGAAGAACAGCGGGGTGAGGACCAGCCAGGCGAGCGCGGCGATGCCGGCGCCGATGACCGTCAGCCAGGCGAGGGTGGGCCGCACCCGGCTCTGGTCGTAGTCCTTGCGGGCGAGGAAGAACGGCGCGGCGGCGGGCAGCCCGGCGTTCGACAGGTGGCACAGCAGCCCCGGCAGGACCCGGACGAGCGTGAACGCGCCGACGAGCTGCGGCCCGCCGATCCGCGCCACCATGATCGTCGCGATGCCGAGCGAGGCGAGCGCGCCGATCCGTCCCGCCATGTTCCCCGCGACGAGCGCGACGAGGCGACGGCGCAGGCGTGCCGCGCTCGTCGTCGCGTCGAGCGGTGGATCTTCTTTCTGGGTGGGCGACGGGGCCTTGCCGGGCCCGGGCGGCGGGGCGAATGCCGTCGGCTGCTTCTTCCTGACCGCGGGTGGCGGCGCTGCGATCAACGGGGAGGCACCCGCATGGTCGGGGACGGCGTCGCGGCGCCCGAAGAGATGGAGAGCGGCTATCAGGCCGAAGATGGCCCAGCCGTGCCGGTAATGCAGCGTCTCGTAGAACAGGCCCGAGACGAGGAAGACGGCGACGAGCGCGCCGAACAGCTCCGGGCGCGGGACGAGCCGCGCGTACTCCCTGGTCAGCGCGTTCCGCCGGGCGATCCGCACGCACTGCATCAGCAGCACGAACACCAGCACGATCAGCGCGAAGCCGCCGAGGAAGCCGCGTTCCAGGACGGCGGCGACGTAGTCGTTGTGCGCCTCCCGGACGTACGTCTCCTGCCGCACCCGCATCTCCGCCTCGGTCTCGCCGGCGCCGATGCCCCACGGGTGGGTCTGCTCCCTGATCATGTCGATCGTGGTGGAGAGCACGGTGCTGCGCGAGTTGGTGCTCTCCCCGGTCGTGCGTCCGATGGAGTCGCGGAGGATCGGGGACGTCGCGCTGGCGCGGTCCAGGAACGGCTGGATGTCGACCTGCGTGACGATCGCGACGCCGCCGCCCCCGAGGAACACCGCAAGCGACGCGACGGCGATCGCGTGGTGCGCCCTGCCCTCGCGGAACAGCCGGAACAGGTAGCCGAGCAGGATCGCGACGAGGAGCGCGAGGAGGCCGCCGTTGGAGCCGGTGAGCAGCTCGGCGGTCAGCAGGACGCCGCAGACCGTCCAGCGGCGCCAGGCCGTCGCGGGGAAGCGGGTCGCGCGGGCGATGAAGAAGATGCAGATGAACCAGTTGGACGCGTAGTTCGCGTCCCCGAACGTGAACATCGCGCGTTCGCCGTCGACCTGCTTGCCGGACAGGGCGTCCAGGCCCAGCACGAAGCCGGTGATCATCACCAGCGCGTAGAAGGTGCCGATCCAGACGAACGCGCGGAGGGCGACCTTCAGGTGTCCGGGCTCGCGGCCGAGGTTGGCGACGCTGACCGCCCACAGCAGCACGAACAGGTCCTTGACGAGGGTGAGCGCGCCCGCGTCGCTGACGATGGCGGCGATCCCGCCCGCGATGATCGTCAGAAGGGTGGGGATGAGGAACGGCCACCGGATCGGCAGCTTCCGGGTGCCCGCCCACAGCAGCATCGTCGCCGTGACGGCGACGAGCGCGAGGTCGGGCAGCCCGGTGTTGCCCGGGCCAGGCGCGAGCCCGGCCGGCATCAGCATCGGCAGCGAGGCGATGCCCACGACGAGGACGACCGACGTCGACCGCACCCGCCGCCTGAGCGGGGGCGGCGCGGGCGCGGAGGGTGCCCGGGCCGGTGCGGGAGCCTCGATGGTCGCTGTCATGGGCGCTGAGAGCTCCCCCGGTAGACCTCGTCCAGGACGGTCCCGAGGTGCGCGGGCGAGAACCAGTCGCCGACGCGTTCGCGCGCCCGCTCCGCCATCCGCGCGGCGGCGGACGGATCGTCCAGCAGCGCGGTGATCGCCCCGGCGAGCCCCTCCGGGTCCTCGGGACGGACGAGCATCCCCGTCTCACCGGCGAGCACCAGGTCCTGGTTGGACGGGACGGCCGTCGCGACCAGCGGGATACCGGCGCCGATCGCCTCGACCAGCACGCACGGCAGGCCCTCCCACCGGCTCGCCATGGCCATCACGTCGAACGCGGGCAGCACGTCGGCGACGTCGTCGCGGTGCCCGAGCCAGCGCATCCGCTCCTCGATGCCGAGCTTGCCGGTGAGCCGCTCCAGCTCGTCGGCCATCGGGCCGCCGCCGACCCACAGGCCGAACACGTCGTCGGGGAGCCGGGCGAGCGCCTTCGCGAAGATCTCCGGGCCCTTCTGGAACGTCAGCCGCCCGACCGACCCGACGACCTTCACGCCGAGCGGGAGGTCGAGGCGGCGGCGCGCCTGCGCGCGGGACCCGGGCGCGGACGCGTAGGCGGCGACGTCCACGGCGGGCCACGACAGCCGGACCCGCTCCGGCGTGGTCAGGCCGAGGCGCAGCGCGGTCGTCACCGTCTCCGACCCGATCGCGAGGAACGCGTCGGTGCGCTTGGAGGCGATCCGTTCGAGCCGGATGTAGAGGCGGCGCCGCGCCCACGACTGGAACTCGTTGAACGGGAACCCGTGCCAGGTGTGCACGATCCGCGGGACGCCCGCGCGGGCGGCCGCGACCCGTCCGATGACGCCGCCCTTCGCGCTGTGGGTGTGGACGACGTCGTACCGCCCCGCCGCGAGGACGCGGGTCAGCGTGCGCAGCGCGGCCAGGTCGGCGCGCGGCGAGATCTGCGGCACCAGCGGCCCGACCTGCACGATCTCCATCCCGGCGGAGTGCGCGTGCGGGGTGAGGTCGCCCGCGGCGGCGTGCGCGACGGCGTCGTCCCCGTAGCGGACGCCGTCGCCGTCATCCGTCGACGAGGCCTTGCTGTCCATGCCGACGCCGCCGGTGATGATCGCGCGCTCGTACTCGCCGTCGGGGAGCGCGAGCGCGCCGTTCAGCGCGACCTGTCCCGCGCCGCCGTTGAAACGGGTGATCACCGTGGCGACTCTGAGCTTCCTGGTTGTACTCACGGGCGCACCTCACAGGGCCGGGAGGGTGGGTTCGGGACGCCTGACCGGGTGGTATTCGGGCAGCAGCCGGCGCAGCAGCAGGCGGACCTCGTCGGCGTCGCCGGTCCCTGCGGCGGCCTCCAGCTCGTCCAGCAGCTGCGGCAGGCCGGCGGGCGGTGCGGCGGGACGGGTCGCCCAGATCTTCGGGTGCGCGGTCCTGATCCGGCGCTCGGAGTCGGCGAACGCCTGCTCCGCGAGCTTCTCGCCGGGCCCGAGCCCGCAGAACCTGATCGTCACCTCCGGCAGCCGCAGCTGCTGCGCGTACCGGTGGACGAGGTCGATCACGGGCACGGGCAGGCCCATGTCGAGGACGAACGTCTCCGCCTCCTCCGCCATCGCCGCCGCCTCGATCAGCAGCCCGGCGGCCTCCGTCACCGTCATGAAGTGCCGCGCCACCTCCGGATGGGTGATCGTGACGACCTCGCCTGAGGCGATCCGGTCCGCGAGCAGGGTCAGCGGCGGCCCGGTCTCGCCGATGACGTTGCCGACCCGGACGGCCGCGAAGCACGTCGGGCCGCCGGTCGCCGTCCGCAGCAGCAGCTCGCCGAGCCGCATCGTCGCGCCGAGCACCGACGTCGGCACGGCGGCCATGTCGGACGACACGAACACCAGCCGCCGCACGCCGTGCCGCACCGCGCCGTCGATCACATGCCGGGTGGCGAGGACGTTGTCGGCGACGCCCCCGCACGGGTCGCCCTCGACGTCGGCGAGGCCGTCCCGGGCGGCGGTGTGGAACAGCAGGTCGGGGCGGGCTCCGGCGATGACGCGGTCGACGACGCGCGCGTCCCGCACGTCCATCTCGGAGACCTTGACGGCGCACAGCTCCGCGGGCTCCAGCCGTTCGAGCTGGTGGCACAGCGCCCGCCCGACCGCGCCGCACGCGCCGGTGACCAGCACCCGCCGGCCCCGCACGAGCACGCGCGCGCGGGCTCCGGCGAGTTCGACCTCGTCCCGTCCCATGAGGAGGGCCAGCGGGCTGGCCGGGGCGGGGGCGGCGGCCTCCCGCTCGCGCCCGGCGTGGATCCGGGTGGGGAGACGGCCCCCCATACCCCCCGGAACGGCGCGGAGGCGCGGCAGGAACCTTCGCACGGTCAGCTCCGCGCCCGCAGCGCCTCGGTCAGCGCGGACACGACGCGGTCCTGGCCGTCGGCCGTCAGCCCGGGGTACAGCGGCAGCGACAGCAGCTCCTCGCCGACGCGGTCGGTCACCGGCACCCGCGCGCACTCGTCCGCGCCGAGGATCTCCTGGTAGGCGGTCATCTGGTTCGCGGGGATGAAGTGCACGGACGTCGCGACGCCCGCCGCCTCCAGCTCGCCGCTGACCGCGTCCCGGTCCTGGACACGGATCTGGTAGAGGTGCCAGGCGTGCTGGACGCCGTCCAGGTTCCGCTGCGGCAGGACGAGCCCCGGCAGCCCGCGCAGCGCCTCGTCGTACGCGGCGACGATCTCCGCGCGGCGCTCCTGCCAGCCGGGCAGCGCCGCGAGCTGCGCCCGCCCGATCGCCGCCTGGACGTCGGTCATGTTCGCCTTCAGCCCGATGGTCTTCACGTCGTACCGCCAGCTCCCGCCGGGCAGGTACCGCTTCCAGGAGTCCTTGCTCATCCCGTGCAGGCGCATCGCGCGGACCCGGTCGGCGAACTCCTGGTCGCTGGACGCGACCGCGCCGCCCTCACCGATCGGCATGTTCTTCGTGGCGTAGAAGGAGAAGCACGCGGCGTACGAATCGGACCCGACGGGCTTGCCGTCGCGCGCGGCGCCGGGGCCGTGCGCCGCGTCCTCGATGATCCGCGTGCGGTCCAACCGCGCGGCCTCGGCCAGCGCGGCGACGTCCACCGGGTAACCGCCCTGGTTCTGGACGATCATCACCGCCGGTTCGCACCGCTCCGCCGCAGCGGCCACGGTCTCCGGGCTAGGGACGAGCGTGTCCTCGTCGATGTCGACGAGCACCGGCCGGTGCCCCGCGTGCACGATCGCGTTGATCGCGCCGCAGAACGTCAGGCTCGGCGTCAGCACCGCCGACCCGGGCGGCAGGTCCATCGCGCGCAGGCACAGCTCCAGCGCGGTCGTGCACGAAGCGACGCTCACCACGTGCGCGGCGCCCAGGTGGTCGGCGAACTCCTGCTCGAACGCGGCCGTCTGCGGCCCCGTCGTGATCCAGCCCGAGTCGAGCACCTTGACGACGGCGTCGGCCACCTCGCCGGAGACCGAAGGGATCGTGAACGGAACGGACGAACTCATGGACTACCCCTGCTCTTTCCTGGACGCGCTCTTGTGGGACACGGCGATCTTGCGGGACGTGGCGACGACGCCGAGCAGCGGCCAGCCGGACGCGGCCACCAGGTCGCGGACCGTCTCCAGCCCGGACACCGTCGTCACCGGGCCGACCGCCACGACCACGCCGACCAGGTCGTCGGAGCCCGGGTCGATGTCCTCGAACGCGTGCACGTGGCACAGCTGGCGCAGCGGGACCGGCTGGGTGATCTCCGACGGGGAGACCTCGCCGGACTTCTTCGTCATGACGGCGGTGCCACCGGCGCGGACCACGGACGTGCTCTTCTTGCCGCCGCGCCCGCCGCTGTTCATGGACGGCCCGTCGCTGTTGGCGGACGGCCCGTCGCCGCCGTCCTCGCCGCTCTCGTCGCCGTCGGGTGTGTCGCGCTCGGCGGGCCGGGGCTTTGGAGGTTTGGCGCTGACGACCTTGGTCTCGTCCCCGTACACCGCCGCCGCGACCGACGATACGAGGCTCGCAGGGAGCGGTCCTGGCGCGCCGACCAGCGTGACACGTCCGACGCCCTCCCGCTTCGCGGCCAGCCTGATGCGCCGCCCGGTGTCCGCCAGCCGCGCCGGGCCCTTGTCGGCCCAGCCGAGCAGCGGCGCCCCGAGCCGGCGCGCGACCCGCCGCTGCCCCGGGATCGTCGGGCGGACCATCTCCGTCACGACCGCGATCAGGATCCCGCCGATCAGCCCGACCAGCCCGGCGATCGCCGCCATCATCACCGTCGGGTCCGCCTTCGGCGCGAGCACCGCGGGCTGCACCACCGACGCGGTCCCCGCGGACGTCAGCTGCGTCTGCAGATCAGAGCGGTTCGACCGCAGGTCGGCCAGCTCCGCCTGCACCCGCTCCCGCTCGTTCGCGGCGTCGATGTCCGGGTTCGGCTGCGCGCCCGCGCGCCGCGACAGCGGCCCGAGCCTGCGCTCCAGCGTCCGGACGCGCTTGTCGATCGCGTCCAGCTGCTGCTTGATCGTGCCCTGGTTGGACGCGTTGATCTCCCGGACGACCGCGGCCCCGATGGCGTCGGTCAGCCTGCGCGCGATGGCCGGGTCGGCGTCCTTCACCGACAGCTCGACCACCGTCGACGTCCCGAGCCCGGTCACCTCGATCGCCTTCGCGACCTTGACCGTCGTGCGGTCCACGCGCTGCTCCCGCAGCACCTGGCTGAGCAGGACCTCGCCGGTCGCGAACGCCTTCACCTGGCTGACCACGATGCTCACGCCCGCGTCCCCCGGCGCCGCGTCGGTCGCCTTGCTGCTCGCCTGCAGCCGCGACTTCGCGACCGACGCGGGCTCCTGCCCGTTCATCAGCAGCGCCACCAGCGTCAGCGGGAGAACCGTCATGACCAGCAGGAGCGCCCAGTAACTGCGGACCACCCGTGCGGCGACTTCGTCGATCTCCACGATCTTCCCTCCGGGTTCCTTTGGGCGAGCGTAAGAACGGGATTCGCCGGGGCAATCGCGCAAAAGACGACCCCCGACTACGCCGTTTGCATCAGGCCCGGCGCGGCGGCCGATTCACCCGTTCGAACGGCGCATTGCGGTTCACCCGTTCGAGGGGCGCATTCCGGCGCGCATCGCGAGCGTGATCGCCTCCAGCGCGGAATGCATGTCGAGTTTCGCCAGCAGGTTCTGCGTGTGGGTGCGGACGGTGTTCGCCGACAGCCCGAGCCGTTCGGCGATCTCCGCGCGGCCGAGGCCGTCCACCATGCACTGCAGCACCTCCCGCTCGCGCGGCGTCAGGGCTGCCAGCAGCCGCGACCCGGGGTCCTGTTCGCCGCCGTCGCGCAGCAGCCGGCGCAGCACCTCGCCCACCGCGTCCGGCGGGATCCACCCGCCGCGCCGCGCCGCCGAGCGGATCACCCGCGCGACCAGGTCGGCGCTCTCGGTCTTCTCCAGCCAGCCCACCGCGCCCCGCCGGATGGCCTGCACCATCGCGTCGAGATCGCTCATCGCGGTCAGCATCACGACCCGGACCTCCGGATCCGTCTCGCGGACCCGGTCCAGGACCTCGAGCCCGCTCTCCGCGCCCAGCGTCAGGTCGAGGACGACGACCCGCGGGCGCTCGGTCGCGGTCAGCGCGAGTGCGCGGCGCACGTCGGCGGCGATCGGCAGGATCACCAGATCGGGCTCGCGGCCCAGCCGCGCCGCGAGGGCCTCGGCGAAGAGCGCGTGATCGTCCACGATGAGGACGCGGATCGGTTCCATCCACCGACGATGACCTCCGCCGCCGTCCGGCGAATCATGCAAACGCTGTACTTCGATCGCACGCTCGATCCTGACGGCCGGGACCGGACACACCCTGCGCGGACGGCCCGTAGAAAATCGCGTGCGCGGACGCGAGATCACGGCCGGGGGTTCACTCCCGTCCGGACTCGGTCACCTGGAGTGCGGGCCGTTGACCTGCCGCGATCCCCTGCTGATTCTGATCCGTGCAATGTCGGACACTGGCTGTCAGGGGAATGCCCTATGAAAGTCCTGATCACCGGGGGAGCCGGTTTCATCGGGAGCACGATCGCCTCCGCCTTCGCCGAGCGCGGAATCACGCCCGTCGTGCTCGACAGCCTCGTCACGGGCAGGCAGGAGTTCGCCGACGGCAAGATCTTCTACCAGGGCGACATCGGCGACGGCGACCTGGTCGACGAGATCTTCCAGAGCCATCCCGAGATCGTCGCGACCGTGCACTGCGCCGCGCTGATCGTCGTGCCCGACTCGATGACCGACCCGCTGCGCTACTACCGCGTCAACCTGTCCAGGACGCTCGACCTCGCCGGGCATCTCGTCCGCAACGGCTGCGACCGGATGATCTTCGCGTCGACCGCGGGAATGTACCGTCCCGAGCCGGACCTCTCCGTCACCGAGACCTCCGTCCTGGAGCCGCAGAACCCGTACACGCGCTCGAAGATGATGGCCGAACTCCTCCTGGAGGATTTCTGCAAGGCCTACGGCCTCCGCGTCATCTCGCTCCGCTACCTCAACCCGATCGGCGCCGACCCGCAGCTTCGCACGGGCCTCCAGAACAGCAAGCCCACCCACGCCCTCGGCAAGATGATCGAGTGCCACACCCTGGGCGTGCCCTTCACGATCACAGGCGTGAACTGGGAGACCCGCGACGGCACCGCCATCCGCGACTACATCCACGTCTGGGACATCGCCCGCGCCTTCTACGAGGCGTCCGCCCGCTTCGACTCGATCGTCCCGCCGCGCGGCGAGGGCTCCGGCTACGAGGTCATCAACCTCGGAACGGGCGACGGAACGACCGTCCGCGAACTCGTCGAGGCATTCCGCGAGGTAGTCGGCGACGGTTTCCAGGCCCAGGACGCCCCGGCCCGCCCCGGCGACGTCGTCGGCGCCTTCGTCAACCCGGAAAAGGCGTGGGAACTGCTCGGCTGGAAACCCGAATACACCATCGAGGACGCCATCCGCCATTCTCTCCAATGGGCCGAACGCCGCCGCGACCTGGACGTCGCCTGACCTTTCCGGACCCGCCCGCACGGGCCTGTCCGATCCTTCTGGCCGAGCACCCCAAAAGGACCGGACGGGCCCGTGCGCGGCGCCCCCTCACGCCACCCCGCCCCAGTACTGTTCCCAATTCGTGGCCAAGGCGGCCAGCTCGCCTTTCCAGGGTGACTCAAGATCGGCCGCACTTCGCCGCCGCCAGATTTCAGCGAACGCCCGGGAAAACAACTCGACGGCCGCCGAGTCGGCATCGACCCACGACAGCGTCCGCACTTCGGCTCCGTCGTCGTGCTCGGCCTCCTTGCGCGAGCCCTTGACGAAGACGGGGCCGTTGGCGGTACGGAGCGTCCCGGCGATGTCAGCGTGATTGCCCGCCGGTGGCGGATCAAAGCCACTCACATCGCCGACGAGTTCCTGGACGGCGCCCCTCACACGAGCAGGAAGCTCATGCCACGCACTGCGCGCCATCACAAGCCGTTCTCTGAGGCGACAACCTATCCGTTCAGGTACAGCAATGCGGTGATGGTCTTCTTGCAGATATCGCAGTGCATCGGGGCTTCCTCGGAGGCGAGGTCGCACTCGACGGTGGTGACGCGGTCGACGACGCCGGTTGCGGCTTCGGCCGCCCAGGCGTCGAACCATCGGCGGGTGTTCGCGCTGAGCTCGTCGACGTAGCGTGCGGTCATTTCGTAGAAGGCACGGACACCGTGTTCCTTCATGTACCGCCAGTTGAATTGGAGTGACAGCAGGGAGATCGGGAACGGGTGCTCGACCAAGCCTCGGGCCCAACGTTCGGAGACGTCGTCGATGTCGAGGAGGGCAGCGCGTTCATCGAGAACCCGCCACATGCCGTTCTGGTCGTATTGGGTCAGTGCTTCAGCGAGTAGCCGACGAGCCGTGGCGAGGTTGGCGGCCTTTTTCTCGAAGAGATCGGAGACGGTCTCGCGGAGTAGATCGTCCGGATCCTTGCGCGCGTCGGGGAACCCCTTCTCCTTGATCGCTGCGAAAACGCGATCGCCTTGCACACCCATCAGTTGCTCCTTCTGGAGTTACTTCGACGGCGCGCATCTCCCGGTGAGGTGCGCGGCAAGCTCGTCCGTCGGCACCTGCGCCTGTTCGCCCGAGTCCATGTTCCGGACGGTGACCACCCCGGCCTCCTTGTCGGAAGCGCCGTAGATCAGAGCGAAGCGGGCGTTGCGGTCGGCGGCCCACTTAAGCTGTTTCGCCAGCTTTCGGCTGGCGGCCAGATACACCTCGGTGCTCAGGCCGGCGTCCCGTAGCCGTGCGGCGAAGCCCATCACTTCTGGCGCGGAGTCTTCGTTGATCACGGTGGCGGCGACGTCGAGCCGGTGGGTGTCGCCCTCGTGGTCGCTGAGCAGGCCGATGATCCGTTCGATGCCCAGGGAGCCGCCGCAGGCCGGGACGTCGGGGCCGCCGAGCGCCGAGATGAGCCCGTCGTAACGGCCGCCGCTGGCGATCGAGCCCGGCATCCCCTCCGCGACCACCTCGAAGATCACGCCGGTGTAGTAATCCAGCCCCCGTACCAGGCTCGGAGTGAAGGAGATCCGTTCACGTCCCACTTTCGGGGCGGCCAGCTCCAGCAGTCGGCCGATCTCCTCCAGGCCGAGCCGTCCGACCTCACTGTCCTTCAACGTGGCGTGCACTCGCTCCACCGCATCGGCGGCCGTCAGGTCGTTCACCAGGGCTTCGGCGATGCCCGATGTCAACGATCGAGCTTCGACCAGCTCCACCGTCACCTTTTCCGGGGGCAGCTTGTCGAGTTTGTCCAGGGTGATCAGAACGCCATTGCCGAGATCCCCGGGAACGCCATAGAGCTCCAGCAACCCGGACAGCGCCTGTCGTGAGTTCACCAGTACCTGATATTCCCGCAGGCCGACCGCGTCGAGTGCGTCGGTGAGCGCGCAAACCACCTCGGCATCAGCCAATGGGGACGCCGATCCGACCACGTCCACATCGCATTGTGCGAACTCGCGAAAACGTCCTTTGCCCGGCCGATCCGCCCGCCACACCGGGCCCATCGCGTACCGCTTGTACGGGGTGGGCAACTGCGACCCATGACTGGCGACGACCCGGGCGAGTGGAACGGTCATGTCGTATCGCAGCGCAAGATCAGCCTCGCCCGTAGCCTCATGTTCTCCGCGCCGCAGGATTTTGAAGATCAGCTTGTCGCCCTCGTCGCCGTACTTGCCGGTCAGGGTCTCCAGGCGCTCGAACGCCGGTGTCTGCAGCGGCTCGAACCCGTACCGCTCGAAAACCTGGCGGATCTCCGTGAACACGCGCTCACGGACGCGTAGGGCACCGGCGAGGAAATCGCGGGTGCCGGACGGGGCCTCGAACCGCTGTGACGCCATGAGAACTCCTGACCATGGTAAATCAATGAGAAAAGGAGTGAGTAATGAAGCTGGTCCACCAGTGGCCGCCGGTCGCCGCTGCCGCCTCAAGGACCGTCTACGCTGCCGCTCCACGATCGTAGCGACCGCCAATCATCCGCCAGTACCGAACCGCAGGCGCCCCCGAGATCCGGGGGTAGCGCCGCGCCGCGTTCGCCAGGCCGAGGGGACTCTCCGAGTTCGATGTCACGGGCAAGGAGACGCAGGCGTCAGGTGGAGGCAGGTTGTCAGAAGCCAGCGGAGGATACCGCCGGGTGACTTCTTTTGACGCGTGAACCCGCAGGCGGGGGACTCAGGCGATGTCCAGGTGCCGTCCGGGCGGCGGGTGGACGGGGCGGGACGGTGCGCGGCGGTCGCTTGCCGGGTTTGTGGGGTGGCGTTGTGGAGTTGGCGGGCCAGGTCGGCGGCGGTTCGGGCCTCGACCAGGCGGGCAGGGCGGAGCGCCCAGAGCGAACCGCTCCACTCGCCGTGCCAGATGCAGATGCCTGGGAAGGCGCGGCGCAGGTCGTCGAGGGCCTGGTCGATGTCGGGATCGAGTTCCAGGCGGCCTGCCGGACGGGCGTGCGGTACCTGTCCGTGGCGGTACCAGGGGTCGGGGGCGTGGGTCATCGTGGTCTCTCCGGTGGTAGCGGGCTACCAGGTGGACGGGAACATGCGATGTTTGAGGAGGCCGTCCACCTCGTCAGCCGCGCGTTCGATGTCGCCGCAGGGACAGAGGTAGCCGCGCCTACCGCGTCCGGCCTCGTAGTAGGCCCAGGTCTTGCCGGGTGTGGCGCGGACGGTCACCGGGACACGGACGTAGCGGTCCGGGCTGAACGCCAGGACCCACAGGAGCGCTGGACGGGTGGGGAACTCCTCGGCCTGGTAGACCTTGATGCACCGGTAGCCCTTGGGTGTGATGGTCACGGCGAGCAGGTCCAGGTGGCGGATGGCCGTGGTACGTCCCAGACGGGTCCGCCACCACAGCAGGTGGCGGCCCGCCTGGACGTTCAGCGGGCGCAGCGGGCCCATACGACCTTTCCCTTCGCGCCGAGCCGCCGGACACCCCAGTCGTGGACGATCTCCGCCATCAGCAGCAGGCCGCGCCCGCACTCGGCGTCGTCGTCGTCCTCGTCCCGGACCACGGGGAGCGCGGTGCCCTCGTCCTCGACCTCGATGACGGTGAGCGGCTCGCACCCGTCCGGGAAGACGCGGACGACGATTTGCCCGACACCGACGTACTTAAAGGAGTTGGTCACCAGCTCGGTAACCACGAGCCGTCCGACGAAGTCGTCGGCGTGCCCCAGCTCGCGGAACCGCTCGGTGAGGTAGCACCGCGCTTTCCCGGGCGCGGTGTCGTTCGGCTCCAGCACGAGCGGCGGCGACTCGGGCGCGAGTAGCACTGCGGGCATCGGTGAATCCCCCTCCAGCTTGGACGGTGGCTGACCTCGAACGGGGCCAACCCGCCAAACCGGAAGTACCCGCCGCAATCACCCTGTGTTATCGAACGACCACCATCTGGCCACACGGCGGCGTACGATTTCAGGGCAGCAAGAGAGCAGTGTCAGAACACTCACAACCGCTACCGAAGGTAGTTGCCCCTCGGTTGGAGTCCTCGTGTCGATACAAGGCAAGATCAAGCCCGAGTTCCTGAGCTTTGGCGCGGAGGTCAGGCACCTTCGCAAAACCGCTGGGCTCAACCAGCAGCAACTTGCTGACCGGGTCAGCGTGACGCGCAGCTACATCACGCAGGTCGAGTCTGGCCGGACGCGCTGCCGCCGAGACTTTGCTCTGCGGCTCGACCGGGCGCTCAAGTCCGGCACAACTCTCGTCGAAGCCTGGGACGAGCTACTAGAATCGATCAAGTCCGACAAGTACCCCAAGCACTTCGCCAGCTATCCAAAAGCCGAACAGTCCGCGATCATGGTCCGCGCCTACGAAGAGCGACTGGTTCCCGGGCTATTGCAGAAGGAGGCCTACGCTCGCTTTCTCTTGCGAGATGAGGACGCAGTCAAGAACAGGATGCGACGGCAGGAGATTCTGCACAGGAACCCACCTCCGATCATCTCTATAATCATGGATGAGACGGTTCTCTATCGCGAGGTCGGGGGGCCGGAGACTATGAAAGAGCAACTGGATTATCTGTACGAGATTTCCTCGCAAGGAAGAGTGCAGCTGCAGATTGCTCCGATCCGATATATTAGAAATGTCTGGGGACCTTTCAACATCGCTACTCGTCCCGACCACAAGCAGGTGGCCTATGCAATCAAGGCATGGGGAGGTGAAACAACAACCGACCCAGACGAGATTGCGATGGCAAACGAGACCTTCGTGATCCTGCAATCGGAAGCGCTGAACGTAAGAGAAACGCGATCTTTGATTAGAAAGGTTACAGACGAGCGATGGACATGACGGATGCGGTGTGGCGCAAGTCTTCCCGCAGTAGCGAACAGGGTGACGCTTGTGTGGAGGTTGCGTCGTGGCGCAAGGCTTCGCGCAGCACAGTTCAGAATGACAACTGTATCGAGGTAGCTGGAATTTCGAGTGCTGTGGCGGTGCGTGACAGCAAGGACCCCAACGGTCCCAAGCTCATCATCAGCACTAACGACTTCCAGCGTTTCGCGAACATTCTCAAGCACCTTTGAAACGACATCCTGATTGTCCACCGGAGTCATGAGGGACGATGAGTGCTAACGAAGTGACTTGGCGCAAGGCTTCACGAAGCACAGCCGAGGGTGACAACTGTGTCGAGATCGCCGATGCGCCGAGCGCGGTAGTAGTCCGTGATAGCCAAGACCCTCAAGGTCCGGCGCTCATGGTAAGCCGTCGTGACTTTCGGCGGCTCGCTGAGGTGCTCAAGACCGTGTCTCACGTGGACTCGGCAGGCGGTGCGGCATGATCGAGATCGTGTCGTCGGACCTTGCGCCGCGGTTGGTGGGGAAGCCACGGGAGCATGCCTCTCCAACAGCGTTCGACCCACTGGAACGCGACGTCGAGAACGCCATCAGTGAGGCGAACATGCGCACTGGTTCAGAGAAGACGCAAGGCGACCGAAATCCGGGTGGACGACTCCAGCCGCAAGGAGATCAAGACAGGCTCTTTCATTCGCTTTCGCTGCCAGAACGACCAGGTTCTCACCCGCGTGACGCGTGACGCGTGACGCGCGGTAAGGCGACTTCGACGAGATGTTCGCCCACGAATCCGTCACCTCGGTCGACCCGCTGGCCAAGCGTGAAGAACAACTCCGCCAACATCTGCCGGATCTATCCCCCTGAACGCGAAGCCCTCGGCGTCGTCGCCATCGGCGTCGAACTCGTCGGCCTGCCCCGTCGACAAGTCGGTGGGGGTTTGTGAGAGTTTTAGGGTGTTCGCTCTTCGGATGCTGATCGCGGTCTGCGGGGCGCCGTTGGTCGCGGCGGCGTTCACCGGGGTCGCCTATCTGGCCGTGAGCGTCCACCCGCGGTATTTCCCGCTCGGCCTGGCTTGCGTCGCGCTGGCACTCGGGGTCGGTGCGCACGCGCACCACCACTTCATGGAGAAGAGCGCGTTCGGGCTGGCGGTCGCTTGCGGCGTCGTCCTTGTCGTCACCGCCGCCACCGCGTACGCCCTGGTGCTGACCTGGGTCGCGCCACGGCACATGTGCACCGTCGTCGAGGCGCGCACCTGGCACCGGCTCACCCCCGGCGGGGAGGAGACCTACAACTACCGGCGGCTGGCCTGCGACGACGGGCGCACTGACCGGTTGGACAGCGGGCCGGCGGAGAGCAAGGGGACCGATACCACCGACAAGTACGGCGGGGATCGGGTGCTGGTGGCGTTCGACCCGAACGGGAATCTGCCCTCCATGGCCGTCCGCCACCGGTTCTTGTGGCTGGTCGGCGCAGGCGCCGGCATGGTGCTGGTCGTGACGATCCACACTGGGGTCGTCATCGGCGACCAGCGACGCCGCCGAGCCGCCGGGACGTCAGGCGGAACGCGACTCGTCAAGGAACCGGATCAGTGAATCGGCGCCCGCCGGGTCCAAAACTTCGAGCAGCCGCTGACGAAAGTCGTCGTCGCCGACGATGCGGCGCTGCTCGGCCGGGCGATTCAGGTCCTCGTCGACGTTCAGGCCCTGTTCGTTGTACGAGACGACCTTGAGAGCCGTGTATCCGGCGGCCATATAGGGATCGCTGAGCTCTTCGTAGTGCCGTCCGAGTGCGCTGGCGGTGCTGGCGATCATCATCAGGTCGCCGCGCTCCTGAGCCACGGCGAGGGTGTGCATCAGCTCGGCCCGATCTGGCTCGGCCTCCCCCTCGCTGCCTACGAACATCCTGGCCGCCACGAACAGCATCGCGAGGCCCACGGCCAAAGCCGCCAAGCGGCCCCAGTAATCCGCCTGCTGCTCTCTGTAGGTCTCCTTTTCCATCTTGTCAAAGCCGGAGCTACCCACGACGGTGTCGGAACCGGTGTCGACGCTCAGGCAGCGATCACCGCTGTTCATCACATGACCGTCGCAGACGGCGTGGCCGTGGGTCGGCTTGGGCGTCGCGAAGAAGGAGAGGCCGATGCCCGTAAGGAGCACACCGAGCAAGAGAACGACTAACGGCTTCCGCAACGCCGACACGATGGCGTCCATCCAGCCCACTTCTTCCCGAATGCGGTTATGGCGAGTCTACGGTGCCCCGATCAGCCCTACCAGGATTCCTAGTTGATCACGCAGGTAGGCGAGGACCCGGTGGCGCGCTCTGCCTTTAAGGGGCGCTGACGGGTGCGTGTAGCGGACGGTCCAGCGCAGCGTCCGCTATGGGTTGAGGGTGCGTGCGTGATGGAGCGCGTCGTTTAGTAGGTGGGTAAGGCGCCGTTTGCCCCCTGTGGAGGGGGTTCCGCTCTGCCAGGCGCTGACCGCATGCCATCCGTGATCGGTCAGCGGGAGTATGGGGTCCTTGGTTTCGATGTTGTTTGGGAGTTGCGGCAGTCTGACCATCAGCCAGCCGGTTCCGAGTGCGGCGGCGGCGGCGATTCCGTTGGCTGCGAGGGCGGGAACGCCGAACAGCGGGATGATCTGGGCGTCGTCTGGGGCGATTTTTTCGAACCGTTCCAGCAAATCGGGGTGGGTGTGGAGTTCCCATCCGTCGAGGGCGTAGGTGCGGCTAATGGGTGTGTTGGGGCGGCGGGCTCGCGTTTTCAGGTAGTCGAGCAGCACCTGGTTGGCTGGGTGGTAGGCCAACACGGGGTTGCTTCGTTCCATGACCGCCACCGTAGATGCCGTGGTCGGATGTCCGCTTGACCCAGTGGGCGGGGTGGTCGCCTGGGACGGGTGGAGGTCGGCCCTGGTGCGGTTTGGGCGGGAAAATGCGGAAGAATGGGGGCGGGTCAGTACAGGGCGGACAGGGCGGTCATTTTGGGCGAGGGCGAGCGGTTCGCCGTCACGCGGACGTTGAGCAAGGATCAGCGGGAGCGGCGGGAGCGGCTGATCGACTCGGCGCGGGAGCTGGCGCTGGAGGGCGGCTATCCCGCGGTCACCATGCATGACGTCGCGGACCGCGCCGGGGTCGGGCGCGCGACCGTCTACCGGTACTTCGCGACCAAGGATCACCTGCTCACCGAGGTCGCGGCCACGTGGGCGCACCGCGTCACCGACGACATCGAGGTGCTCGCGGTCGGGGACACGGCGCTCGACCGGCTGACCGCGCTGCTGGAGCGCATCGTGTACGTCGCGGCGGACGAGCCGACGCTGACCTCGGCCATCATCCAGGCCGTGACGTCGGACGACTCCAGCGTCGACGACGCGCGCACCGTCCTGTTCCTGTTCGTGCGGGACCGGCTGTCCACGGCCATCGGTGACCCGGTGCCGGAGCGGGAGGACGTCGAGCTCGTCCTCGGGCACATCCTGCTCGCCGCGCTGGTCAGCCTCGCGTCGCTGCGCCGGCCGGTGGAGGAGGTCGCCGCGATGGTCCGCACGGCGGGCCGCCTGGTGCTGGCCGGGGCCCTCGCCGCGACCCCCGCACCCTGAGCCGGTCGCACGCGACGGGTCCGTCTACCGGGGCTCGGCGCCGTCGCCGCGTTGGCTGAGCTTGGCGTTCCCTCGCCGGTCGTGGACGTGCAGTGCGAGCCACAGGTCGTAGCGCACGGACGGGGCGCCGAGAAGTGATCGTCCGATGAGCGTTTCGGCGCGGACGAGTCGTTTGCGCAGGCCCGGCACCGAAATGCCCAGCGCCGCGGCGGCTGTCTTCAGATTCGCGTTGCCGTCCAGCCAGCACCGCAGGGTGTCGAGAAGCAGGGGCGAGTCCTGCTGGACGAACGGTTCCAGTTGGCCGTCCGCCCACTGACGCACATGGTCGGAGTCGAGGAGTTCGTCCAGCGTCGGCTCGTCCGCGGGCTGCCGCCCGCCCGGGGAGTCGAGCATCCGCAGGGCCAGACTCAGTTTGGTCTGTGTCACAAGGTCGGTCAGCTCGCAGGCGAGAAGCCCTTCGACCCGCCGGAGGCGGGACGACAGCGTGTTGCGGTGAACCTTCAGGACCCGTGCTGCGCCGTTGTAGAAGTTCAGCCAGGCTTCCAGCGTCTCCGTGAGCACCCTCGCATCGGGATCCTGTGGCCGGTCTGGTCGGTGGTCCAGCAGGGGCCGGAGCCTGGCCAGGGCCCAGCTGTGACCGCCTGGCCCCAGCAGCCCGGCGAGAGATTCCTGCGGGTTGAACCGGGCGAACCGCTCGGGGCTGCTCCTGGCGACGGCCAAGGCGTGGTAGGCCTGCTCCCATCCGACGGGCGTGTCGACGAGGGCGACCTCAAGGCCGGCGCCCACGCTGATTCCGCTGTTCAGGACGGCGTACGCCTGGAGCGCACGGCTCAGGCGGGCGTCCACGTCATCGTCATCGTCGTGGCTCGGGCCCGGCCCCTGGCCTGGTGTCGGCCCGGGCGTTGGAGCGAGCACGACCACATGGCTGTCGTAGAGGGGGCACCGGACCACCCACGCCCGGCCGCCGGCCGCCTCGTTGCAGCGCGCCACCACCTCGCGTCGGTCGTGTTCGGGGCACTCCACCACGTACAGGCGGTTCGTGTCCGCGAGCGCGGGCCCCAGCGCGCTCGCCGCGCGGCGGGCGGCCGACAGGTGCCCGGTCAGGAGGAGATGGAGGACGGCCTCCCGATTGTCCCGGTCCGCCTTCTCGACGCGCTCTTGTGCGCGGCCGAGCTCGTCCAGCCGCCACCGCATCCCGATGAGCCGGGCCGCGTCGCCGATCAGCCGCCGCGCCCGCGATGTGAACGGATCAGCTCTGCCCACGATGAGCACGGCGGTGGGGGATCCTTCGACGTCGATCGGCAGGATATGGATCGCGTCGCCCTGGACGCTGACCGAGGCCGAGCTGATCCCTTTCGCCGCGACGCGTTCGATGTCGTCGCCCAGTCGCGTGAGGAGACCGCCGGGCGGTCGCGGGAAGGCGGCGATGAGGCGTCCGGGCTGATCGACGAGCATGACGTATCCATTCAGCAGCCTCGACACCTGCTCCAGAAGGCGCATGAGGCCCCCCGGCCGTACCGCCTCCCGCTGCATTCCCCGCAAGAAGTTCGAGTCATGGTGGTCTTCGCGGCGTTGCTCGTCGACGATCGCCGTTTGAATGGCCGCGTGCGTCCATACGCCGTCATCGCGAACGACCAGAAGGGCCAGTCCACACCGTTGTGCGGAGACAGACCACAGCGTCGGGAACGGATCGTCGGGACGCGGATTCGACCGCAGAATCACCCCTGCCACGTTCATGCCGGCCAAGGAACTCAGAAACTCTTCGGCGACTTCGGGACGGTAGTGGCGGCCGGACGATTCGCTGAGAGCGGAGGGCATGAGGACGACACGGCCCTGGAGCAGCCCGTTTTCCGCAGCGGGCGGCCCGCGGTGAATCAGATCGTCGGGAATCGGATCCAGTTGCACCGCCCCCGTCACCTGGCGTTCCCCGTATCGCTGTTCATCGGCGCCTTCGAGGAATCGCAAGTCGAGATCAGGCCGCCGCACCAGGGTCCGCAAGGTAGGCATCGGGCTTCTACCATCTGATCGACTGAACGTAGGGCCGGGTCTGGATTTCTACCCGGCTGTGGCAGGCGTGGGCATATCCTCGCCGCCGGTCCTTGACCGACAATACCGGGCCGACCGCCGTCCGCACCCGCCGAACGCGTACGGGCGGGCGCCGGACGCGTTGAGGGGCGGGCGCCAGACGTGTTGAGGGGCGGGCGCCGGACGTGTTGAGGGGCGGGCGCCGGACGCGCGTATAGGTGGGTGCCGAATGCGTGTATGGGTGGGTGCCGGACGCGTGTATGGGTGGAGCCGGTTATGGCGTGGCGTCAGAAAGGGGGCCGGGTCGATGTTCCGTCAGCCGAGACGGGCGAATGCGATGCCCGGGTAACGGCGGTCGCCCTAGTGGAGGACGGCCTCAGCGTCGATTCGACTCGGCCGGATCGGCGACACGTCCGGGTCGCCGATCCGGCCGGCCCCCGCGTAGAACCACGTGTCGCCGTCGCGGGCCGACGCCCTGATGGGGTGCCACTCCGACGCCGGAACCAAGCCGGGCCGCTCCAGATCGAGCCCGTCGAAGAAGGCGGCTATCTGTGCCTTCGTGAGCACCGACGGTGATTCACCGAGGTAGTCGCGGAATATCTCGGTCAGCCTGCCCCATTCCGGCCGTGCCACCGGATGTGCGATGACCAGGTAACTGCCCGGCGAAAGGGCCGCACGTATCTGCGCGACAATCCTGTGCGGGTTGTGCCCGGGTGGAACGAACTGCATGCTTCCGGCCAGCAGAACCGCCACCGGCCTGCTGAAGTCGAGCAGCTCGCGAACATTCCGGTGATGCATGAATCCGTCGGGATCGTGCAATCGTCCTTCGACCACTCCGACCCGGTCGTTGGTCGCGAGAAGCGCCCGTGCGTGCGCCAGCACGATCGGATCGTCCGCGACGTAGACGACACCGGCCTGGGGGGCGAATCGCTGCGCCGTCTCGTGGACATTCTCCCGGCCCGGGTAGCCCATGCCGAATTCGAGGAACTGGCGGACACCGCGCCGCACCGCGAGGTGCCGTGCCGCCCTTATCGCGAACCGGCGGACGGCGCGAAGCTCCGCCTCGGCCTCCGGCATGAGTTCGAGAAGATGGTGTGCGAGATCCCGGTCGAGGGCGAAGTGATCCTTGCCGCCGAGCAGGTAGTTGTGGACGCGTGCGATGTTCGGGCCCATTCGGCCGCCGGAAAGCGACGTCCGTTCGCCGGGCTCCTCTGACTGCGTGAACAACTCGTCGTCGGAGTAGACGACCGGACGAGGCCGCCCCAACAGGACCTCCAGTGAAGACACGGGCTTCGGCCGGTTCACGTCTGTCCCTGGGGCAGCGGTTCGCAGATGGTCGGGGACACTTCAGCGCCCATACCGCGACACTAAGTCCGCGCTCCCGGAGTGGGCCAGGTTCACACTGCACAGTGAGGCCGCCGTCCGGTACCGGAATGCTGAATCAGCCTGGTTCCGAATCCCTTCGAAAATGTGCGCCACAGCCAGGAAGAACCGTCGCGAACCCCCGCCGCCCCTCGCAGACACGCGGCCCTGCGCAGACGGTTGCGGGCTCTGTACGGACGGTCGCAGACTCTGCGCGGATAGTCGCAGGCTCTGCGCGGACGGTCGCGGGCTCTGCGCGGATGGTCGCGGGGCTGTGTCCGGTTCTCAATCAAGCGATTGACCGGTTTGTGGGCGAACGCCTAGCTTTGGGTGATGACCAGCAGCGACTCCGGCGGGCGCGAGCGCATCCTGGACGCGGCCGGCCGGCTGTTCGCCGCGCTCGGCTACGACGGCACGTCCACCCGCATGATCGCCGAGGCGGCCGGGCTCAACGTCGCCACGGTCGCCTACCACGTCGGCGGCAAGCGCGACCTGTACCTCGCCGTCATGGAGCGCGCCCACCTGGCGGAACGGGCGGCCCTAGAGGACGCGCTCGCCGAAGTCGACCTGGACGCGCAGGGGCTGCTCGTCCTCACCGACCGCTACATCGACTTCTGCGCCGACAATCCGGAGATCCCCGCGCTGTGGATGCATCGCTGGCTGTCGGACGCCTCCGACGTCGCGCACCTTGAGGAGCAGTACGTCAGGCCGCTGACGGACATGGTCGTCAGCGCCGCCCGCAAGGTCGTGCCCGACGACGTCGACGTCGAGTACGTCGTGTGGACGGTCGTCTGGTGCACCCACGGGTTCCTGTGCGGCGGCGTCCTGGACGCCGACGGGCGGCGCCACGGCAGGGACGACCCCCGCGAACTGGCCCGCTTCCGCGCCCACCTGCGCCGCCTCGTCGCCGTCGGCCTCGGCCTGCCCCACCAGGCCAGCACATGACGGCGCCCAACCGATGACGGCCGCGCCGCCCCGGGAGACGGGTGTTCTGCCGCGGCGGCGGCTTCTCGGGTACGGCGTCGGCTCGGTCGGGACCGGGGTGTTCTCAGCCGTCCCCGGCCTGCTGCTTCTGTACTACCTGACCGATGTTCTCGGTGTTTCCGCTGCGATCGCCGGGGTCGTGCTCGTGGTGCCGAAGGCGTGGGACGTGCTGCTCAATCCGGTCGTCGGCGCCGCCAGCGACCGGGAGGCCGTGCGGACCGGACGCCGCACCCGGCTGCTGCTGCTCGGCGCCGTGACGCTGCCGTTCCTGTTCGCCGCGATGTTCGCCGTGCCGGTCGGCTCCCCGGGGTTCGCCGCCGGCTGGGCCGGGGTCATGTTCCTGCTGGCCGCGAGCGCGTTCGCCTGTTTCCAGGTGCCGTACGTGGCGCTGCCCGCCGAGGTGTCGGACGAGCCGTCCGAGCGGGGACGCGCGATGGCGTGGCGGGTCGTCTGCCTGACCCTCGGCATCCTGCTCGCCGGCGGCCTCGCCCCCGCGCTCGCGGACGCGGGCGGTGGCGGGCGCGCCGGATACGCGCTGATGGGGGCCGTGATCGGGCTCGCGATGGGCGCCGCGATGGTCGTGAGCACGCTCGCCAACCGCTGGATTCCGTCCCGTCCGGGGCCGCGGCCGCTGGGGCTGGTCGCGGCGCTGCGCACCGCGCGTGGAAACAGGCCGTTCTTCATGCTGCTCGGCGCGTACGTCGCGCACACCCTCGCCGTCGCGATCATGCTGGCGGGCGCGCCCTACGTGGCGACCTACCGGCTGGGCGACTACGGGCTCACCTCCGCGATGTTCGTCTGCATGGTCGGGCCGAGCGCGTTCGCGGTGCCGCTGTGGCGGTGGCTGTCGCGCAAGTACGGGCTGGTCAACTGCTATGCGGCGGGGCTCGGGCTGTTCGCGGCTACGGCCGTCGCGCTGTATCCGGCGATCACGTCGACGGCGGGTGTGCTGGCGCTCAGCGCGGTGATCGGCGTCTGTTACGCGGCCGTCCAGCTGCTCCCGCTGTCGCTGCTGCCGGAGACCGTCCACGCCGACACCGGACGGACCGGGCACGCGCAGTCCGGGGCGTTCACCGGCCTGTGGACGGCCGCCGAGACGGGCGCGCTCGCCCTCGGACCCGGTGTATTCGCGTTGATCCTGGCGGGGTCGTCGTTCCGCTCGTCCGACCTCGATGAGCCCGTCGTCCAGCCAGGCTCCGCGCTCGCCGGGCTGACCGCCGGGTTCACGGTCGTCCCGGCGCTGCTTCTGCTGCTCAGCGTCCCCCTGCTGCTGGCGTACCGCCGGCTGGCCGCCGTCCACCGACGTAGCGAGGAAACACCGGAACATGCCCTCTGACCACCTCCCCGAGACCGGCCGCCCGGCCGCTGAACTGCTCGCCGAACTCGCGCGGATGCGGGACGCCGACCTGCCCGTGCGCGGCGGGCAGGTCACCGCCTACGTCTACGACACCGGACGCGACGCCGTCCACGACCTCGCCGCCACCGCCTACCGGGAGATGCTGGAGGTCAACTGCCTGGACCCGACCGCGTTCCCCAGCATCGTCGCCCTCGAACGCCAGGTCGTCGGCGCGGTCGCGGACAGGCTCGGCGGTGGTTCCGGTGTTTTCACGAGCGGCGGCACAGAGTCGATCATGCTGGCCGTCAAGGCGGCCCGGGACGCGCATCCCGTGGACGGGCGGGCGCAGATCGTCCTTCCGGCGACGGCCCACCCCGCGTTCCACAAGGCCGCGCACTACCTGGGCCTGGAGGCCGTGCACGTCCCGGTCGACGCGTCGTTCCGCGCCGATCCCGCCGCGACCGCCGCCGCGCTGACACCACGCACTGTTTTGGTCGTCGCCTCTGCGCCGTCCTACCCGCAGGGCGTCATGGACCCGGTTCCGGAGATCGCGGCGGTCGCCGCCTCCGCCGGAGTGCGCTGCCATGTGGACGCGTGCGTCGGCGGCTGGGTCCTGCCCTGGCTGCGGGACGCGGGACGCGACGTCCCGCCGTTCGACCTGTCCGTGCCCGGCGTGACGTCCCTCTCCTGCGACCTGCACAAATACGGCTACGCGCCGAAGGGCGCCTCGGTCGTCCTGTTCGCGGACGAGTCGCTCCGCCGGCACGCCTACTTCGCCTCGGCGGAATGGCCCGGCTACACCGTGATCAACGCGGGCGTACAGAGCAGCCGCAGCGCCGGGCCGCTCGCCGCCGCGTGGGCCACCCTCAACGCGGTCGGCGCGCAGGGGTACCGCGATCTCGCCGCGAACGCCATGAAAACAGCGGAAACCCTTATGGCCGGAGTCGCCGAGATCCCGGGGCTGCGCGTGCTGGGCGAGCCCGCCGTGCCGCTCGTCGCCGTCACGTCCGACGACCCCGCGCTGGACGTGTTCGTCATCGCCGACGAGGCCAGGGCACGCGGCTGGTTCTTCCAGCCTCAGCTGTCCTACCAGGGCATTCCGCCGAACCTGCACTTCACGCTGACCGGTGTCAGCGACGCCGGCGCCCTCCTCGCGGCGCTGGCCGACGCCGCGAAGGCCGCCCGCGCCGCCGGACCGCCCGACGTCCCGTCCGGCCTGGTCGAGGCCCTCGCCGACCTGGACCTCGACGCCCTCGACGACGCCGGCTTCGCCGAACTCCTCACCTCCGTCGGCGTGCACCTGTCCGGCGGCTCCGAACCGGAGATGGCCACGGTCAACGCCATCCTCAACGCCTTGCCACCCGCGACCCGCGAGACCCTCCTGATCCGCTTCCTATCCGCCCTATACGCCTGACCCCGCCGGCGCCTGGCTCGCCGTCCCCCTGCCTGCTGTGCACCTGAGCCGGTGGGTGCGTGAGTTGCTGCCGTCTGAGCTGTAGCCGTCTGACCTGGTGTGCGCCTGAGCCGCTCATGCTTGAGCCCGTTGGCGCGTGAGCCGCGGCAAACCCGGACGGCGGTGCGCCTGAACCGGAGGACGCTGGGCCGTTGTCCGTTCGGGGCTGGTCAGTTGAGGCGGGTCAGGCGTTTGACGATGGACGGCTCGTTCAGCGTCCGTCCCAGCTCCAACGGCACTCGCGCGGCACCGGCCGTCACGGCCGCGACCCGCGAACCGTTGTCACCCTGGCGCGGTGGATCGCCCTGGACGCCGACCGGCACGGTCAGACCCGCCCAGCCGACCACGGTCACGGGCGACGCGGCGCGCAGCGGCGTCTTGCCGCCGAGCCCGTCATCGACCCGCGCGACCCTCGCACCCTTCGGCGCGAGCGTCGCCGTGGTCAGCGCCGTCTCGGCCGCCATGACGAGCTGCCCCGCCGCGTTGACGGCGCCCGCCGCCGTCGGCGACTTCTGGCCCATCACCGCACCGATGATCAGCGTGTTCACGCCGGCGACGTCCTTGCGCGCCGCGAACACGTAGTTCCCGCCGGCGGCGTCGGTGTAGCCGGTCTTCCCGCCGACGACGCCGTACTGCCCCAGCAGGAAGTTCCCGCCCTCGCGGGCCTCGCCGCCGCCGACGTCCGGGACGTACGCCCGGTTGTTCACGATCTCGGCGAAGGCCGGGACGTTCATCGCCGCCCGCAGCAGTTTCACCTGGTCGGCGGCCGTGCTCACCGTCCCCGCGTGGTAGCCGCTCGGGTCGGTGTAGCGCGTGCTCGTCATCCCCAGCTCCGCCGCCGCCGCGTTCATCTTCGCGACGAACGCCTGCTCGTTCCCGGCGTCCCACCGCGCCAGCTCGTGCGCCACGTCGTTCGCCGAGATGATCAGCAGTGCCTCCAGCGCCTTGCGCTGCGTCAGCCGCTGGTTCGCGGTCACGCCGAGGAGCGATTCGCCGCGCTTCCTGCGGTCCGGGATCTGCGCCGCCGCCTGCGGCGACACCGTCAGCACCGGCCCCGCCTCACCCGGCTTCAGCGGATGGTCGCGCAGGTACGCGTACGCCGTCATCACTTTGGCTACGCTCGCCGTCGGAATCGGCGCCGACCCGCCCGACGAGCCCATCGTGCCGAGCCCGTCCACCTGGACGACCGACTGCCCCGCCGACGGCCAAGGCAACGAGGGCGCCTGCCCGGGAAACGCGTGGCTGGACGCCATCGCCAGCTCGACGGACGGCTCGGGCACCGGCCGCACGAGCTGCCCGACGACGATCCCGACGACCAGCACCAGCGCCGCCGCCACCACGACGGGCCAGCGGCGTCCCCGCTTGGGTTCCGCGCCCGTCTCCGCGACCGCCTCCGCCGCCGGAGGTGCGGGCGGTGCGGGCGGGGGCGCGGGCGTCGCGGGAGGTGGACCGTCCCACGGCACAGTCCACTGGCCGGACGACCGCGCGGCCGGAAGCTGCGGCGGCGCAGCCTGCGAAGACGGAGGCGGAGGCAGCGTGGGCAGAGGCTCGACCCGCGTGGGCCCGGCACCACCATCGCCCTGAGGTGCGTCCGCCGGAGCTTGTGGAGCCGGAGCCTGCGGGGCTTGAGGCTGTGGAGCCCGAGCCTGTGGGGCCTGAGCCTGTGGGGCGGGGGCTTGGGCTTGTGGGGTCTGAGTCTGTGGGGGTGGGGCTTGAGTTTGCGGGGTCTGAGTCTGCGGGGCTGGGGTCTGGGCTTGTTGGGCTTGGGCCTGTGGAGCCTGAGTTTGTGGGGTCTGAGCTTGAGTTTGTGGGGTTTGAGCTTGGGGTTGTGGGATCGAAGATTGGGTGGGAGGTGGTGAGGTTGGGGGCAGGGGGGCGTGCCAGGGGCCGTCTTGCTGGGGTGCGGGCGGGGACTGCGCTGGGGGAGCCTCTTCGGCTTCGGGCTCCTCGGCGTCGTCGGGCTGGGGGAACTGGACGTACCAAGGGCCCTCCGGGGGAGATGGAGCGGGCTCCTCGGACGCGTCGTCCTCGTCCTCCTGGGGTTCGGCTGCGGGGCGGCGGATGGAGATGTCCGGCCTGGTCAGGGAGACGTTCGCGGGGATGCGGAACTCGGCGGTGGCGGTGCGGGCGTCCTCGTGCTCGTCGGTGTCCTCGCTTTTCGAGTCCGTCGAGTCCGTCGAGGCTTTTGAGTCCGGTGAGTCGTTCGAGTCCTTTGAGCCGGACGTCACCGGTTCGCGCTGGGCGTCGTCGTCCACGGCCCGACCCTCCTTGACTGGTTCCTCCAGGCGGAGCGGTCCTCCCCGAGAACCTCCGTGCATCTTGAAGGATGCGCAGTTTATCGAGAAGGTTCGCGTGAACCCGCACAGGCGTCGGGGTGTCGCCGTCCCCGTGTGAACCCGGACGCGGCGTTGTGGAGATACATCGCTGACAGACGTCCCCCGCACGGGAAGGCCCGGTGCGCATGTCCTGGTGGGTTGTGAAGACATGGTGGTCGCGATGACCGTTCCTCCGACGACGGCGCAGAAATGCGACGCGGATCTCATCGAGGGCTCGCTGATCGATCCGGAGGCGTTCGCGGCGCTGTTCGACCGGTATTCCGCGATGCTCTTCCGGTACGTCTCGCGCAGGCTGGGGCCGGAGGCCGCGGAGGACGTCGTCGGAGAGACGTTCTTGGCCGCCTTCAGCCGGCGGCACCGCTACGACCTGGCGCAGCGCGACGCGCACCCGTGGCTGTTCGGTATCGCGACGAGACTGGTCGCGCAGCATCACCGGACGAGGCGGCGCGTTACCGCCGAGCGGCTCTTCGCACCCTTCCGCGACTGGCGACCACGGTCGGCGTCCCGGGGGTCACGTCCGGGCGTGGTGGCCAGGGGCGTCCCGGGGTGGCGTCCGGGCGTGGTGGCCAGGGGGTGTCCCGGGGTGGCGTTCGGGGGGCTCGGGCTTGATGAGTGATGTCGTTTCTGTCGGGTAGGGCCCGACTCGTCCCGGGGCCGCAGTGACGCCCGCGAGGCTTGAGAGGCTCAAGGAGTGAGCGATGGCAACGAAGGTGCGCGACATCATGACCGGCTCCCCGACGTCGGTGTCCCCGGAGCTCGACCTCGTGACCGTGGCACGGGCGATGCGCGACGAGGACATCGGCGCGGTGCTGGTCATCGACGGCGAGGACCTCAAGGGGCTCGTCACCGATCGCGACCTGGTCGTGCGGGGGCTCGCCGCGGGCGGCGACCCGGCCAGCGCGAAGATCGGCGGTATCGCCAGCCGGGCCACCGCGACCGTCGGTCCTGACGACTCGCTGGACCGGGCCGCGCAGATCATGCGGGAGCGGTCCGTGCGGCGGCTCCCCGTCCTTGAGGACGGGCGCCCGGTCGGCATCGTGTCCATCGGCGACCTGGCGATCGAGGAGGACGCCCGGTCGGCGCTCGCCGACATCAGCGCAGCCCGCCCGAACACCTGACCTGCTCGAACAGACTCCTAGTCCCGTTGGAACGCTTGACTGGTCCGGGTGCTTAGCGAGGAGTCGGGAGGACGGATAGGAGTCGGTCCAGTTCGTTTTCGGTGTTGTAGTAATGCACGGAGGCCCGCACGGCCGACGGGACGGCGTGCGGGTCGTATCCGTGTGAGATCGGACTGGTGACGTTGATGTTGACCCCGTGTTCCAATGCGGCCGCTTTGATGGCGGCAGGCTCGTGGCCGTCCACGGTGAACGTGACAATGCCGGATGGTCGCGCGCCCTTGTCGAGGACGGTCGTACCAGGCCGGGCGGCCAATTCCGTACGCAGCCTCTGGGCGAGCCCTGTCACGCGCGTCTCGATTGCGGGCAATCCCAGATCGGCCGCGTAGTCGGCGGCGACGCCCAGCCCTATCTGCCCGGCGACGTACCGTTCCCATGTCTCGAAACGGACCGCGTCCTGGCGCATCTCGAAACCGCCCGGCGCCTTCCACGTGGCTGCCTGCAGGTCGAGGAACGGCGGCTCCAGCGTCCGGACGATCTCGCGCCGCACGTACAGGAACCCGGTCCCGCGCGGGCCGCGCAGGAACTTGCGTCCGGTCGCCGACAGCAGGTCGCAGCCGATCTCGTTGACGTCCACGGTCAGCTGACCGACCGACTGGCAGGCGTCCAGCAGGTACAGGACGCCGTGTTCCCGGCACAGCCGTCCGACCTCCGCGACGGGGTGGACGAGCCCGTTGTGCGTAGGGACGTGGTTGAGCGACACCAGCCGGACACCGCCTTTGACCAGTTCGGCCTCCAGCGCGTCCAGGGAGAGCGTCCCGTCGCGGTCGTCCGGGACGGTTTCAACCCTCACGCCCTTGGCCGCCGCCACCTGCTGGTAGGCGATCGCGTTGCTGGAGTATTCGCTCGTCGCCGTGAGGATGCGGTCGCCGTCGGCGAACGGGATCGCATAGAACGCCATGTCCCATGCCCGGGTGGCGTTCTCCACGTACGCGATCTCGTCCGCGTGCGCGCCGATCAGGCCGGCCACCGCGTCATAGAAGTGCCTGACGGACGCGGCGTTCCGTTCCGCCGCCTCGTACCCGCCGATCGTCGACTCCAGCGCGAAGTGCTCCGCCACCGCGTCGATCACGGGGCGCGGCGGCAGCGCGGCGCCGGCGTTGTTGAGGTGGGCCACGTTCGCGCAGCCGGGGGTGTCGGACCGGAGTTGATCGATGTCCACGTGCCGCCTTCCTCGAACTTCTCGAACTTCTCGACGCACCGAAATCTTCGACGCGTCGAAAATGTCGTACCCGTCCGGCACCGTGGTCCACGGGTCGCGAGCGGCGCACTTGACCTCAACCAACGTTGAGGTCGCATGCTGGGCCCCACCAGGCCAACGATCAGTGCTGATGATCAGCGGGGGACGTCATGGACATGGAAGTCACCGCGTGGATGTCGCTGCACCACGCGATGAACGCGCGCGACAGCAGACCCTTCTCCAAGGCGACCCTTCGCCGCATCGCCGGGTTCGCCCGCCCGCACAGGCGGGCGCTGGCCGCGTTCCTCGGGCTCAGCGTCGCCCTGGCCGTGCTCACGGTCGCCACGCCCGTGCTGGCCGGGCAGGTCGTCAACGCCATCGTCGACCAGTCCGCCACGTCCACGGTCATAGGCCTTGCGGTGCTGATCGCCATCCTCGCGCTGGGCGAGGGCGGGCTCGGGCTCGCCAACCGGTGGCTGTCCGCGCGTATCGGCGAGGGGCTGATCCTCGACCTGCGCACCTCCGTGTTCGACCACGTCCAGCGCATGCCGGTCGCCTTCTTCACCCGGACCCGCACCGGCGCGCTCGTCAGCCGCCTCAACAACGACGTCATCGGCGCCCAGCGCGCGTTCAGCGACACTCTCTCCGGCGTCGTCAGCAACCTGGTGACCGTGCTGCTCACGTTCGCCGTGATGGTGCGGATCTCCTGGCAGATCACTCTTCTCGCGCTGGTCCTGCTGCCCGTGTTCGTCCTCCCGGCCCGCCGCATGGGCAGCCGCCTGGCGCGTCTCGAACGCGAGGCCGCCTCGCACGACGCGGCGATGAGCACGCAGATGACCGAGCGTTTCTCCGCGCCCGGCGCGACGCTCGTGAAGCTGTTCGGCCGCCCGGCGCGGGAGTCCGCCGAGTTCGCCGCGCGGGCCCGGCGCGTCCGCGACATCGGCGTCCGCACCGCGATGGTGCAGCACGTGTTCATCACGGCCCTCACCATGGTGTCCGCGCTGGCCCTGGCGCTCGTCTACGGGCTCGGCGGCTACCTCTCCCTGCGCGGCCACCTCGACGCGGGCGCCGTCGTCGCGCTCGCGCTGCTCCTCACCCGCCTCTACGCGCCGCTCACCGCGCTGGCCAGCGCCCGCGTCGAGGTGATGAGCGCGCTCGTCAGCTTCGAGCGCGTCTTCGAGGTCCTCGACATGCGGCCGCTGGTCGCCGAGAAGCCCGAGCCCGAGATCCGTTCCGTCCCGGACGGCCCCGTCTCCGTGGAGTTCGACGGGGTCCGCTTCGCCTACCCGTCCGCCGACAAGGTCTCGCTGGCCTCGCTCGAAGAGGTCGCCACCCTCGACACCCGGGGCGGCGTCGACGTCCTGCACGACATCTCGTTCCGCGCCGAACCCGGCCAGATGATCGCGCTCGTCGGCTCGTCCGGCGCGGGCAAGTCGACGATCGCGCAGCTCCTCCCGCGCCTCTACGACGTCGACACGGGCGCCGTCCGGCTCGGCGGCGTCGACGTCCGCGACCTGTCGTTCCAGGGCATCCGCGACACGCTCGGGATGGTCACGCAGGACGGCCACCTGTTCCACGAGTCGATCCGCGAGAACCTCCTCCTCGCCCGTCCCGAGGCCGCCGAGGACGACCTGTGGGACGTCCTGCACCGCGCCCGCCTCGACACGCTCATCAAGGGCCTCCCGGACGGCCTCGACACCATCGTCGGCGAGCGCGGCTACCGCCTCTCCGGCGGCGAACGCCAGCGCCTCACCATCGCCCGCCTCCTCCTGGCCCGCCCCCGCGTCGTGATCCTGGACGAGGCCACCGCCCACCTCGACTCCACGTCCGAGGCCGCCGTGCAGGAGGCCCTCACCGAGGCCCTGGACGGCCGAACCGCCATCGTCATCGCCCACCGGCTCAGCACGGTCCGCGCCGCCGACCTCATCCTCGTCGTGGAGGACGGCCACATCGTCGAACGGGGAACCCACTCGGACCTCCTCTCCACCAACGGCCGCTACGCCGAGCTGTACCGCACGCAGTTCGCCGACCAGCCGCCCTTGGAACCCGTCGCCTGACCACCCGGGTTTGACGGTCGGCACGCGGGGATGACACGCCCCGTGAGGACGGCACGCGGACGGAGGTCACGGGCTGGGCACGACGAAAACGCCCGCCGATGACACGTCCCGTGAGGACGGCACGCGGCGTGTGAGCTGACCAAGCGCCAGGGAGGCCGCGGCCTTCCGGACGACGCGTAAGGACGCACCGGCCCGAAGCCCGACTGGGAGGACACGACGATGGTCGACCGAAGCGAGCTGCCGGCCCCCGAGCAGGGCCTGGTACTGACGCATTTCCTGGTGGTGCGGGACGTGGCCCGCTCCCGCGCGTTCTACGCGGACGTGTTCGGCGGCGAGGTCGTCCTGGAGGAGAACCCCGCCATCGTGAAGGTCGCCAACACCTGGATCATCATGAATCCCGGCGGCGGCCCCACCCCCGACAAACCCGGCATCACGCTGACGGCTCCGCAGCCCGGCGACCCGGTCTCGGCGTTCATGAACGTCCGCGTGGCCGACATCGCCGCCTTCCACGCGGCCGCGACCGCGCGGGGCGCCGAGTTCCTGACCGAGCCGCTCGACCGCAAGGCCGAACTGCGCTGCTACATGCGCGACCCGGACGGCCACCTCATCGAGATCGGCCAAGCCACCGGCATGCTCAACGGCATCTACGCCGACCCACCCGCCACCGCCCCCGCCTAGGAATTCTCCGCGAGAACCTGAAGCGACGAGATCTCGAAGGCGCCTGCACCGACCGCCCCGCCGCCGCGTTCCAGCTGGCCTGCTGCCTTTCCGGTCAGGGGGTTTCTGCGAGGACCTGGAGGAGGGCGCGGATCACGTGGGAGCGCCAGCCGCTGCCCATGCCGCGGAACGCGTAGGCGTGGACGGGGTCGTCCAGGTCGAAGCCCGCGTGCCGGATGAACAGGCGGGTGCCGCGCCCCTCGGGGACGAGCCGCCAGGTCACCGTCGTGTCGAGGGTCCCGCCGCCCCAGCTGATCCGCAGCAGCCGCTCGGCGTCGATGTCGAGGACCTGGCAGGCGATCGTCCCGTCGAACCCGATGTTCGGGATCGGACGCGTCGCGAAAGTGAAACGGTGACCGGCAACGGGCTTGAAATCGTTCGGCATCAGCCAGCGCGCGAGCCGATCCGGGTCGGTGAGCGCCCGCCACACCTTGGCGGGCGGATGCGGGAGGAATTCGTCCACCTCGATGGCCGCCCGCCCGCCGCCCATGTCCTCGCCACCGCTGCGCATTTCGCTGTTGCTCGTGCCGTTGTCGTCGGTGCCGTCGCTGGTCATTTCGTCGCCTCGGTTCGGTTTGCGTGCCGTCATGTCAGGACCGCTGGAAACGGGCGACGGCGATGGTGGCGGAGACGGCGATGATCCCGGCCGTCCACGCCAGTGCAAAGGTGATGTCGCCGGTGTGCGGCCCGGTGTCCTGGGTGAGGGACCGGACGGCGTCCATCATGACCGTGACCGGCTGGTTCTCGGCGAAACCCCGCAGCCATCCGGGCATCGTCTCCACCGGGACGTAGGCGCCGGACACGAAGCTCAGCGGCAGCGCGAGGAAGCCGACGCCCTGCGCCGCCTGCGGGTTCGCGGTGAGCAGGCCGAGCGCGACGAACGTCCACACGAAGGCGAACCCGAACAGGACGCACAGGCCGAACGCGGCGAGAGCGGCGGCCCAGCCCGCGTGCACGCGGAACCCGACCGCGAAGGCCAGCGCGGCGGTGACCGCGAGGATCAGCGCGACGCGGACGGTGTCGGCCAACACCTGGCCCGCGATGACGGCGGTGCGCGGCATCGGCAGCGACTTCAGCCGGTCGAGATAGCCCGAGGCGGCGTCGTCGGCGACCGCGACCGCAGCGCTCATCCCGGCGAACAGCCCGCTCACGGTCAGCACGCCGGGGATCATGTAGTCGACGTATCCGGTTCCGCGGGTGTCGATGGCGCCGCCGAACACGTACCGGAAGATCAGCAGGAACGCGACGCTCTGCACGAGGCCCATCACGATGATCTGCGGTGTCCGGAACGTCCGCCGGAGCCCGCGCCGTGCGACCACCCAGCTCGCCGTGCCCAACCCTGCCTCGCCGATCATGTCGGGCTCCGTTCCGGGGTGGTGGTCAGGGAGAGGAAGGCCTCGTCGAGGGTCGGGCGGCGGAGGGTGATGTCCGCGATGGCGGCGTGGTGGCCGGCCAGGGCGTGGACGGCCTTCACCAGATCGTCTGGACCGTTCCCGGCGGGCACGGTCAGCAGGAGCGAGGACGGGTCGGACTGGACGTCCCCGACCGCCGCCAGCGCCGCCGCGGCCGACGCGACCGCGGCGTGATCCCGGACGCGGACCTCCACCAGGTCGCCGCCGGCCCGCGACTTCAGCTCCCCTGGCGTGCCCTCGGCGACGACCACGCCCCGGTCGATGATCACGACCTGGTCGGCGAGGCGGTCGGCCTCCTCCAGGTACTGGGTGGTCAGCAGTACGTCGGTGCCGCCCTTCACCAGGTCGCCGATGGCGTCCCACAGCGCGATGCGGCTGCGCGGGTCGAGGCCCGTGGTGGGCTCGTCCAGGAGGAGGAGCCGGGGTGCGCCGACCAGGCTCGCCCCCAGGTCGAGGCGGCGGCGCGTCCCGCCGGAGTAGGTGCGGACGAGCCGGTCGCCGAACTCGTCGAGCGCGAGCCGTTCGAGGACGTCCCGCGCGCTCGCGCGGGCGGCGCGGCGGCCCTGCCCGAACAGCCGCGCGATCATCTCCAGGTTCTCCCGGCCGGTCATCGCCGCCTCCACGGCCGCGTACTGCCCGGCGAGGCCGATGATCCGCCGCACGCGGGCCGGTTCGCGGACGGCGTCGATCCCGTCCACCCGCAGCGTCCCGCCGTCGGGCCGGACGAGCGTCGCCACCGACCGGACGAACGTGGTCTTCCCGGCGCCGTTCGGCCCGAGCAGCGCGACGACCCGGCCGGGTTCGGCGACCAGGTCGAGCCCGGCCAGGGCCGTCACGTCGCCGTACCGTTTGACGAGGCCCGCGGCTTCCAGGACGGGGGTCACAGGTCGTCCTCGTCGTTCTCGTCGTCCAGCAGTTCGCGCAGGTCGGACAGCCTGTCGCGCCAGAACCGCTCGTAGGGGCTCAGCCATTCCGACAGGTCGCGCAACGGCGCCGCCTCCAGCCGGTAGATCCGCTGGCGGCCGTCGCGCCGCTCGCTGACCAGCCCGGCCTCCCGCAGCACCTTCAGGTGCTCCGAGACGCTCGGGCGGCTCATCGCGAAATGGGACGCCAGGTCGTTCACCGGGCGGGGGCCGTCCAGCAGGAGCGCCGTCAGCTCCCGCCGGACGGGGCTCGCCAGCGCCGCGAAGACGTCCGCGCCGCCGTCCATGTCGCCGTTCGTGTCGCCGTTCATGTCAGCCACCGGCCGCGGGTCAGCGGGCGGCGAGGACGATGCCGTTGCCGTCGGGGTCGGTGAGCGTGGCCTGCCGACCCCAGGGCAGGTCCTGCGGCCCGTCGACGTCGACCCCGGCGGCGTGGAGCTGTTCGCAGTCGGAGTCCAGGTCGGAGGTCTCCAGGATCAGCCCGTGGACGCTGCCCGGCGCCAGCCCGGGCACGTGATTCGCGAGGACGACGTTGGTCTGCGCGCCCTTCGGGGCGAGCTGGAGCCAGCGGATCGGCCCGTTGGACTCGTCCGCGACCACCTCGAAGCCGAGCCTGTCGGTGTAGAAGGCCTTGGCGGCGTCCTGGTCGGACACCGGGACGGTCAGCAGCCGTACATGCGTGATGTTCATGCGGCAGACGATACGTAGGAGATTCCCTACCCGTCAAGCGTAGGAATCTCCCTACACATGATGCCCGGCGTCCGGGGGAGAGGGTGCTTCGGCATCGGACGACCGGACCGGGGAGTACGCCATGCGCCTGTTGGAACGGCTGGACAGCACGCTGCCGCTGGCGGCGCGCCCCTACGGGCTGCTGTCGGATCGCGCCCGCCGCCTGGACCGCGACGTCTACGACACACGGCTGCTGCTCCAGAAGACGACGTGCATGACGGGCGCGGACGCGGCCCGCGTCTTCTACGACCCGGGCCTGTTCGTCCGGGCCGACGCCGCGCCCCGCCGACTGATCCTCACCCTGTTCGGCGAGGGCGGCGTGCAGTCGCTGGACGGGGAACGCCACCGGGCGCGCAAGGAGATGTTCATGTCGCTGATGACCCCGGACGCCCGGGACAGGCTCGGCGACATCGCGTCCCGGATATGGCGGGAACGCATCAGGGACTGGGAGGGGCGGCGGCAGGTCGTCCTGTACGACGAGGTCAGCGAGCTGCTGTGCCAGGCCGTGTGCGCCTGGACGGGAGTGCCCGTCAGCGACCGCCGCCTTCCGGCGATCACCGGCCTGCTGACCGCGCTGATCGAGGCGCCCGCCGCCGTCGGCGCCCGCTACCTGCGCGGACGCGCCGCCCGAAGGATCGCCGACCGCTGGGCCGCCGCCCTCATCCGCCGCGCCCGCGAGAACCCGCACACCCGCCTGACCGAGGAGCCGGGCACTCGCACGGTTGTGGACGTCGTCGCCTCCTGTCGGGATGCGGACGGTCGTCTGCTGCCTCCGGACGTGGCGGGTGTCGAACTGCTCAATGTCCTTCGTCCCACGGTGGCGGTGGCGCGTTTCGTCGTCTTCGCGGCCCTCGCCTTGCACGGAAATCCGCAATGGCGGCACCGCCTCGCCACCGAGGACGATCCCGAACCGCTGGAGGCGTTCGTCCAGGAAGTGCGGCGCTTCTATCCGTTCTTCCCGATGGTCGCCGCACGGGCCGCCCGCGACTTCGAATGGCGCGGCCACCATTTTCCCAAGGGCCGCCGGGTGCTGCTCGACCTGCACGGAACCGACCACGATCCGCGCCTGTGGGAGCGTCCGGAACAGTTCAGGCCTGAGCGTTTCCTCGGCCGGGAGCCGGACGCCTATTCCATGATTCCGCAGGGCGGCGGAGACCATTACCACGGCCATCGCTGCGCCGGAGAATGGATCACCAAGGATCTGATGAAGGTCTCCGTCACCGCGCTGACCCGGTGGATGAGCTACTCGGTGCCCGCCCAGGACCTGCGCGTCCACCCGTGGCGGGCCCCGGCTCTCCCGGAGAGCCACTTCATCGTCACCCAGGTCGCCGCCACCCGCGTCGAGGCCGCCACGGCCAGGTGACCGTGGCGGCCTCGAACCGGACGCGCGCCCAGGCAGAGGCGTAGGCGCCGGGCCCAGGCGGAGGCCTCAGCCTCGGGGTGCGGGCGTAGGTGCGGGTTCGGTCAGTCGACCAGGGCGCCGGCGGTGATGTTGACCTGGGTCGAGGTGAGGCTGGCGGCGCGGTCGGACGCGAGGAACGCGGCGACGTGGCCGACGTCGGCGAGGGACGCGGCGCGCTTGAGCAGGGTGGCGTCCACGATCTGCTGCTTCGCCTGGGCGAACTCCGGGACGTCGGGGAAGGACTCGGGGACGCCGCCGGACTTCATCGACAGCACGCGGACCGAGTGCGGCCCCAGCTCGCACGCCCACTGCCGGCGCATCGCCTCGATCATGTCGAAGCCGACCTGGACGTTCCCGAGGCCCGGATTGTGGTTGGTGCTGTCGGAGCCGCCGAAGTGCAGGATCACGCCGGAGCCCTGCTTGACCATGTGCCGGGCGGCGGCCCGCGTGGTCAGCATGAACGTCCGGGCCATCTTCTCCAGGGACTTGGCGAAGTCGTCCACCGGTATCTCGATCATGGGGCGGAACAGCCCGTCCATCGAGATGGCGTTCACCGAGACGTCGACGCTTCCGGCGGTGGCCGCTACGGAGTCGACCCAGTTGTTGACGGCGTCCTCGTCCAGGGCGTCCACGCGGGCGGTCTCGGCGAGGCCGCCGGCCTCCCGGATCTCGTCGGCGACGGCGTCGAGCGTGGCGGGCGTCCGGCCGGCGAGGAAGACCCGGGCGCCTTCGGCGGCGAAGGCGCGGGCCATGGTGCCGCCGATCGTCCCGGCGCCGCCGTAGATGATCGCGGTCTTGTTCTCCAGAAGCATCGCTCTCTCCGTTCGTTTCGCGGTGACCCCGAAGGTAGGGGCGCGGCGCGACGCCCCGCATCGGTCGCCGGACGTACCTTCAAAAGCACAGGTCAGGGCACGTAAAGGCCACTGGAAGAGGTCCCCGGGACGGGCGCGTCCAACCGGCGTCCTGGCACGGATAAGTCAGCTGACCGATACGAGTCGCGCGAGCTCCATGCGCCGGGTGACGCCGATCTTCGGATACGCCTTGTAGAGGTGGTGCCCGACCGTGCGCGGGCTCAGGTAGAGCTGCGCGGCGATCTCACGGTTGCTGAGCCCGGCGGCGGCCAGCCGGACGACCTGGAGTTCCTGCGGGGTCAGCCGCTTGAGCGGGTCGGCGTCCCCGGTGCGGGCGGCCGGACGGTCGCCGAGGGCCTCCAGCTCGGTGCGGGCGCGGTCGGCCCAGCGATCGGCGCCGAGCCGGGAGAACGCGTCCAGGGCGGCGGTCAGCTCGGTGCGGGCGTCGGTGCGGCGGCGCCGGCGGCGGAGCCATTCGCCGTAGAGGAGCCGCGTCCGCGCCGCGTCGTAGGCGTGGTCGCCGTGCAGGACGAGCGCGGCGCGGTAGTGCTCGTCCGCGTCGTCGCCGGTGGACAGCAAGGCGCGGCAGCGGGACACGTGGGCGGTGCGGGACACGGCGGCCGCCCACGCCTCGAAGGCGGGGAGGTGGGCGCGGGCGAGGTCCGGGCGTCCGGCCCGCACCGCCGCCTCCGCGTGGTCGGGGACGGCGCGGATCAGCACGTCGTGCCGGGCCGGGCCTGAGCACACGGCGTCCAGGTGGTCCAGCGCGGCGTCGGCGTGGCCGTCGGCGAGGTCGTGCAGGCCGAGCCCCCAGGACGCCAGCGCCGCGTTCGTCGGCATCAGCTCGGCCTCCCGGAGGACGCCCGGCGCCAGCGACCGGCTGCGCTCCGCGTCCGACTCCAGCCGGACCGTGACGCATCGCAGCGCGGTGACCTGCATGTCCATGCCGATGTCGGCGGCGAGCGACAGGCCCTCCGCCGCGGCGGACTCGGCGCCGTGCAGGTCGCCGAGCAGCAGCCGCCCGATCGCGAGGGGCTCCAGGACGTACGGGAGCCAGCCGAGCGCGCCCTGCTGCCTGACCTCCGCCGCGAGGTTCTCCAGCAGGGCGGTCGCGGTCCGGTCGTCGGCCACGACCAGCCCCAGGAAACCGGCGATGATGCGTTCGACGACGGCGTCGCCGTTGCCGTTGCCGTTGCCGTTGCCGTTGCCGTTGCCGTCGCCGTCGCCGTCGCCGTCGTGCGCGGCCTTGACCAGCGCGCGTATCGGCGGGACGGCCCCTGGCTCGCCGTCGAGCAGCCGCCCGTAGGCGATCAGCCCGCCGGTCATCAGCGCCTTCGCGGAGCCGGCCGGGACCTTCACCTTCCTGAGCAGCGCGACGCTGTCCCGGACGAGGTCGTGCGCGCCCGCGTCCCGGGCCGACCAGACGGCCTCGGTCAGCATCGGCACCGCCTGCTCGGGGTCGCTCTCCACGATCAGCGCCGCGGCCTCCAGCGCGAGCGCGGCGTCGGCGGCCGGGGCGGTGCGCTCGTACTCGACCTGGGCGCGGATGAACGTGGCCTCGGCGATGACGCCGTCCTCCCCGGTGAGGTGGGCGGCCTCCTCGGCGAGGCGGGTGGCGGAGTCGGGGCGTCCGGCGTCGTAGGCGGCCCGCGCCGCGTGGACGAGCCGCCGCGCCTTGCCCTCCGCGTCCGTGCTGAGCCGCGCCGCCCGCTCGTAGGCGGCGGCGACCGCGGCCGTCCCGCCCCGGTGCCCGGCGCGGCGCGCGGCCCGTTCCAGTTCGGCCGCGATGCTCTCGTCGGGTCCGGTGGCGGCCGCGGCCAGGTGCCACGCCCGCCGGTCGGCGTGCTCGTCGCCGCCGAGCGTCGCGGCCAGCGCACCGTGGGCGGCGATCCGCTGATGGTGCGCGGCGTTCTGGTAGGTGACGGCGCGGATGAGCGGGTGCCGGAACCTGACCTCCTCGCCGTCAAGCACCACGAGCCCGGCCTCCTCCGCGGGCCCCAGATCGGCCGCGCCGAGCCCGAGCGTCTCCGCCGCCCGCAGGACGACGCCCAGGTCGGCGGTGCCGTCGGCCGCGACCACCAGGAGCAGCAGCCGTGTCGCGCCGGGCAGCTCGGCCAGCTGGAGCCGGAACGCCTGCTGGACCCGTCCGCCTACATGCCCGCCGACGGGCAGCGGCCCGGCGTGGCCCGCGTGCCGGGCGGGCTGCGCTCCGAGCGCTTTGGCGAGTTCGATGAGGGCGAGCGGGTTGCCGCCCGCCTCGTCCAGGAGCCGTTCGCGCACCGGGACCGTCAGGGCGGGCATGTGCGCGTCCACGAGGTCCTGCGCGGCGGCGCGGTCCAGGCCCTCCAGCCGGACGACGTCCAGCCCGTGATCGGGGAACGGGACGGCGGAGTCCCGCACCGTGAAGACCATGGCGATCGGGTCGGCGCCGAGCCTGCGGGCGGCGAACAGCAGCGCGTCCAGCGAGGCCCGGTCGAGCCATTGCGCGTCGTCGACCAGGCACAGCACCGGACGGTCCGCGGCCAGTTCGGACAGCAGCGTGAGCGTGGCCGCGCCGATCAGGAACCGGTCGCTGACCGGCCCGGCGGTCTCCTGCCGGGGGCGTCCTTCGGCGTCGTCCGGCGGGGGCAGCCCGAACGCCGAGCGCAGCGCCGCCGCCTGCTGGCCGGGCAGCGCGCCGAACCGTTCGCTGTGCGGGTACAGCATCAGGTGCAGCCCGCCGAACGGCAGCTCCGTCTCGGACTCGATGCCCGCGCCGCGCACGATCCGCATGTCCGGGGCGTCCGCCGCGACCTGATCGAGCAGCGCGGTCTTCCCGATGCCCGCCTCGCCGCGGATCAGCACGGCGCCGCTCCGTCCGGACCGGGCGTCCGCGAGCAGCCCGGCGACGCGTTCCTTTTCGCGGTCACGCCCGATGAGCACGAGCAAACAGTAACAACCCGGACATCCCAGGGCCGCCGTTTCGCCTGCTCACCGACCGGTGCCGCGGGCGGGCCGGGCGGCCGTCCGGCGTGATCTCGGCGGTCGGCAACGTAGCGCTCCCGACCCGGGACCCCTCCCCGGCGGGCGCCGCTAGCTTGTGGCCGACTTCGGTGAAGGCGGGAGAAGACATGCGAAAGACGCGGGCCCTCGGGCGGCACGCCGTTTGGCCCCTGGCCCTTCCTGCGTTCGCGCTGCTGCTCGCGGGCTGCGGCGACGACGAACCGGCCACGTCCGCCTCCAGTCCGGCGACGCGCTCTCCGGCGACCACGCGTCCCGCCTCCCCGGCTCCGGCGCCGACCGCGACGCCGTCCCCGACCGCGACGCTGCCGAAGGCGGCGGACGGCAGCCGTCTCAGCGCCTGCGCGGACGCCCGCTGCGAGGTGGAGGTCGGAGTCGGCGACGTCATCCGCTTCAACCCCGGCGTGCGGGGACGATCCGGGCTGGCCAAGCTGACGGTCGCGAGCATCGGGGACATGTCGATCGAACTCAAGACGGCGGGCGGAAGCATCGGATTCAGCCCCCCGGGATCGGACGACCCCTTCAACATCAACGGCACCTTCTCCCACGAGCTGAAAGGCACCGCGGGCAAGAGGGCGGTCATCCGCCTGGCCGCGCCGAAGCCCGGCGCGGGCGGCGCCGAGATGGGTTAGGCGAGGGGCCCTGCGACGGGTCGGCAGCATCTCAGGCGCGCCGGAAGGGACGGGAGCCGAGCGCCGCGAAGCCGATGGCGGTGAGGAGGAGCCCGTCGACCAGGGCGATCGCGGCAGGACCCGCCGCCTCGGCCAGCCCGCCGGAACCCACGAACGTCGTGATGACGCTGAGGTTCTGGACGAGGGTCATCGTGGCCGTCGTGCGGGACAGGTGCGAGGACGGCGACGCGTTGACCACCAGCGGGGTGAGATGCGTGGCGGCGATCCCGTACCCCACGCCGCCCGCCGCCGCCGCGGCGGCCGCGAGGGCCAGGTCCGGCGCCAGGGCGATGCCCACGACGCCCGGGCCCATGGTGACGATTCCCGCCGCTGAGGCGGGGCCGAGGCGCGCGCACCTCGTTCACGCCGGCCCCTCGGAATTCGCCCTGCCCTCGCTACCCCGGCCTCAGCACCGACTCCCGCTTACGGCCGTCCAACCGACACCGGCCTGATCCGCCCGTCGGTTTGACTCTCTCGGCGCGTCCGCCATCTGGTCAGAGCAGCGGGGGTCTAGCGGCGCCGGCGGGCCAACCAAGCATGGCCGGACGGTGGCGGCGCCAGCTCGTTCTCCACGAGCTGCTGCCAGCCCTCGTGGGCCAGCCCGGCGCCGACCAGCAGGTCCCGCCAGTCCCGGCGCCCGAGCGCGACGGCCTCGTCCAGCTTGCGCAGCCGTCCATGGGCGCGGACGAGAGCCGCCACCTGGATCCGCTCGACGGCGATCGAGTCGCGGGGCTCCCCGGAGAAGACCCCCTCCGTCAGCCCGGCCAGGGCTTCGATGACCTGCTCGGCCTGATGGGGGAAGTCCTTCCGCACCCGCCGCCGCACCCGCTCGGAAACCTCGTCCACGTCCACCCCGCTCTGAGGCACGAACCCACCGCCCCGAGCATCCCCCAAACCCCGGCCCAAGGCGACGTCCTGAGTCGGCCACGCGCCGCGGCAGCACCGCCCCGCGCGGGTGAAGCCGCAGGTCTGATCGCCCGGTCAGCGCAGCAGCGATCGCGCGGTCGGGGCGAGGGTCAGCCGCTCCAAGGTGGGCGCAAGGGCGGGCTGGAGCCGTGTCGTCCATTCAGGGGAGCGCGCGAGGCGATCAAGGTGGTCGCGGTGGTGGTCGGCGTCGGCGAAGGAGGTGAACCAGACGAAGACGTTCTCGCCCGTCCGCACGGGAAGGCGCGGGAAGGTGTTCTCCGCGGGCTCGGTCTGGAATCGGACGGCGGGCGCCCCGCCGATCTCCTTGAGGAATGGCGCGACCTCGTCCTCGAAGAAGGCATGGAACATCTCATCGACGGGCGCGTCCCGATGGACGATCGTGGCCATTACACGGGACTCCGGCGGCGTCGCACCTATTGGCGGCCTTTCCCTCTCCGGCGCACCCCCGGAATCGGACGAGGCCGGACGCAGGAGAAGAACGTCGTCCGAGTCGACCATCGTGGCCGCGGCGGCGCGCCCGTGCGCCTTCCACGCGGCACCGTCCAGGTAGAACGCGGTCAGTGCCGCCTTCCTCACCTCCATGTCGCGGAACCCGCGCAGCCACACGAAGCGGTTCGGGTCGGCCTCGTCGCGGAACTGCCCGATGACATGGATTCCGACGGCCTCCTGGGTTTCGATGAACTCGCGCTCGAAAATCTCGATGAGCACGTCCCGCCGGCCGGGGTGCAGGGTGTACTGCCTGAGTTCGACGACCGAACAGTCGGACACGGTCATTGGAGACTCCTTGTACGGGTGGTCGCTGGCCAGCGTCCAAAGTGCCAGTACCGCACCTTCGGCACGAGTGGCAAAGACGTCGGATTCCGCACATTTTCCGCCACGACCACCACCGGCACCGCCGGCCAGGGGAGGTCTTGGATGTGTTTTGAGGGTCCGCGTGCCTTTGAGGGCAACTCCCCGGGTAGGCACTCCGGCGTCCGTTCGAAAACGACGACTTCCCGGTCGCGGTGCGTCCATGACCGGGTCAAGGGGAGACGATGAACCGTTATCTGAAGGCGGCATGCGTGAGCGCCGTGGTCATCGCGCCGCTGTCGACCAGCCTCACGGCACAGGCATCGACTGAGGCGCAACAGCGTCAGGCCATCGCGGCCCCGGTCGAATGCGCCGTGCGCGCCACGGCGCATCTGGACCGAGGGTTCGTGAACGACGAAGTGCGCACGGCCCGTGTCGAAAGCCTTTCCCGCGTGGGGGGATCCTGCGAGGGGATCAGCGGTGTGGGGCCCGGCATCACCCGGGTGTCGGAGCAGAACATCACCGCGACCGGAACGTGCCGGGAGGGACGGGTGAGCGGCGAGGTCAAGGGCCAGGCGGCCACGGGCCAGTCCGTCACGGTGTCATTCAAGGCGCAGTACAGGGCCGGTGGAGCGGGGACGTTCGAGGCGACCACCAGGGGCGGCCCCATGGGCGGCCAGCGCTTCAGCGGCACCGGCACTTCGCACTTCTCCGCGGCGGAGTGCGCCACCGCGGAAGGCGACAAGTCGATCGAGGGAGAGTCCCGGTTCCGGGCGAACACCCCGGGGCTCCCAAGCTTTCCGAGCTGAACGCGACACACGATAGGCGCTGGCGGATTCGGCAATAGCGCCATCGTGCTCAACGGCCCACTGAGCAAGGCCGATTCGTCGAAATAGCACCATCGGCGTAATGGCTTCGCCAGGCGGCGTCCGAAAAGCGAGAAAGCACGATGCCGGTGCCGACTTCCACGGTCGGCACCGGCACCATCACGAAAAGACTCGTATGAGCTCGGCCTGCGCGCACGGGGCGTCCAATGGCGCCGTCCCAGCGACCGAGACCGAAGGTACCGGCTCACCGCGATCTGCTGGTCTCGCCACGGGCGACGACCGGCCCCCGGCTTACGGCGGCCGGTCTCCCGCTCACGGCGGCCGGTCTGAGCAGCGCCGCGACAGGCCACGCGGCGGCCAGGCCGACGACCAAGGCGAGGACCGGCGCATGCCAGGACGGACGGTTCTCCAGCAGCCCGGACCTCGCCTTGGTCGTCGGCGAAGGCCGCGGAGCCGAGCGGCTGGTAGTCCCACGCCAGCCAGAGCACCAGCAGATGGACGATCAGCAGCGCGCCCGCCGCCACCATCGACACGGGCCAGGCGCGCCCATGCCGCAGAAAGATGCCGATGGTCGTCCAGCCCGCCGTCACCACGGCGAGGATCGCGGTCACGGCGGACATGATCCCGCGAGAGATTCCGGCCGCCTCGTCGACGTACTCGTTCCCGCCATGGGCGGCAGCGGTGATCGCGGCGAGGTTGACAGCCGCGTACAGGACGACCACGGCGGGCGCCGCCATCAGCATCGACGTGCTGGTGCGGTGGCCGCGCGCCGAGATCTCGACGCCGCCGCGTCCCGCGATCCAGGAACTGCCGCGCGACCGGGCCAGGAGTACGCAAGCTGCGATTGCCGCGACCGCCGCCCCGATCACCACCGCCGCCAGCGCTGGGCGATACCACCCGGGGCTGACCGTGTCCATCGCCCACGGGACGCCCGCCAGCCCGCCGTCCGGCCTCTCGACGTGCTGCGTCCCGAAGTCGTGCACCGGGTCGCGCACGAACACCAGAAAGAGCCCGACCAGGTAAATGGCGGTCAGCGTACCGGCGGCCAGCAAGACGGCGGCGGGCCGCCGGAACGCGCCCCGGCGCACGACCCACGCGAGCGCGCCGAACACAAGGACGGCGACCGCGAAGAACCCCGCGATGAACATGATGCGGCGCGCGCCGAACTCCGCGTACTCCGCGAGCGCGAGATCGACCACGTCGGCGTTGACGCTCGGACGCGCGCCTGGAAGCGCCGCCTTGGTGCGCCCGAACGCGATCAGATCGATCACCGTGACCAGCACCCCTGCGGGCAGCGCCGCGAGCAACAGAAGCGCGGCCGCCAGCGGCGGACGCCCCGCCCCCGCCACGCCGCGCTCCAGGCTGTCGACCACGAACGGCCTCCTGCACCGCGGGCTCCAGCCCCCCGGCCGGACGACCCGCTCTCGGTTGTCCCGTCCGCCCCTAACGACGATCAACCCCCACCCCAAGTTCCCCCTCACCCCGCCCCCGGCTAGCGGGGCCCGGGTTCAGGAAGACGCCCCCCACACCCGCCGTCTTGGCTATCGCCCTCGGGCCGTCCGCCACCTGTTCAGAGCGGCTCGCCGTGTTCGAGGTAGTGGACGGTGCCGTCACGGTGGGCGGCGTGAGCGTGGACGAGGCGGCGCGCCAGGCGACACCACTCTTCGGATGGAGTTCTCGCGTAATTGACTACGTGACCAGGCGGTGGGCGAGGATTGTGGCGCCTTTCACGGCTGCCTGGTCGTCCAGTTTGGAGAGCAGGAGGGGTGGGGACGGGCGGAACTTCAAGCGGTCGGTCAGGCGGGTTGCCAGAGGGTCCAGGAGAGTCTTTCCGGCCTGGGCCAGGCCGCCGCCTATGACGATTAGGCCCGGGTCTACCAGAAGTGTCGTGGCTGCTAGACCGTCTGCGAGAGTGTCCAGGGCGTCGGACCAGACCTGTTCTGCCTTCTCGTCGTTCTTTTCGGCGCGGGCTATGACCTCTTCCGCCGGGACGTTCCCGCCGTAGCGGCGGGAGATCGAGGCGGCCGAGGCGTAGGTTTCCAGGCAGCCCTTGTTGCCGCAGGCGCAGTCCTCGCCGTCCGGACGGACGACCACGTGGCCTATCTCCCCGCTCCAGCCCGCGACCCCCGGGTACGGGGCGTTGTTGATGATGAGCGCGGCCGCTATTCCCGTGCCGATCGCCATGAAGACGAAGTCGTCGGCGTCGCGTCCCGCGCCTAGGACGGCCTCCGCCAAACCGCCCGTGCGGACGTCGTGGCCCAGCGCCACGGGAATTCCCAGGCGTTCCTGTGCGAGGTGGAGAATGGGGGCGTCCCGCCAGCCGATGTTGGCGGAATGGACGGCGGTGCCCGTCGACTCGTCCACGATGCCGGGCACGACGATTCCCGCGGCGCGGGCAGGGGAGTCGAGGGCGTCCGCGCGGGTGGCCAGGTGGGCGGCGAAATCGAGGATTCCGCCGACCGGGTCGGTGCGGTTCGTGGGGCGTGACTCCGTGACCATTGTTTCGGAGTCCTCGGTGATGGCGGCCTTCATGGTGGTGCCGCCGACGTCCAGGCCGATGAGGCTCATTTGACCGAACCCGCGGTCAGGCCGCCGATGAGGTAGCGCTCGATGAAGATGAACAGAATGACCACCGGGACGATCGCGATCAGGGACGTGGCGAAAAGGAACTGCCAGTCCGCCTGATACTGGGTGACGAAGGACGGGACGGCGACCGTGAGCGGGCGCCGGTCGGGGGACGCTGTGACCGTCAACGCAACGATGTACTCGTTCCATGCGGCGATGAAAGTGTAGACGATCGCGGTCACGACGCCCGGCATGGAAATGGGCAGGGTGACGCGGGTGAGTGCGCCGAGGCGGCCCGCGCCGTCCAGGAAGGCGGCCTCTTCGAGTTCCCTCGGGATGCTGGAGAAGTAGCCGTGCAGGATCCAGACGCAGAAGGGGAGGTTGAAGGCCGCGTTCACCAGGATCAGCGACAGCAGCGTGTCGGTCAGGTCCAGGGCCACCATTTCGCGGTAGATGCCGATGACCAGTGCGGTCGGCGCGAACATCTGCGTCACCAGGACCAGCAGCAGGAAAGCGCCGCGGCCGCGGAAACGGTTCCGGGCGGTGTAGTACGCGGCGGGCATCGCGCAGGCCAGCGTCACCACGGTGGCGGCGGCCGCGACGGTCAGGGAGACCCGCAGGTACGTCCAGACCGGGGCGGCCGACCAGACGTCGACGAAATTCGACCACGTCCAATCCGACGGCAGATAGGCGCCCGGCGACGCGGTCAGTTCGCGGTCGGGTTTGAGCGCGGCGATGAACATCTGCAGGTACGGCAGCAGGAACGCGAGCGCGACCAGCCAGCCGATCCCGGCGAGAACGATCCGGCGCGTCATCGGATCTCCTTCCGCCAGCGGGCGGCGCGCAGGTACAGCAGCACCATGACGAGGATCAGGACGAAATTGACGACCGCCATCGCGCCGGACTCGCCGACGTTCTGGTCGAAGAAGGCCAGCTTGTACATGAACGTGGTGGTGGTGTCGGTGTCGTGGCCGGGCCCGCCGCCCGTCATCGCCCAGATGATCGGGAAGCTGTTGAACACGTTGATGACGTTGATGATCGAGGCGATGAGAATGGCGGGGCGCAGGAGCGGGAGGGTGATGCCGACATAGGTGCGGAACGGGCCCGCGCCGTCCACCCGGGCCGCCTCGTACACGTCGGACGGGATCGTCTGCAGCCCGGCGAGGATCACGAACGACGTGAACGGCAGCGAGACGAACACCGCGACCCACATCATCCACACCATCGCCTGGGACGGGTGCGCGAGCCAGTTCACCGGCTCGTCGATCAGGTGCAGGTCGAGCAGGACGCGGTTGACGAGCCCGGAGTAGTTGTCCAGCATCCACTTCCAGATCAGCGCCGTCATCAGCACCGACGCCGCCCACGGGACCACCACCGCCCAGCGGACGACGCGGCGTCCGGGGAAGCGGGCGTTCAGCAGCTGGCCGAGCGCGAGCGACAGCGCCATCGTGACGGCCACGATCCCGCCGACCCACAGCAGCGTCCGCAGCACGACGGGGACCAGGTCGTCCTCGTCGAACAGGTCGCGGTAGTTGTCCGCGCCGCGGTACCCGACCGTCACGCCGGACGACGTGATGTCCTGCAAGGACGTGCGCACCATTTCGATGACCGGCCACACCACGACGACGAAGATGAGCACGAGGGACGGGCCGAGCCACAGCAGCGGGGTCAGCGCCCGCGCGGCCCGCCGCGGGAGGGAATGGCCGGGAGCGACGGAATGGCGGGGAGCGGAGGAGTGGCGGGGGGCCCGGGAGGTGGCGGCCCCCCGCCGCCTCGTCTTGAAGTCCCGCATTCAGCCGGCCTTCTCGGCCGTCTCCTGGAGTTTGTCCAGGACCGTCTTCGGATCCTCGTCCGCCACGGACGCGCCGAGGTCCTGCTTGACCGCGCCCGCCACCGCGGACCACGCCGGGTTGGACGTCGGCGCGAACTTCGACGTGGGCAGCGCGTCCACGAACAGCTTCATATACGGGTCGGCGCTGAGCGCGTCACCGGCGGATTTCGTCACCGGAAGGAAGCCCTCCTTGATGAGGAATTTGGAGGTGTTCTCCTTCTGGTAGACGTAGTCCAGGAACTTCTTGATGGCGTCCTTGTTCTTGCCGCCGGCCTTCTTGAACGCGACGAGGACGTCCATGACACCTAACGTGTTGTGCTCGCGCCCGCTCCTGCTCGGCAGCGGGGCGACGCCGAAGTCGAGGTTCTTGTTCACGGGTGCGATGAATCCGGCCTTCGTGAAAGGACCGCCGATCGACATGCCGATCCTGCCCTGCGCGAACTGGTTGAACACCGTCTTGCGCTCGGTGCTTTCCGGGTTCGGCTGCGTCAGCCCGGACTTGGTGAGGTCCTTGAGGAAGGTGAGCGTGTCGACGTTGGCCTTCTGGTTGATGGCCCATTTCCCGGACGCGTCGACCCAGCCGCCGCCGTTGTTCATCGCCCAGGAGTAGAACTCGGCCTGCGGCTCCTCGGGACCGAGCGGCAGCCCGTATCCGAACGCGCCCGTCTTCCTGATCTTCTCGGCGTCCGTCCTGACCTCAGCCCAGGTCGCGGGCGGGCCGGTGATGCCGGCCTTCTTGAACAGCGGCTTGTTGTAGAAGAGGAGGCGGGCGCTGGAGATGAACGGAATGCCGTACTGCTCGCCGTTGTACTCGGCCTGCTCGACGAAGGTGGGCGTGAAGTCGCTCAGCGTCGCCGGGGACAGGACCTCGGACGCCTTGTAGATGAGGCCGTCGCGGGCGAAGTCGGAGAACGCGTTGTAGTTGAGCAGGTCGGGGACCTGCTTCGTCTGGACGTAGGTCTTGACCTTGGCGTCCATCTGCGTCCAGTCGACCATTTCGAGGTTGACCCCGTAGCCGGAGTTCCTGGACTCGAACTCCTTGATCAGGGCGTCCCAGTAGGGCTTGGCGTTCTCGTCGTAAACGGCCGCGACGAACTTGATGCTCCTACCGTCGGAGTCGTCGCTCGATGAGCTTCCCTTGCCGCATCCGCCGGCCCCGAGCGCCACGGTCAGTCCCGCGGCGACGACGCCCATGAGGTGCCGTTTCATCTGTCCCTGCTTTCTCCCATATTGCATGGTCGAACGTGGTCGAGCACGTGCGCGCAGGCGATTCACCCGGTCATGGGTGATGCAGTTCTTGCGATGAGGTTCCGAATCATTGGGCGCCGCCGGGCGCCGGTCGCTCAAATCACGGTCGGAAATCGTTCGCTCGCGCTGAGCCTCGCTGTTTCCGGCCCGCTCTGCCTCCCCCTTTCGGGCAGCGAAAAATGGGAGCGATCTGATTGTTCGTCGAACCGTCAACGCGTGTTGCGGGGCGAAGATAAACAGCTCGTCCTGACTGGAGCAAGGGGTTCGTTAAGCACGTTTTTTAACTGTTATCGAGTGGGACGGGGTCGTCCGGGGTGGTCCGGTCTCCACGCTGGGCTGGACTGATTTTCACGCTCGACCGGTATGGGCCAGTCTGTGCCTGTCCGATCTGGTCTGGGCCGGTCTGGACAGGTGGGCGTCCGGCGCCCCCGGGCACGATCTGGCCTGCGGTCTGTTTTGCCCCTACTTGACCGGGTAACCCCGGCGCCGTACCTGAACTGAGCCTGAACTGGGCCGAACAGGATGAGCGAGGTGACATGAACTTCCGGATGGGGCTGGCCGCCGGGGCGGGCGGAGCCGTGGCCGCGATGTCGGCCCGGCGCCTCGGGCACCGGATTCTCGGCGCGTCCGGCCGGAGCCTCGTCCAGAAGCTCAGGCGACGGCTGGAGCAGCGGCTGGAGCGGCGGCTGGAGCGGGCCGTCCGGCGCCTTACGGCCGAGGCCGAGCACGGTGGTCCGCTCGTCAAGGCCGCCCTGGCCGGAGCCAAGGCGCTGTACGAGGGAAAGTCCCCGTTCCGCGCGCTGCTGACCTTCGGCTGGACGGCGCTGAAAGAGACCCTCGCCCGCATCTTCGGGCGTGGACGAAGGGGGAAGCCGACCAACATCGCCGAACAGACCGACGTGGGCGCCCCGCGCCGTCTCGTCTACGACCAGTGGACGCGGTTCGAGGACTTCCCGTCCTTCATGAAGAAGGTCGTCAGCGTCGACCAGACCGAGGACGGGAAGCTGCACTGGAAGGCGAAGATCTTCTGGTCGAGCCGGACGTGGGAGTCGACCATCGTCGAGCAGGTCCCGGACGAGCACATCGTCTGGCGGTCCAAGGGCCCGAAGGGGCATGTGGACGGGACCGTCAGCTTCCACGAACTGGCGCCGAACCTGACGCGCGTCCTGCTCGTCCTGGAGTATCGCCCCGTCGGGCTCTTCGAGCGGACCGGCAACCTCTGGCGTGCCCAGGGGCGCCGCACCCGCCTGGAACTCAAGCACTTCCGCCGCCATGTGATGACGCAGGCGCTGGCCCGTCCCAACGAGGTCGAGGGCTGGCGCGGCGAGATCCGCGGCGGCGAGATCGTCACAACCCCGGAGTGAGGTAGCGAATCATGAAACGCGGAAACCGGATGGGCCGGTTGCCCGTCGGAACCATCACCAAACGGCTGCCGGGCGGCCGCAGCAAGCGGATACCCGGCCTGAACGGCATCACGAAGAACCTGCCCGGCGGCAAGCGGACCGTCGGCACGGCGGGCGGCGTCCTGCTGGGCGCGGGCGCGGCCGTCGCCGCGAACCGTGCGCTCAGCGGACACCGGAACGGGCAAGGCCCGTCTGATCCGTCCGCCGACGCGGCCGACGCGCCGGGCAAGGAGCAGAAGAAGCCGAAGAAGCAGAAGAAGGGCCGGGAGGACGAGGCCGCGGAGAAGTCGTCCGGGGAGTCGGGCCCGGGGCTGTTCGGGCGCGTCAAGGACACGGCCACCGGCGTCCTCCCCGGCATCGGCCAGAACAACGCCGAGGACGCCAAGGAAAACGACGCCGAAGACGCCAAGGAAAACGGGAAGAGCGGCGGCGGCAAGGGCGGCGGCACGAAGGTGAAGGTCACCAACATCGTCGAGCACGTCGACATCGGTGCGCCGCGCCGTCTCGTCTACGACCAGTGGACGCGCTTCCAGGATTACCCGTCGTTCATGAAGAAGGTGGTCAGCGTCGAGCAGGCGGAGGACGGGAAGCTGCACTGGAAGGCGAAGATCTTCTGGTCGAGCCGGACGTGGGAGTCGACCATCGTCGAGCAGGTCCCGGACGAGCACATCGTCTGGCGGTCCAAGGGCTCCAAGGGACATGTGGACGGGACGGTCAGCTTCCACAAGCTGGCGCCGAACCTGACGCGCGTCCTGCTCGTCCTCGAATACCACCCGCAGGGCCTCTTCGAGCGGACCGCGAACGTGTGGCGCGCCCAGGGCCGCCGCGTCCGGCTGGAGCTGAAGCACTTCGGCAGGTACGTGATGACGCAGTCGCTCACGCATCCCGACGACGTCGAGGGCTGGCGCGGCGAGATCCACGACAGCGAGGTCGTCCGGACGCACGAGGAGGCGCTGGACGAGGAGGAACGCGACCGCAAGGAGCGCGAGCAGGAGTACGAACAGGCTCGCTGACCCCGCCGCGTCGCTGACGGCGGTCGGCAGCGATCTGCCGGCCCTGGCGTCCGACCCTGGCGTCCGCGCCCGGATCGAGTCCGCTCGGATCGGCGTCCGCGCCCGGGATCGACCCCTGGTGCGGGCGTCGGCTCGCGCGGGGCCGGGGCCCGGGCGCGGCAGCGGCGGGTCGGCCACGGCGGGTCGGCCACGGCGGGTCGGCCACGACGTTCAGCGTGAAGGGCCGCATCCGCGCACCTTGGCCCCGTCGATGCACCCCCGCTTCTCTGGTTGGCTGGGACGAGCGTTTCCTGGCGGGGGAGTTGAGGGGGATTGGCCGAGGCGGTGCATGACTCGCGAGTCGCGCGGGTCGTCGTCGGCGTCGTGCTGGCGTCGTTCGCCGGGGTCTACGTGCTGGCGGCCCCCTCGCGGACGGACGGCGTCGCGCGGGTCGGGACGGTGGCCGTGCTGGTCGCGCTGGTCCTCGCGCTGCAGCTGGTGTGGGTCGTCCCGCGGTTCGAGCGGTGGCGCGGCGGACGCCTCGTGCTCGGACAGGCATTGGCCGCGTACACGGCCGTGCTCGCCTTCGGCACGTCGGTCGGGATGCTCGGGTTCGTCGCCGGTGCGCTGCTGTCGGCGGGCGCGTGGCCGATCGCGGCCGGGGTGGTGGGCAGCGCGGCGGTCATCGGCGTCCTCCGCGGCGGCGGGGCGGCCGTCGCCGATGTCACGATCACGTGCCTGCTGCTCGGGCTGGTGGTGTACGGGCTCGTCCGGCTGGCGGCCCGCGCGGACGACACGGCGGCGGCGCGGCTGCCGCTCACCATGGCGGCGGTCGAGCGGGAGCGGCTGCGCATCGCGGCGGAGCTGAACCGGGGCCTGGGCGACGGGCTCGCGGCGATCTCGGACGGCGCCCGGCGGGCGATCGAGCGTCCCGACGCGATCGGGCGTCCCGACGCGATCGGCGACGTGCTGGCCGTCGCGCGGCGGTCGCTGAACGACGCGCGCGCCGCCGCCGCGGACTTCCGGAGCATGTCGCTGGCGCCCGAGGCGTCGGCCGCGCGGGCCCTGCTGGAGGCGGCGGACGTCCGCGCGGACGTGCGGACCGGGCACCGGGAACCGCTCGGCCCGGCCGGGGCGCTGCTCGCCCTGGTGCTGCGGGAGGCCGTCACGGACGTGGTCCGGACCGGCTCGGCCCGGACCTGCCTGATCGAGACGTCCGAGCGCGACGGCGCGGTCAGGCTGCGCGTGGTCAACGACGGCGTCCGGACGGCGGCGCGCGGCGAGGACGGCCTGGCGGAGGCGGCGGAGCGGGTCCGCGCGGCGGGCGGCGCGTTCTCCGCCGGGCTCGGCGACGACGGCCGGTTCGCCGTGGAGGCGGTCGTGGACGCCGGGGACCGCGCCGACGCCGGGGACCGCGCCCTGACGATGCCCGACCGGGCGGCGTACCGGCTCTCGCTGACCCTCCTCGCGGCCGTCCTGGCGGGGTTCTGCGTGAAGGGCCTGCTGCTGGTCCCGTGGGGGCCGCGCTGGGCGGCCGCGGCGGTCGGCCTGGCGCTGATCGCCGTGGTGCAGCTCGTTTGGACGCGCGGTGGGCGGCCCAAGGGGTGGCCGCTGATCCTCGCCGTGCTGAGCGCCGTGCCCGTCCCGGTCTTCGGGGAGGCGTGGCTGGGCGCCTCCGGCGTCCTCGCGGGCACGTTCCTGGTCGGGCTGCCGGTGCGGGCGGCGGTCCCGCTGGTGGCGGCGACCATGGCCGGGGTCGGGGGCGCGGCGGTGGCGCTCGGCCTCGGGACGGCGGCGGTCGTCAACTACGCCTTCTCCACGCTGGTGACCGGGCTGGTCGTGTACGGGTTCGTCCGGCTGGCGCGGCTGGTGCGGGACCTGCGGGTCGCGGGGGAGGAGCTGGCGCGGGCGGCGACCGTCCAGGAACGGCTGCGGGCGGCCAGGGACCTGCACGACCTGCTCGGGCACAGCCTCGCCGCGATCCTCCTCAAATGCGAGCTGGCGCGGCGGCTCGCCGCCCGCACGGAAACCGAGGCCGACGCGGAACGCGCCCGCGCGGAACTGGTCGAGGTCGTCGCGATGGCCGAGCAGGCCCGCAACGATCTCCGCACCGCGACCGGCGGCGCCGCCGACCTCTCGCTGGACGGGGAGGTGGCGTCCGCGCGGTCGGTGCTCACCGCGGCGGGCGTCGACGTCGAGGCCGAGATGGAGCACGCGGTGGACGGCGAGGCGTCGGTGGTGCTCGGGACCGTCCTGCGCGAGGCCGTCACGAACGTCCTGCGGCACAGCGCCGCCACGCGCTGCACCATCCTGACGGACCGGGACGGCGACGCCGTGCGGCTGGTGGTCGAGAACGACGGGCTCGACCCGGCCGCGCCGCGCACGCCTCCCGGCGCGGGCATCGGAAACCTCACCACGCGGCTCGCCTCGTACGGCGGGACGCTCAGCGCCCGCGCCGACGGCACAGGCCGCTTCCGCCTCGAAGCACGGATCGGCCTGGAGACCAGAAGCGGCCTCGAAGCGCGAAGCGTGGGGACGACGAGCGGCTAGAGCCAGCCCGCTTCGCGGGCGATGCGGGCGGCGTCGGTGCGGTTCCTGGCGTTGAGCTTGGTGACGACGGCGGTCAGGTAGTTGCGCACCGTCCCGGCGGACAGGTGGAGGCGCTCGGCGATCTCCGGCGCCTCGGCCCCCTCGGCGGCGAGGCGCAGCACGTCCGTCTCGCGCGGGGTGAGCGGGTTGTCGGCGATGTCCCAGGCGGTGAGGGCGAGCTTCGGGTCGAGGACGCGCTGACCGGCGGCGACCGTCCGGATCCCGGCAGCCAGCTCCTCCGGCGGCGACGTCTTCAGCAGAAAGCCGCGGACGCCCGCGGTCAGGGCGCGGCGCAGATGACCCGGCTTCCCGTGGCCGGTGAGGACCAGCGTCGTGATCTCCGGCAGGGCGTCGTGGAGCACGGCCGCCGCGGCGAGGCCGTCCAGTCCCGGCATGTCGATGTCGAGGACGGCGACGTCCGGACGGGCCGCGCGCGCCGCGGGCAGCACCTCGTCCCCGCGGTCGACCTCCGCCACCACGGTCAGGTCGGGTTCGAGGTTCAGCAGACCGGCGAGGGCGCTGCGGACGACGTGATGGTCGTCCGCCAGAAGCACCTTGATCACCCCTCATGTGTACCAGCGACGCGGTCACGGCCTGACCCATGACGAGATCACGGGTCCCTGGTGATCTCATCTCTGGCCCGTGAACGCCCAGGTCAGAAGACTGAAGGGCATGAACAAGACAGGCGTGAACGACACAGGCGCGGGCGGGACGGCGGGCCCAGGCGAGACGGCGGGCATGGGCGAAGCTGTGCGGCTGGAGGGCGTCAGCAAGGTCTACGGGCGCGGCAGGGGAGCGGTCGCGGCGCTGCGGGAGGTGACGGCGTCCGTCCCGCGCGGGCGGTTCACGGCGGTCATGGGGCCGTCCGGGTCGGGCAAGAGCACGTTCCTGCACTGCGCCGCCGGTCTCGACACGCCGACGTCGGGCACGGTCCGCCTGGGCGACACGGAGCTGTCCGCGATGAACGAGACGAAGCTGACCGAGCTCCGCAGGAAGCGGGTCGGGTTCGTGTTCCAGGCGTTCAACCTGGTGTCGTCGCTGACGGTCGTGCAGAACATCACGTTGCCGCTGCGCCTGTCGGGGACACGCGCCGACAGGGCGTGGCTGGACGAAGTGCTGGCGCGCGTGGGGTTGGCCGACCGGGCGGGGCATCGTCCGGGCCAGCTGTCCGGCGGGCAGCAGCAGCGGGTCGCGATCGCCCGCGCGCTGGTGACGCGTCCGGAGGTGGTGTTCGGGGACGAGCCGACCGGCGCCCTCGACACGATGACGGCCCGTGACGTCCTCACACTCCTGCGGGAGACGGTGGACGACATGGGCCAGACGGTCGTGATGGTCACCCACGACCCGGTCGCCGCCTCGTACGCGGACACGGTGCTGTTCCTGGCGGACGGGCAGATCGTCGACTGGCTGTCCGCTCCGTCCCGGGACGCGGTCGCGGCACGCATGACCCGGTTGGGGGCGTGGAAGTGATGTTCTGGCTCGTACTCAGCACGCTGCGGCACCGCAAGGCGGGATTCGCCGGGGCTTTCGTCGCGCTTCTGTGCGCTGCCGCGCTGGTCTGCGCGTGCGGTGTCCTGCTCGACACGGGACTGCGCGGCTCTGTCGCGCCCGAACGGTTCGCGGGTTCTCCGGTCGTCGTCACCGGTGACCAGTACGTCCACAAGACCTTCATCAAGAAGAAGGGGAAGAAGAAGCACAAGGCGAAGGCGATCGCAGAGCGCGCTTGGCTGCCGGCGTCCGTCGCCGACAAGCTCCGCCAGGCGGACGGTGTGCGGAACGTGGTCACCGAAGTGTCATTCCCAGCCGAAATAGGCTCCGCCGACGACGACCGCGAATCGTGGGGTCATGGGTGGGAATCGGCCGCGCTCACCCCGTTCACCATCCGGGACGGACGCGCCCCAACCGCGAACAACGAAATCGTCATCGACGCCGCGACGGCCCACGCGAAGGGCCTCCGTCCAGGCGCAACGGTGAAGGTCGCGACGACGACGCCCGGGACATACCGCGTCGTCGGCGTCACCAAGCAGTCCCTCAAGCACCAGACCGCCGTCTTCTTCAGCACCGCCCAGGCCGCCCACCTGTCCGGACGGAACGGCGCCAAAATCACCGCCATCGGAGCGCACGGCCCGGAAAAGGCCATCAAGAACGCCGTGCGCAACGCCAATCACACCAATGGCGCCGGCGCCACCGTCCACACCGGGAAGGACCGCGGCAAGGCGGAGTTCCTCGGCGCGGAGAAGTCCCGGATCAAGCTGATCAGCATGGGCGGCGCGCTCGGCGGGACGGCCCTGCTCGTCGCGATCCTCGTCGTGTCCGGCACGTTCGCGCTGTCGGTGCAGCAGCGGGAGCGGGAGATCGCGCTGCTGCGGGCCGTCGCCGCCACGCCCCGCCAGGTCCGCCGGATGATCGGCCGGGAGGCGCTGCTGGTCGGGCTCGTCGCGGGGCCGCTCGGCGCGGCCGCCGGGCTGCCGGTGGCGTTCTGGCTGCGCGACAGGTTCCGCGCCCTCGACGCGCTCCCGCCCAACCTGGACCTGGTCGTCAGCCCGTTCCCGCCGCTCGCCGCCACGCTCGCGGCGATCGTCGCCGCGTTCGCCGCGGCCCGCGTCACCGCCCGGCGGACGGCCCGGATCCGTCCCGTCGAGGCGCTCGGCGACGCGGCGCTCCGCCCGGCCCGGATGGGGGTCGTCCGGGTCGTGGCCGGTCTCGCCGTCGCCGCCGGAGCGGTCGTCCTGACGATCGTGCTGTCGGGCCTGAACACGGAGGCGGCGTCCAGCCCGGTCACGATGCTGACCGCGATCGTCTGGACGGTCGCCGTGGCGCTGCTCGGCCCGGCCGTCGCCCGCGCCGCCGTCGCCGCCGTGTCCGTCCCGCTGCGGTTCTTCCCGGTCGGCGGGCACCTCGCGGCGGCGAATCTCGCCGCCGGGGCGCGGCGGGTCGCGTCCGTCCTGACGCCGCTCACGCTGATGACGGGCCTGACCGCGACGATCCTGTTCTCCCAGACCACGATGGGCCATGCCGCGACACGCCAGGCGACCGACGGCACGATCGCCGCGCACGTAGCCGGACCCAAGGTGCCGCACAGCACGGCCGAGGAGCTCCGCCGCGCGCCCGGCGTGACCGCCGTGACGGAGGTCCTGCAGAGCACCGTCCGCGTGGACCTGGAGAACTACGCGATCCAGGGCGTCACACCCGCCGGCCTCGACCGCACCATGGACCTGGACGTCCGCGACGGCTCGCTCAAGAACCTCGACCCGTCCACCATCGCCGTGAGCGCCACCGCCGCCGACCGGCTCGGCGTCCGGCCCGGCGACAGGCTGCGCCTCAACCTCGGCGACGGCACGCCCATCCGGCCCACGGTGATCGCCGTGTACGGGCGCGGCCTCGGATTCGGCGACCTCACCGTCTCCCACGACCTCCTCGCCGCCCACGTGGACGACCCGCGCGGCACCCTCCTGATCGCCGGGACGCCGCCCCCGGGCCTGCCGACCACGGACGCCGCCGCCCTCGCCGAGTCCCGCGCGACCACGAACGCCGAGGTCAACCATGTCGCCATGGCTTTGATCATCGCGTTCACGGCGATTGCCGTGGTGAACACGCTCGCGATGTCGACGTCCGACCGGGCCCGCGAGTTCGCGCTGCTGCGCCTCGTCGGGACGACCCGCCGCCAGGTCATGCGGATGCTCGGCTGGGAGACCCTCGCCGTCGTCGCGGTCGCCGCCGTCCTCGGCACCGCGATCGCCCTGGCCACGCTCACCGCGTTCAGCGGCGGGATGACGGGCGGCCCGCCGCACGTCCCGCCGCTCGGGCACCTGGGCGTCCTCGCCTGGGGCGCGCTCCTCGCCGCGATCGCGACGGCCCTCCCCGCCCGGCTGGCCATGGCCGCCCGCCCCGCCGACACGATCAACACCCGCGAATAGCCCGCCGCCCACGCCCACACCCACGCCCACGCCCCCCGGCCACTGTCACCGGCCGGGGGCATAATCGACGGCATGGCGTCCGTGCCGCCCGCCCGTCACCTGCTGCGCGCCAAGGACCTGGCCGACGCGCGGTACTTCGAGCCGCTCACCGTGGCCGACCTGGCGGACGCGGCCGGGCTGTCCCGTGCGCATTTCAGCGAGCGGTTCCGGCGGGCGTTCGGCGAGTCCCCGCACGCCTACCTGCTGACCCGCCGTCTGGAGCGCGCCGCCGCCATGCTGCGGACGACCGACAGATCTGTCGCCGACATCTGCGTCGGCGTCGGGTTGCAGAGCATCGGCTCGTTCACGACCAGCTTCACCCGGATGTTCGGGATGCCGCCGACGACCTACCGCGCCGCGTTCCCGCCGGCGGCCGTCCATGCGCGCGTACCCGGCTGTGTCCTGCGCATATACGGCCGGCCGAAACACCGGACGTTTCGAGAAGACGGGCCCGCCGCCGCGGATCTAGCGTGAGGTTCCACCTACTCCACGGGAGGAACCCGATGATCACCTTTGCCAGCGCGCAGCTGTGGGTGCACGACCAGGACGAGGCGCTCGCCTTCTACACCGAGAAGCTCGGCATGGAGGTGCGGGTCGACGTGACCGTGCCGGAGATGGGCGGGTTCCGCTGGCTGACCGTCGGCCCGGTCGGCCAGCCGGACGTCTCCATCGTCCTGATGGCCCTGCCCGGCGAGCCGGTCATGGACGCGGCGACGTCCGCGCAGGTCCGCGAGCTCATGGCCAAGGGCTTCGCCGGGACGATCTTCCTCGGCACCGACGACTGCCACGCCGCCCACAAGGAGCTGACGGAACGCGGCGTCGAGTTCGTGGAAAAGCCGGAGGAGCAGCCGTACGGCATCGACTCCTCGTTCCGCGACCCGTCCGGCAACCACATCCGCCTGACCCAGGCCTACGCCCAGATGTGACCGCCCACCTCCACAAGCGTCCGAACGCGCCTCCGCAAGGCCGTGCACGCCCGGGCCATTGCGGCCCTTCATGATCATGTTCGCTTTGCGGAGTATAAAAGCCTGAAATCCTGATTATCCATTTTAGAATGTTTTGTACGGGGTTGGCCGACGGGTGCCGCGCGGGCGGGGGCGGCCGCGTGAATGATCGAACGCGGCGAGCGCAAAGGCGCGACCGGGAAGGCGGCCCGGGAGAAATGTCCGGACGGTGAGGTGCGAAGCCTGGTACGGACGGGGCAGGAGATCGTGGCGCGGCCGTAAGCGGCCATTTCGGCCGGAGGTCCGGCGGGGACGGCGCCGGACGTCCCCGGCCTTCGCCGGAATCACTCCTGGTCACCGCCGTCCCGCCAACCTCGGAAGCATGCCCACTCTGCGTATTCGTTAATGTCCTCAATGCCAAAGGGGACAGGTCCGAATTTCACGTTTCTGGCAGCCCCGGGAGCGCCGGGTCTAGGTTTGCCGTAACGCACGCGTCAGCGCCCGCGCGAGCGATCTCGTGCCGTGCCGCTGAAAGGAGCGTCAGGCCGATGACCGATGGCACCCCCGGCCCGGATCAGGGAGCCGAAACGAAGATCAATACGGACGTTCCGCAGTCCGCCCGGATCTGGAACTACTGGCTCGGCGGCACCGACAACTACGAGATCGACCGCATCGCCGGTGACCAGTACGTCTCCCTCTATCCGGGCATCGTGCCGCTCGCCCGCGCGGGCCGCTACTTCATGGACCGCGCGATCAGGTTCCTGATCCACGAGCGCGGCGTCCGCCAGTTCATGGACTGCGGGACGGGCCTGCCCACGGTCGACAACACCCACGAGATGGCCCAGCGCGCCGCCCCCGAGGCGAGGGTCGTCTACGTCGACAACGATCCGCTCGTCCTCGCGCACGCGCGCGCGCTGATGACCGGCACGGACGAGGGCCGCACCGCCTACATCGACTGCGACCTGCACGATCCCAAGACGATCCTGGACCGGGCGGCCGAGATCCTCGACCTCACGCGGCCCGTCGCGCTGCTGCTCGTCAACGTCATGGGCCACATCGTCGACCCCGACGAGGCGAGGCGCGTCGCGCGCGGGCTGCTGGGCGGGCTGCCGTCCGGCAGCTACCTCATCCTCGACGACTGCACCGACGACAACGAGGCGTTCAACGCCGCGCAGCGCGCCTACGACGACACCGGCGCCATCCCGTTCCGGCTCCGCAGCCGCGAGTTCCTCTCCGGCTACTTCGAGGGGCTGGAGGTCGAGGAGCCCGGGCTCGTGACGGCCAACGAGTGGCGCCCGGACGTCGGCGTCGACGTCGAGCTGCTCCCGACACTGTGCGGGGTGGGCCGCAAACCCTGACGCAGAGCGACCTCCGACCGAAAGATAGACGTTCCCGGGGGCCGCGATGCGGAGACCTTCCACGGAACGTTGCGCACCGTTTTGTTCCCGGCGCATTCCGTGAAGGTATAGTCGGAACGGTTGCGCACGCGTCCCCCTGATTGGAGTCCCCTTGGCCTCCGTCACGATCACCGGAAGCAGACCGACCACCGGCGTCCACGGGGACCCGTACGTTCCCAGGATGCTGCTGGCCAGAGGGCTCCGCGCGCTGCGCGAGTCGGCCGGGATCTCCCGGCGGGACGCGGCGAAGGCGATCGGCGGGTCCAGCTCCAAGATCGGAAGGATGGAGCTCGGCCGCACCGGATGCGCGGCCGGCGACGTCGACACGCTCCTCACCTTCTACGGCGCGGACGACGACGAGCGCACCACGCTGCTGGCACTCGCCGAGCAGACCACGGCGCGTCCCTGGTGGCACGCCGACGGCGACATCGTCCCTGGGTGGGTGCGGGCCTACCTCACCGCCGAGCAGACGGCCAAGCTGGTCCGCACGTTCGAGCCCCAGTTCGTCCCAGGCCTGCTCCAGGCCGAGGAGTACGCCCGCGCGCTGATCCGCCGCCTCTATCCCGAGGCGGAGGTCGAGCGGCGGGTCGAGTTCCGGATGCGGCGGCAGCGCGTGCTGCGCCGCCGTCCGCGCCCGCTGAACCTGTGGGTCGTCCTGGACGAGCGGGCGCTGTGGCGGCCGATCGACGGCCCGGCCACGATGCGCGCGCAGATCCTGCACATCATCGAGCTGTGCAAGCGGCCGAACGTGACCGTCCAGATCGCTCCGCGCGGGATCTGCGGACGGGTCGAGGGCGACGGGCCGCTCACCCTCGTCCGGTTCCCGCAGCAGGGCCTGCAGGACATGGTCTACCTGGAGCGGGCCGACAGCGCGGACTACCCGGTCCGCCGGGCGGAGATCGAGCGGCACTGGCACGTGTTCAACACGCTGGTGACCGAGGCGGCCCCGCCGGAGCGGACGCCCTGGATTCTCGCCGACATCCTGGCCACTTACTGACCGTTTCCGCCGGTCACCGGCCTGCCGCCCGCCGCGGCGGCGTTCCATGATCGCCAGCTGGGAATGAGCCATGACAAACGGTGATCGCATGTCTCGTGGATCACATATTCCCGTCTGACCACTTCCGGTCTATATTCGTAAATGACGGATATTCGGGAGGGTCGGCACGGTTACCAGGGGACGTACGCCGCATGACCCTCGTTGCCCGTGTTTACCGGGCGTGCACCCGGTTATCGGGCATGTTCAATGCCCCGCACCACCGCCGCCCTCGAAGGAACGCCATGTCCGTCAGTGAGCGTTTGTGGAACGAGACAGAGGAACGCCGTTCGCGCGACGAACTGCAGACGGGTGAGAACTTTCCCGTCGCCAGCCGGCTGCTGCCGGCGCGTTACCGCGCGCACCTGCTGAACGTGTACGGCTATGCCCGGCTCGTGGACGACATCGGCGACGAGGCGCCACCCGGCGAGCGGGCCGCACTCCTCGACACCGTCGAACGCGACCTCGACCGCGTCTACGCGGGCACGGCGCCGGAGCTCCCGGCGATGCGCCACCTGGCCCGCACCGTCACCGCCTGCGGAATACCGGCCGAGCCGTTCCGCCGCCTCCTCCAGGCCAACCGGCAGGACCAGGAGGTCACCCGGTACACGACGTTCGACGACCTCGTCGACTACTGCGCGCTGTCCGCCGACCCGGTCGGGCACATCGTCCTGCACGTGTTCGGCGCCGCCACCCCCGACCGGCTCGGCCTGTCCGACAAGGTGTGCACGGCGCTGCAGATCGTCGAGCACTGCCAGGACGTCGGCGAGGACTACGGCAACGGCCGGATCTACCTCCCGCAGAACGACCTGCGCCGGTTCGGATGCGTGGAGGACGACCTCGCCGCCGCAGTCACGCCGACCCGCCTGCGCGGCGTCGTGGCACTCCAGGCGCGGCGCGCCCGACAGCTGCTGGACGAAGGAGCCGACCTCACGACCAAGCTCCGCGGATTCGCCCGCCTCGCCGTCTCCGGCTACGTCGCCGGCGGACTCGCGGCCCTGGCGGCACTCGACAAGAACGCATACGACGTGCTGGGCGGCCCGTCACGACCGAGAAAACCGCGGCTCCTCGCCGAGTGGTCGCGGACTCTGGGAAGGAGATGAGGAGATGGACGAAGCCAGCGCGTACCGGCACTGCGAGAACGTTGTGCGCTCGCAGGCCCGCAACTTCTCGTACGGGATCCGCCTGCTGCCGGCGCCGAAGCGGCGCGCCCTGAGCGCCGTCTACGCCTTCGCGCGCCGTATCGACGACATCGGCGACGACCACGACGCACCCGCCGCGACCCGGCTCGAAAGGCTCGCGGAGGAGCGCGCGCTGCTCGCCGACCCGGGCCGCGACCCGTCCGATCCCGTGCTGGTGGCGCTCACGGACGCGGCCCGCCGCCACCCCATCCCGCTGGACGCGTTCGGCGAGCTCATCGACGGCTGCGAGGCCGACGTCCGCGGCGAGACCTACGACACGTTCGACGACCTGCTCTGGTACTGCCGGTGCGTCGCGGGCGCCGTCGGGCGGCTGTCGCTCGGCGTGTTCGGGACGTCCGACCCGGACACGGCCGGGCCGCGCGCCGACGCGCTCGGCGTCGCGCTGCAGCTGACGAACATCCTGCGGGACGTCCGGGAGGACGGTCTCAGCGGACGCGTGTACCTGCCCGCCAAGGACCTCGCCAGGTTCGGGTGCACGCTGCACCTGGACGAGTCCGGCCGGTTCACCGACCCGCCGGACCACCTCGTCTCGCTCGTCCGGTTCCAGGCGTCCAGGGCGGCCGAATGGTACGACACCGGGCTGAAGCTGCTGCCGATGCTGGACCGCCGCAGCGCCGCCTGCGCCGGGGCGATGGCGGGCATCTACCGGCAGCTGCTGAAGCGGATCAGGTCCGATCCGCTCGCCGCGCTGGAGACCCGCACGTCCCTCCCGGCCTGGGAGAAGGCCGCGGTGTCCGCCAGGGCGATGTCGGGGATCCATCGATGACCGGTGGACAGGGGGGCGGGCACGTCGCGATCGTCGGCGGCGGCCTCGCCGGGATCACGGCCGCGCTGGCGCTGCAGGACGCCGGGCTCCGCGCGACCGTCTACGAGGCGCGCCCCCGGCTCGGCGGCGCCACCCACTCCTTCCAGCGCGACGGCCGCGTCGTCGACAACGGGCAGCACATCTTCCTGAAATGCTGCACCGCCTACCAGGGGCTGCTGCGGCGGCTGGACGCGGCGGACAAGGTCCGCGTCCAGGACCGGTTCGACGTCCGCGTCCTCACCCCCGGCGGCCGGGCCGGGCGGCTCCGCCGCGCCAAGGCGCCGGGGCCGCTGCACCTGATGCCCGCGCTCGCCCGGTACGCGCTGCTCTCGCCGGGCGACCGGCTGCGGGCCGTCCGCGCGTCGTTGGCGCTCGACCGGCTCGACCCGGACGACCCGGAACTCGACCGGCACAGCATCGGCGGCTGGCTCGCCGACCACGGGCAGCGGCCGCAGGCGCGGAACGCGCTGTGGGACCTGTTCGTCACCGCGGCGCTCAACGTCCGGCTGGACGACGCCGCGCTCGGCCCCGCCGCGTTCGTGTGCCAGACGGCGCTGCTCGGCCGGTCCGACGCCGCCGACGTCGGGGTGCCGACCGTGCCGCTCGGGGAACTGCACGGCACGATCGCCGCCGCGAAGATCGAGGCGGGCGGGGGCGGCGTCCGGCTCGGCGCGAAGGTCACCGCGATCGAGGACGGGCCGAAACTGCTGGTGAACGGCGAGCCGGTGAGCGCGGACGCCGTCGTCGTCGCGGTGCCGCACCGGGCCGCGTCCTCGCTCGTCCCGGCGGACGCGTGCCCCGGACGGGCGGACTGGGCGGGCCTCGGCTCCAGCCCGATCGTCAACGTCCACGTCGTCTACGACCGGCCGGTGCTGGACGAGCCGTTCGTCGCCGCGATCGGCTCGCCCGTCCAGTGGGTCTTCGACCGGACGGCGATCAGCGGCACGAGCTCCGGGCAGTTCCGGGGGGAGCGGGGGGTCGCCTCCCCACAAGAGACGGGCCAGTATCTGGCGGTGTCGGTCTCGGCGGCCGACCGCTGGATCGACACGCCGACCGCCGAGCTGCGCGAGGTCTACCTCGCCGAGCTGGAGCGGCTGTTCCCGGCCGCCCGCCGCGCCCGCGTCACCGACTTCTTCGTGACGCGGGAGCGGCACGCCACATTCCGTCAGAGCCCCGGCAGCGGCGCGCTGCGTCCCGCGTCCGCGACCCGGTTGCCGTGGCTGTTCCTCGCCGGCGCGTGGACCGACACGGGCTGGCCCGACACGATGGAGGGAGCCGTGCGCAGCGGTCTGAACGCCGCCCGGCTGGTCAGGCGGCACCTGAACGGGACGGCGCCGAACACGGCCACGGGGGTGAGCTCCCGATGACCGCCGTCCCGGCCTCGATCACCGACGGGCGCGCGCTGGTGGACCAGGCGATGCGCGCGTCCGCCGAACGGCTCGACCCGTGGACCCGCCGCGTCGTCGCCTACCACCTCGGCTGGACCGACGAGCAGGGCCGTCCCGCCGCGGCCGGGGGGAAGGCGCTGCGGCCCGCGCTGGCGCTGCTGTCGGCCCGCGCCGTCGGCGCCCCCTACGGGACGGCGCTGCCGGGCGCCGTCGCGGTCGAGTTCGTGCACGCGTTCTCGCTGCTGCACGACGACATCATGGACGGCGACCGGACGCGCAGGCACCGTCCCGCCGCGTGGACGGTGTTCGGCCCGTCCGCCGCGATCCTCGGCGGCGACGCGCTGCTGGCCCTGTCGGAGGAGCTGCTGCTGGAGGAGCAGACGCGCGGCGCGCACTGGGCGGCGCGCGCCCTGACCGCCGCGACGCAGCGGCTCATCTCCGGCCAGGCGCTCGACATCGGGTTCGAGCAGCGCGACGACGTCACCCTCGACGAGTGCCTGTCGATGGCGGCGGACAAGACCGGCGCGCTGCTCGCCTGCGCCTGCTCGATAGGCGCGATGCTCGGTGAGGGCCCGACCCGGCTGGTCACGGCGCTGACCGGGTTCGGGTCCGAGATGGGCCTGGCGTTCCAGCTCGTCGACGACCTGCTCGGCATCTGGGGCAGCCCGGACGCGACCGGCAAGCCGGTGCTGGCCGACCTGCGGGCCCGCAAGAAGTCGCTGCCCGTCGTGTTCGCGCTGACCGCCGGGACCGCCGAGTCGGACCGGCTCGCCGAGCTGTACGCGCTGCCGGGGCCGCAGCCCGAGGACGTCCTGCGGGAGATGGCCCGGCTGGTCGAGGCGGCCGGCGGCCGCGAGTGGGCCGCGGCGGAGGCGGACCGGCGCGTCGCCGCGGCCGAGAAGCGGCTCGCCGAGTCGGGCATGGACGACCACGTCCGCACCGAGTTCCGCGACATCGCCCTCTTCGTCACCTCCCGGGACTACTGAAACCGCGCAGAGAGAAGGAGCGCGCTGAATGACGACGACCGAAGTGTCCGGACTCACCGGTGCGGCCGCTGCCGCCGTCGCGGCGGCCCGCGACCACCTCCTCGGGTTGCAGTCGCCGGAGGGCTGGTGGCGGGGCGAGCTGGAGACGAACGTGACCATGGACGCGGAGGACCTGCTGCTCCGCCAGTTCCTCGGCATCCGGTCCGCGGACGACACGGCGGAGGCCGCGCGCTGGATCCGCTCGCAGCAGCGCGACGACGGCACGTGGGCGAACTTCCACGGCGGCCCGCCCGAGCTGTCCACCACGGTGGAGGCGTACGTCGCGCTGCGCCTCGCCGGCGACCCCGTGGACGCCGACCACATGCGCCGGGCGGCGAAGTACGCGCGGGACGCGGGCGGCATCGAGGGCACCCGCGTGTTCACCCGGATCTGGCTGGCGCTGTTCGGGCAGTGGTCGTGGGACGACCTGCCCGTGATGCCGCCCGAGCTGATGTACCTGCCGAAGCGCGTCCCGCTGAACGTGTACGACTGGGCGTGCTGGGCGCGGCAGACGATCGTGCCGCTGACCGTGCTGGGGTCGCTGCGTCCGGTCCGGTCGCTGCCGTTCGACCTGGCGGAGCTGCGCGTCGGCGTCCGTCCGGCGAAGGACGAGAAGGGCTGGGGACGGTTCTTCAACGGGCTGGACCGCGTCCTGCACGTGTACGAGAAGCGTCCGGTGCGGCCGCTGCGGACGGCGGCGCTGCGCCGCGCCGCCGACTGGATCGTCGCGCGGCAGGAGGCGGACGGCTGCTGGGGCGGGATCCAGCCGCCGTGGGTGTACTCGCTGATGGCGCTGCACGAGCTCGGCTACGGCCTCGACCACCCGGTCATCCGGCGCGGCCTGGACGGTTTGGAACGCTTCACGATCCGGGACGAGAGGGGCCGCAGGCTGGAGGCGTGCCAGTCCCCGGTCTGGGACACGGTCCTCGCCATGACCGCTCTGAGCGACGCGGGCGTGCCCGCCGCCGACCCGGCGCTGCGGCGCGCCGCCGCGTGGGTCGTCGGGGAGGAGGTCCGCGGGCCGGGGGACTGGTCGGTGCGGCGCCCTGGCCTCGCGCCGGGCGGCTGGGCGTTCGAGTTCGACAACGACGTCTACCCCGACACCGACGACACGGCCGAGGTGATCCTCGCCCTCCGCAAGGTCGACTTCCCGGCGGCGGAGGCGCCGATCGGGCGGGCCGTCCGCTGGCTGGAGGGGATGGCGTCGCGGGACGGCGGCTACGGCGCCTTCGACGCCGACAACACCCAGGACCTGTGCAACAAGCTGCCGTTCTGCGACTTCGGCGCGGTGATCGACCCGCCGTCCGCGGACGTGACCGCGCACGTCGTCGAGGCGTTCGCGGGCGAGGGTCTCGCGGAGTCGGCGGCCGCGAAGCGCGCCGTCGTGTGGCTGCTGAAGGCGCAGGAGGCGGACGGGTCGTGGTTCGGACGCTGGGGCGCCAACCACGTGTACGGCACGGGCAGCGTCGTCCCGGCGCTCGTCGCCGCGGGCGTCGGCAAGGGCAAGCCGCCGATCCGCCGCGCGGTGGCATGGCTGGAAGAGCACCAGAACGAGGACGGCGGCTGGGGCGAGGACCTGCGCTCCTACGACGACCCCGCGTGGATCGGACGCGGCGAGTCGACGGCGTCGCAGACGGCGTGGGCGCTGCTGGCGCTGCTCGCCGCCGGCGAACGCACCCCGGCCGTGGACGCCGGCGTCCGCTGGCTCGTCGACCACCAGCGCCCCGACGGCACCTGGGACGAGGACCAGTTCACCGGCACCGGATTCCCCGGCGACTTCTACATCAACTACCACCTCTACCGGCTGGTCTTCCCGATCAGCGCGCTCGGCCGCTACCTGGGCGGTTCCCCGGCGGGGAACACGCGGTGACGGCGGAGACCACCGAGTTCACCTTGCCAAAGGAGGTACGAACACCATGAGCGTTCCACTCCGTCAAAGCGTCCGCATCGGAAGCTATATCCTCCGCAACAAGATGCGCGGCAGGGAGAAGTTCCCTCTCATCGTCGAACTCGAACCCCTCTTCGCGTGCAATCTGGCGTGCGCCGGATGCGGGAAGATCCAGCATCCGCACGACATCCTGAAGAAGCGCATGCCGGTCGAGCAGGCCATCGCCGCCATCAAGGAATGCGGCGCCCCGATGGTGTCCATCGCGGGCGGCGAGCCGCTCATGCACCCGCAGATCGACGAGATCGTCGGCGAGCTCATCAAGATGAAGAAGTTCGTGTACCTGTGCACGAACGCGCTGCTCATCCCCAAGAAGCTCGACAAGTTCAAGCCGTCGCCCTACTTCGCGTGGGCGGTGCACATCGACGGGCTGAAGGAACGCCACGACGAATCCGTCTGCAAGGAGGGCGTCTTCGACGACGCCGTCGCCGCGATCAAAGAATGCCAGCGGCGCGGATTCCGCGTCACCACGAACACGACGTTCTTCAACACCGACACCCCGCAGAACGTCATCGACGTCCTCGACTACCTCAACGACGACCTCAAGATCGACGACATGATGATCTCGCCGGCGTACGCCTACGAGAAGGCGCCCGACCAGGAGCATTTCCTCGGCGTCCAGGAGACGCGGGAACTGTTCCGCAAGGCGTTCGCGGACGGCCGCCGCAAGCGCTGGCGCCTCAACCACTCGCCGCTGTTCCTGGACTTCCTGGAAGGCAAGGCCGACTTCCAGTGCACCGCCTGGGGAATTCCGTCCTATTCGCTTTTCGGCTGGCAGCGTCCCTGCTACCTCATGTCGGACGGCTACGCCCAGACCTACAAGGAACTCGTGGAGGACACCGACTGGGACTCCTACGGCCGGGGCCGCGACCCGCGCTGCGCCAACTGCATGGCCCACTGCGGGTACGAGCCCACGGCCGTCCTCGCCACGGTCGGCTCGCTGAAGCAGTCGCTGCGGGCGATCCGCGAGACGTGACGACGCGCCGGGCGGGTCATGGACGTCCCACTCCGGGGACGTCCACCCGCGTGACCAGGACCTGACCGCTGCCCGCCGCCACCGGCTCCGGCTCGGTCATGCCGAGGAACTCGGCGGCCACGACGAACAGGGACCTGCCGTCGGGGCCGCCGAGGGCGCAGGCGAAGCCGCCGCGGTCCAGCCCGACCGTGTCCAGGACGGCGCCGCCCTCGGCGACGCGCCTGCACCACTTGTTGGGCACGTCGGCGTACCAGACGGCGCCCTCCGCGTCGAGGCAGATGCCGTCCGGGGTGCCCTCGCCGAGGTCCGCCCAGACGCGCCGGTTCGACAGGCCGCCGCCGGCGTCGATGTCGAACGCCAGCAGGCAGTGCCGGTACGAGTCCGCGACGATCAGCGTGGTGTCGTCGGGCGTCACCGCCATCCCGTTGGGGAAGGCGATGTCGCCGGCCACCTCGCGGACCGACCCGTCGGCGGCGGCCAGCGAGACGCTGCCCGGCTTGGACACCTGCCCCGTCATCGGGTCGAAGCCGATCCGGTTGACGTAGGCGTTGCCGCGGCCGTCGAGCGCGATGTCGTTCCAGCCGGGCTCGCCGAGTTCCGCGTGGACGGCCAGGTTCCCGTCGCGTTCGCGGCGCAGGATCCGCCCGTCCGCGGACGAGACGATCAGCAGCCGTCCGTCCGGGAGGAAGGCGGTGCACAGCGGCAGCGACGCCACGCGCGCGACCACCTCGTCCCGGCCGTCGAGATCGACCGCGACGACCTCGCCCGCGGACCAGTCGGAGAAGTACAGCCGGTCCCCGTGCCAGCGCGGCGACTCCACCAGCCCGCGTCCGTCGAGCAGTGTCCGAACCTCGCCCATGGTCGTCTCCCTCGTTCGCTCGTGGGAGCCTGCCCCCTCCGGGCGGCTCCTCACCTGCTACACGAACGAGTACGGCCCAGATCGACACCCGCCGGAAAATTCGTCGACGCGAGCCGGTGGTACGGCCGTCAGGTGTAGCGGCGCAGGACGAGGCGGCGCTCGCCGTCCTCGCCGACGACGTCGGAGTCGATCTCGTACCCGTTGTCCTCGGCGTAGCGCAGCGCCGCGGCGTGCCCGTAGGCGCGGCCGACCTTCGCCAGCCACGCGTGGTCGTAGCGGTGCCTGTCGTAGTCGCTGATGATGGCCTCGAAGCTGCCGTTCGACTGGCGGCGGAAGCCGATGTCGTTGCTCGCGCGCCCGATGTGGCGGCGGCGGACGATCACCTCGGCCCGCTCCGGCCGGGCGTCGCCCTGGTATCCGTACAGCGTCTGCGGGTCGTCGTGCGTCTCGACGGCGGTGAATCCGACCGCCGCGAGCGCCTTGGCGAGCAGGTCGGCGTCGCGGAGCGTGGTGCGTACTCGGGTGAAGTGCGACATTCGCGGTCCCTCAGGGTGTCGGTGCCGGGTGCGGGTTCCTCGGGTCAGGCCAGCCGGACGACCGGCTGCCGGTCCAGTATCAGCAGGTGGCGGTGCAGGTCGTAGGCGGTCACGGTGAGGCGCTTGTGCGCGTCGATGCGGAACTCCAGGCGGAAGCGGTCCTGGCCCGCGACGGCGGGCGGATCGGCCACCAGGAACGTCGGGCTGTCCTCGTTCAGCCACAGCATGGAGCGCTCCTGGCGCTGCTGCGCGGTGACGGCGACCGCGCGGGCGCCGCCGCCGGCGTCGAAGGCGATCTCCAGCTCGGCGCCCGCGTCGCGGTAGGTGGCGTGCGCGAGCTCGTAGACGGCCAGGCCGAGCCGCCGCTGCCGGTCGTGCACCGCCTTGATCGTGATCGTCCGGACGGGCTCCGGCGTCGGATACGCGGTGCCCGCCTCGACCAGCGTCTCGAACTCGTACGTCCCGGTCTCGCCGTCGACGTGCCGGATGGCGTAGTCGTGCTGGATGTGGTCGTAGAGCTCGCTTCCGCCCGCGATCCCGGCCGCGCCGGTGGCCACCGCCTCCAGCGGGCTTTCGAGGCGTACCACGTCCGGGTCGAAGTGCAGGCCGACGACGTCCTGCACGGCGGGGATGAGGCAGCTCCCGCCGACGAGGAACACCTGCCGGATGTCGCCGACGCCGTACCCGCGCGCCGCCGCGGACTCAAGGCACCCGCGCAGCGCCTGGTTGACGCGCCGCAGCACGCCCTTGTCGCGGAGCAGCGCGTCGAACTCGGCCCGCGTGACCGTGACCCGGTGCGTCGCGTCGGTGCGGGCGTCGCGGGCCTCGATGTCGGCCTGCGCGGCCGTGGCCAGGGCGCGCTTGGCCCGCTCGGCGGACGCCAGCAGGCGGCGGAAGACCCGGTTGCGCCCGATCTGGTCGCCGGCGGGGAGCGGCAGCCGGGCGACGGCGTGCTCGGCGAGGAGCGCGTCGATGGTGTTGCCGCCCAGGTCCAGGCCCTTCTTGGCGATGGTGCGCACGCCCGCGCCGGCCCCGGCCGCGTCGGGCTCCTGCACCCGCACCACCGACACGTCGAGGGTGCCCGCGCCGAAGTCGACGACGGCGAACGCGTCCCCCGGATTGAGGCGGGCGTGGTAGCCGACGGCGGCGGCGGTGGCCTCGTCCACGACCCGCAGCCGCGCCGTCGGCAGCCCGTCCCGGACCTCGCGCACCAGCCAGTCGCGGTACCGGTCGAACGACTCGACCGGCGCGGTCGCGACGATCTCCAGATCGTCGTCCTCGACGGTCAGCAGCGCGAGCGCCATGACGTCGCTGAGGAACCGCGTCGCCGCCTCCCGGCCGGTGATCTTCCGGTCGCCGACCTTGCGCGGCGCGTCGTAGGCGTGCCCGGACACGTTCGTCTTCGTGGACGCGAACACGGCGACGCCGGGCGCCTCGAACATCTCCGGCGTGACCTGGGACCCGAGACGCCGCGCGGCGCCGTCGTCGACGTAGGCGATCAGCGACGGCACGACCCGCTGCGTGGGCCCCGGACCGGCCTCGCGCAGCACGTCGACGCCCGGCAGCGGGATGGGCACGCCCCGGCCGTGCTCCTCGTCCCACCCCGCGACGACCGTGTTCGCGGTGCCGAAGTCGATGCCGATCCGTGTCGTCATGCGTCTCCCTCAAGCTCGGTCAGGTCCTGGGCCAAGGCGATGTCGGTGGTCCCGCCCGCGGCCATCGGGCCGGGGCCCAGCGCGATCTCTCCGCCGAAGCGCTCCGACAGGGCGGCGACCAGCAGGTCCAGCGCCGTCGTGACGTCCCGGTCGCCGATCTTCGCGCGGAGCTGCAACGCCCGCGCAAGGTCCTTCGGACTCGACCGGAGCAGCGGACGTTCCAGAAACTCGCGTGCGGCGGGCAGATGCGGGCAGTGCACCTCGACGTTCGAGTGGGTGCCGAGTGTGGCGTACATGTCGCCTCCCGAGGCCACCGCCAGGAGCCTCTGGCGTTTCGGCGTGAGCGACCCGGCCGCCTTCGTCACGGGGTCCTGAAACCAGGGCAGATCGGTGTCGAGGTCGTGCCAGCCCGAGGTGGCCACGCGCGCGGCGAACGCGTCGTCCAAGGGCATGCCCTGCCAGTGCTCCAGAGGCCAGCGTTTCCGGATGGGGCCTTCGTGCCGGTCGGTGCGCCGCGGTTCGCCGTCCGGTGGCAATGACCATATCTCGGTGATATGCCCCGTGTTCGCGGGCTTGGTGTCCGGGTGCGTGTACCGGTGCAGTGCCACGGAATCCGCGGACAGGAAGGAGAGCGCGGGCTCCCAGCCGTGTTCATCGTCGTGCCAGGGCGGCGAGGTCTCATGAATGACCAGGCCGTCCTCGTCCATCACAGAGAGTTGACCGTCGTCGTACAGTGCGATCAACCGGGCCGGCGGAAGCGTGGCGACCGCGGCGCCGTTCTCATGGAAATGTATCGTCCGGCCGGGCTTCTTCGTGTACCCGTAGAGCGGCTGATACCGCACCGTGTATGCGCCGGGGTCGACGAAGGCCAGCCTTCCTTCGCCGACCGCCACGGCGCCGCCGCTCGACCTCCGCAGATCCGAATAGGCGGCCCGCGGACCGAGCGTCACGAACTCCGGGGCGACCCGGAAAATGCCGCCCCATTCCGGGTGGGTGATGAGGATCTCGTGCCCGAGGTGAAGTATCGAGCCGGCCTGGTAATGCCTCCACACCCCTTTGCTGAAATGGTGCGCGACCTCGCCCGTGACGACCTGGAGCGTCTCCACCCGGAGCTGCTCCGGTCGTCCTGTCCTGTAGACCAGGTATTTCAGGGCGAGTTCGGAGGCGTCCGGGGAGAACGACGCACACCACCTCGTGCCGATGGGGAATTCGTGGGTGATCAGGTGGTCTCGCGGGAGCCGGTCGATGGTCGCCCGAAGGTCTTCGGAGACGTCTGCGAGCGGCTCCGGGCGCTCGTGGTCCGGTAGGAGCCGGGCAGCGGCCACGGCCTTGGCGATCGGCAGGTCGCGGGTGAGGCGGCGCAGCTCGTCCCATTGCCGGTGCTGGGCGAACTGGTGGCCGAGGTAGCCGAGTTCCTCGTAGGTCATCTCGGTGATGCGGTCGCGCTGGTCGCCGGTGACCACGACCCGGATCACGTCGGTGTCGCCCGCGGTGGCCATGACGGTGCGCAGCCGTTCGCGCCGTTCCGGGCTCGCCGCCCGGTAGGCCAGGGCGAGGAGTGAGCCGTCGGGGTCAAGGGCCTGCCTTTGGGTGTCCTGGCCGATGAGCGTCAGGTACGCGGCCTGGTCGGCGGGCTGTTCCGGGGCCGCGGCGAGCAGGTCGAGGACGTCGGCCGCGGGCAGCTCGCCGGCGACGTCTCTGACCGCGTCCTGGACGGCGGGATCGCCCTCCCCGCAGGCCAGGACGAGCCGCCGCCAACTCCGCCGGGCGCGCGGGCCCCGGGAGCCGTCGCCGCGACGGCGCGTGGCCCGGCCGATGAGCCGGGCGGCCTTGCTCGCGGTGAAAGCCATCGCCGTCACCGCCCCAGCTCGATGTCGTCGTCCGACGCGGCCACCGCGCCGGTCGCGTCGCCGATTCCGACGTCGTGGCTGAACCGGTATTCCAGGCAGGTCCGCAGCAGTTCGAGCGTGGCCCGGGAGTCGTCGTCGAGAGCCGGGTTGGTGAGCGCGGCTTCGACATCCGTCAAAAGCTCGTACTTCACCAGGCCCAGTGGCTGGGCGACGCCCCCGTCCCGGCGCGCGGCGAGCCGCGTGATCGCGTAGAGATCGATCCAGCCGTCCCTGCTTCCCAGCGCCAGGACGTCACCGTCCGGCGACAGTCGCAGGGCGTGCCGAGACTGGGGCGCATCGAGCCGGATCCGGCCGAATACGGTGGGCGTGTCATCGGCCAGTGGAATATCGAGAAACTCCACAAATGACTTGCGTACCGCGAGAAACCGATCCAGCGCGGGAGACCAGACCACATCGATCGGAAGTGAATCGCCCGTCCAGGCCTTTTTCCACGGTGCCGGCTCCTTGGCCGTGATCGGCTCGTGCCATATATGCAGGGTGCCTACGTCGGTGCAACTGACGAGAACCGACGGCGACAAGGCGAGGAGGCTCCCCGGTAGCGGAAGTTCAAGGTGGTTCACGGCGGAGCCGTCGAGTTCGGCGACGAGGATCTGCGTGTGGCCTTGCACGGCGATCCTTCGGCGGTCGGGCTCCACCGCGGTCCTGGTCGGGGAGTACTTCATAAGGTCGATCATCTCGCTGCGAACCAGGGATTTGTAGGCCCTCCCGGTGAACAGCCTTCCGTCTTTCGCTTTGCGGCCCGAGGTGGAGAGGATGAATCTCCGATCGCCGCGGACACGCTCCAAGCCCGTGACTCTGGAAGTTCGACGGCGAAATGCCTGTACGCCGTTGCGACCGGCGTAGTAGATCTTGAAATCGCGGCCGGAAGCGTGGGATATGGACCGTGCGTCCTCCGCGACGACGATAGTGTCGGAGCCCAGGTGCGCGACCCATCCCAGCGGATTAGGGAAGTCGTGAAACTCCCGTATCATCGTCTTTCTGTGGAGGTCTATCACTCCGGCGTAGCCACCCTTTTGCCGGCCCGGGGACGGTTGGAAGAGTGTCCCGGCAAAGGCCAGTTCAGCGCCGTCCGGCGCGAAGTCGAGGTTTTTGACCCAGTTCGTTTTGGCCAGTAGCGGGTCGAGATCGGCGAGGCTGATCCGGATGCCCGGCGGGGGCCCGCCCTCGGGTGTGAGGGATTGGACGCACTCCCTGACGGTGCCCGGGTCCGCCGCCCGGAGCGCCTGGAAAACGTGGCGGCCGTCGGGGTCGGAAGGCTCCCATTCACCGAAGGCGCGCACCGCGTCGACGGCCTCCGCCAGCGGCAGCCGCAGGGTGAGCGGCCACAGCCGTCCCCAATCGCCCCTGTCCGCGAGCTGCCGCACCAGGTAGCGGCGTTCCTGTTCGGTGAGCGAGCCGAAGTCGTTCTGCCGGCCGCTCGTTCCGGCCAGCACCCGCAGCGCGTCGATGTCGCCGTGCTCGGTCATCACGGTGCGCAACGACGCGCGGACGTCCGGCGGCGCGCTCTTGTAGGCGAGCGCGAGCAGCGTGGCGTCGGGGTCGAGTGCACGGTGCTGTTCGTGTTGCCCGGTGCGTACGAAGAACAGGGCCCGCTGGGCATCGTCGGAGGGAGCCAGGTGGTGGGCCAAGCAGAACGCGATCGCTTCGGGGGAGCCCATCGAACTGCTGCAGAACAGGTCGACGGCCGTGGTGCCGCCGTCCACCAGCAGCCGGGCGCGCGCCCGCTCCCCGATGGGGTGGTCGAAGCGGAACGCGGTCTCCACCAGTACGGACGCGTCCAGGACGACGTCGGCGCCGAGCGCCAGCAGGCTGAGATCATGGCGTTCGGGGTCGGGGGCGGGACGATTCCAGCTCTTCAGCAGTGACCACAGGCCGTCATCGTGCTCGTCCAGCCAGTCGCGCCAGGCGGCGTCCACCAGCCCGGCGGGAGGCGACGCCGGATCCGGGGCCAGCACTCGCACGACCGGGGACGTCCACCGCCCCGGAGGCGGCCCGGACACCGGCGGCCTCAACCAGAACCGCAGCACCCTTTCTCGGTTGCCGGTCCGCAGTTCGCGGGCGACGGCGCGCAGGGCCGTAGGTGTGCCGGAGTTCGCCGCGCGCAGCACGGTCTTCAGGGCTTCGCGGCGTCGCTCGGAGGCCGGCTTCAGGCGAAGCCGCAGCAGCAGCGCGGCGGTCCGTGCGTTCGTCGCCTTCATCTCGCCTCACTCCGCGGGTCCGTGCTGAGGGCGATGTCGGTGGGGCCGCCCGCGGCCACCGGGCCGCCTAGGGCGATGTCGCCGCCGAAGCGGTCCGCGAGGTGGGCGGCCAGCAGGTCGAGCGCCTCCCGGACGCCGGGGTCGGTGATCTTCGTGCGCAGCTCCCGCGCGTGCGAGAGGTCCTTCGGGCCGCTGCGCAGGAGCGGACGTTCGAGAAGGGCACGGGCGGTGGGCAGGTGGGGGCTGTGCACCTCGACCGTTCCGCCGTCGATGGAGGTGGCGGTGGCGGTGATGTCCGCGCCCGGTGTCACCGCCAGGACGTCCGGGCCGTCGTCCGGAGCGGTCACCCGCGCCGCGAACGCGGGGTCGAGGGGCAGGCCCCGCCACCTCTCCGGAGGCCAGCATTCCCGGATCGCGCCGAAGCGCTGTTCGGCCAGGCGCGGCGGGCCGCTCGGCGGGAGTTCCCAGATCTCGGTGCACTCCTCGTCCTCGTCGGTGGAGAACCCGTTGACGGCCAGTGCGTCCGGGGAGAGGAAGGTGAGTGTAGGGAGCGGGTGGGCGTCCGGGAGGAACTCGGGGATCTCGTGCAGGACTTTGCCGTCCTCGTCGAGGACGAAGAGGTCGTCGAGGACGAACGCGATCAGCCGGGACGCGGGAAGCGTGGCGACGGCGTCGAGGAGCCCGCGGCCGTACAGCCAGGGTTCGGTGTCCTTCCCGGCGAGCCGGGGGACCTCGCGGAAGCGCGACGCTTCCGCGCCGGGGTCGATGAACTTGAGCCCGGCCCGGCCCACGGTCACCGCGCCCTGGCTGGACCTCCGCAGGGCCCCGAAGCCGCCTCCAGGAAAGCCGCTTCCCGCGCTGAGGAGGACGACGTCCGGCATGACCCGGAAGAGGCGGTATCCGTTCTTCTCGCGATGCAGGTCGAGGATCTCGTCGCCGAGATGGAGGACCGAGTGGGGGAATCCGCCGTCCGCGCCCCAGTTGCCCTTGTCGAAATGACGGACGACCTCGCCCGTGGCCATGCGGAGCGTCTCCACCCGGTTCTGCGAGTGCGTCTCGTAGCTCAGGGCGAGTTCGGACAGGTCGGGGGAGAAGGACGCGGCCGGCGGGCGATGCCGGCCGATCTCCTGGGCGATCGTGTGGTCGCGCGGCAGGCGTTCGATGGTCGCCCGGATCCGCTCCGGGGCCTGAGCGATCGGCGTCGTGCGCTCGTGGTCCGGCAGGAGCCGGGCGGCGGCCTCGGCCTTGGCGATCGGCAGGTCGTGGGCGAGGCGGCGCAGCTCGTTCCAGTGCCGCCGCCCGGCGAGCTGGTGGGCGAGGTAGTCGACTTCCTCGTAGGTCATCTCGGTGACGCGGTCGCGCTGGTCGCCGGTGACCACGACCCGGACGACGTCGGCGTCGTCCGCGGTGGCGATGGCCGTGCGGAGCCGCTCGCGCGTCCGCGGGGTCGCGGCCCGGTAGGCCAGGGCGAGGAGTGAGCCGTCCGGGTCCAGGGCTTGTCTTTGGGCGTCCTGGCCGATGAGCGTCAGGTACGCGGCCTGGTCGGCGGGTTCTTCGGGGGCCGCGGCCAGCAGGTCGAGGACGTCGGACTCGGGCAGGCCGGGCGCGGCGTCCCGGACCGCGTCCTGGACGGCCGGGTCGCCCTCCCCGCAGGCCAGGACGATCCGCTGCCAAGCCCACAGGGCGCGCGTGCCCCGGGAGCCGTCGGCGCGGCGGCGCGCGGCCCGGCTGATCATCCGGGCGGCCTTGTCCGCGGTGAAGGCCATCGCCGTCACCGCCCCAGCCCGATGTCGTCGTCGGCCGCGGCCATCGCACCGGTCGCGCCGCCGATGCCGATGTCGTGGCGGGACCGGTGTTCCAGGCAGTCCCGCAGCAGTTCGAGCGCCGGGCGGAACCTGTCGCGGAGCACCGGGTTGGCCAGCGCGGCGCGGACGTCCGCCAGGAACTCGTGGTCCATCAGGCCCATCGGCGCGCCGATGCCCGGGGTCGCGCGCAGGTTGAGCCGCATGATCGCGTAGAGGTCGATCGTGCCGCCCACGCCTCCCAGCGCCAGGACGTCGCCCGCCGGTGAGAGCCGGACGTAGCGCGCCCCTTCGCCCTCCCCGCCGAAGGGGCCGTACGTCCCCGGCGGCGTGAAGCGCGATCTGCCCTGGTGCACGACGAGCGAGATCCGGCCGGTCGCGGACGCGGAGTGGTCGGCCGGTGGAACGTCCAGGAGTTCCACGGACGAATCCGTGATCGCGAGAAAGCGGTCCAGCGCGGCGGACCAGGCTATGCCGACGGGAAGGGAGCCGAACGTCGGCGTCATCACCGGCGGTTCCTTGGTGGTGAGCGGTTCGCGCCACACGTGCAGGTTGCCCTTGTGATCGCAGCAGACGAGGACCGACGGCGACAGGGCGATGAACATCGAGACGCCCGTCGTCGGATCGAGTTCGAGGTGGTTGACGGCGGAGCCGCCGAGGTCGGCGACCAGGACGTCCTCATCGCCGTGGACGGCGACCGTCCGGCGATCGGGGCCCACCGTCGTGCCGATCGGCATGTAGACGAAGAACTGGGCGCGCTGGACCTCGTCCGAGGGCGCCAGATGGTGGGCGATGCAGAACGCGACGGCGTCGGGGGAGCCCACCGATTCCCAGCAGAAATGGTCGACGGCCGTCGCGTCGTCCTGCGGCAGGATGCGGGCGCGCGCCCGCTCGCCGACCGGGTGGTCGAAGCGGACCGCCGCCTCGGCCAGGACGGGAGCGTCCAGTGCCGCGTCGTCGGCGCCGAGTGCCAGCAGGCTGAGGGAGCGCGTCCGCGGGTCGGCGGTCGTCGCTGGCCGGTTCCAGCGCTCCAGCAGCGACCACAGCGTGGTGTCGTGCTCGGTGAGCCAGTCGTGCCAGGCGGCGTCCACCAGTAGGTCGTGGGGCGGCGCCGACTCCAGGAGCGGGGACGTCCACCGCTGCGGCGAGGGCCCTGACACCGCGGGCCACAGCCAGACCCGCCACACCGGCTCCTGATCGCCGGACTCCAGTTCGCGGACGGCGGCGCCCATGGCCGCGGGCGTGCCGGAGCCCGCCGCGCGCAGCACGATCTTCAAGGCCCGGCGCCGTGACCTGGACTCCGGGTCGAGGGGGAGCCGGAGCAGCAGCGCGGCGATCCGCACTTTCATGGACGTCACCCCTGCCGATCCGCGTTGAGCGCGATGTCGGTGGTGCCGGGGGTGGCGGCGGCCGGGCCGGCGCCGAGCGCGATGTCGCCGCCGAAGCGGTCCGCGAGATGGGCGGCCAGCAGGTCGAGCGCCTCCCGGACGGCCGGATCGCCGATCTTCTCGCGCAGCGACCGCGCCTGCTGGAGGTCGTTCGGGCCGCTCCGCAGCAGCGGCCGTTCCAGCAGGTCGCGGACGGCGGGCAGGTGCGGGCTGTGCACCTCGCAGACGCCCCTCCCGACGGTGGTGAGGACGATGTCGCAGCCCGGAGACGCCAGGACGACCCGGCGCGGCGGAGACCCCCCGGCCGGGTCGGACGGATCCTGCGTCCCGAGGAGATCGGAGTCGAGATTCGTTCCGTCCGATGCGCCGACGCGCGCGGCGAAGGCCTCGTCGAGCGGAAGCCCCCGCCACTGTTCGAGCGGCCGGAGGTCCCTGATGGCGCCGACATGCCGGACGGTGCGGCGCGGCGGGCCGTGCGGGGGAAGCTGCCATATCTCGGTGTACTGCCCTGTGCCCAAGCGTGCGAGCTCGTTCAGCGCCAGCGAATTCGGGGACAGGAAGGTGAGCGCGGGGTTGTGCCAGAACTCCGGATCGGCCTCGGGCTGCATGGCCTCGTGACGCACGTTGCCGTCCTCGTCCACCACGAAGATGGCGCCCTTGGTGAAGAGCGCGACCAACCGGGCCTCGGGAAGCGTGGCGACAGCGGCGGCGGACGCTTCGAGATACGGCCCTACGAAACCCTTCTTGTTGTTGAGTTTGGCCAACCGGGGGATCGGCCGGTGCCGCAGCCCGCCCGCGCCCAGGCCGATGAAGGTCAGGCCCGCCCGGCCAACCGCCAGCCCGCCGCCGCTCGACCGCCGGAGCACCGAGTAACGGTCCGGTGGGCAGAGCGGCGCGATGTCCGGTGCGACACGGTGGATGACGTCCAGAACAGCCGCCGGCCGCCGGGTGATGAGGATCTCCCCGCCGAGGTGCAGTACCGAGCGGCCGAACCTGAGCTCCCTGACGCCGTCGCCGAGGCTGACGGCCTGGCCCGTGCCGATGTGGAGCACGTCCACCTGGAGAGGGCGCTCCCGAATGATGCGAGGGTTCTCATAGATCAAGGCCAGTTCGGACGAGTCCGGAGAGAAGCACGCGTGCGGCGGGTCCCCGAAGTCGGCCTTGTGGATGATCAGGCGGTGGCGCGGCAGCCTGTCGACCGTCGCCCGGATCTCTTCGGGAGAAGGACCGGACGGTGTTGTCCGCTCCTGTTCCGGGAGGAGGCGGGCGGCGGCAGCGGCCTTGTCCAGGGGCAGGTCGCGGGCGAGGCGGCGCAGGTCGTCCCAGCGCCGGTGCTCGGCGAGGTGGCGGCCGAGGTAGTCGAGGTCCTCGCCGCTCAGCGCGGCGATGCGGTCGCGCTGGTCGGCAGCCGCCACGACCCGGACGGCATCGGAGTCTCCGGCGGCGGCCATGGCCGTGCGCAGCCGTTCGCGCAGCGCCGGGTGCGCCGCCCAGTAGGCCACGGACAGGAGCGAGCCGTCCGGGTCCAGGGCCTGACGTTGCGCGTCCTGGCCGATGAGCGTCAGGTAGGCGGCGTGATCGGCGGGCTCTTCCGGGGCCGCCGCGAGCAGGTCGAGGACGTCGGCGTCGGGCAGGTCGTGGGCGGTGTCGCGGACCGCGTCCTGGACGGCCGGGTCGCCCCGTCCGCAGGCCCGGACGAGCCGCCGCCAGGCCAGCCGGGCGCGCAATTCCCGGGAGCCGTCGGCGCGCCGCTGCCTGGCCCGACCGGTCAGCCTGGCGGCCTGATCCGCGGTGAAGGGCATCGCCGTCACCCGCCCAGCCCGATGTCGTCGTCGGCCACGGCCACCGCGCCCTCCGCCTCGCCGATCCCGATGTCATGGCGGAACCGGTACTCCAGGCATTGCCACAGCAGTTCAAGCGTCGGCCGGTATGTGCCGTCGAACACCGGGTTGGCGAGGGCCGCGCCGACGTCCCCCATGAACTCGCGGTCCATCAGACCCAGCGGGGCGGCGATCTTTCCGGGCCCGCGCAGGGTGAACCACGTGATCGCGTAGAGGTCGATCGTGTCGCCCACGCCCCCCAAGGCCAGGACATCGCCCTTCGGCGAGAGCCGGACGAAACGCGGCGCTGCCAGGACGTAGTCGCCTCCCGACGGTGGTTTGAAGCGCGACTCACTCCGGGGCACGTCGAGCCGGATCCGGCCGGAGACGAGAGGGGCGCCCTCGGCCCGCGGGATGTCGAGGAGCTCCACGAACGATCTGTGCACGACGAGAAATCGATCCAACGCCGGAGACCACATCACATTGATCGGAGTCGATTCATCGGACCACAGCGGAGTGCTCACCGGCGGTCCCCCGGACGTGAGCGGTTCGCGCCACACACGCAGTTCGCCCAGGACGCCGAAACAGATGAGCACCGACGGCGACAAGGCGATGAGCCAGGACTCTCTTGACAAGCCTGCCGGGTCGAGGTCGATACGGTTGACGGCGGAGCCGTCGAGTTCGGCGACCAGAATGGTGCCGTGGTCGGAGACGGCCACCCGCCTGCGGTCGGGGTCCAGCGCGGTGCTGAGGGGCAGGAAGTAATCGATTCCGTCGGTAATTCCAGTGCGGACAAGGGGCGTTTGGGAAGTACCGGTGAGCACAGCCCCCCACTTGGCGTGGTCCGCCTCACCGTCCCATGCGGACACGATGAAGGATCGGTTTCCGGCGACGCGATTCAGGCCCCAGATCTTATTGCAGTCGCCAAGCGTCCGGACGCCGTCCCGATCGGCGTGGTGGAGCCTGGCTTTCCGGCCCGAACCATCAAAGTCGTATTCGCAGGACGCCGCGACGACAATGGCGTCGGATCCCAGATGCGCCACGAACTCCAGCGGATACGGGAAGTCGGAATGCAGATATGTCAGCGTCGTGTCGCGGAGGTCCACCACTCCGGCGCATGAGCTGTCGCGAAGTTTTGCGGTGAAGGCCAGCTGGGAGCCGTCCGGCGCGAAATCGAGACCGTCGACCACGGTCGTCCCGGCCAGCCTCCCGCTGAGCTTGAGATGGGCGTGGAGCGCGGGCAGGTCCCCGGCGGACAGGGTCTCGACGCAGGTGCGCACGGCGGTCGGGTCCGCGGTTCGCAGCGCTTGGAACACGCGGCGATCGTCCTCGTCCGAGGGCAGCCAGTCGCCGAACGCGCGGACGTTGTCCACGGCTTCGGGCAGCGGCAGCAGCATGGTCAGCGACCACAGCCGCTCCCAGTCGCCCCGATCCTTGAGCCGTCCGGCCAGGTAGGCGCGCTCGGACGCGGTGAGCTCGGCGAAGCCGCCGGGTCCGGTGCGCCGCCCCGCCACGATCCGCAGCAGGTCGACGCCGCCGAGTTCGGTCATCGCCATGCGCAGCGTCCCGCGTTCGTAGGGCGAGGCGCTCTCGTAGGCGAGTGCGAGGAGCGTGCCTTCGGGGTCCGATGCCTGGTACTGCTCGTGCTGTCCGGTGCGTACGAAGAACGCTGCGCGCTGGACGTCGTCCGAGGGCGCCAGGCCGTGGGCGACGCAGAACGCGGACGCGGCGGGGGAGTCCGCCGACAGCGCGCAGAACAGGTCGGCCGCTTCCACGTCGCCGCCGGTCGCCAGCCGGGCGCGGGCCGGTTCGCCGACGGGGTGGTCGAACCGGGACGCGGCCTCGACCAGCGCATACGCCTCCAGTTCGACGTCCTGGTCGCCGAGGGCCAGCCGGCTGAGCGCACGCGTCCGCGGCTCGGCGTCCGTCGCGGGACGGTTCCAGCGCTCCAGCAGCGACCACAACGCGGGATCGTGCGCCTTCAGCCAGTCGTCCCAGGCGGCGTCCACCAGGATGTCCGGAGGGGACGCGGAGGGCAGGAGCGGGAACGTCCACCGCTGCGGAGACTCCCTGGACACCCGACGTTCCAGCCACGTCCGCCACACCTTCTCCCGGTCGCCGGACTCCAGCTCGCGGGTGACGGCGCGCATGGCCACGGGTGTGCCCGAGCAGGCCGCGCGCAGTACGGCGTCCAGCGCCCGGCGGCGGCGCTGGGAATCCGGGCCGAGCGGAAGGCGCAGCACCAGAGCGGCGGTCCGCACGTTCGTCGGCGTCACCTCGCCTCACCCCGGCCGGGTCGGATCGAGATCGAGCGCGATGTCGGTGGGGCCGGCGGAGGGCATGGGGCCGGGGGCGCCGAGCGCGATGTCGCCGCCGAAGCGGGCCGCCAGGCAGGTCTCCAGCAGGGCGAGCGCGTCCCGGACGGCGGGGTCGCCGATCTTCGACCGGAGGTCGCGGGCGCGCTGGAGATCCTGCGGGGTGCTGTACAGCAACGGCCGTTCGAGGAGTGCCCGCGCGGTGGGCAGGAAACGGCTGTGAACCTCCAGCGTCTCGTGTTCCATCTTGCCGACCGCCGTGACGAGCATGTCTCCCGCCAGGGGCATGGCGAGGAACCGCCGGGACCCCGTCTGCTCCTGCGACGCCTGCAACCAGGGAATGCCTGGGTCGAGGCCGCCGAAATGGGGGGCCAGCGAACTGAACGTGAGCAGCTGGTGGGCGAAGTACGGATCGATCGGCGACCCTTCCCACTCCTCGACGGGCCAGCGGTCGCGGACCATTCCGTCGTGCGCGGCGGTGCGGTGCGGGGCCGCCGCGTGCGGGTCGCCGGGCGGCGGGAACTCCCAGATCTCGGTGTGCTGGGTGAGTTCGAGTCCGATTCGCTGATGTCCGTGCACGGCCAATGTGCTCGGGCCGAGAAAGGAGAGCGCGCTGATCGACCAGTCGGTGCCGGTGTAGTGGTCCGCCGGTATTCTCAGGACGGACGACGCGTCCTCGGTCGTCACGTAGATCTGGTTGTGGAGGTCGCAGAACGCGATCAGGCGGGCGGCGGGAAGCGTGGTGAGCTGGCATCTGCTGTCCAGGGCGACGGCCTTGCCGCCCATCATCTTCCGGAAGGAATGGACGCTTTCGAGCCGCAATCCGTCGGCGCCCGGGTCGGCGAACGCCAGACCGTCCAGGTGAATCAGCACCGCACCGTGCGATGTTCTTCGCATCTGCGGGGACATGCCGGCGGGGGAGTCGAACGGGTGCCGGCCAGGGAAGACCCGTTCGACATTCCAGCGGTGATTCTGCTTCCGGCTGAGGAGGATCTCGTCGCCGAGGTGCAGCACCGGGTTGTGGTAGCCGAATGCCGTGGTGCCGGTGAATTGCGACGTGCTCTCACCCGTGCCGATTTGCACGGTGTCCACATGAATCGCGGTCGGCGCGCCCGCTGAGGCCGATGGGCGCCGCTTTTCCGGCTGGCTCACGGCCAGTTCGGCGGAGTCCGGTGAGATGGACACCGCCATGCGGTTCCTGGGCGGCCCATACCTGGTCAGATGGTCGGCGGGGAGGCGGCCGGCGGTGTCCCGCAGCTTCTGCCAGGGCAGATCGGCCAGGACGGCGAGCAGGTCGGCGTCGTCCCCGGCGCGTTCGTCCGCCGGGAGGAGGCGCGCCGTCTCGGCGGCCGCGGCGACGGGCAGGTCGCGGGCGAGGGCGCGCAGGTCCGGCCAGCGCCGCTGCTCCGCCAGGTGGTGCCGGAGGTAGGCCAGCTCGGTGCCGGACAGTTCGGCGATCCGGCCGCGCCGCTCCCCGGTCACCGTCACCCGGATCAGGTCGGAGTCGCCCTCCTCGGCCATGATCGTGCGCAGTTCCGCGCGGACGTCCGGGGGCGCCGCCCGGTAGGCCGTCGCCAGCAGCGCGCCGTCGCCGTCCAGCGCCCGGTGCTGCTCGTGCTGCCCGGTCCGGACGAAGAAGGCGGCGCGCTCCACCGGGCCGGACGGGGCGAGCCGGTGCGCGACGCAGAACGCCGTGAGCTCGGGCGAGCGGGTGGCGTCGTCGCACAGGGCGTCCACGGCGTCCGGTTCGGGGTGCGCGAGCAGGTGGGCGCGGGCCTGATCCCCGATCGGATGGTCGAGGCGGGCGGCGGCCTCCGCGAGCACCCGCGGGGCGGCGGCCCTCGCGTCCCCGCGCGCCAGGCGGCTGAGGGACGCGACGCGGGCGTCCGCGCCCGTCGCGGCCCGGTCCCAGGCCTTCAGGAGGGACCACAGGTGGTCGTCGTGCTCGTCCAGCCAGTCCGCCCAGGCGGCGTCGACGAGGAAGCCGGGAGCGGGCGGCGGGCCGTCCAGCAGCGCGGACGTCCACCGCCCAGGCCCCCGCGACGTCCGGGACAGCCATGCCCGCCACAGCGTCTCGCGCAGCGGAGTCCCGGCCGTGCCCGCGAAGGCGCGCGCGGTCCCTGCGAAGGCGCGGACGGCCGCCGGGTCACCCGATTCCGCCGCACGTATCACGGTGGTGACGGCGGCCTCCGAGCGCGGGAGCACCCTCAGCAGGAACGCGGCGGTCCGGACGTTCACCTACACCTCCAGCACCGGCACCTGATGTCCGGCGGCGGCCAGCTCCGCATCGGTGAAGGACGCCGACTGCGCGCGGCCCTCCCGCAGCCAGGTGCGGAGATCCTCGATGACCTCGCGCTGCGACTTGCTCAGCGGGACGGTCTCCGCGGCCGCCCGCGCGACGTCGTCGGTGGTGATGTCGTCGCGGTCGGCGCCGAACGCCTCGTACATCGCGTCGACGATGACCTGCTCCAGCTCGGCGCCGACGAACCCGTCGCAGTCGCGCGCCAGCCGGTGCACGTCGAACGCCTCCGGCTTGCGGCCGCGCTTGCGCAGATGGACGGTGATGATCTCGCGGCGCTCCTCCTCGGTGGGCAGGTCGAGGAAGAACACCTCGTCGAACCGGCCGCGGCGGAGGGTCTCCGGCGGCAGCGCGCTGACGTCGTTGGCCGTCGCGACCACGAAAACCGGCGCGGTCTTCTCCTGCATCCAGGTCAGCACGGTGCCGAAGACCCGCTGCGAGGTGCCGCCGTCGTGGCCGCCCGCGGCGAGCGCCTTCTCCACCTCGTCGATCCACAGCACGCACGGCGACACGGTCTCGGCCAGCCGCAGCGCCCGCCTGACCCGCTCCTCGGACTCGCCGACCAGCGAGCCGTACAGCGCGCCTACGTCCAGCCGCAGCAGCGGCAGCCGCCACAGCCCGCCGATCATCTTCGCGGTGAGGCTCTTGCCCGTGCCTGGGATGCCGATCAGCGCGATCCCCTTCGGCGCGGGCAGCCGGAACTCGCGGGCCGCGTCGCCGAACGCGCGCTCGCGCAGGCCGAGCCACTTCTTGAGCGCGCCAAGGCCGCCGAGGTCGTCGGGACCCTCCTCGGCGCTGTAGAACTCCAGCGCCTCGCTCTCCCGGATCACGGCCTTCTTCTCCGCCACCACCGCGTCGATGTCGCGGTCGTCGAGCACGTCGTCCCGGACGATCGCCTTGGCGAACGCCTGCCGGGCCCGCGCCGCGGTGAGGCCGAGCGCGGCCTGCGCGAGCCTGCTGCGGCCCGCCGCGGTGAGGGCGTTCTTCACGCCCTTGGTGTTGTCGATCAGGTGGTCGAGTTCGCGGCGCAGTTCGTCGCCGTCCGGCAGCGGCATCTCGACGACGACCGCGTCGTCGCCGAGCTCCACCGGGACGGTCCGCACCGGCGTCGTGACGATCAGGGACGCGCCGGTGTAGACGAGCTTGTCGGCGAGGTTGCGCAGCCGCCGCCTGACCACCGGGTCGCGGTCCCAGAACGCGTGGAAGTCCTTGAGGACGTACAGGTCGCGGCGCCCCGGCTCCTTCACCGCCAGCTCCTGGATCTTGGCGAGCGCCTCCGGCGGCGAGCCCGCCCTGGGCAGCTGCCGGCCGTCCGCCGATTCGAGCCCGGCGGCGACGTCCCAGGTGACGAGGTCGGCGGACGGGTCGCGGTCGCGGCGCACCTGGTCGAGCATCCGCAGCGCGCGCCGCTCCTCGACGGTGACCAGCACGATCAGCGCGACCCTGGCGCGGAGGTACAGCCGGATCTCGTCCCGGACGGCGTCCATACCCATCAGAACCGCCTGCCCACTAGAACCGCCTGCCCATCAGAACCGCCCGCCCATTCCGAACTCCCGTTCCGGTGCCGCCATCCCGGTGAACGTGACCGTCCCGCCGGTGATCGTGACCTCCAGCTCGGGCACGGCCGCAAGATCGTCCGGACCGTAGCGTTCGGTGCGCATCCAGTACTCCTTGTTCGACGAGCCGCGCAGGCCGCGGGCCACGCGCAGCCGCTCGTTGTAGCGTCCGGCGATCACCAGGTCGGCGTCGGCGACGGCCGCCGCACGGGCCGGGTCCGCCTCGATCTCCCGGCGGGTGAAGCCGGTCAGCACGATCACCCCGAGTTCGCTGCGCGCCTTCACCTCGGCGCAGAACGCGCCCGCCGCCGCGGGCTGCTCCAGCGGCTCCCCGCCGGTCAGCGTCACGCCGTCCAGGTGCGCCGCGTCCGCCAGGACGTCCGCGGCCACGTCGCCGACCGTCCGGACGTCCGCGCCGCCCGCCGCATGCGTCTCGGGATTGAAACAGCCGGGACATCCCAGCGCGCAGCCCTGGCTCCAGATCACGTACCGCGTGCCCGGCCCGTTGGCCGCGCTGCGCGGGAGGACGGCGTGCAGCCGCCACGGGATCCGCGGCCCGCTCACCCCTGCCACAGGCGGTCCTGCTCTTCGCCCTCGGCCTGCTGGTACGCCTCCTCGGTCAGTTCGTGATGCTCGACGTCCCCGCCGAGCAGCTGGACGAGGGGATCGGTGTCGTCCAGGCACCGCGGACCGGCCACACCCTCGACGCGCATCTCCACGGTGCCGTCCGGTCCGATGACGATCTCGACCTTCTCCTCAGCCATCGCACACCCCTCGCTTGGAACCGAGCCGCCTCACACTGTGCCGCGTACCGCGCGGGACCCGTCCCGCGCACACCCGTTCATTCTCCAGCAAATCCACCCGAAGCAGGTGCCGGAGTCGTGCGTAAGTGGCGGTGCGACTCCGGCTGCGGCGTGACATCGAGGCCGCGTAGTCCGGACGGCCGAGCGCGGAGCCGATACCCGAGAGGGACGCTCATCCGGTCCGGTCCCTCCTACCGTGATGATCACCCGAACGGAGGGAGAGGGCATGTTCCGCAAGGCGATCGCCGTGCTCGGCGTCGTGGGACTGACGATGACGGTGCAGGCGGCCCCGGCCGGCGCGGACGCCGACCGCGCCGACCGCGCCGACCGCGGTGACCGCGCCGACCATCAGCGGCTCAGGCGGCTGATCCAGGGGCTCACCGCTCAGGACGGGGCGCCGGGCGCGCTGGCGTACGTCCAGGACCGGCACGGCCGGAGGACGGTGATCCGCAGCGGCGTGGGCGACGTCCGGACCGGCGCGCCCCTCCCGAAGGACGGCCACTGGCGGTTCGGCAGCATCACCAAGCCGTTCGTCGCGACCGTCGTGCTCCAGCTCGTCGGCGAGGGCGAGGTCGAGCTGGACGCGCCCATCGACCGTTACCTGCCGGGACTGGTCGACCGCAGGATCACCGTCCGGCAGCTGCTCCAGCACACCAGCGGCCTGGCCGACTACCTGAAACACCTGTCCATGGCGAAGATCATCGAGCGGCCGCTCGACCAGCACGACCGGCGTGACCTGCTCGAACTGGCGCTGAAGCAGCCGCCGCTGTTCGAGCCCGGCGAGGGCTGGTCGTACGGCAACACCGGCTACCTGCTCGCCGGGATGCTGATCGAGAAGATCACCGGGCGTCCGTACGGCGAGGAGATCGAGCGGCGCGTCCTGAAGCCGCTGCGGCTGCGGCACACGTACGTGTCCGCGGACGCCTCGCCTTTGCCCCGGCCGCACCCGCGCGGGTACGTCCGCACCGGCCCGGACGCGCCGCTGCTCGACCGCACGCGGCTCAACCTCTCGGTCGCCCCGGCGGGCGGGAACATCGTGTCGACGGCGTTCGACGTGAACCGCTTCTTCGGCGCCCTCGTCGGCGGACGGCTGCTCGACCGGCCCGAGCTCCGCGAGATGATGCGGATCCACAAGACCGAGACCGGCAGGGAGTACGGCCTCGGACTGGAGCGGGTCTCGCTGCCCTGCGGCGGCCACCTGTGGGGACACGCCGGGGACATGATCGGCTTCTCCACCCGCAGCGGCGCCACCGGCGACGGCCGGCAGGCCACCGTCATGGTCAACCTCAAACCCGGGGGAACCGCCGCGCAGGACGCCCATCTCGGCGAGGCCCTGACGACGGCCTTCTGCGAGTGACCCCGGCGTCGGCCCCGGCCCCGGCGTCGGCGCCGGTCCCGGCCTGGGGCGCGCGGGCGCAGGCGAGGGCCACGAGGGGGAGCAGGGTGACGAGTCCGAAGGTGACGAGCCGGATGCCGTAGTCGTTGACCACCGCGCCGATCGCGCAGGTGGTCAGGACCGCGGTGAGCGTGGGACGCAGCGTCGGCCATGCGCGCAGGGCCGCGTCGAGGTAGCCGGGCGAGAACCGTTCCGGCCATGCCAGCGCCGCCACCAGCACGGCGAGGACGAGCGCGGTGCCCCAGGCCAGCGGGCCGCCCGCCAGGGAGCCGAGCGCGTAGCCGGCCTTGCGCTCGACGAGCTGCCACGCCTGCCCTTCGAGGACGTCCTGGACGAACCGTCCCGCATGCGTGCGCGAGGCGGCGGGACGCAGCCAGTCCGCCACCGCGACGGCCGCGACCGCCGTCACCGCCGCCGAACCGACGGCCAGCAGCCGCGCCGGCGTCAGCCGCACCCCGGCGACGGCGAAGGCCAGCACCGCGACGCCCGGGATCAGGGCCAGCCCGCCGCCCACGTCCGCACCCCAGGACGGCCACGTGTCGACGCCGACGGCCACGGCGCCGATCGCCGCCACCGCCACGGTCGCGGCCCGCCGCCGTCCGCGCTCGATCAGCTCGGCCGCGGCCGCTCCCGCCAGCACCAGCGTGGCGACGGAGAACACGGCGAAGGTGGAGTTGCCGAACCCGTAGTACCGCCCGCCGTACAGCGCGGACGGGCCGAACGGGCTGGCGCGGTGCAGCAGCGTCCCGGTCGCCGCGTCCACGACCAGCACGCTGAAGGTGAGCAGGGCGACGGCCAGCGGCGCCCGCCACAGCGGACGCGCGGGCAGCAGCCACACCGGCACCGCCGCCGCCGCGACGGTGACCGCCAGTGCGCCCCACAGCGCCGCGTCCTGGGACGGGGCGTGCCACCACCGGGTCAGCGACATCAGGTACATCGACACCGGCAGCACCGACAGCACGACCGCGGCGTGGACGAAGCCGCGCCGCCACGCCCCCGGGGCGGCGCCGCGGCGCGCCGTGATCATCGCCGTGATGTAAAGGACGAACTGCGCCGCCGCCACGACCGCCAGGAGAAGTCCCGCCCAGCGCCGCAGCGTCTGGTCGGTGGTGGTGACGGCGCCCAGCTCGTGGACGGTCGTGGTCGGGTCGGCGGGACGCGCCCGGCCGAGGGAGATCGGCGCGCCGCTGAACTCCGCGGGCTCGGGCGCGCCGACCGCGTCGAGCAGGGTGCTGGGGACGTCCAGCAGCCGCACGACCCCGCCCCAGCGGGTGGAGGTGACCGTCAGCAGCGCCGGGTCGGGACGCGACGCCGTCACCGGGCCGGCGATCATGCTCACCGCCAGGTGCGGCGTCCCGCCCGGAGGCTCGGTCACGCCCTGGACGAGCACGGTCGTGGCGCCGTCCAGGCGGTCGAGCACACCGCCCGCGAACGCGTCGATCCTGGCCAGCGAGTTCAGCCGTCCCGAGCCGGACTCCACGACCTGGCCGCCGTCGATCACCGTGACGGGGCAGCGGAGCGCGGCGTCGTCCACGGCGGCGCTGTAGCGCTCGACGGTTCCGTCCGGACGTGCCAGCGCCACGGCGGCACCGGGGCCGATGGCGGTCTCGCATCCTTCGTGCTCGGCCAGCGCCTGCCCCAGTTCCCCCGGGTGCGGTGAGAACTCCGACCGGGACTGGGCGTCGACGAGGTCGTCCCAGCGCCCCACGCGCGCCTCGCCGCCGCCGGTGCCCGTGACCTTGGGGAGAGGGTCGCATTCGCGGTCGCCTGAGCCGTCCTCCGAGCGGGGCCCGACGCTCGACTGGCCCGCCGACAGCGACAGCCACCCGTCGGACGCGCACGCCGGTCCGCCGGTCGTCCGCACGGTCGCGGCCCCGGCCGCCGCGCCCGTGGCCCCGGCGGTGGTCCCATTGGCTCTGTCGCCGGTGAGCAGGCGCCACAGGTGCGGGGTCTGGTCCTGGCGGATGTCGCCCCAGGCCAGCCCCGCGACGCCGATGACCACGACCGGCGCGCGCACCGGGCGGACGTCCCCGCCCGCCCGTCCCGCGATCTGCGCCGCCGCCGAGCCGACGACCAGGCACAGCAGCACGGCCGACCACGCCACCGCGATCCCGGCCCGCCTCCGCCGCTCATCGATCATGAGGCCAGAGTCCAGGCGCCCGCACGGCCCCGCAACCGGAAAGGACGAATCAGGCCGTCCGCGTCGGCCCGGCTAGGTGATGTCGCGGCGGACGGTCGTGACGGTGGCGACGGCCGCGAACGCCAGCCCGTACCCGACGAGCAGCAGCGTCCCGCCCCAGGCGGGCAGGGTGTCCAGCTCGCCGGGACCGCCGAACGCCGACGTGGTGCGCGTGATCGCCCGCACCGCCCCGGCGGGCAGCCACTGCCCGGCCTCCGGCAGCGCGATGGTGACGATGCCCTCGACCAGCTGCACCCAGCCGACCGCCACGATGATCGCCGCGATCTGGTTGCGGATCAGCGCGCCCAGCCCCAGCCCGACCAGCGCGTACAGCGCCATCGCCAGGACCGTGCCGCCCAGGATCAGCGGGACGTCATGGTCGAGCGGCGAGGTCGAGCCGCCCTTGACCGCCAGCGCGGGCAGCGCCACCGCCACCGTGACCAGCACGGTCGCCAGCCCGAACCCGGCGCCGAACAGGAAGTAGGAGATCAGCTTGGCCGCCAGCAGCCGGCCGCGCACGGGGGTGATCAGGAACGTCCCGCTGATGGTCTGGTGCCGGTACTCGCCGGTGATCCCCATAATGCCGAGGATCATCATGAACAGCACGCCGCCGCTCGCGCTCGCGTAGAACGCGCGGACGGTCGCCGGGTCGGTGACCGGCGGGATCGTGGTCTCCCCGTCCATCTCGACGCCGGCCAGCGCCACGTACACGGCGAGGCCCATCAGGCTGAAGCCCAGGCTCAGGGCCAGCATGCCGAGCCACATCCGGGTGGAGCGGATCTTCAACAGCTCCGCCCTGATCAGGTTGATCATGTCCGTCCGCCCTTCTCCGTGCCCGGCGCGCCGACCTCCTCCGGGGCCGCTTCCGGGGCCGCCTGTGCCGGGACGGCGGCGTCCGGGACGGGCGGGGTGGCCAGGTCCGCCATGGTGAGCTCCAGGAAGATCTTCTCCAGCCCGGAGCGCTCCCGGGCGAGCTCGGTGAGCACCGCCCGCGTTTCGAGGGCCGCGCGCCCGACGTCCTCCGGTTCGAGCCCGGTCACCCACAGCCGGTCGTCCGCGCGCCGGACCCGGCCGCCCGCGTTCTCCAGCGCGGCGGCGAGCTCTCCGGCCTGCTCGGTCGCGACGCGGAGCTCGCCGCCCGCGCCGACCAGCTCCGCCAGCGGCGCGTCCCGGACGAGCCGGCCGTGCGCGACGATGACGACGTGGTCGGCGGTCTGCTCGACCTCGGGGAGGACGTGGCTGGACACCAGGATCGTGCATCCGTCATCCGCCAGGTGGCGCAGCAGCGAGCGCAGCCAGTGGACGCCCGCCGGGTCCAGGCCGTTGGCGGGTTCGTCGAGGATGAGGACCCGCGGCTCGCCCAGGATGGCGGTGGCGAGCGCCAGCCGCTGCCGCATGCCGAGGGAGTACCCCACCACCCTCCGGTCGGCGGCGCCGGCGAGCCCGGTCAGCTCCAGGACCGCGGGCACCCGCCGTTCGGGGAGCCCGGCGGCCGTGCAGGCGATCCGCAGATGGTCGCGGGCGCTGCGGCCGGGATGGAACCCCGTCGCCTCCAGCGCGGCGCCGACCTCGGTGACCGGACGGTCCAGCGCCGCGTACGGACGCCCGTTCACCAGGGCCCGCCCGGACGTGGGCGTCACCAGGCCGAGCAGCATGCGCAGGGTGGTCGTTTTTCCGGCGCCGTTCGGGCCGAGGAATCCGGTGACCATTCCGGGACGCGCGGTGAAACTCAGCCCGTCCACGGCGCGGACCGGGCCGAAGTGCTTGGTGAGGCCCTCAACCGAGATCATGGAGGCATTGTTCCAGCCCGTGCGGCCGGGTTCACCCGGTGGCCGGGTTCGCCGGCGAGGGCCGTACACACAGGCCCGGCATACTGGCCCTGAAAAGGCCGAGATTGGAGCCCGAATGGAATTCGCGAGTGCTCGATCACCGGGTGTCATGGAACCGCTTGTGGACGCCGTCCGGTCGGCGGCGCGCCGGGACCCGGATCGTGTCGCGCTGAAGGGCGCCGGCGGCGAGATCGGTTATGGCGAGTTGGCGGAGCGGCTGTCGTCGTCCGTTGAGGGAAGTGACCGGCGGGTGCTTTCCGTGTCCGGCACCGTCGACGACGTCATCGCGCTATTGACCCTGGCGTGCGGCGGCCACAGCGTTCTCCTCCTGGACGCCGCCGCCACGCCATGGGAGGCCGAACGCGCCACCGCGCTTTTCCAAGGAGCGGGCAGCGAGGCGCCCGTTCTCGGATTGAGCACATCGGGAACCACCGGCCTTCCGAAAATCGTCGAGGTCGGCTGGCCGGAACTGCTGGCGAATGCGCGCGCGTGCGCGCGGAGCCTGCGGCTCGGGGAGAGCGACGTCGTCTGGTGCACCGCCGCGATGCCGCACCGCATGAACCTCGACCGGAGCCTGCTGGCAGGGCTGCTCAGCGGCGCCACCGTGGTCGTCCGGTCGGGGCTGCTCGGGCCCGCCGAATTCCACCGGACCCTGCTCGGTGAGCGGGTGACCGTGCTGCTGTCGATTCCCTTTCTGTACCGCCGGTATGCCGAGCGGCTGGCCGGTGAGCCGGGCGTCACGCGCGACTGGGCGCTGCGCACCTGCGTCGCGGGCGGCGAGCCGCTGCCCGACGACCTGGTCGCGGGCTGGCAGAAGGCGACCGGCGTGCCGCTGCTCCCCGCCTACGGGACGACGGAGGACGGATCGGTGACGCTCGGACGCGGCGACCCCGGCGAAGGCGTCGGCGCCCCGCTGGACGGCGCCGAACTCCGGATCGACCCCTCCGGAGAAGTGCTCGTCCGGCATTCGTGGGCGTCCGGCGGGGACGGCTCCGGGCGGTCGGCGGAATGGCGGCGGACCGGCGACCTCGGCCGCCTCGACGAGCACGGCAACCTGCATATCTCCGGACGGCGCAGCGAACTGATGAACATAGGCGGGCGAAGAGTGGACCCGCACGAGATCGAGCAGGCTTTGCGAATGAACGGCCGCGTCACCGACTGTGTGGTAGCGGGAATGCCGGTCTCCGAACGGGAGGAGATAGTGGCTTTCGTGGTGACCGATGGAGACGTGCCGAACGCGGAACTACGCAGAAACCTGGCCGCCCTTCTGTCGCCGCACAAGCTTCCGCACCGTTTCGTCCGGTTGTCCGAGATACCGCGAGGATTGACCGGAAAGGCGCGTCGCGGAATGCTCGTCGCCGACCTGCTGCGCCGCGAATCCGACCCGGCGCGCGAGGCGGCCGATCCGGCGCGCACGGCGGCTGATCCGGCGCGCGAGGCGGCTGATCCGGCGGGCGCGGAAACCGGCCGGGCGCGTGGTGAAGAGGCGGGCGCCGAGCAGCGATGAATTGGTTCAGGACGGACGCGCCGCGGCCCGGCGCGCGAATGCGACTGCTCTGCCTCCCCTACGCCGGCGGCGGCACGACCGCCTTCCGCGGCTGGGCGGAACTCCTCCCCGATATCGAGGTGGTGGCCGTCCAACTTCCCGGACGCGAGGCCCGCGCGGACGAGCCACCGGCCGTCGACGTCGACGACCTCGTCGACGCGGCCCTGACGATGACCGACCGGCCCTACGCGGTCTTCGGCCACAGCATGGGCGGCATCCTGGGATTCGAGTTGTGCAGGCGGCTCCGCCGCGTCGGCGCCCCACCGCCCGCCTGGTTCTTCGTCGGCGGCTCGCCGGTGCCGCACACGCCGCTGTCGAGGCCGCGCGTCGCCGAGATGACCGACGACGAGCTGACGGGCTGGCTGGCCGGGCTCGGCGGCGCCCCGCGCGACCTCCTGGACGACCCGGCGATGCGCGCGGTCTGGCTGCCGATCCTGCGGTCCGACTTCGCGTTCACCGACGACTACCGTTTCGTGGCGGAAGAACCGTTCGGCTGCCCCATCACCGCGTTCGCCGGAGACGCCGACGCCATGGTCGGCGCCGACGAGATGTCCGGGTGGCGGGCGCACACCTCGTCCGACTTCGCATTGCGCGTTCTCCCGGGCGACCATTTCTTCCCGCACACCGCCCGCCGGGAACTGCTCGCGTCCATCGCCCAAGACCTCCGGAACACCGGCCGCGCCGCGAAGCCCATCGGGCGGCCGGGGGCGGCGGACGTCCCGCCGGACGAGCCGATCGCCGTCATCGGCATGAGCGGCCGCTTCCCGGGGGCGCACGACCTCGACGCGTACTGGCAGAACCTGATCGGCGGGGTCGAGTCGATCCGCCGCTATTCCCTGGACGAGCAGATCTCCCTCGGCGTCCCGGCGGACGTCGCGCGCCATCCGGCGTTCGTGCCCGCCGCGTCCGTCCTCGACGGAGCCGACCGCTTCGACGCGGCGTTCTTCGGCCTGACCCCGCGCGAGGCCGAGATCCGCGACCCCCAACACCGGCTCCTCCTGGAGACCGCGCACACCGCGCTGGAGCACGCCGGGTACGATCCCGCGCGGTTCGCGGGCGACATCGGCGTCTTCGCGGGCACGGGGCGCGGCACGTACGGGTTCGAGTTCGTCCGGCCCAACCGCGCGGTCGTGGAGAGCGTCGGCACGCTGGCCGTCTCGTCCGCCAACGACCCCGATTTCCTCGCGACGTTCGTCTCGCATCGCCTGAACCTGCGTGGCCCGAGCATGACCGTGCAGACGGCGTGCTCGACGTCGCTGGTCGCGGTGCATCTGGCCGTCGAGGCGCTGCGCCGCGGCGACTGCGGCGTCGCGCTCGCGGGGGCGTCCTCGATCGTGCTCCCGCACGGTCACGGCTACCTGTACCAGGAGGGCGGGGTCGTCTCCCCGGACGGGCACTGCCGCCCCTTCGACGCCGACGCGCGCGGCACGATCTGGGGCAGCGGAGCCGGGGTGGTGGTCCTCAAACCGCTGTCCGCGGCGCTCGCCGACGGCGACACGGTGCACGCCGTGGTCCTGGGCTCGGCGGTGAACAACGACGGCTCCGCCAAACAGGGCTTCTCCGCGCCGGGCGTGGACGGCCAGGCGGCCGTGGCCGAGCGGGCGCTGGCCCGGGCGGGCGTCGACCCGGAGACCGTGACGTACGTGGAGGCGCACGGCACGGCGACGGCGCTCGGCGACCCGGTCGAGGTCGAGGCGCTCAGCCGCGCGTACGGCGCGGGGACGTCCGCCCGGCAGTGGTGCGGGATCGGGTCGGTGAAGTCGAACATCGGGCACCTGATCAGCGCGGCGGGCATCGCGGGCCTCATCAAGACCGTGCTCGCGCTGAAGGGGGAGCTGATCCCGCGGACCCTGCACGCCGAGCGGCCGAACCCGCGGATCGGTTTCGCGGACGGCCCCTTCCGCGTCGTCTCCGCGCTGACGCCGTGGCCGCGCGGCCCGGAGCCCCGCCGCGCCGGGGTGAGCGCGTTCGGCATCGGCGGCACCAACGCGCACCTGATCGTCGAGGAGCCGCCCGCCCGGGCGGCGGCCCCGCCGCCGCGCCCGTCCTGGCAGCTGCTGCCGCTGTCGGCGAACACCGAGACCGCGCTCGACGACATGATCGTGAACCTCGGCGCGCACCTGCTGGCCGAGGACGATCTGCCCCTCGCCGACGTCGCCCACACACTCCAGGTCGGACGCGCCGAACGTCCCCACCGGGCCGTCCTCGTCGCGCAGGACGGACACGACGCAGGCACGGCCCTCACCGACAACGATCGCGGCCGCCTTCGCACCGGACTCGCCCGAGGGACGGGAGGCCCGCCCGCGTTCCTCTTCCCAGGCCAGGGCGCGCAGTACCCGGGCATGGGAAGCGGTCTCTACGCCGCCTACCCGGTCTTCCGCTCCGCCGTCGACCGATGCGCCGACCTGCTCGCCCCGCACCTTGACGGCCTGGACCTGCGCGATCACCTCCTGGCCGACACCGCCGACGAGCACGCCCAGCAGACCCGGCACGCTCGGCAGGCCCTCGACCAGACCGAGCTGGCGCAGCCCGCGCTGTTCACCGTCCAGTACGCACTGGCCGAGCTGCTGCGCTCCTGGGGCGTACGGCCCGCGGCGATGCTCGGGCACAGCGTCGGCGAACTCACCGCGGCCTGCCTCGCCGGGGTCTTCTCCCTTCCGGACGCCCTCGCGCTGGTCGCTGCGCGCGGCCGTCTCATGCAGCGGATGCCCGCCGGGGCGATGCTCGCGGTCGCGCTCCCCGAGGACGAGGCCGCCGCGCTCCTGCCCCCGGAGCTGTCGGTGGCGGCGGTCAACGCGCCCGGCGAATGCGTCGTGGCGGGCCCGTCCGGCGCGGTGGACGCGTTCGCCGCGACGCTCGCCGCCCACCGTACGCCCAGCAGGCGGCTGCGCACCTCGCACGCCTTCCACTCGGCCATGATGGACCCGGTCCTGGACGAGTTCGCCGACGTCGTCGCGAAGGTGCCGAGGAACAGGCCGGACGTCCCTTTCCTGTCCTGCGTCACCGGAGACTGGATCACGGCGGAGCAGGCCATCGATCCCGCGTATTGGGCCCGCCATCTGCGCGAACCCGTCCGGTTCGGCGAATGCGCGGCGCGGCTGCTCGGCGCGGCGGACCGGACGGCGGTGGAGGTCGGCCCGGGCAGCACGCTCACCGAACTGGTGCGCCCGCACGTCCGGGCCGACGGCGCGCTCCCGTCCGCGACCCTCCCGTCCGCTGCCTCTGCGGGGGACGACCAGGACTGCGCCACCCTGCTCCGCGCGGTCGGCGACCTGTGGCTGCGCGGCGTCCCCGTCGACTGGCCCGCGATCTCCGGCCCCGGACGGCACCGCGTGCCGCTCCCGACCTACCCCTTTGAACGCCGCCGCTACTGGGTGGACGCCCCCGAGCCCACCGCCACGACCGCCACGACCGCGCCGACCGCGCCGGACGGCGAACGATGGCGGACGGTCGACGACTGGTACGAGGTCCCCGGCTGGCGGCAGGCGTCCCCGATCCCGCGCCCGGCATCGCCCTCCGACCTCGGCCTCTGCCTGCTGCTCCGCGACGAGGACGACCCAGGCGAGGCGCTCGCCGGACGGCTGCGCGACGCGGGCGCCGCCGTCGTCACCGTCCTCCCCGGCTCCGGATACGAGCGGCACGACGACGAAACGTTCACGGTGAACCCGGCCGACTGGGAAGATCACCGCCGCGTCCTCGACGCGCTCGCCGAGGACGGCCGGGCGGCCCCGCCCCGGATCGTCGCCGCCTGGGGCCTGATCCCCCCGCCCGCCCCGGACACGGCGCTCACCCGAGCCGAGGCCGAAACCGCCCAGGACCGTACGTTCTTCGGCCTCCTCGCCCTGGCCCAGGCACTCGCCGAAAGCCCGGACCCCGCCCCGGCCGCCCTGGACGTCGTCACCGCACACGCCCAGGACGTTGACGGGACCGATCTGCTGAGACCGGAGCTGGCGCTCGCCGCCGGAGTGTGCCGGGTCCTCCCACTGGAGGCGCCGCACCTCACCTGCCGCCACATCGACACCGACCTGCGCGACGGCGCACTGGACCACCTCATCACCGAACTCACGACCACCGGCACTGGCACCGGCACGTTCGCCGGCACCGGTACGGGCGAACCGGTCGTCGCGCTCCGCAACGGCAGACGCTGGACGCCCACCCACACTCGCGTCCCGCTCCCGCCGGAGGCCGGAGGGGATCCGGCGGACGGCTGGCGCGAACGCGGCGTCTACCTGATCACGGGCGGGCTGGGCGGTCTCGGCATCACGATCGCCGAGCACCTCGCGCGGCGCGTCCGGGCGCGGCTTGCGCTGCTCACCCGGTCCGCCTTCCCCGGCCGGGCGTCCTGGGACGCGTGGCTCGCCGAGCACGGTCCCGGCGACCGGATGTCGCGCGCCGTCCAGGCGATACGGCGGATGGAGGAGGCCGGGGCCGAGGTGGCGGTGCACACGGCCGACGTCACAGACCCTGAGGCGCTCCAGCGGGTCAGGAGCGAGATCCGGGCGCGTTTCGGAGAGGTCGACGGGATCGTCCACGCGGCCGGGGTCCCCGGCGGGGGCCTGATCGAGGTCAAGCGGCGGGACACCGCGCGGGCGGTGCTGGCGCCCAAGGTCGCCGGGACGCTCGCGCTCGCCGAGGTGTTCGGCGACCTGCCGCTCGACGTCCTCGCGCTGTGCTCCTCCGTCACCGCCATCGCCGGCGGGCTGGGCCAGTCGGACTACTGCGCGGCCAACGCGTTCATGGACGCCTACGCGCGCAGCCCGCGCGGGATCGCCGCACCGGCCTCGCGCGACGGGACGCCCCGGAACGGAACGGTCGTCTCGGTGAACTGGGGCGCGTGGCTGGACGTCGGCATGGCGGCGGAGGTCGGCATGCCCTACGGCCACGACCACGCGGGAACGGCGACCGACGCGCACCCGTGGCTCACCGCGCACCGCCACGGCCCGTCCGGTTCGGACGTCTTCAAGGGGACGATGTCGTCCACCACCCACTGGGTGCTCGACGAGCACCGCGTGCAGGGGACGCCCGTCCTACCAGGCACGGCCCATCTCGACCTGATGCGCGCCGCGTTCATCGCCGCAGTGAACGGAACACAGGACGCGACCGTCGCGGTGGAACTGCGCGACATCGCCTTCGCCGCGCCGCTCGCAGCCCCCGACGGCGAAACAGTGGACTTCGAGGTCGTCGTCGGTGCCGGAACCGAGTCACGACCGATAGCGGTACGTACCGTCGACGCCACCGGCCACACCGTCGATCACGCACACTCCACGGCGAGAGCGGTCGTCCCCGAATCCGTGCCTCCACGCGACATCACCGCCATTCGTGAACGCTGCACCAGCGAATACGAACCGGCGACGCCGCACAGACGAGGAAGCGCGGTGACCCTGGGCCCGCGCTGGAGCGGGCTCGTCCGAACCTATGCGGGACCTGACGAGGCATTGGCGATTCTGTCCGCCCCGGGAACGGTCGTGTCCGATGGCCTGACCGTCCATCCCGCGCTGCTGGACGAGGCCATAGCGGCGGACGCCGGCCGTCACGACCGCGACCACCTCCCGATCGGATACGGAAGGGTCGTCATACGCGGCCCGCTGCCCGCACGCGCCTTCAGCCATGTACGCCACCAGCCGGACAGAACGGACGGCCTCCGCGTCATGGACGTAGCGATCCTCGACGAATCCGGCCAGGAGATCCTGTCGATAGACGACGTCATCCTGCGCGAATTCGACGCCGATTCCCTCCCGACATTCGCCCCACCGCCCGCCGAGCCACCTGCCCAGCCGCCCGTTTCGCTCGCCCATCCGCCCGCTTCGCCGACTCGGCGGCCTGGCATAACGCCGGCGGACGGCGCCGAGGCGCTGCGCCGGCTCCTAGCCGCCGGCCTCGGCCCGCAGGTCGTCGTCAGCGCCGTCCCCATCGACGAGATCAGCGCCCGCGTCCGCCAGGCCGACCGGCACTCGATGCGGACACCGGCGTCCGGCGACGCGATCCTGGCCGACCCACCGGACCGTTCCGTCCTCGGCGACTACGTCGCCCCGCACACCGACCTGGAAGCCGCCCTAGCCGAACTGTGGGCGGACGTTCTCGGCGTCGGCGACATCGGTGTCGAGGACGACTTCTTTGAATTGGGCGGCACTTCACTGGTGGCCGTCCAGCTCATCTGGCGTGCGGGCGATCTGCTCGGCGACCCGCCGTCCATGCGCACCCTTTTCGAGTCCCCGACCGTGGCCGGAATGGCGAGCGCCATCGAACAATCAAGTTCCCATGATTGACCGTCCCCGCTACAGTGCGGTCAGCGGCGGCCTAACGAAAAGCAGGTGACCGATGCCGCGCAGGAGCCCTCAGGAAAAGAAACAGATCAGCTACGCCAAGGACCGCCGCAACGCCTACGCCGAGAACGACAAGAGCTCGCGGAATGCCGTACGGCTGAGGAAGCGGTTCCCCAACCGCGCCAACCGGCACCGCGTCCAGCGGATCCTTCAGGACGCCACGGGCCCTCCCGACCGCGACGCCGCGAACGAGGTGGACGAGCGGCTGGCGCGCCGCCGCCCGAAGAAATGGCGGAAGGAACCCGGCCTGCCGCTCGGCGACTGGGTCGAAAGCCGCCTTCAGCGACGGCTGCGCCTCGCTGACGACGACATGGCGAACGACGTCGCGGACGAGCGGCGGCTCGCCCGCGTCCAGCGGCGCCGCCACCGCCGCGCCAAGCTGCGCACCCTCAAGAAGGCGCACGTCGCCACGAAAGGCACCGTCGAACGGCACTGGTGACGGCCGCTCGCGCCCGCGGCCTCAGTTAGGTCCCGGTCGGTGCGGTGGCGGCGGGCTGGAAGAGCTCGACGAGGTTGCCGGCCGGGTCGGTGATCAGGATCTGCCGCCCGCCTGGCCCGGCGACGACGTCGCTGTGGAAGGTCAGCCCGGCGGCGCGGAGCCGGTCGATCTCGGCGTCGAGGTCGTCGACGATGAGGTGGACGCGGTTGCGGCCGGGTACGGCGGGCTCGGGCGTCGCGCGGGCCCCGGAGCTGGCGGGCCCGGACAGCAGCAGCCGCAGCGGTCCGCGCACCACGTCGGCGAAGGCCGACCCGGCGCTGGTGCGCAGCGTGAAGCCCAGGTGGGTGGTGTAGAAGTCGGCGGCCTTCTGGACGTCGTCGACGAGGTAGCGGACGCCGGCGAGCTGATCGGGTGCGGTCATGACGAGTCCCCTCGTGGTAGGTGGACGAGTTGCGGCAGCAGATGGCGGATGCGGGTGTCGATGTCCGCCGCCGCCCGGGCGAAGGCGGGATGCCCCGCACGTTCGGTCCCGACGCCCGTCGCGCCCCCGGCTGTACTGATCGTGGTGGCGGCGGCCGGGTCGGGGATGCTCCAGTGGACGCGCCGGGTGCGGCCGCCGAAGTCGGGGCACACCTCGCGGACCTTGTCGCACAGGCTGATCACGTAGTCGAACCGCCGTCCGGCCACGGCGTCCAGATGCCGCGGGCGCCGGTTGGCGACGTCGATGCCGTAGCGCTCGCGCAACACCTGGACGGCGTCCGGGTGCAGCCGCTGCCTGGGATGACTGCCCGCACTGACCACGTCCACGCGCCCGCCCGTGCGGTGGTCGAGGAGCGCTTCGGCGATCGGTGAGCGGGCGCTGTTGCCGGTGCAGGCGAACAGCACGGCGAGACGAGGCCCCGACGAGGAGGCCCCCAGGAACGAGACCACGGACGAGCCCGGGCCCGAGCCAAGGGCCGCGTCGAAGTCGGGATCGAGGTCCGGGTCGAGGTCCGGGTCGAGGCCCGGGGCACGGGCCAGGTCGGGGGCGAGGGCGGGGTGGAGTGCGGCGCCGGTCGTGGTCAGTGCGTGGGCGCAGCGCTCCAGGTCCAGGTGGTAGTAGCTGTCCCGGGCGTCGAAGCTGCTGCGCCGCGCGGTGACCAGCCCGCCGTCGCGCAGCAGCCGCAGATGGTAGGACACCAGGTTCTGCGGCTGGCCGACCAGGTCGACCAGCTCACGGACCCGGTAGTCGCCGGCGGCCAGTTCGCGCAGCAGCCGCCATCGCAGCGGATGCGCGGCCAGCCGCACGAAGGGCGGGGCGGCGTGCTCCGAAGACTCCACGTGAACCACGATACATCAAACCAGCTTGATGCACCTGCGCCTGCGCGCCGACGCACCCCGCCCCCACGGCACGAATGGTCACGGATCGAGAAAATCCAAAACTCCGCGTGCGCCAGATCTGCGCGGCCCGTCCAGTCTCGGCTTCGACCGCAAGAGTATTCACACTGAAAAACTGAGCTGTCTAGAAGTGCCACACAAGATGGTCGCTGGTCTATTTTTAAGGAGCTTTTGCGCATAACACGGCAAAGGAGCTGTGCATGCTCTCGCTACGCGTCATTACCTTGGTCGGTACCGTGCCGGCTCTGCTCGCCGGAATGGTCCTTCCGGCCACGGCGAGTGACGGCGGAGCGCCGCGTCCGCCGACGACCGAGGCGACCAAGGCCGCGCCGCCCATCATCGGCGGCTATTTCGTCACCGATGCCGACGCCCCCTGGGCGGCCTCGATCTACCGCAGCGGATCGTTCACCTGCTCCGGCACCGTCATCGCCCCGACGTGGGTCCTCACCGCGGCGCACTGCGTGGGCAGCGGCCTCACGGTCCGCGTCGGGAGCGTCTACCGCGAGAAGGCCACCACGATCAACGTCAGCGAGCACCAGGTGGCGCCGAAGGGCGATCTGGCGCTGGTGCACCTGGCCGGCGCCCACGAGACGACCTACTCCCAGCTCGCCGACGCCGACCCGGAGGTCGGATCGACGAACCAGATCTGCGGCTGGGGCCGTACCAGTTACAACGGCCCGCTCTCGGAACAGCTCAAATGCGCGGACGTGCGCGTCACGTCCGTGTCCGGCACCTGCCTCGACTACCGGTACGGCCCGGCGATCTGCACCAGCAAGATCAACGGCAACGCCTGGAGCGGCGACTCCGGCGGCCCGCAGCGCTACAACGGCCGGCAGGTCGGCGTCGCGTCGACCGCCGACGGCCGGTCGGAGCAGACGTACGGAAGTGTGCCCGCCAGCCGGTCCTGGATCCGCTCCGTGGCCGGCGTCTGACCCCGCCCCCCGCCCGGACCGCCCGGCCGGAACCCCGTTCCGGCCGGGCGATCCGCATGCCCGTTGTACGGTGATCAACTGGGCGGCACGACGGAGGGTGTTTCCATGCGCAGACGTGTCATCTCCGGTCTGGTGGCCCCCGGCGCCATCGCCGCGCTGATCGCCGCCGGCGGAGCGTCCGCCGCGTCGGCAGATCCGGACGCCGGGGCCGGTGCCGGGGCCGCGCACCCGACGGCCGCGCGCCCGACGCTCGTCGGCTGGGCCGAGCTACCCGCCGAGACCTATGTCCCCGGGAGCGAGCCGTCGGGTTCGGCGCTGGGGACCGAGCCGGTCAACGGCGTCCGCCCGCCGTTCCCCGGGCAGCCGGTGCAGGGCGTCAGCGGGGTCGTGCGGAACGCGGACGGATCGTTCCTGGCGCTGGCCGACAACGGCTACGGCCGGAAGGAGACCAGCGCCGACTTCCTGCTGCGCGTCCACAGGCTCGAACCCGACTTCCGGCACGGCCGGGTGCGGGCGTCCGGCGGCGGCATCACGCTCAGCGATCCGGACGGGCAGGTGCGCTTCCCGCTCACCCGTCCCGACCGGGTCCTCACGGGCGCCGACTTCGACCCGGAGTCGATCGTCCGCGCGCCCGACGGCACGTTCTGGATCGGCGAGGAGTTCGGCCCCTACGTGCTGCACTTCGACCGCGCGGGACGGCTGCTGGAGCGGCCGATCCCGGTGCCCGGCGCGAAGTCCCCCGGCAGCCCGGAGCTGGAGCCGGGGGAGAAGCCGAACCTCGGCGGCAGCAAGGGCCTGGAGAACCTGGCGATCTCCCCGGACGGCGGGACGCTGTACCCGATGCTGGAGGGCACCGTCACCGGCGACACACCAGGTGACCTGCGGGTATACGAGTTCGACCGGCGGCGCGCCGCCTTCACCGGCCGGCGCTGGACCTACCGCATGCAGACGCCCGAGCTGTCCGTCGCCGACCTGATCGGCGTCGGCCGCGGCCGCTTCCTCGCCATCGAACGCGACCAGCTGCAGGGCGACAAGGCGGCCGTCAAGAAGATCCACCTGGTCGACCTCCCCGACCGCCCCGACCGCGACGGTAACGGTGACGGCGACGGCCTGGCCGACAAGACCGAGGTCGTGGACCTGCTGAACATCGCCAACCCGCGCGGGCTCGGCACCCCCGGCCGGGTCTTCAGGTTCCCGTTCTTCACGATCGAGGCGGTGACCGTATTCGACGACCGGACCATCGGCGTGCTCAACGACAACAACTTCCCGTTCGACGCGACCCGCGTGGCCGGCCGCGCCGACGACACCGAGTTCATCAAGGTGCGACTGCCCCGTCCGCTGCCCCGCCGCGCTTGACCCGCCCCCGTGCTGGGGTGGGCGGTTGCGCGGACGGTGGAACCCAGGCCATCATCGAAGCATGATCTCCAACCGGAAGGGCGGCGACGCCCAGGCGCGTTGATCGCGCCCACGCGGCGCGACGACGCCGCCCGGCCCGCGGCCGACGTCCGCGGCAAGCACGCTCACGACCGGTGGCGGGAAGCAGTCAAGATCCGGCAGGAATGGCTGGACCACGGCCTGTCCACGGAACCCGCAGACCGGCAGACCACCGAACGCGGCCTCACCGCGATCTACGTACGAATGTCCCGTCCACGGCCCCGGTTCGCGTGGGTCGACTCTCCGGACCAGGCGATCCCGCTGATCGCGGGCCTGCCCACGCTGGACGACCTCTACGCGAGACTCCGGGACCCCCGCACCCCGGGACCGCCATCGCCGGCCAGCGATCTGGCCATGGTCGCGTCCCAGCTCCGCGGCGCGCTCAGCGCCGGTGTCGTCTACGGCGACCCCGAGCTGACCCCGGCGCGGAAGGGCAAGAAGCGTGAACCCTGGCCCGAACTGCCTCCGCTGGAGGCGATCCGCGCCGGTGTCCCCTTGGGCGTCGTCCTGCATCAGGGCGTCCACAACGCCCTGCACCGGAGCCTCGCCGACGGATTCCGCAAACCCGTCCGCACCACGCTGACCGCCCGCGGGCCCGTACCGGTGTGCTGGTACGGGCAGCAGGACGCGGCGTGGATCGCCTACTACGACGCCCTGCACCGTCTCGGCCTGGCGCACTACACCCCGGACCGGCTCGACCACCTCGGCCACTGGGCCGCGGTGGCGCGCTCGTGCGGGTGGTGGTGGCCCGGCGAGGAGGTGTGCGTCGTGGTCGAGCGACCCGACCAGATCCGCACCGAACCGGTCCCCGGGACCTGGCACGACGAGGTCCGGCTCAGTGGCGGCGGCGTCCGCTACCGCGACGGCTGGCGCCCGCGACCGGCATGACCCACGGCCGGGCCGGGACGAGACCAATCCTCTCGTCCCGGCCCGACCCTCGATCCCCGACCCCCGAACCCCGGGGCTCGTCATGCGGGACGGCGATGAATTCCCGGCGGCAGCGAGGTCAGTACCCGCGACACAGCGACCACAGACAGAGGACGACATGGCACTCGATCTCTTCGCCGGTATTCCCGTCACCGACTACGCGGCGGCGCTGCCGTGGTACGAGCAATTGTTCGGCCGGAAGCCGTCGTTCCTCCCGAACGACATCGAAGCGGTGTGGGAAATGGCCGAGCACCGATACGTCTACATCGTCCAGGACCCGGACCGCGCCGGGAACGCCCTGGTGTTCTCGTTCGTCGACGACCTCGACGACCGGGTCGCCGAAATCGCCCGCCGGGGCATCGAGCCCGCGAAGCGCGAGGGCTACGATAACGGCGTGTCCAAGGTGATCTACCACGACCCGGAAGGCAACGAGATCAGCTTCGGCGGCGGCGCCTAAGGCCCACAGCACCGGAGCCCCACGGCACCGGAGCCTCGCGGTGTTCGAGGCTCGCGGTGCCTGAGGCTCGCGTTCGTCGTTATGGTGCGCGCAGAAGGTGGCGGTAGGACGGGAGCAGCCCGGCCTTCCGCACTATCGCGGCGCATTCGGTGTTGTTGGAGCATGCCTGGCCCGGGTTGGCGGGCGGCAGTTTCGTGTTGGCGGCGAACTGTAGTTTCCGGGGTTCGCCGCACCCTTCCTCAGGGTTCTGCTCGTCGGCCGGAGGCCAGGCTCCCGGATAGTCCTTGCGTTCCAACCACGATGGTACGGCGTCGTCCCAGAAGTTCTTGCGGTACCGCACGTTCTGGACGGGCCGGTTGCCCCACTCCTCGCTGCACCCGCCGATCGAGGCCACGTAGTCGTAGACGACATTGCGGTCGACGGTGACCCAATTGGAGCTGTCATCGGTGTAGATACCGATGTTCCATTCGGGAGTGAACTTGCTTTCGGTGACGGCGTTTCCGCTGATGACGGCCCCGTCCGCGAAGGACGTCCCCTGCTCGCCCCGGAGGTAGATCCCGCCGCCGTCGGCCAGGAGCCGGTTCGTCCTGAAGACCCGGTTGTTGAGAATGCGGTTGCCGTGCATGATGCCGCGCAGGTCGTCGCTCGGCCCGGACAGAATTCCGATGTACGGCACGTCGTTGACCTGGTTGTGGGCGATGGTCGTGCGCTGCGTCGCCGTGTCCCAGATCGCGGACGACGCGCGGTAGTCCGCTCCGGTGCCGTGGATCCAGTTGTTGGTGATGCGATTGCCGCTGTTGGTGCCTTTCAGGTCGGGCGGGACGACGCCCATCAGGATTCCCCCGTCCGAGACGTCGGTGATGACGTTGCCGTCCACGACGTTGTACGAACTGTTCTCGGAGAATTCCAGCGCCTGTGCGCCCAGATGGACGAAGCGGTTTCCCTCGACGGTGATCCGTTCCGCGGTGCGGAAGGCGACGTTGCCCGGCACCGTCAGCGCCGTCATTTCACCGTCCTTCCCCGGACGCATATACATGCTCCACGCCGCGGCGAATCCCTCCGGTTCGTTGGGCGCCAGCCAGGAGGCGTGCGCGAATGTCAGGCCCTTGAAGGCGACGTCGTGCAATGGACGTCCGGGCTGCCCCGTACCGCTGACGAGAGACTCCAGAATGGGCGCGGTGACCTGGGCTTGACGCATGTCCTCCCCTGGCCGCGGGCGATACAGCAGCACATGCCGTCCGGGCTGGGAGCGGTCGAGATACCAGCTGCCCGGCGTGCTGGGGAAGCTCAGGGAATTCTCCACCGCGAACCATTCTTTGGGCGCGTCCGCGCCGTACAGGTTCCGGAGCATGTCCCAGCAAGGCTGATCCATGGTGATAGCCGTCCGCCCAGAGCCAGAGCCAGAGCCCGCGCCGGAGCCGGAGCCGGAGCCGGAGATGTCGGCCACGCCGCAGCGGCCTTCGACATAGCCGTACCGATAGATGAACTCGATGTCGCGGGGGTCACGCCACTTTCCCGGAATGGGACTCGTGGTGGTGTAGCCGGTCTTCGTCAGCTCCAGCTTGTCCCCGAGCCCCGCGTTTCCATGGACGAGTCGCGACGCCCGCCTGTCGTTGACATAGAGCTGGCGGAGGTCGAGTCCCCCGACGTCGGCGCGCCAGAATCCCTTCTGCCGCTCGTCCGGCCGCCATCCGGTGATCTCGCGGCCGCCGCTGAGGGTCACCTTCTCCTGGCGCGGCGTCCCGTGGCCGTAGGCCTGGTAGATCACCCGATGGCCGTTGCGCCCCGAGTCGCCCGCCGCCTCCGTCAGCTTCAGCGGCGCCGCGAGCCGGTACGTCCCGGACCGGAAGTTCACCACGATGTCCGACGCCATCCGCGCAGTCCGTTCCCGGACGGCCTTCTGCGCGCGCGCCGGCGTGGCAAAGGGCTGTTCGACGGTGCCCGGCCAGACGTCCTTGCCCCATGGCGCGACGTACAACTGCTCGGGTCTTTGCCCGGACTGCGCCGAAGCCGATGACGGCACCGCCACCACCGTCACGGCTGCCGCGACCGTCGCGACCGCCACGACCGCCGCGACCGGCATGCCGATCGCCAGTGCCGCCGCACCCGCGCCGGCCCCTGCCCGCGTCCTCTTGATGCCCACTCCGCCTCCCGTCGGTTCGATGAGGCCCGGTCGGTTCGATGAGCCTCGGTCCAACCTTCGCGGCGGGCGTGCCGGGCGCGCGTCGGCTGATCGTCGATCAGGGCGTCGTCCTCAGGTACCGGGATGTCTCGCCTTTTGGACGAGCGCATATCGACGATCGTCGGATTCGCCCGCCGCCCCCCCTTGGTTACGCTCGCGCCGTGGACTATGCGCGGGCGGTGTCGTCCCAGGGCCGGGCGCTGGAGCCGGTGGCGCGGCTGGCCGACCGCGTCGCGCCGAGCGCGCTGGGGATCGTGCTGGCGGGCTTCGTCGTGCTCGACTACTGGGAGGAGCGGCCCGGCGGCCGGGCCGAGGGCGCGCTGATCCTGCTGTCCGCCGCCGTGGCCGGGGCGGCCGCCGCGACGGCCAGGCGCCGGCTGTGGCCGCTGTTCGCCGTCACCGCGCCCGCCGCCCTGCTGTTCTCGTGGTGGCCGGGCTTCATCGTCGCGTCCTACTACGCGGCGACGACGCTGCGGCGCAGAGGCCACCTCGCGGTGTTCACCGGCGGCTCCGCCGTCGCGCTCCTCGGACTGCCGCCGCTCTACGACGCCTCCGGCCTGAGGTTCGTGCTCGGCCCCGGCTACTCCACGTCGACCTTCGACGGCGTCCTCGCCGTGCTGTTCCTGGTCGGCCTTCCGCTGTTCGCGGGCCTGTGGATCAATGCCCGCAGGCAGGTCCTGGCGGGGCTCGCCGACCGCGCCGAACGGCTCGAACGCGACCAGGCCGCGCGGACGGAGCGGGCCCGCGCGGCCGAGCGCACCCGCATCGCGCGCGAGATGCACGACGTCGTCGCGCACCGGGTCTCCTTGATCGTCCTGCATGCCGGGGCCCTTGAGGTCGGCACGTCCGACCAGGAGTCGCGGACCACGGCGGAGCTCATCCGCGCCACGGGCCAGGCGGCGCTCACCGATCTGCGCGAGGTGCTGGGCGTCCTGCGCTCGCCGTCCGCCGACCTGGCCGCGGATCCGGCCGCCGACCCGAGCACCGCCCTTCCGGTGCTCGACGACCTGGACCGGTTGCTCGACCAGTCACGGTCGGCCGGACTGCCCGTCCGCCGTCACGACGAGGGCGCGGCCCGTCCGCTGCCCGCCGCCGCCGAGCGCGCCGCCTACCGGGTCGTGCAGGAGGCGCTGACGAACGTCCACAAACATGCCGCCGGTGCCGCGACGGAGGTCGTCCTGCGCTACCGGCCGGACCACGTGGAGTTGACCGTCGCCAACGAGCCCCCCGGCAGGCGGGCCGCGATTCGCCCGCCTGGCGCCGGGCTCGGCCTCATCGGCCTGCGCGAACGCCTCGAACTGATCGGCGGACGGCTGGAGGCGGGCCCGCGTCCGGACGGCGGCTTCGCCGTCCGCGCCCGCATCCCCCTCATCGAGGAGCCCGCATGATCCGCGTGCTGATCGCCGACGACGAGCGCCTGGTCCGGTGCGGGCTGCGCCGGATCCTGGAGAGCGACGGCGGGATCAGCGTGGTCGCCGAGGCGGGCGACGGGGCCGAGGCCGTCGCGGCGGCCGCTCGGTGCCGTCCGGACGTCGTGCTCATGGACGTGCGCATGCCCGGCACGGACGGCCTCACCGCCGCCGGACGGATCACCGCCGCCGCCGGACAGACCGCCCCCGTTGCGACCGCGTCCGCTGGGACCGTGCCCGCGTCTTCCACGCCGAAGGTGGTCATGCTCACCACGTTCAACCTCGACGAGTACGTCCACGAGGCACTGCGCGCGGGCGCCGTCGGGTTCCTCCTCAAGGACACCCCGCCGCGCGACCTCATCGCGGCCGTCCACGTCGTCGCCGCAGGGCACGCGATGCTCGCCCCCACCGTCACCAGGAGGCTGATCGAGCATTTCGCCAGGAGCGGGGTGTCCAGGGCCGCCGATGCCCGGAAACGCCTTGCCGTCCTCACCGTCCGTGAGCTGGACGTGGTGCGAAGCGTCGCGCGCGGGATGTCCAACACCGAGATCGGCCGCGAACTCACCATGAGCGAGGCCACCGTGAAGGCCCATGTGAGCCGTGCCCTCGCCAAACTCGGCCTCGCCAACCGGGTGCAGGCCGCCATTCTCGCGCACGACGCGGACCTGGCCTGACCATTCCTCCGGGCGCTATGCGTCCGGCCAGTCGATGTATCGCGCGAGCCATGCCGGAACGCGCGGGCGGGGATACGCCTCCAGGTCGTTGCGGTAATCCTCGGGCGGCAGCAGCTGATCGTGCGGGAAAGGGCCGTCGCCGTAGTCGTAGCTCACGGTCGTCTCACCACGATTGGTGACGGTCAGTAGCAGCCGCCACCACGGCCCGGCCGACATCCGCGCCGCAACGTCCCGTTGATCGCGGACGAGCGCCGCCACCGGCTCCGGCACCGGAACGACCACTGAACGGTGATAGGACGAGAACCGCAGATAGGCGATCTCAGCGGACACGGTGAAGGCGAATTCCGCCCACAGCCATTCCCACTCGGGCGGGCCGAGCAATGCCAGCTGCTGGACGATCGGGTCGATCAGCCGCGACGCCTCGTCGGCGATCACACCGTCCTGGCCTCCGGCGGCGCCGTCGCCGGGTCCTGGACCGACGATGCTGAACCCGCTGATGCCCGGCTGGCCGGACGGTCCGTCCTGCTCAAGCCACTGCACGAACTCGGCCATATAGGCATCGGCCCCCGTCGCGCCGCCGTCCGTGGCGCGTTTCCGTCCGGCGGCGGTGCCGGTGGACCGTTCCCGCGCGGCGAACCGCTCGTGGGCGTACTGCGGGGGAACCGAGGACGATACTTCCTCGATACGGCCGGAGTCACCCACCAGGAACACCGACCGTCCCACCGGCATGTTGAGAAAGGCCATCGGGTCGCTCTCGTCGACGTCCACCGGGGCGTAGACGCTCCAGCCGGCCTCGAAGCGATCCGCCGCCAAGCCCTCCGTGGGGTAATCCAGGCCGCGAGACCGGATCCAATCCACCACCAAGGAAATCGCTTGCGCCGCGTCCATTCGCCTGGCCTCCCGCGTGTTGTCCACGGCACCTTACGGGGTGGGCCGGGAAACACGGAAGCGCACGGGCGGCCGGGCGACTCCGTCCCACCGCCGAGCGGCGAATCTCACAGCGTCGCCGCCTTCCGGACCCGCCGGCGAAGGGACGACCCTGAACCGATGGAGGTCACCTTCGCCGAGGACCACATCTGTTTCCTGCGCTATGACTTTCGCGGCGCCACGGTCCACCCCTTCGGAATGGTGACGCCCGCGCGGATCCGCGACGCCGACTGGAAGGCCATCAGGCCCGAGCTACGGACCACCCTCGGCGAGACCCTGTTCGTCCCGCATCGAAAGCAGGCCGAGCTTGAGCGGTTCTGCCGCCGCAACGGCATCGTCCGGTCGACCCGTCCTGATACGTGGGCCGACCTGCTCGAACCGTTCCTCGACACCCGCCTCGACCCGGCAGACGAACGCGCCTGCCTCGCCCGGCTGGGCGAAGCCGGGTTCGCGCCGGACGAGGTCGCCCGCATCCGCCGCCGCCTCACCCCGCTCATGCACGCCTACAACTTCGAGGCCATGGTCTGGGAATGGGCCTACCTCGGGTTGTTCGACGTCCTCAGCGCCGCCAACGCGCCCATCGTCAGGCCCAGCCTGCAGAACGCGCTCGGCGACCCGGCGACCTTCTACAACTGGACCATGGAGACAGCCGAGCGGCACCGCTGACCCCTGCACCATTTCCGGACGACGGGCACTCCGCGCGCTGTGCGCGGTATGCCAGGCCCGGCCGGTCCTAGGGATGGACCTCGCGGAGCCGGCCGGTCCGCACGTCGTAGACGAAGCCCCGGACCTGGTCGGTATGCGGGATGGACGTGTCGGCCTTGATGCGCCCGATGGACTGGCGGACGTCCTCGTCGAGGTCGGCGAACGCCTCCGCCGCCCAGTCGGGCTTGACGCCGGTCTCGTCCTGGATCTGCTTCCTGAAGGCGTCGTCGGTGAACGTGAGCATGCCGCAGTCGGTGTGGTGGATCAGGATGATCTCGGTGGTCCCGAGCAGCCGCTGGCTGATGGCCAGGCTCCGCCGCTCGTCGGCGGTGACGACGCCGCCCGCGTTGCGGATGACATGGGCGTCGCCCTCGCTGAGCCCGAGGACGCCGTAGGGGTTGAGGCGGGCGTCCATGCAGGCCACCACCGCCACGCCCCGCGCCGGGGGCAGCGGCAGATCGCCCTTGTCGAACTCGGCCGCGTACCGCTCGCTGTTGGCGATCAGCTCATCGGTCACGCTCATCCTCGGCCTCCCCGGCTCGGCGCCCGTCCCGGGCCAGGAAACCCAGGGTCGGCACTAATAGTGACTTTTCCTACCTTATTAGTTAACTTTCTCCCTGTCGAGGCGACGACATGAGCTTCCCGCCGGTCGCCGACGGATGCCCGCCTGAGGGGTGCCGCCTGCCGCCTAGCGGCTGCCTCGCGCAGTGGCGGCTGCCGCGTGATTGGCTCGGTCCAGGCCTATTAAAAGCTGAAACGTCCCGAAATGCCGGGCAAGCCGGTTGTTCTGCGGTCGGCGGCCCGACGCGCCTGGACCGGCGGGGGAAACAGCCCCGGAAACCATCGGTGGATGGGGGTCTACTCGTCGTCCGCGAGTATTCGCTGGTGCAGGGTTCGTAGTTGTGCGCTGGGTTCCACGCCGAGCTCGGCCACCATTAGTTGATGGCCCTCCCGGTAGAGCTCCAGCGCCTCGACGCGGCAGCCGAGCGAGTACAGCGCCTTCATCAGCAGCCCCCTGGACCGCTCGCGGAGAGGCTGCGAGGCGAGAATGCCGGACAGATCCCTGACCACCATGTCGGCCTGGTTCTGAAGGAGATCGACTTCCGCCTTGGATTCCGCCACCAGGAAACGATGCTGGTCGAGGGACACCGCGGCCGCGCGCACCATGGCCGACGTGACGTCCGCGAACGCGGGCCCGCGCCACAGCGCGAGTGCTTCGCCGTACAGGTCCGAAGCCGCCTCGTACTGGCCCGCGCGCTGGGCCTGCTGGCCCCCGCCGGTCAGCGTGAAGAACTCGGCGATGTCGAGTTCGACATTGTTGGTGGAGAGCTTGTAACCCTGCGATGCCGTGATCAAAGGACCGCGCTGATCCCGCGCGGATTGGCCGAGCGTCTGCCGCAATGCCGAGACGTGCGCGTGGAGCTTGGTGCGCGCCGTGGCGGGAGGCTGGGTGTTCCAAATGGCGTCCATGATTCTCTCGGTCGGGACGACCCGTCCGAAATCGAGCGCCAGGATCGAGAGCAGCGCCCGCTGGCGCTGTCCGGCCAAATGTATTTCCCGTTGTCCGGATGTCACTTCGATCGAGCCCAGGAATGACATATTCAACGACAAACGGTCCCCCCTCACCGTGCAGGTACTGCTTATGGGCTCGCCGAAGCAGACTCCATCGTCCAAACGCTAAGTGCAGTCATCGAGGAACTGTCAAGTGCCGGGGTCGAACGTTCCACCGAGTGTCCGGATGTGGTCACCGAGAGCGAACGACACGCCACCGATGATCACGGTACGTGGTCGATCAGTTGCGAACACGGGTCTCCTGACCGGCGAAGGCGTGGCCGAGCACATGATCGGCATCCCGCGACTCCGGTCAGGTCGAAACGCTGGAAGTGGACCGGTAGTAATACCGGTAGGGGACGGGTAGCGGATCGGTAGCCTTCGCCATCTAAGCTGTTCAAGTTGGAAACGGGGCAGCATCATCGAAATAGTGGTCGAGTCAAGTCCGGGGGCGAACGTGAACGCGGCCGACTATGTCATCGAGAAGCTGGACGAGCCCGGCGCGGAGATCATCCGCTCCGGCATTGCCCGGTGCCCGAAGGGGGCCACGCGCAGTGCCGGGACGGACGACAATCCGTCAGCCGGGGCCGCGCCCGCCGTCCGGCGGCGGGCCCGATTATCCGGCTTGCCCGCCGTGCCGAATATCTGGTATGGAAGGCAACAAGGCTTTGTCGGCGACAATCTCGACGAAGACGCACTACCATGTGCATGGGACCTGGGGGGTCCCATGCGGAACCGAAAGTCACGGGGCGATAGACCAGAGAAGGATGTGCCAGCGAGCCGCACGCCGGACCAACTCCCACCGGCCGTCAGGCTCTTTCCAGGGATACCGCGCACGCTGATCGTCAACGATCCAGGCGCGGTTCGAGAATTCGCCGGGTCCCACAGTTCCCAAACGATTAGCCAGACCCGGACTCGGCGGATGTCGAAAACCGAAACCATGCCGCGGCGGTCGGCCACGCGCGTCAGCTCTCCAGCGATCAGATCGACACGCGCGAGATCGTCCGGCACACGTCGTGTCTCGTCCAGGCGCTCGCGACCGGGCCCACCGTCATCGACGGCCGGGCCTCGCCGCGCCACGAATATCGCCTGTACCTGAGATCCGAAATTCGTTGCAGCATCGCATGTTGTGCCCGTGTGGCATATGTGATGAGACGGGGGCAGAAGTTGGCGGGGGCCAGTGACAACAATTCTCATTTCGGGGCCTTGGTACGTGCGTACCGGCGCCAGATGGGGTTGACGCAACGTGAACTCGCGGCCAGGGCGGGGCTCAGCCTCGCCGCGCTGCGCGACTTCGAGCAGTCCAGGCGATGCCGGCCGCGGCCGCACTCGCTGGCCGCGCTCACCGAAGCCCTGGGACTCGACGAAGACCAGGCGGCCGACCTGGCGCGCGCGGCCGCGCTGCCGAGGCGACGGGCCGACGACGCGCCGACGGCGGATCGCCCGCGGGACGACTCCGAATCCGCGCGGGCGGCGCACCCGTCCGGACGCGGTGAAGGGCTGCGGCTGTCCGTGCTCGGCCCGTTCGAGGCGTGGACGGACGGCAAGCCGCTCCGCCTCGGACCGCCCGCGCGGCGCGCGGTGCTGGGGCTGCTCCTGATGGAGCCCGGAGTGCCCGTCCGCCGGGACGCGATCGTCGACCTGCTCTGGGACGAGGAGCCGCCGCGCACCGCCGTGTCGCTGGTGCAGGCGCATGTGAGCCGCATCCGCAAGGCCCTGAAGAGCGGCAGCAGCCGCGGCGACGACGAGGTGATCGACTCGGTCGGGGGCGCCTACCGGCTGAGCCTTTCCGGCATGGAGGTCGATCTGCTCGTCTTCCGGGACATGGTCGCCCGCGCCATGGCGGCGAGGGCCGCCGGGGACGACGTGACCGCGGCCGAGCACTACGACTGCGGGGTCAGCCTGTGGCGCGGCGAGCCGTTCGCCGACGTGGACGTCCTCGCCGGGCACCCGGGCGTCACCGCGCTCAAGCAGGAACTCGTCGGCGTGCTCCTGCAGTACGCGGAGGTCGCCCACGACCTGGGCCGGCACGATCGGGTGCTGCCGCGGCTGCAGGCGCTCGCCGACGCCGAGCCGCTCAACGAACGGGTGCACGCCCATCTCATGATCGCGCTGGCCGGGTCCGGGCAGCAGGCGCACGCCATCCGGGTCTTCGAGGGCGTCCGGTCGCGCCTCGACCAGGAGCTCGGGCTCTATCCGGGCGAGGAACTGGCCGACGCTTACGTGCGGGTCCTGCGGCAGGACCTGCGCGCACCGAACCGCGATCATCTCCGCGGGCCGGGCCGCGATCACCCCCGCACGCCGGGCCGCGATCACCTTCGCGGGCAGAGCCGCGAGCTGGTACGCGTGCCGAGCCGCGAGCCGAACCGCGCGCCGAACCGGGCGCCGAACCGGGCGCCGATGCGCGTACCGAACCGGGAGCTGCCGCGCACGGCGAACGGCGAGCTGCTGGAGGGGGCCGACCAGGAGTTGATGGACGGAGCCGACCGGCAGCTGATGCAGGAGGCCGATCGGGAGCTGATGCACGTGCCGGGCCGCGGGTTGGCGCATGTCCTGAACGGGGAGCAGCCGCACGCGCAGCCGCGGGCGTTCACCGCCACCGGGCACCTCCCGCCGCCGCGGCAGCTGCCCGCCGCGCCGCGCTGCTTCACCGGACGCGCCAGCGAGCTGACCTGGCTCTCCGCCCTGGCGGAGCAGGACATGACGCACGCGAAGGGCGTCGTCATCGCGGCGCTGACCGGGATGGCCGGGATCGGGAAGACCGCGCTGGCCGTCCACTGGGCGCACCAGCTGGCCCCGCGCTTCCCCGACGGGCAGCTGTTCGTGAACCTGCGCGGGTCCGGGCCGTCCGGGACGCCGGTCGTGCCCGCCGACGCGGTGGAGGGCGTGCTGGTCTCCCTCGGCGTGCCGCCCGCGCGGGTCCCGTCGGACCTCGACGGTCGGGCCGCCCTGTACCGCAGCCTGCTGGCGGACCGCCGCATGCTGATCGTCCTGGACAACGTCCACGACGCGGAACAGGTCCGCCCGCTGCTGCCGGGATCGCCGACGTGCCTGGTGCTGGTCACCAGCAGGAACCGGCTCACCGGGCTGGCCGCGGAAGGCGCCCACCTGATGACGCTGGGCGTCCTGACGCAGGCCGAATCCCGCGAACTGCTCGCCCTGCACCTGCGCGCCAGATGGGCGACGGCCGACCCCGCCGTGATCGGCGAGCTGACCGCCTTCTGCGGCGGCCTGCCGCTCGCCCTGTGCGACGCCGCCGCCCGCGCCGCCGCGCGTCCCGGCCTGTCGCTGGCCGCGCTCGCGGCCGAGCTGCGGGACACGCGGAGGCGGCTGGACGCGCTCGACACGGGGGAGCCGGTCACCAGCCTGCGGGTGGTGTTCTCGTGGTCGCGGGCCAGGCTCGGGAACCTGGCGTCCCGCATGTTCCGGCTCCTCGGCCTCTACTCGGGCTCGGACATCACCGTCCCGGTGGCGGCGAGCCTGGCCGCCCTGTCACCGGGGCAGGCGTGCCTGGCGCTCGCCGAATTATGTGATGAGCACCTGCTGACAGAGCACCTTCCGGGCCGCTACACCTGCCATGACCTGCTTCGCTCCTACGCGGCGGAGGAGGCGAGCATCCGCGAGAGCCAGGTCGACCGGCGTGCCGCCGTCCAGCGGGTGCTCGACCACTACCTGCGCGCCTCCGTCGTGGCGACGAGCCTCCTGCGTCCCGGTCAGGCCGAGCTCCCGCGCACCCCGCCGCGGCCCGGGGTCACCCTTGAGGAATTCGAGGGACCCGAGCAGGCGGTCGACTGGTTCGAGAACGAGCGGAACGTCCTGCTCGCCCTGATCAGGCAGGCCGCCGAGGGCGGCTACGCCCCGTACGCCTGGGAGCTCCCCTGGACGGCCGGGTGGTACTTCCAGGACGAGGCGGGCCGGCACCGGCTCGCGGCGGCTCAGGAGGCGGCGCTCGCGGCGGCCACCGGCCGCGGCGATCTCGCCGGCCTGACGATGGCGCGCCAGCAGCTCGGCTGGCTGAGATTCCTGCTCGGCGACGTCACCAGCGCGGGTCACCACCTGGACGAGGCCGTCCGGCTGGCCGGGCGGCTCGGCGACAGCCGGCTCCAGGCGCTGTCGGGTCTCAGCCGCGCCCACGTCCTGCAGTCGCAGCATCGCGGGATGGAGGCGATGGACCAGGCACGGCAGGCGCTGCGGCACTCCCGTGCCGCCGGTGACCTGCAAGGAGAGATCCGGGCCCTCTACACGATCGGGTGGTGCCTGGTCCAGCTCGGCGACGGTCAGCAGGCGGTGCACTTCAGCAGCCGTGCGCTCACGGTTCACCGCGAACTGAGGTTGCGCGCCGCCGGGCCCATCACGGTGGGCACCGCCGTCCTCGACGACTGCGGCGAGTCGATCGCGCCCCTGCTGGGGCTGCGCGTCGAGGCGTGCGCCCAATGACCGGGGTGACGCGCAATGACCGGGGTCAGTGGTCGGCTGGGCGGAGGGTTCCCGTTGCCGTTCGGCGTCCGTAGTTGTCCCGGACGGCGGTCGCCAGCGCGCCGTCCTCCTCCTTGGCGGCGCTGACGACGAGGCCCTGGTGGTCGAACAGGGGCGAGGTCAGCCTGTACTCGAAGTGCAGGCGCTCGCCCCTGGCGTCGTCGCCGGCGTATCCGGCGGCGCGTGCCGCTTCGGCCATGGCGACGGCCTGCAGCGGTCCTTGGGTGAGCAGGCCCGGGTAGCCCTCCACCTGCCGCGCGTAGTCGCGGTCATAGTGGATCCGGTGCGCGTTGTAGGTGAGCGCCGAGAAGCGGAAGAGCAGCGTGGGCGAAACCTCGATCGCCCACTCGCCGTCACCGGGCTCGACTACCGGGCCTTCCTCGGACGAAGCCGACGCCTGTGCGTCGGGGGAGACCGGCTCGCGGTAGACGATGTCCTGCTGCTCGTCGATGACAACACGGCCGCGCTGCAGGATCTGATGCTCGACCAGGATGAAGGTCAGCGGGCCCGTCCGGCCCTGCTTGTCCTTCATGGAGAGCACGCGGCTGCGCTTGGTGGCCGGTTCCCCGCAGACGAGCGGCCCGTCGGTCCGGACGCGGCCGCCCGCCCACATCCTGCGGCGGGTGCCTCCGGGGAAGGCGGCGACCGTCCCGCGCAGCGGATGCCCGTCCGGGCCGAGGTCGGACTGCGCGGGCCGTTCCAGCAGGTAGATCCAGTGCCACAGCAGCGGCAGGCCGGCGCCGTCCTCGAAGTCCGGTACCGGCACGTCCAGCAGCGAGCCCAGCGCGCGCGCCGGCTCGGGCTGGAGTGTTTCCGTGCGCTCGCTGGTGCTGTTCATTCCCTCAGGCCTTCCCGGCCGTCCTGATCAGGCGGATCCGGTCAGCGGACGGCTGGCGACCGGGTCGATGATCCGCGCCCGGCGGTCCAGCTCCCGGGCGCAGTCCTGCCACATGCTCGCGTACTGGTGAGCGAGCTGGACGATGATAGCGACGCAGTGCGGCGGCACCGTCTCGGTCACGTCCGGCAGCTGCTCCGCGCCGACCGCGTTGATGTGGAGGAGCCGGAGCATGCTCTTGCCCCGCTCGTTGTTCCGCAGCGACGGGTCGCGCATCAGCTTCTCCACCGTGGCGGCGGGGTCCGGCGCCGCCGGGGCCGCGGGGACCGTCCGCGGCTCGAAGCGGAGGGGCGGCGCGGGGGCGGTGGCGGTGCGGTCGTCGCGTCCGGAACCGGCGCCGCGGTCGGCCGCATCCCCGGCGGAGGCCGCGCCGGCGCCGGCGGGCTTCGCCCGGCCCGTGCGCCCGCCCGACTTCTCCGGCAGGGGCGACTCGCCGCGCTCAAGGCGCTTGCGCACGTCGAACGCCGTCGCCGGGGAGATGCCCGCGGCCCGCGCCACGTCGCGCAGGGACGCGGTCGGCTGGTCGGCCAGCAGCTCCGCGGCGCGGAGGCGGCCCGCGCCGCCGTCCAGCGGGCGGACCCTGCCGTCCCTGCCGACCCGCACGCTCGGCTGCTGCGCGCCCTCGCCGGAGAGCTTCCTGAGGGCGGCGACGGTCTTCGCCGCCAGCCCGGCCGTCTGGCCGATGGCCCGGTCGGACATGTGCGGGTGCGAGGCGATGATCCGCTCCGCCGCGGCGCGCCGGTCCGCCCGGGACAGCGGCAGGCCGTGCGTGACGTTCTCCTGGACGGCGCGCAGGAAGATGTCGGCCTCGTTGCCCTCGAAGAACATGACGTCGATGGTCTCCTGGCCCCGCAGGGACGCCGCCATCAGCCGGTGCATGCCGTCGATCACCCGCATGGTCCGCCGGTCCACCAGGATCGGCGGCAGGGGCGTTTCGGCCTCGGCGAGACGCATGATGTGGGCCTTGTCCTCGCCGTTCAGCCGTGGGGAGTCGGCCGGGCGGAGCGAGAGAACGGGGACGGCCACCACTGGAGTGCCGTCACCGCCGGTGTTCGTGGACGGGTCGTCAACGGGCGGCAGAGAAGCCACCGCACCGGTTACCGGCTGAGCCTCGCGAGCACCTGGATGGGCCACGACCGCGCTCCTTCACATGGTTTCGTCCTGACTTTCCAGGTGTCGACGCTACGGACCGGTGCTGGTGGCCGGCTGGTGGCCCGCTGACACCGAAATGCCGTACCTGTCCGGAGAACCTGGGATGTTTCCCCACTTCACGGGCGTATCGCTGTGAGGTGCCGAATGACCTGGTTGCCGTAGTACGCGAAATCGGGACAACCCGCCCTGGCCACTCCGCGGTGCCGGTAGCGGCGGCGTAGGCGGAGCCGCGGCGAGCTGGGCGGATGATCTGACGTCGGGGTGCTGTCTGGGCGGTGCCGAGGTGCTGTCTGGGTGGTGGCGGGATTGTGGCGGGGCGGTCGCCGCCGGACGGACGCGGCGCCGATTCGCACGGTCGCACGATTTCTCGATTCGTCCAACCAGTGTCAATCGGCAGTTGAACGAATTCCAGCGATCGCCTTCGGCCGCTTATTATCCATCGGTAAATATTCTCTGCTTCTGGCGGGTCCGGTAAGCCGCTGTTGAAGATGGGCGGAAGATGATAGAGGGCATTTTGCCTGCGCATGTCACCGCGACCGAATCATTCGGAGACGACCTCGACGCCGTGCTGTTACCCCAGGAATGCGCCGTCATCGCCCGGGCCGCGGAAAGCCGGAAACGGGAGTTCGCCACCGCGCGCTCGTGCGCCAGGGGCGCGCTCGCCCGGCTCGGCCTGCCCGCGGTCGCCGTCCTGCCCGGGCCAGGCGGCGCCCCGCAGTGGCCGGACGGGGTGACCGGAAGCATCACGCACTGCGCCGGATACCGTGCCGCCGCGGTCGCGCTGACGAGGGACGTCGCGTCCCTGGGCGTGGACGCCGAGCCGAACGAGGCGCTCCCCGACCGCGACATGATGAGGCTGATCGCCATCGACGAGGAGCGCGGCCACGTCGCGGAACTGTCCGCCGGAAGGCCCGACGTCTCCTGGGAGCGGCTGCTCTTCAGCGCGAAGGAGTCCGTCTACAAGGCGTGGTTCCCGCTGGCCCGGCGCTGGCTGGGATTCGAGTCGGCGGGCATTGTCATCGACCCGAATGCGGGCACCTTCACCGCGCGCCTGCTCGTACCGGGCCCGATTCTCAACGGGTCGTCGCTGAGGCTGCTGCACGGACGCTGGCTCGCCGAGAAAGGGCTTCTGGTGACCACGGTCGTCGTCCCCGCCATTTAGCGCCCGAGCGCCCCCGACCACGACCGCGAAATGGGCGCCGAGCCCCGCTCGACGCCCATTCAATCCCTGCGGTCTTCTCCGGCGAGCCGTTCTCCGGCGACAGCTGACCCACCCCGGAGGGTCGGGCTCAACCTGCCTCTCCTTCTTCCGGCTGTTCCGCTTGCTCTGCCTGCTTCGGTTGTTCCGCTTTGTCCGTGTCGTCGGTGAGGGCGGTGAGCAGGTTGTTGAGCTGCTGGACGAACGCGGCGGGATCCTCGATGCGGGCGCCGAGGGTGAGCACCGACTGGTTGAACAGGACCTGCGCCCACTCGCGGATGTGCCGGTCGTCCCGCTCGCCGTTGAGCCGCCGGATGAGCGGGTGCTTTGGGTTGAGTTCGAGCACCGCCTGGCGCGGCAGCCCGGTTCCGCGCAGCCGCTGCATGAGGTTGATGTCGCTCTCGGGCTCGTTGCTGACGATGCACGCTGGCGACGTGGTGAGGCGGGTGGACAGGCGCACGTCCCAGGCCTGCCCGCTCAGGTGGGCCTTGAGCTTGCCGAGCAGGTCGGCGTACTCGGCGTCGGCCTGCTCCTTGGCCTGCTTCTCCTCCTCGTCCGCCAGGTCGCCGACGTCCCCGGCGCCCTGCGCGACGGACTGCAGCTTCTTGCCGCCGTACTCGCGCAGGCTGGACACGACCCAGTTGTCGACGCCCTCGCTGAGCAGGAGCACCTCCACGCCCTTGGTGCGGAACGCCTCCAGGTGCGGGCTCGACTTGGCCGCGGTGGGGGAGGGGGCCAGCAGGTAGTAGATGTCCTCCTGGCCCTCCTTCATCCGGGCCACGTACGCGTCCAGCGAGGTGTCCGGGTCGTCGGTGGCGGACTTGGTGGACGTGAACCGCAGCAGCTTGGCGATGTCGTCCCGGTTGGAGTAGTCGTCGGCGATCCCCTCCTTCAGGGTGGAGCCGAACTCCTTCCAGAACGCGGCGTACTTCTCCGGCTCGTTCTCGGCGAGCTCGGCGAGCCGCCGCAGCACCTTCTTCACCGCGTTGGTGCGGATGTTGTCCACCGCGCGGCTGCTCTGCAGGATCTCCCGGGAGACGTTGAGCGGAAGGTCGGCGGAGTCGATCACGCCGCGGACGAACCGCAGGTAGTTCGGCAGGATCTGCCCGGTGTCCTCCAGGATGAAGACCCGCTGCACGTGGAGCCGCACCCCGCGGCGCGTCTGGGTCACCCACAGGTCGTACGGCGCGCGGGACGGGACGAACAGCAGCAGCGTGTACTCGTAGGTGCCCTCGATCTTGGCGTGCACCCACGCGAGCGGGTCGGTGGCCTCGCCGGCGATGTGCCGGTAGAAGTCGGCGTACTCCTTGTCGGTGAGCTCGCTCTTCGGACGGGTCCACAGCGCCGATGCCCGGTTGACGGTGATGTCCGGCACCGCCGCCTCCGCTGCGTCGTCGGAATCGGCGCTGGTGTCGGCGTCGGCCCCGGGCGCGGCCTTGTCTCCGGGCTCGCCGGGCATCAGGATCGGGACGCTGATGTGGTCGGAGTACTTCTCGATGATCGACCGCAGCCGCCAGCCGTTCGACAGGTCGTCCTCGCCGTCCCGCAGGTGCAGGACGATCGTGGTGCCCCGCTCGGGACGCTCGATCGTCTCCAGGGTGAACTCGCCTTTTCCGTCCGATTCCCAGCGCACTCCCTCGCCGGGCTCCAGCCCGGCCCGCCTGCTGGTCAGCACCACCCGGTCGGCGACGATGAACGCGGAGTAGAAGCCCACCCCGAACTGCCCGATCATTGTCGCGTCCTTGCGCTGGTCACCGGTCAGCGAGCCCAGGAACTCCTTGGTGCCGGACTTGGCGATCGTGCCGATGTTCTGGATCACCTCGTCGCGGCTCATGCCGATGCCGTTGTCGGCCACGGTGATGGTCCCGGCGTCCTTGTCGTAGCCGATGCGGATCTGCAACCGCCCTTCCGCCTCGGGCAGTTCCGAACGGGAGAGCAGTTCCAGCCGCAATCGGTCGATCGCGTCCGAGGCGTTCGAGATCAGCTCGCGCAGGAAGATCTCCTTGTTGCTGTACAAGGAATGGACCATCAGGTCCAGGATCTGCACCGCCTCCGCCTGGAAGTTGAAGACTTCCTGCTCCGCCTGGTCCGCCTGGGCCGACATCCGACGCCTCCATGATCCGCATTGAACAGCCAGCGCGAGTCCCGGAGCGGCGAAATCCGATGGTGAGTCAATTCGCGGCGCGCGGAACCCACGGCGCTGAGCGTAACCGGTGTTCCGGCCCGCTCACCACTTGACCAGCTCAGCAGGGGACGCCGGCGGCCGCGGACCGCTCCGCCGGACGGGAGGGCCTCCGGCCGCGGAGGGGCGGTGATCAACCTCCGGCGCAACATAACGCCACGCGCCCGGGCCTTCAAGTACGGCGAACACACGGCCGAACGCCCGGCCCTTTGGTGCCGGAACGGCGCCCGGGAAAAGGAAATTCGCCGACCGCTGATTGCCGTGGCCCCGCGGTAGTCGAGCCGCGCCCATAAAGGACGCGCCAAGCGGTGTTTAACTGAGGCGATGCCGCAGTTGAACAGGGCGGAGGCGGTCTTGACAGATTATTGCCGTAACGCGAAAGTGAGTCCAGTGTGACCGGCGCTGTGAAGTGCATGTCCCGCCGGAGGCCGGTTAAGACTCCGATCGCGGGACGGGGTGAGAGGAAATAGCGGTGACGACGAACCCGTTCGAAGACGAGGACGGCACGTACTTCGTCCTTGTCAACGACGAGGGACAGCACTCGCTGTGGCCGGACTTCGCGGACGTGCCCGACGGCTGGCAGGTTATCTTCGGCGCGGCCGGGCGTCAAGAATGCCTCGACTTCGTCGAGAAGAGCTGGACCGACATGCGGCCCGGCGGCCTGATCACATCCATGGAGAGGCCCATGAAAACATCCGTGGAAATGGAAACGGCCAGGGAAGAGGATGCGGCGGCGGGAAGCGGTAAATAGCCTAACTTCTATTGCTGAGGCGGTGGCGGTCCAATGTCGGCGCAGGACATCCGGTATGGCGACTTGAGCATCGGCGAGCTGCACGGCAGCCTTTCCGATCCGCTGCTCGACACGATGAACTTCCTGAACGAGGTCACCTTTCGGTATCCGGACGCGATCTCGTTCGCGCCGGGCCGTCCCTATGACGGGTTCTTCGACGTCGAGCAGGTCTTCGCCTATCTCCACGAGTACGTCGACCATCTCGCGGCGGGCGGGAACTCCGCGGGCCAGATCCGTGACGCGATCTTCCAGTACGGCCCGACGGCCGGCCGCATCCAGGATCTGATCGCGGACTCGCTGCGCGTGGACGAGGACATCGACGTCCCGCCGGAGTCGATCGTGGTCACGGTGGGCTGCCAGGAGGCCATGTTCCTGGTGCTGCGGGCGCTGATCGCCGGTCCCGACGACGCGCTCCTGGTGTCGAGCCCGTGCTACGTGGGGATGACGGGCGCCGCCCGGATGCTCGACATCGAGCCGACGGCCGTGGAGGAGCGCGAGGACGGCCTGTCGATCGCCGACCTGGAGGCGGCGATCGAGGCAGAGCGCGCGCGGGGACGGCGTCCACGCGCCTTCTACGTCGTGCCCGACCACTCGAACCCGACGGGCACCACGATGCCGGAGCCCACCCGCCATGAACTGCTCGACCTCGCCCGACGCCAGGACATCCTGATCCTGGAGGACAGCCCGTACCGCCTGCTCGGCCCCCGTCCGCACCTGCCGACGCTGAAGTCCCTTGACCGCGACCGCAGGGTCGTCCACCTGGGGTCCTTCTCCAAGACCGCCTTCCCCGGCGCCCGGGTGGGCTTCGCCGTCGCCGACCAGCTGGTCACCGACGCGGCGGGCGGCGCCGGGCCGCTGGCCGCCGAGCTCGCCAAGATCAAGAGCATGGTGACGGTGAACACGTCGGCGGTGAGCCAGGCCGTCGTGGCGGGGATGCTGCTGTCCTGCCAGGGCCGGGTCTCGGAACTCAACGCCAAGACGGCCGAGTACTACGCCACCGCGATGCGGTCCACCCTCCGTGAGCTCGAACGCTGCTTTCCGGCGGACCGGCGCGAGGCGCTCGGGGTGCGTTGGAACGCCCCAAGCGGAGGCTTCTTCCTGAGCATGCGCGTCCCGTTCCTGGCGGGCAATGCCGCCCTGGCGCGCTCGGCCGAGGAATTCGGCGTCATCTGGACGCCGATGTCGTACTTCTATCCGGACGGGGGCGGCGAACGCGCCCTCAGGCTGTCCGTCAGCTACCTGTCCGAGGACGAGATCACCGAAGGGATCCTCCGGCTCGCCCGTTTCATCGAGGCCGAAAGCGCGGCCGAAACCGAGCTCTGAGCCGAGCCCGAACGCAACCCGAAGCCAAACCCCAAAGCCAAAGCCGAATCCGAGAAGTGACCGGACGCCGGTCGCCGCCTACCGGAAGGGAAAGGTCGATGTTCAAGCCAGTGCGACTCGTGCGGAGCCAGCGCCGCAGGTGGGGGTGGACGTACCGATGACCGTGTGCGTGGACGTGGCAAGCCCCGGCGTCCAGGATCCGGCGCAAGCGCCCGCCCGGCCAGCGGCGGGAATCCCCAGGATCGCCGGTATTGGAACCGCGGTGGGCGGGAGCGCCTATTCCCAGGAGGACGTGCTCGAAGAATTCGGCATCAACGACGCCAAGGTCCGATCCGTCTTCCTGAACAGCGCCATTCAGCGGCGCTTTCTCACGCTTCCCGAGCCCGGCGCCGACGGGGTCCGCGTCCAGGAGACGCAGGGGGAACTGCTCGGCAAGCACAAGAGGCTCGCGGTCGACATGGGGGCGCGGGCCATCGACGCGTGCCTGAAGGACATCGGCGCCACGCTCGACGACGTCAAGCACCTGTGCTGCGTCACCTCGACCGGTTTTCTCACGCCCGGCCTGAGCGCCCTGCTGATCCGCGAGACGGGCATCCCGCCGTCTTGCGCCAGGGCCGACATCGTGGGCATGGGCTGCAACGCCGGGCTGAACGCGCTCGGCGTGATGGCCGCGTGGTCCGCGGCGCATCCCGGCGAGCTCGCCGTCATGGTGTGCGCCGAGGCCTGCTCCGCCGCCTACGTCTTCGACTCGACGATGCGGACCGCGGTCGTGAACAGCCTGTTCGGCGACGGCGCGGCCGCCATAGCGCTCGTCAGCGAACCCCAGACCGCGGGCCAGGCCACCGGCCCCGGCGACCTCGCCGACGCCCTGCCGGACCCCGCCGCCGGAGGCCCGCGGCTCATCTCGTTCGCCAGCCACATCATCACCGACGCGCTCGAAGCGATGCGTTACGACTGGGACGACGTCCAGGGGAAGTTCAGCTTCTTCCTCGACCCGGCCATCCCGTACGTCGTGGGCGCCAACGCCGAACTCGTCGTCGACCGGCTGCTGTCGGGTGCCGGGCTGCGCCGCAGCGACGTCCGGCACTGGCTGATCCATTCGGGCGGCAAGAAGGTCATCGACGCGGTCCGCATCAACCTGGGCCTGACCCGCCATGACGTCCGGCACACGAGCAGCGTCCTGCGGGACTACGGCAACCTGTCGAGCGGCTCCTTTCTCTTCTCTTACCAGCGGCTGGTCCGCGAGGGCGTCACCCTGCCAGGCGATTACGGAGTGCTGATGACCATGGGCCCTGGATCGACGATCGAGACGGCGCTGGTCCAGTGGTGACCCCGGAGACGGACGACCTGGTCATCCGCGTCGACGGCGCGCGTCCCCTGTCGGCCGAGCTGGTCGCGGCCTTCGAGGCCGTGTGCGACCGCGCCGAGGACCGCACCGGCCGCAACGCGGTCATCCTGCACGTGTCGGGCGCCCCGGAGGATCCCGCGGACGAGGACATCACCGTCGCCCTGGTGAGCAAGTGGGAACGCGCGCTGCGCCGCTTCGAGCGGCTCCCGGCCGCCACGATCGCGGTCGCGTCGGGCGAGTGCGGCGGCGTCGCGCTGGAGGCGCTCCTCGCCACCGACTACCGCATCGGGACCGCGTCGCTGCGCCTGCTCATGCCCAGGCGGGCGTGGGCGACCTGGCCCGGCATGGTGCTGTACCGGATCGTCCGGCAGGCGGGCGCGGCCGCGTCCCGCCGGGCGGTGCTGCTCGGCGTGCCCATCCCGGCCGCCGACGCGGTGGCGATGCGCCTGGTCGACGAGCTGACCACGGACGCCGACACGGCCCTGACGGCGGCGACGGAGCTGGCCGAGGCGATTCCCGGCGCGGAGCTGGCGATCAGGCGGCAGCTGATGCACGACGCGTCGGCGGTCAGCTTCGAGGAGGCGCTGGGCGCTCACCTGGCGGCCTGCGACCGCGCGCTGCGCCTGTCCGCCGCGTCCGCCGCCGAGAGCGGCCGGTGAGCGGGGCGGGGGCGCCGTCCGCGGTGCGCGACGATCCTCAGGCCGTCCGGCAGGCCGTCCGCGCCCCGGACCTCGCCGACGCCCGGGAGGCGCTGGCCGCCGCGGCGCGCCGCACCGACGAGCTGCTCGCGGCCCTGCCCGAACCCGGGCGGCGGTCGCCGGAGCAGCGGGAGGCCGCAGAAGCCGCGAAGGACGGCGCCCGCGCGCTGCGCTGCCTGTTCATGGACGCCCACGCCGACGCCGTCTACGCCGAGCTCACCGGCGGCCGCACGCGCCACCGCCGCCTGGCGGAGCTCGCCGAGGCCGCCGCGAGCGCCTTTCCCGGGCTGGTGCCGTCCGCCGACCGGCTCGCCGCCGAGCGCGTCCGGCCGCAGGCCGCCAAAGAGGGGCACGAGATCGACCAGGGCATCTTCTTCAGCCGTGTGCTGCGGTCGCCGACGGCGGGCCCGCACCTGCTCGACGCGATGCGACGGCCGACGCCGCGCGCGCTTCGGCTGCTGCCGGACTTCATCGGGTCCGGCGAGGCCGACCTCGGGTCGGTGCGGCTGGAACGCACCGGCGGCGTCGCGCGGCTGACGATGTGCAGGGACGACTGCCTGAACGCGGAGGACCCGCGCCAGGTCGAGGACATGGAGACCGCCGTCGACCTCGCGCTGCTCGACCCGGGCGTGCGGGTCGGCCTGCTGCGCGGCGGGGAGATGACCCATCCCCGCTACCGCGGCAGGCGGGTGTTCAGCGCCGGCATCAACCTCAAGGCGCTGCACGCCGGCGGCATCTCGCTGGTCGACTTCCTCCTGCGGCGCGAGCTCGGCTACATCCACAAGCTGCTCCGCGGCGTCCTGGCCGAGGACGGCGCGCCCGTCATGGGCGCCTGGCACTCGCCGTCGATCGAGAAGCCGTGGGTCGCCGTGGTCGACGGCTTCGCCATCGGCGGGGGCGCGCAGCTGCTGCTCGTCTTCGACCAGGTGATCGCCGCGTCGGACGCCTTCCTCAGCCTTCCCGCCGCCGACGAGGGCATCGTCCCCGGCGCCGCCAACCTCCGGCTGCCCCGGCAGGCCGGGACGCGGGTGTCCCGCCAGGTCATCCTGGCCGGACGCAGGATCCACGCGACCGAACCGGACGCCCGGCTGCTGGTCGACGAGGTCGCGGAGCCCGACGATCTGGACGCGGCCGCCGAAAGGTGCCTCGCCCGCATGCAGAGCCCGGCGGTCGTCGCCAACCGGCGGATGCTGACCCTTGCGGAGGAGTCTCCCGAGGAATTCCTCCGGTACATGGCGGAATTCGCACTCCAGCAGTCGTTGCGGCTTTACAGCGACGACGTGATAGGCAAGGCGGGCCGCTTCCAGGCGAAGAAGGCGGGCCGGGGGTGAAGCGGGCCGCGGCCGGCCGACACCATTGATCCGACCACGACGACGCCTCCGTGACCTGGGCGGACGGGAGTTTCCCGCACTTCCTGCCGTCAAGGTCGCGGGGGCGCTTCGTGCATTCCGCAGGCGAGCGGGACGGCCGGCGCAGACCCGGCCGCTTCGGTCTCGCCGGGTTCAACTGTGGCCACGCCGCAGTTGAACGACCGGCGTTGAATAAATGTGCCGCGAATTGGATAGTGGGGACGTCCTGACCCGGGAATGGGAGGTTGCCATGCGTACCGTGAGTTTTGACTTCGATTCGCCGGAAGCGCGCTTCAAGGTGCTCGTCAACCAGGAGGAGCAGTACTCGCTCTGGCCGGCCGACCTGGACGTGCCGGGCGGCTGGACGGAGACCGGTGTTTGCGCCTCAAAGGACGAGTGCGACAAATACCTGGAGGCCACCTGGACCGACATGCGACCCAAGAGCCTGCGTCTAGCGCTCGACGGCGAATAGTCCGCCCCCGCCATGCCACATGTCTTCACGAATGGCATCCGGCTCGCCTACGAGCGGAACGGGCGGGGCGAGCGCGTCCTCATGATCATGGGGTCCTCGGCCGCCGGCCGGGTCTGGACCATGCATCAGACGCCCGCCCTGGCCGACGCCGGGTACCAGGCGATCACCTTCGACAACCGCGGGATCCCGCCGTCGGACGTCCCGCCCGGGAAGTACTCGCTGGCCGACCTGGTCGACGACACCAGGGGCGTGATCGAGGCGCTGGCCCTCGCGCCGTGCCGGATCGTCGGGGCCTCGCTGGGCGCGCTGATCGCGCAGGAGCTGGCCATCGGCTCGCCCGAGCTGGTCAGGTGCGCCGTGCTCATCGCGACGAAGGCGCGGTCGGACGAGATCCGGAACGCCCAGGCCAAGGCCGAGCAGGCGCTCGCGGAGAGCGGCCTCACGCTCCCGCCGGACTACGAGGCGGCGATGGCGGCGATGCAGATGCTGTCGCCCGCGACGCTGAACGACGACGGGTCGGTCCCGCTGTGGCTGGACACGCTCCGGCTCTCGCCGAGCACCGCCATCGGCCGCGGCCAGATCTGGATCGACACCAGCCGGGACCGCAGGGCGGCGCTCCGCGACGTGACCGCCCCCTGCCGGGTGATCGCCTTCGAGGACGACCTGGTCACCCCGCCGCACCTGGCCGCCGAAGTGGCCGACGCCATTCCGGACTGCGATTACGTCGAGATCCCGGAGTGCGGCCACTTCGGGTACCTGGAGCACCCGGACGAGGTCAATTCGGCGATCATCGAGTTCCTTGACAAGAACTGACGGTGAACCACGAGAACTGACGGTGAACCATTCGCCATGCGTCACGACGGGATTGGTCCGGTCATCGGGAATTGTTCTCCGGTGCTGAACTGGGGGTGCGTCGACAATGTCCAGCGCGGTCGGTGACTCCGTCACCCCGGCAGCGGGGACGGCGGCGGGGCCGGCGTCGGGGTACGCCGACCGTCCCTTTCGCCGGGGCTACACGACACCGCCGCAGGAGCGCCCGGCCATCGCCGCCGCCCACACGACCAGGCTGTGGCTGTCCACCGCACTGGCCCTGCTGGACCAGGCCGTCATCGTCACGATCGTCATCGCCGGTGCCTGGCCGGTCCTCTGGACCGGCTGGCACATCGTGGCCGGGCTCGCTGCGGCCGGGTTCGGCGCGGCGCTGCTGGGACGGCAGTTCCGGGCCCTGGAGAACATGGCCCACGAGGCGTCCCACTACAACTGGACGCGTCACCACCGCCGCCTCAACGACCTGCTGGCCACCGTGCTCGCCGGCGTCCCGACCGGGGCGCGGCTCGACGTCTACCGCGCGTCGCATCTGCGGCACCACCGGCGCTTCGGCACCCGCGAGGATCCCGATCTGGCCAACTATCGGCAGCTCGGGCTGGAGGACCTGGACCGGCGGAGCGTCCTGGCGTTCGCGCGCGACGCGCTCGGCCTGATGCCGACGTACCGGCGCCGGTGGAAGGAGACGTCGAAGGGGACGGGAAACCTCCCCGTCATGCCGCTCGTCTGGGCGGTCGCGCTGGTGATCGTCCCGGCGCGGCTCGTCTGGGGGAGCTGGACGGCGGCCCTGGTCGCGGCGGCGATCTGGCTCGCCGGCTACGGCGTCATGCTGCCGGTCGTCCGTTTTCTCGGCGAAAGCAACGAGCACATCTACACCGGTTCGCACACCGTGTTCGATTCGACCATCTCCAATCTTGGCCTGATGCAGCGTCTGCTCATCCATCCGCACGGCGACGGATATCACACGGTGCATCATCTGTGGCCTGGCGTTCCGCACCACCGGATCCGGAGCCTGCACCGGAAACTGCTGGTGGTCGATCCGGACGGATATGCCGCGCGGCTGCGATACCGGAAGAGGTTCCTTTCCACGCCCGTCCGGGGGCTTCCACCGGAAGGGCGCGGAGGGCTGCAAAATCCCGGCCTGAACTGAGTTCTTGACGTTATGTGCGCGGTTCTCTGGCCTTCGGGACGACCAGGCCCGTCTCGTAGGCGAGGATGACGGCCTGCGTCCTGTCGCGTAGCCCCAGCTTCGCCAGGACCCGGCTGACGTGCGTCTTCACCGTCTCCTCGGTGATCACGAGCCGGGCGGCGATCTCCGCGTTGGACAGGCCGTCCGCCACCAGCCGCAGCACCTGCGTCTCGCGGACGGTGAGCGCGTCGAGCTCGGGGGCGGGCTCGTCCGGCTCCTGCGGGCGGAGCCGGGTGAACTCGGCGATCAGCCGGCGCGTGACGTTCGGCGCGAGCAGCGCCTCGCCGTTCGCGACGACCCGCACGGCCTCGAAGAGGCTCTCGGCGGTGACGTCCTTGAGCAGGAAGCCGCTGGCGCCGGCGCAGAGCGCGTCGTAGACGTAGTGGTCCAGGTCGAACGTCGTCAGGATGAGGACGCGCGCGGTCTCCGACTTCTCGCCGGTGAGCCGGCGGGTGGCCGTGATGCCGTCCATGCCGGGCATGCGCACGTCCATCAGCACGACATCGGGGGACAGGTCCGTGCACACCTGGATCGCCTGCGACCCGTCGGACGCGGTGCCGACGACCGTGAAGTCGGGCTGGGTGTCGAGCAGCGCGGCGAATCCGGTGCGGACGACGAGATGGTCGTCGGCGACGACGATCCGGATCTCCCGCGGCGAGCTGGTCATCGATCGTCCACCATCCCGGCGTTCACGACGCTGTCCGAACCGAGCGGGGCCTGGTCCACCTTGGTCGGCAGCGACGCCTCGATGAGGAAGCCGCCGCCCGGCGCGGGGCCCGAGCTGAGATGGCCGCCGACCGCGGCGGCGCGCTCGCGCATCCCCATCAGCCCGTGCCCCGGGCTGGACGGCTCCGCGGGCGGCCCAGGCCCGTTGTCGCGGATACGCAGGCGCAACGCGTCCTCCGCGTACTCCACCTCGACGTCGACCGCGGCGCCCGGCGCGTGCCGCCGCGCGTTCGTCAGGGCCTCCTGGACGATGCGGAACGCGGCCAGCTCGATGCCCGAATCGAGCGCCACGGGCCCGCCGCGCATGATCAGCCTCGTTCCCGCGCCGTTGGTGTCCCTGGCGCCGTCGAGCAGGTCGTTGAGCTGCCGCAGGCTCGGCTGCGGGCGGCGGTCCTCGGCGTCGTCGGCCTCGGTGTCCTCCCGGAGGACGCCGAGCAGCCGCCGCATCTCGGTCAGCCCGGCCCGCGCGGCGTCGCCGATCTCGGACAGCCGCTGCGCCCCGGCGGCCGGCATGCCGGGCGTCGCCAGCCGGGCCGTCTCCGCCTGCACCGCGATCATGGAGATATGGTGCGCGACGACGTCGTGCAGCTCGCGGGCGATGCGCGCCCGCTCGCCCCGGGCCGTGTGCTCCAGCAGGCGGCCCATGATGGCCTGCCGCGCCGCCCCGTGCTGCTCGGCGTCGATCTGCGCGCGCTGGGTGGAGCCCGCCCATGCCGCGACCGGCGCGAGCGAGGCCAGCATCAGGGTGAGCACCTCGACCTCCTCCGCCGGGTCGTTGAACAGCGCCAGCAGGAGGAAGGCGACGGCCGCGGCCGGGGTGAGCAGCAGCGCGCCGCTGTGCCGCGGGCCCGTCCGGCCGAGCCGGTAGAAGACGATCAGGTTGGCGCAGAGAGCCGCCACGGTCAGCGTCCGGAAGCCCGCCAGGGACAGGACGGTGACGGCGGAGATGCCCGCCGCGGCGGCGCCCGGCGTCAGGAAGGTCAGCGGGAGCGTGCCGGCCAGCCCGAGCAGGCAGAACACCAGGGCGTAGGACAGGCTCCAGCCGGAGATCGCGGCCCGCCCGACGGCCTCGGCCGTCGCGGCCCCGCCCAGCAGCACGCCCGTCACGGTCGGGGCCTGCGCGACCGCCCCGATCCGCCGTCCCTTCTCCGCCCAGCCGCCTCTCGTCAGGCCCATGCGCTCATTGTGCCTGTTTCGGCCCTGGGACGTCCGGAGTCGGCCGGTGCGGCGGCCCCGGTGGCGAGGCGGATGCGCGGCGCGGTCCGCCTTCGTCGCGCCGGTCCGCCTTCGGCGTGCCATCGTCGCCGTTCATGGGGGATAAGCGGCGTATTCATCTCGCCGTCCACAGGCCGCGGCCGTTCTTTTGCGACGATCGTTCGAGTATCGGGGCAGTGGCCCTTTAATCGATCGTGCCCTAGGGTTTTATTCGCGAGGATAGAACTGTGTTCGAGTGGACGCTCGGCAGTTTAACTGGAGGTGGGACGGTGGACCGAACCTCGGCGCGCGGCGTCGCCTCGGTTCTGCGGAATAACCTCAAGCCCACACCCACGGTGACCGCCGCCTTCGAGTACCGCGGCCTGCGCCGCGAGTTTCTGCTCAAACTCGAAGGAGAGAATGTCACCGGCTCGATCAAGGATCGCACGGCAATCGGCCTGATCCTCATGCTCGAACGCGAAAAGCCGCTCACTCCGGGCACCGTCGTCATCGAATCGACATCGGGCAACCTCGGCATCGCGATGGCGTCGCTGCTCCGGCAGATCGACTGCCGCAGCATCGCGGTCATCGATCCGCGGACGCCGGCCGCGACGCGCGAGCGGCTGAGCCTGCTGGGGGCGGAGATCGTCCTGATCGACGAGCCGGACCAGTACGGCGGGTACCTGATCAGCCGCCTGCGGGAGGTCGAGCGCCAGCTGGAGCGCAATCCCGGCTACCGCTGGCCCGACCAGTACCGCAACCACGCCAACCCCCGGATCCACGAGCAGACGACCGGCCGGGAGATCGCCGAGCAGGGCGGCCCGGCCTGCGACGGCGTCTACGTCGCCGTCTCCACCGGGGGCACGCTCGCCGGCGTGTCGGCGTACCTGCGCCGCCACCGTCCCGACATGCGCATCGTGGCGGTCGACGCGACGGGGTCGCAGGCGATCACCGACGGCACGGGCCGGCGGCTGGTGCCCGGCATCGGGTCCAGCCTGCGGTCGAGCTTCCTCGGCGAGGGCGTCTACGACGACTTCGCGGCGATCGGCGCGGCGGAGTCGTTCGCGATGTGCCGGGTGCTGCGGGACGACGTCGGACTCGCCGTCGGCGGTTCGAGCGGCAGCGTGCTCCACGCGATGGTGACGGGGGCGGAACGGCGGGGGACCATGTTCCCGCTGTGCCTGTGCCCCGACGACGGCTCCAAGTACCTGGACGCCTTCTACGCGGACCGCTGGCTGTCGGACATCGGCCTGCTCGACGAGACGACCGCGGTGATCGAGCGCCTCCGAGCCGACGGGCTGCGCTTCACCCTGGAGCGGCGCGAAGCCCATGTCGTGCCGGAACCGGCCCCGCACTACTTCGAGAGCTGACCGCTCACCCGGGATGTGCCGTCCCGACAGGTCGGACATCGTGGTCAGAAGCAATTCCGTCGTCCCGCCCGCTGTGGCCAGACCATATGAATCCCCCACCCGCAGTGCAATAGCACAGCATCGCTCCTCAGGCAGTTGAGTGGTGTTCGACTGATGCGGAGCCGCAGTTGAAAGGCTGAGCATGGAGTCCCTGGTAGCGACCGTTCTCGCCGATATCACGTTGGTCTTCGTGCTTTCTTCGGTGCTCGCCGCGGTGGCGCGGCGATTCGAGCAGCCGGCCGTGATAGGGCAGATACTCACCGGGGTGCTGCTGGGGCCGAGCGTGCTCGGCCGATTGCCGGGCGACCTTTCCGGACATCTGTTCCCCGAGCACGTTCTTCCGTATCTCAACGTGCTGGCCCAGGTGGCCGTCGTCATTTTCATGTTCTCCGTCGGCTACGAGATCGAGTTCAGGGCGCTGCGCGGGCACGGCCGGGCGGTGCCGCTGATCGCCGCCGGCGCGCTCATCGTGCCGATGAGCCTGGGAATGCTCTGCGTGCTGCTCTTCGAGCCGTCCTTCGCCGCCATCGGCGAGGACGATCAGGGCCGGTCGTTCGTGCTGTTCATGGGGGTGGCGACGTCCATCACGGCGCTGCCCGTCCTCGCCGCGATCGTCCGCGAGCGCAACCTGGCCGGGACCGTCTCCGGTACCGTCGCGACCGGCGCCGCCGCGATCATGGACGTGCTGGCGTGGCTGACGCTGGCCGCCGCGCTGATCGGCACGGGCCACTCGGGCGAGCTGTCCTGGCCGGTCAGGCTGCTGCTGATCGCGTTGTTCCTGGCCGTCATGCTGGCCGTGGTGCGCCCCCTACTGGCCTGGTGGAGCGGCCGCAGCCAGTCCATCCTGCGCAACCAGCTGCCGATCGCGTTCGCGCTGGCCATGGGCACCGCGTGGGCCACCGCCAAACTCGGGCTGCATCCGGTGTTCGGCGGCCTCCTGGCCGGCGTGGTCATGCGCGGGAAGGGCAGCACGCCCGACCCGGACGTCCTCCGCACCATGGACCAGGCCGGGAGCCTGCTGCTCCCGCTGTTCTTCGTCGTCACCGGGTTCTCGCTGACCATCGACGCCGTGCACGGGCACGGCCTGCTCCTGCTCGCGGTGATCACCGCGATCGCCTGCGCGGGCAAGTTCGGGCCCGCCTACTCGATCTCCCGGCTCAGCGGGCTGGACTCCCGGCAGTCGGCCACCGTCGCCACGCTGGTGAACACGCGAGGGCTGACCGAACTGATCGCGCTCAATGTGGGACTAGAGGCCGGCATCATCGGCGAGCGCCTGTTCACCACCCTCGTCCTGATGGCATTGTTGACGACGCTCATGACAGGACCGCTGCTCGCCTTGATAAAGCCGTTGAAGACGGAGCGGACCGAGGCGGCCGAGCGATTGACGAGCTCCTAAGGAGACGACGGAGATATGGCCGGACCCTCGGTGGCGGTTCCGAACCTCGTGGACCCGAAGAGCTATGTCGACCGGGACATGTTCGAGGTCTGGCGGACGCTCCGCGCCCAGGATCCCGTGCACTGGCACGCGGCGACGTCCGAGGGCCCCGGATTCTGGGTGCTCAGCAAGTACGAGGACATTGTCCGGGTGCTGAAGGACGACGCCAATTTCACGTCCGAAAAAGGCAACATCCTGGAGACCATGCTCAAGGGCGGCGACATGGGCGCCGGCAGCATGCTCGCGGTCAGCGACGGCAGTTATCACACGAGCCTGCGCAAAGTCCTGCTGGAGGCGTTCTCCCCGCGCGCGGTGGCGAAGGTCGCCCGGCATGTGCGCCGGATCGCGAAGGACCTGGTGGTGGAGGCGGCGGAGAAGGGGGAATGCGACTTCGCCCGCGATATCGCGTCCGCCATTCCGCTCGAAACGATCTGCGACCTTCTCGACATCCCGCAGGGGGACCGCCAGGAGGTCGCCAAGCTCACCAAGTCCGCGCTGGCGTCGGACTACGAGCACCCGGACGCGCACGCCGACGTGGCCGCGCGCAGCGCCATCGTCGTCTACTTCCAGAACCTCGTGGCGGAGCGGCGCAGATCCCCGGGCGCCGACCCCATCAGCCTCATGGCGACCGCGGAGGTCGAGGGCAGGCGGCTCCAGGACCTCGACATCGTGCTCAACTGCTACAGCCTCATCATGGGCGGGGACGAGACCAGCCGGCTGTCGATGATCGGGGCCGTCCGGGCGTTCGTCCAGAACCCCGGCCAGTGGAAGACGCTCAAGAGCCGCGATGTGTCCGTCGACGTGGCGGGCGAAGAGGTGCTGCGCTGGACCACGCCCGCCATGCACTTCGGACGGGTCGCCACCGCCGACGTCGGCCTGCGCGACGACCGCGTCATCAAGGCGGGCGACCTCGTGACCCTGTGGCTGATCTCCGGCAACCGCGACGAGGCCGTGTTCCAGGACCCCGACCGGTTCGACATCGCCCGCACGCCGAACCGGCATCTGGCGCTGGGATACGGACGCCATTTCTGCCTCGGCGCGTCGCTGGGGAGGATCGAGATCCGCGCGATGCTGGACGCGCTGCGCGTCTTCGTCGGCGAGATCCGCCAGACCGGGCCCGAGCGCTGGATCTATTCCAATTTCCTCACCGGCATGAGCAGCCTCCCGGTGGCGCTGGAAAGGGACCCGTCCCCTGCCGTGAGCTGGGAAGAATAGGGGCCGGGGGCCTCCGCGCTCTATTGCCGGAACACGCTGTTACCGGAATTTGGTCCGCAGCGGCAGGCTGACGACTCCGGCTATCTCGTTCGAGGCGAGGTGCACGGGCTTCTCGGCGAGCTCGAACGACTCGATGGCGGCGCACAGCTCCGTGAATGAGTTCCGCAGCATCAGCCGGGCCAGATGGCTTCCCAGGCAGGTGTGCGGGCCCGTCCCGAACGCGATGTGCCGGTTCGGCGTCCGCTCGAAGTCGAGCTCGTACGGCCGGTCGAACGCCCGCTCGTCACGGTTCGCGGACGCGATCCACGCGGTGACCGCCTCGCCCGCCGCGATCTTCTGGCCGGCGATCTCGGTGTCGTGGCGGGCGCGCCGCATGAAGTGCGTCACCGGGGAGGCCCAGCGCAGCGCCTCCTCGACGGCCGCGGGCGTCGGCATCGCGTCCGGCCAGTAGCCCTCCCCGCCGTGCTGCTCCGTCAGCGCGATGATCGTCGCGTTGATGACGTGCGACGTCGTGACCACGGCGCCGAGCAGCAGGCTCAGGCAGTTGGACAGGAGCTCCTGGTCCGTCATCCGCCGCCCGGCGATGTCGATCGACATCAGGAAGCTGATCAGGTCATCGGACCGGTTCTTGCGCCGGTGCGCGATGCATTTGCCGAAATAGCCCATGATCTCGTAATGGGCCGACGACGCCGTGGGCTTCGCCGCGCCGCGGGTGCTGTAACGGGGATCGTCCGGGGCGAGCGACGCGTACGCCAGCTTGAGCAACGGGTCGATGTCTTCGTCCGGCAAACCCATGAGCATGGCGCAGACGGCCATCGGCAACCGCACGAACGTGGACGCCACGTCCCACACTTCGCCGTCGCGCGCCGGTTCCAATGACTGCTTGATAAAAGACTGCACAAAGTCCGAGTAGCCGGGGACGGCGCGCGGGGAGAACGGCTTGGAGAACTGCTCGCGGAACTTCCGGTGCTGGGGCGGGTCCGTCGACTGCATCATCAGCCCGGCGGCCGGGTCCGGCGCGTCGATCATGGCGAGTGCGGTGCCGCCCTCCGAGCTGAACGTCTCGTAGTCGCTCAGTACGCGGTAGACGTCCTCCCGCCGCGTCACGGCCCAGAACCCGATGCCGCTCTCCAGCACCTGGTGGAAAACGGGGCGTTCCGCCCGAAGCGTCTGCCAGACGAGGTGCGCGTCACCCTTGATATAGAGATCGGTGTCGGCCAGATCGATGTCGTCGAGCGGAATGCGCATGTCCTCGGCCGGCCTGGTTATCCTCATGGGACTCCTTTCCCTGAATGCGTGTCCAATGCGAACGCGGTCTCCGCGGAGGGGCGGGAGAGACGAGGACGGCTTGGCCGGCGCGGGCCAAGCCGTCCTCGGCGTCTCCAGGGCGTCCGGCGGCGGGGGCTCCGGTGGCGGGGGCTCCGGCGTTTCCTCTGGCGCAGGCCGCTCGCGCGCGTCAGGCGGGCCGCGACCAGCTCAAACCGTCGGGCGAGGAGATCAGGCCGCCCTCGAAGAACGGGGTCTCCGGGCCGGCGTCCGCGCCGAGCTGGAGGCGGACCTGCTCCTTGGCGCCCTGCTCCATCGCGCGCTTGACGACCGATGACCGCATCAGCGGCAGGATGCTCTGCTCCTTGCTCTCGGCGAGCTGGTCCACCGCCTCCGCGAACTCGCTGGACTTGCTCTTGTAGCGCTTTGTCAGCGTTTCCGCCGTCGCCAGGTTCGACTCACCGGACGACACCCCGCCGACGAGGCTGACGAACGATTCCAGGTCGGTGCTGGTGCTGTCGGTGACCTTCTTGGCGGACCAGAAATAGGAGTTCTCGTTCACGTGCATGTCGTAGAAGGACACGAGGAACTCGTAGAACGCGCCGTATTCGCTGCGGTACCGCTCCTCGAACTCGCGGAACGCGGCGTCCTCGTCGACCGTCCCGGAGAGGACGCTGTTGATGGACCGCGCGGCGAGCAGCGCACCATAGGTGGCCAGATGGACGCCCGAGGAGAAGATCGGGTCGACGAAGCACGCCGCGTCGCCGATGAGCGCCATTCCGGGACGCCAGAACTTCGTGTTCGCGTAGGAGTAGTCCTTGCGCACCCGGAGCTGCCCGTACTGGCCTTCGGTGACCCGCGTGGCGTCCTTGAGGTATTCGGTGATCATCGGGCATTCGGCGATGAGCGCGGAAAGCGCCTCTTCGGGATCGCCCTGGATCTTGTCGGCGAGTTCCCGCCGGACGACCGCGCCGACGCTGGTGAGCGTCGGGCTGAGCGGGATGTACCAGAACCAGCCGCTGTCGAACGCGGCGCAGAGGATATTGCCCGAGTTCGGCTCCGGCAGCCGCTTTCCGCCCTCGAAATAGCCGAAGAGCGCGAGGCTGCGGAAGAACTCCGAGTACTGCCGCGTCGCGCCGGCCTTCCGGTAGATGCGGCTGCCGTTGCCGGAGGCGTCCACCACGTATTTCGCGCGGATCGTTCCCGCATTTCCCCCGGCGCCGGTGTAGGTGACGCCGCTGATCCGGCCGTCCTCCTCGATGACGTCGGCGACGGCGTGCTCCTCGCGGACGTCCACGCCCGTGTGCCGCGCGTGGTCGAGCAGGATCTGGTCGAACTTGCTCCGCTCGACCTGGTAGGCATGCGACGTCTCGCTCGTTATCCTCGGCGACACCGAGAAGGAGAACGTCCACGGCTCGGGGTTCGCGCCCCACCGCATCGTCCCGCCGCGTTTCTTGGTGAACCCGGCTTTGGCGAGTTGGTCGGCGACGCCCGTGAGGCGGCAGATGCCGTGGACGGTCGACGGGAGCAGCGATTCGCCGATCTGGTACCGCGGGAACTTCTCCTTTTCGAGCAGCACGACGTTGTGCCCGCGCATGGCGATCAGCGTCGCCAGCGTGGAACCGCCAGGCCCGCCGCCGACGACGACGACGTCGGCTTCTTCGCTAAGGCCGTCTTTGCTCATCTGCTCCATCTCGCTTCCTGGCGGAGTAGCACGCGAGCCTGAAATAGTGCACAGGCCTCCCGGCATGAAGTCACTGCACTATGACAGCTGAGAACATCGCTAACAAGGCGGGCTGACCTGGCGTTCAGGCCATGCGTTCAACCGGTGAATCTCGCCGGTTGAACGCGTACGGTTCCGGGATTCGCGGCTAACGTCGGCTGACGTCCTCGATGGGGAAGCGCTGTTGCCGTACAGTCTGGCTCGCGTCGAATAGTCCCGGACGGCGGGCACTTCTGGAGGGTTCTGGTGAAGAAGTACTGCAAAGCATATTCGCTGGGTGAACTGCGAAAGTTCCCGGGCTGGGCCGGCGGCGCGGCGCCGGAAGAGCACGACATCGCCGACGACCAGCCGGTCTTTCTGTCCGATGAGCTCACGGTGCTGATCAGCCCGGTCGGCAAGGACAAGGACAAGCGGCTCTTCACCGACGTGACTCCCGAATGGCGGGAGTTCTGCGAGACGGTGCTGAAGTTCGAGATCCCGGAGGATCTGGCCTTCGCCTACGCCGAATCGGAACAGAGCTGAGCGATCGGAACAGAGCTGAGCGAAGGGCGGCGGAACGTCGCCCGCGGGAGGATAACCCATGGACGAACTGACCAAGCGCCTGTCCACCGAGCAGCCGGTGAAGGTGGGCGGCCCGAATCCCTCGCTGGAGGAGTTCCGGACCCGCCTCGAAGACATCGGCACGGTGTTCATCAAGTTCACCGAGACGCGTGGCGGCACCGATCTCGGCATCCGGCTCGACCGTTCGGCCACCGACACCAGCGGAGCCGATTTCGGGCAGGGCACCGGCAGCGTGCACGTCGAGGGGACGCTGATCCTCAATGACGACCCCGTGCGCTGCATCGCAGATATCGAACTCGCCGGACTCAAGGGCGTCGGGCGGCTCGTGGTCGTAGCAGAAGCCGAAGTCGCCGTCGACTGAGTGGCGCCGGAAAAGTAAAGGAGCACCGAGATGGATGAGCCGAAGTTCCTTCGCTCGAACGTGATCATAGAGCCGCTCGTCGACCGGTTTTACGCGTGGATGCACAACGTGGCTCCGGTCCAGTCGGCGATGAACCTGGCATTCCTTCAGGTGCCGCTGCTCGAGTCGTATCTGCAGTCTCCGCAGGTGCACATCAACGCGAGCGTCAATCCGGAACTGCGGGGCGGGTTCTTCGTCAACATCCCGGAGGACCGCAGCGGCGAGGTGCGCGAGCTGCTGGCCTCGATCCGGCGCGACCGGGCCGAGCAGCTCCGGTTCGCCGAGGCGATCGCCGAGGCCGACGAGCTCGTCGGCCAGGAGGCGACCGGGTTCGACCTGACGCCGCTGTACCCGAAGCTGCCGCCGGAGCTCGCCGGGCTGGTGGAGCTCGCCTACGACACCAGCAACCAGGCGTCGATCCGGTTCATGGAGCCGGTGCTCTACGAGAGCAGCGTCTACTCCGAGGACCGCCAGTCGGTGCAGCTGTCGATCGAGACGGGCGTCGAGCGCCCCTTCATCCTCAGCACGCCGCGGCTGCCGGGCCCCGACGTCATCGACCTGCCGATCCCGTTCCGCCACCAGGGCATCGCCGACCTGTTCCAGGCCCGGACGGAGCCGACCACGCTGGGCGCGCTGCGCGAGGCGCTGGAGCTCGGCGACGTCGAGGCGAAGCAGCTCAGCGGGCTCCTGACGGACGCCCCCGACCTGTCCCCCGACCGGCACATCGAGAGCGGCGGCCGGATCCGCTACTTCGGGCACGCCTGCCTCGTCATGCAGACGCCCGAGGCCACGGTCATCACCGACCCGTGGGTCAGCGCCGACAGCACGGCGACCGGCCGGTACACCTACCGTGACCTGCCCGACCACATCGACCTGGCGCTGATCACCCACGGTCACCAGGACCACATCGTGCTGGAGACGCTGCTGGCGCTCCGCAGCAGGATCGACGCCGTCGTCGTGCCGCGGTCGTCGCGGGGCAACATCTGCGACCCGTCGCTCGCGCTCTATCTGGAGCGCGTCGGCATGAACGTCATCGAGGTGGACGACTTCTCCGAGGTGCAGTTCCCCGGCGGGAAGGTGACCGCGGCGCCGTTCCTGGGCGAGCACGCCGACCTCGACATCCGCGCCAAGTCGACGTACTTCGTCGAGCTCGGCGGGCGGCGGATCTACATCGGCGCGGACTCGTCCGGCATCGAGCCCGGGCTCTACCGCCACATGCGCAACCACGTCGGCGAGACCGACGTGGCGTTCCTGGGCATGGAGTGCGCCGGGGCCCCGCTGACCTGGCTGTACCAGGCGCTGCTCGTCCGGCCGGTGAGCAAGAAGATGAGCGACTCGCGGACGCTCTCCGGTTCCAACGCGGCCCAGGCGGGCGCGATCGTCAAGGAGCTGGGCGCCGACGAGGCCTACATCTACGCGATGGGCGAGGAGCAGTGGCTCGTCGGCCACGTCATGGCGACGTCGTACAACGAGGACTCCTTCCAGCTGAAGCAGGTGGAGGAGTTCATGACCTGGTGCGCCGCGCAGGGCGTCAAGGCCGACCACCTCTACGGCCAGCAGGAATGGCGCTGGTGAGATGACCACCAGGGCGCGCGGCCACTGATCATGGATCTGGCCGACAGCTTTGTCCGGGGGATGCGGCGGCTGGCGAGCGGCGTGTGCGTCGTCACCGCCACCGCGGCCGACGGCACGCGGTGCGGCCTGACCGCCACGGCGGTCTCGTCGCTGTCGCTGCATCCTCCGTCGCTGGTGGTCGGCGTGAGCCGGCAGACCTGGCTGGGGCAGGTGATCGTGGACGCGCCCGCCTTCGCGGTCAACATCCTCGGCACCCAGCACCGCCGGGTCGCCGAGGTGTTCGCCGGGCGGGTGGACGGCGTCCGCGGAACCTCCCGGTTCGACCACGGCGACTGGCTGAGCGCGGACGGCGTCCCGGTTCTCGCCGACGCCCCCGCGCGCGTCGTCTGCAAGGTCGACGACATCGTCGAGCGGGCGACCCATCTGCTGCTGATCGGCGCGGTCACCGACGTGCACGTGTCCGACGACGACTGCGATCTGCTGGTCTATTTCTCCCAGAATTTCGCTGCCATTGGTAAATAGGTGAAAGAGACGGAGTCGGCCAGATGCCAGGCATGACTGTTCCAGCCCCGCCGGGACTGGAGGGCCACGAGGCCGACGAAGAGCCGGTGACCCGCCAGCAGATCAGTCCCGACACGCTGCCGCGGATCGTCCCGTACATCCGCCGGTACCGCTGGATGCTGACGCTGCTGCTGCTCATCACCCTGCTCGACGCGGGCGTCGCGGCCGGCACGCCCGTGCTGTTCGGGCAGGTCATCGACCGGGGCATCGTGCCGCAGAAGCTCGGGGTCGTGATCGCGCTGGCCCTGATCATCGCCGGGCTGGCCGTGCTGAAGGCCGTCGCGGGCTACGTCCGGGCCCGGCTGTCGGCCGGGATCGGGCAGAGCCTGGTCTTCGACCTGCGCGCCCAGGCCTACGACCACGTGCAGCGGCAGTCGCTCGCCTTCTTCACCCGGACCCAGACCGGGTCGCTGGTGAGCAGGCTGAACACCGACGTCGTGGGCGCGCAGCAGGCGGTGACGATGCTGCTGTCGCAGACCGTCGAGACGCTGCTGACCCTGGTCCTGGTGCTGGCCGCCATGTTCTACCTGTCCTGGCAGCTGAGCATCGCGGCGCTGCTGACCATCCCGCTGCTGATCCTCCCCGCCAAGATCATCGGGTCCAGGCTGCAGCGCCTCACCCGGGAGACGATGCAGCTCAACGCCGAGATGGGCTCGCTCATGAACGAGCGGTTCAACGTCGCAGGCGCGATGCTCGTCAAGCTGTACGGACGGCCCGACGAGGAGTCCAGGCTGTTCACCCGGCGGGCGCGCCGGGTCCGCGACGTCGGCGTGCGGGCCGACGTCGTCGGCGAGATCCTCGCCATCGTGATCGGCCTCGCCAGCACGCTCGCGCTCGCGGTGATGCTCGGCGTCGGCGGCTACCTCGTCATCGACGAGGCGTTCAAGGTCGGCACGCTGGTGGCGATGATCACGCTGCTGACGCAGCTGTACGGCCCGGTCAACCAGCTGTCCAGCCTGCCGGTCGCCGTCCTGATGGCGCTGGTGAGCTTCGACCGGGTCTTCGAGGTGCTGGACCTCAAGCCGCTGGTCGAGGAGCGGCCGGGCGCCCAGGTGCTGAACGCCCGCGGCAACGGGCACGGGCCCGCCGCCGTCCCGGAGATCGAGTTCCAGGGGGTGTCGTTCCGCTACCCGTCCGCGGCGGAGGCGTCGCTGCCCTCGCTGGAGTCGACGTCGGTCGTCGTGCCCGAGCGGGGGAGCAAGACCCAGGTCCTGAACGAGGTCAACTTCCTCGCGCCGGCCGGCCGCCTCACGGCGCTGGTCGGCCCGTCGGGCGCGGGGAAGACGACGATCACCCACCTGGTGCCCAGGTTCTACGACCCGAGCGCGGGCGCCGTGCTGATCGGCGGGCGCGACGTCCGCGACCTCACGATGACGTCCCTGCACGACTCGGTCGGCGTGGTGACGCAGGACGCGCACCTGTTCCACGACACGATCCGCGCGAACCTGCTCTACGCGCGGCCGGACGCCTCCGAGCCCGAGGTGGTCGAGGCCTGCGAGGCGGCCCGGATCTGGGACCTGATCGCGGCCCTTCCCGACGGCCTGGACACGATGGTCGGCGACCAGGGCTACCGGATGTCCGGCGGCGAGAAGCAGCGGATCGCCCTGGCCAGGCTGCTGCTGAAGGCCCCGCCGATCGTCATCCTCGACGAGGCGACGGCCCATCTGGACTCGGCGTCCGAGGCGGCGATCCAGCGCGCGCTCAAGACCGCGCTGGCCGATCGGACCTCGCTGGTCATCGCGCACCGGCTGTCCACCGTCCGCGACGCCGACCAGATCCTGGTCGTCGACGGGGGCCGGATCGCCGAGCGCGGCACGCACGACGCGCTGCTCGCGGAGGACGGCCTCTACGCGGAGCTGTGCAACACGCAGTTCGCCCGGCAAGCCGGCAACGGTACTGGTCCCACGATTTCCTGAACGCCGCGTTCAGGCGGAGGTGTTGGCAGTGGCGTCCGATCATTCGGCCACCGAGGAAAAGCCCGGTTTCACCGCGGTGCACGAGCTCATCGCGGCCCGGGCGGAGGCGTGCCCGGACGCGGTCGCGGTGGTGTGCGGGGAACGATCGCTCACCTATGCCGGGCTGGCGGGGCGGTCGTCCCGGCTGGCCCGGCTCCTGCGCGTGCGGGGTGTCGGGCCGGAGTCCGTGGTGGCCCTGTGCCTGCCGCGCGGCGTGGACATGGTGACCGCCGCGCTCGGGGTGTGGCTGGCCGGGGGCGCGTACGTGCCGCTGGACCCTGACTACCCGTCCGAGCGGCTGGCCTTCATGCTCGCCGACAGCGGCGCCGCGCTCCTGGTCGGCGAGCGGGCCGCCGCGAGCGCCCTGACCGGCGGGGCCGCCGGGGCCGTCGGCGGCGGCACGGTGGGGATCTTGGACGGCGCCGCCGCGGTGTGGCTGGACGACCCGTCCGTCCGCGCGGAGCTGGCGGCGGCGGATTCCACTCCGTTCGAGCCGGTGCGGGTGGACCCGCGCGGGCTGGCGTACGCGATCTACACGTCCGGGTCGACGGGGCTGCCGAAGGGCGTGCAGGTGCCGCACGGCGGGCTCGCGAACCTGGTGGCCGGGGTGGGCCCGGTGCTAGGGGTGGCGCCCGGGGTGCGGATGCTCCAGTTCGCCTCGTTCAGTTTCGACGCCGCGGTGCTGGACATCGCGGCGACGCTGGCGTCCGGCGGGACGCTGGCCGTCGCCACCGCGCCGGAGCGGGCCGAGGCGAGCAGGCTGACCGGGATGCTCCGGGCGGGCGCGGTGCAGGCCGCGAGCATCGTGCCGTCGCTGCTCCGGACGCTGTCGCCGGAGGACGTGCCCGGCCTGGGCACCGTCCTCGTGGGAGCGGAGCGGCTCACCGAGCAGGTCGCGCGGGCGTGGGCGCCGGACCGCCGGCTGGTCAACACGTACGGGCCGACCGAGGCCACGGTGATGGTCACCACCGGGCCGGTCGATCCCGAGATCCGGGAGGCGCCGCCGATCGGCACCCCGGTGCCGAACACGGGCCTGCACATCCTGGACGAGGAACTGAAGCCCGTGCCCGCCGGGGTCACCGGCGAGCTGTTCATCGGCGGGCCGCAGGTCGCGCGCGGGTACGGCCACCGTCCGGCCCTCACCGCGGAACGGTTCGTCGCCGACCCGTTCGCGGCGGACGGATCGCGCCTCTACCGGACGGGCGACCGCGTCCGGCGCACCGCCGACGGCGCGCTCCATTTCGTGGGCCGGGCCGACGACCAGGTCAAGGTGCGCGGGTTCCGGGTCGAGCTGGGCGAGGTGGAGGCCGCGCTGGCCGCCCATCCCGCCGTCCGGGCCGCGGTCGTGACCCTGACCGGCGACGGGACGCGGTCGCGGCTGGCGGCCTACCTCGTCTCAGCCAGCCCGGGCGCGGGCGTCCCCGGACCGGCCGAGCTGCGCGAGTACCTGCGGGGACGGCTGCCCGACTTCATGATCCCGGCCTCGTTCACCGGGCTGGCCGCGCTGCCGCTCACCCCCGCCGGCAAGATCGACCGGGCCGCCCTCCCCGACCCCGACCCGGGCCGTCCCGATCTGGACGCCCCCTACGTCGCGCCCTCGACCCCCACCGAGGACCTGCTGGCCGGCATCTGGGCCGAGGTCCTCGGCGTCGACCGGGTCGGCGCGCACGACACCTTCTTCGAGCTCGGCGGCGACTCCCTGCTCGCCATGCAGGTGATCGCCAGGGTGCGCCGCGTGTTCGGGGTCGAGCTGCCGCTCAGCGTCCTGTTCGACCAGCGCACGGTGCGGGGCGTGGCCACGGCCGTCGAGGGTCCTTCGGCGCGGACGCCGGCGCCGCCGGTGACCCCGGCGCCCCGCGACCGGGCGCTGCCGCTGTCCTTCGCCCAGCAGCGGCTGTGGTTCCTCGACCAGCTCGAACCCGGCACGGCCGAGTACACCATCCCGATGCGCGTCCCGCTGCCCGCGGACGTCGACGTCCGCGAACTGAGCGCCGCGCTGAACGCCGTGGTGGCCCGGCACGAGGCGCTGCGGACCCGCCTCGTCGCCGGCCCGGACGGCACGGCCCGCCAGGCGATCGACCCGCCGGGACCGGTGCCGCTCCCCGTCGCCGACGTGTCCGCGACGGCGGACCCGGTGCGCGCCGCCGACCTGCTGGTCGCCCTCGACGCCGCCGCGCCGTTCGACCTGGCCGCGGGCCCGCTGATCCGGGCCTGCCTGATCCGGCTCGGCCCTGTTCGCGGCCGGGCGGCCGGGTACGTGCTGTCGCTGACCCTGCACCACGTCGCGTTCGACGAGTGGTCGGGCGGGATCCTGCGGCGCGAGCTCTCCGCCCTGTACGCGGCGTTCCAGGCAGGGGAGCCGGACCCGCTGCCGCCGCTCGGGGTGCAGTACGCCGACTTCGCGGTCTGGCAGCGCGCCTGGCTGACCGGCGAGGTGCTGGACCAGCAGATGGCCTACTGGAAGGACCGGCTGGCCGGGCTGCCCGAGCTGGAGCTGCCGACGGATCGGCCGCGTCCGCCCGTCCGGTCGTCCGCCGGGCGGGTCACGCGGTTCGCCGTCCCGGACGAGACCGCCGACGGGCTGCGCAAGGTCGCCCGCGAGAGCGGCGCGTCGATGTTCATGGTCGTGTTCGCCGCGTACGCGGCGCTGCTCGGACGGTACTGCGGCACCGACGACGTGGTGGCGGGCACGCCGGTGGCGAACCGGAACCGGGACGAGACCGAGGACCTGATCGGGTTCTTCGTCAACACGCTGGTGATGCGCGCCGACCTGTCCGGCGACCCGACGTTCGCCGAGCTGGTGGGCCGGGTGCGGGAGATGGCGCTCGGCGCCTTCGCCCACCAGGACCTGCCGTTCGAGCAGCTGGTCGACGCGCTGGTGACCGAGCGGGACAGGTCCCGCACCCCGCTGTTCCAGGCGTTCTTCAACTACGACGTCGAGGACCCGGGCGACGTCGGCACGGACGTCGTCGCGAAGTTCGACCTGCGCCTGATCGTCGTGGACGACGGCGCCGGCCTGTCGGGAATGGTGGAGTACGGCACGGCCCTGTTCGACGCGGCGACGATCACCCGGCTGATCGACCACCTGAACACCCTGCTCGGCGCGGTCGCCGCCGACGAGGCGCTGCGCCTGTCGGACCTGCCGCTGCTGACGGCGGCGGAGCGCGGCGAGCTGGTGGACGCCTGGAGCGGCGCCGCGGCCACGCGACCGGAGGCCGTCACGCCGCCGGAGCTGCTGGTGGCGCGTGCGCGTTCGGCTCCTGACGCGGTGGCGCTGGTGGGCCCCGAGGGCTGCCTGACGTATGAGGGCCTGGCGACGCGTGCGGCCCGCCTGGCGGAATATCTGCGCGGGGTAGGCGTCGGGCCGGAGTCTGTGGTCGGGCTGTGCCTGCCCGCGGGCGCGGAGATGGTGACGGCTGTGCTGGGCGTGTGGCTGGCCGGTGCGGCCTACCTGCCGCTGGATCCGGCGTACCCGACCGAGCGGCTGGGGTTCATGCTGTCCGACAGCCGCGCGGCGGTGGTGCTGGGCACGGACGAGACCGTGGGCGACCTGCCCGCCGGGCGGCTGCGGGTCATCGCGCTCGACGACCCGATGGTGCGGCAGATGCTCGCGGCCACGACTCCCGCTGCGGTCCCGCAGGCCGCGGCGCCGCACGCCGGGCAGCTCGCGTACGTGGTCTACACGTCGGGGTCGACGGGACGTCCGAAAGGCGTGCAGGTCACGTTCGACGCGGTCGCGGCCTACGTCGCGGGCGTGGTGGACCGGGTCGGGCTGGGCGACGGCGGCCGGTTCGGCGTCCTGCAACCGCTGGTGACGGACCTGGGCAACACGATGGTGTTCGCGGCGCTGGCCTCCGGCGGCACGCTCCATGTGCTGGATCAGGGATTGGCGGCCGATCCGGCGGCGGTGCGGGACTTCGTGGCCACGTGGGGGATCGAGCATCTGAAGGTCGTCCCGTCGCATCTGGCGGCACTGGCCGGTGGAAATGCAGACGGCGGCGGGCTCGGCGGTGGCGGGTCGACGGACGGCGGCGGCTTGGCGGGCCTGATGCCGGGACGCGTGCTGGTCCTGGGCGGGGAGGCGGTGCCGGCGAGGCTGGCCGCCGGGCTGCTGGACGTCGCCGGAGACCGTCCGGTGGTCAATCACTACGGCCCGACCGAGGCGACGATCGGCGTGCTCACGGCTCGGCTCGGGCCGTCCGAGGTGGCCGCCGGGACGGTCCCGGTCGGGACGCCGCTGCCGGGCACCCGCGCCTACGTGCTGGACCGGTCGCTGAGGCCGGTGCCGGTGGGCGTGGCCGGGGAGCTGTACGTCGGCGGGGCGCAGCTGGCGCGCGGGTACGGCCGTCGTCCGGCGCTGACCGCCGAACGGTTCGTCGCCGACCCGTTCGGCGGCGACGGGTCGCGCCTGTACCGCACGGGCGACCGCGTCCGCTGGACCGCGTCCGGACACGTGGAGTTCCTGAGCCGCGCCGACGACCAGGTGAAGGTGCGCGGCTACCGGATCGAGCCGGGCGAGGTGGAGGCGGCGCTCGTCGCCCACCCGAGCCTCCAGTCGGCGGTGGTCGTCACCGACGGGGACGGCGCCGACCGGAGGCTGGTGGCCTATCTGGTCCCGGTCGACGGCGGAGTCGGCGCCGGCAGCGGAGTGCCGGACGCGAGCGCCCTGCGCGACCACCTGCGCGCGCGCCTGCCGGAGTTCATGATCCCGTCGATGTTCATCGAGCTGCCCCTGCTGCCGCTGACGCCCAGCGGGAAGCTGGACCGGGCCGCGCTGCCCGCGCCCGAGACCGCGGGCGCCGAGCTCGGCACCTTCGTGGCGCCGACCGGCGTGACCGAGGAGCTGCTGGCCGGGATCTGGGCGCAGGTCCTGGGCGTGGCCCGGGTCGGGGCGGGGGACAACTTCTTCGAGCTGGGCGGGCACTCGCTGCTGGCCACGCAGGTGATCTCCCGGATCCGGGACGTGTTCAACACCGAGATCCCCCTGGCCGCCCTGTTCGACCACCCCGCCGTCCGCGGCCTCGCCGCCGTGATCGAGGAGACGGCGCCGGCCGTGCCGGTGCCGCCGGTGACGGCGGTTTCCCGCGACCGGCCGCTGCCGCTGTCGTTCGGCCAGGAACGCCTCTGGTTCATGGACCAGCTCGAACCGGGCTCGACCGAGTACAACGTGCCGTCGCCGCTGTGGCTGCACGGCCGTCTCGACACGGCCGCCCTCGGCGCGGCGCTGGGCGCGATGGTCGTGCGCCACGAGGTGCTGCGGACGCGCCTGGTCGCCGGACCGGACGGCGTGGCCCGCCAGGTGATCGATGAGCCGCGTCCGGTGCCGCTGCCGATGGCGGACGTGTCCGGCGTGCCCGACCCGATGCGCGCGGCCAGGGACCTCGTCGCCGTGGACGCGGCCGCCCCGTTCGACCTGGCGGCCGGTCCGCTCCTGCGGGGCTGCCTGATCCGGCTGGGCGAGGACGAGCACCTGCTGGCGCTGTCCATGCACCACGCGGTCTCCGACGAGTGGTCGGGCCGGATCTTCCGCCGCGAGCTGTCGGAGCTCTACCAGGCGCTGCGGGCGGGGGAGCCCGACCCGCTGCCGCCGCTGCCGGTGCAGTACGCCGACTACGCGGCCTGGCAGCGTTCGTGGCTGACCGGCGAGGTCCTGGACGGTCAGCTCGACTACTGGCGCCAGAAGCTGGAGGGGGCGCCGACGCTGGAGCTGCCGACGGATCGGCCTCGTCCGCCCGTCCGGTCGAGCGCGGGCACGGCGACCGGGTTCGTCGTGCCGGCCGAGACCGCCGACGCGCTGCGCCGGATCGCCCGCGCGAACGGCGCGACCATGTACATGACGTTGCTGGCGGCATACCTGGTGCTGCTGGGCCGCTACTGCGACACCGACGACGTCGTGGTCGGGACGCCCGTGGCGAACCGGAACCGTGCCGAGACCGAAGGGCTCGTCGGGTTCTTCGTCAACACGCTGGTGCTGCGCACGGACCTGTCCGGTGACCCGGCGTTCGCCGAGCTGCTCGGTCGCGTCCGGGAGACGGCGCTGGGCGCCTACGCCCACCAGGACCTGCCGTTCGAGCGGCTCGTGGATGCCCTGGTCACCGAACGCGACCGCTCCCGCACACCGCTGTTCCAGGTCTTCTTCAGCTACGCCACCCTCGACGACGACGATGCGCCCCGTCCTGCCGGTGACCGCTCCGGGTTCCACCTGAGCGGCGGCGCCGGGCCCGGCCGGGACGCCGCCCCGGACCCGGTCGAAGTGAAGTTCGACCTGGCGCTGGGACTGGCCGATGGCGGGTCGGCCGTGGCGGGCCAGATCGACTACAGCACGGAGCTTTTCGACCCCGGCTCGATCGACCGGCTGGTGGGCCATGTGGTGACGGTGCTGGAGGCGGTGGCAGACGATCCGGGCCGTCCCCTTTCGCAGGTGCCGGTGCTGACGTCGGCCGAGCGGGAACAGGTCGTCGAAGGCTGGAACGGCGCGGCGGCGACACTGCCGCCGGTGAACGGCGTGGCCGAGCTGATCGTCGCCCACGCGGGCTCCTCCGCGGACGCGGTGGCGGTCGTGTGCGGGGAACGGCAGGTCACGTACGGGTGGCTGGTGGACCGGGCCTGGCGGCTGGCGTCCCTGCTGGACGCGCGGGGCGTCGGGCCGGAGTCGGTCGTGGGGCTGTGCCTGCCGCGCGGCGTGGACATGGCGGCGGCGGTGCTCGGCGTGTGGCTGGCCGGAGGCGCGTACGTCCCGCTGGACCCGGAGTACCCGGCCGACCGGCTGGAGTTCATGCTCGCCGACAGCGGCGCGGCGCTGCTCGTCGCTGAACGATCGGTGGCGGGCGATGTGGCCGGGGAGGACCGCCCGGTGATCTGGCTGGACGACCCGGCAGTACGGGCGGAGCTGGCGGAGCGACGACCGGCGGGCCGTCCCGAGGACGCCCGGGTGGAGCCGGACGGGCTCGCCTACGTGATCTACACGTCGGGGTCGACCGGCGTCCCGAAGGGGGCGCAGCTCGCGCACCGGGGCCTGGTGAACCTCGCCGTCGGCCTCGGGCCCGTGCTGGGCGTCGACCCCGGGACCAGGGTGTTGCAGTTCGCCTCGTTCAGCTTCGACGCGGCCGTCCTGGACATCGCGGTGACCCTGGCGCGCGGCGGGACGCTCGTGGTGGCCGCCGAGGCGGAGCGCGCCGACCCGGCCGGGCTGGCCGCGATGGTGACCGGGCTGGGAGTCGAATCGGCCAGCGTGGTGCCGTCGCTGCTGGAGGTCCTGGACCCGCGGCGGGTGCCGGGGCTGGGCACCGTCCTGTCCGGGGCGGAGCGGCTGACCCGGGAGCTCGCGCGCGCTTGGGTGCAGGACCGGCGACTGGTCAACACTTACGGGCCGACCGAGGCCACGGTGATGGTGACCACCGGGCCGGTGGACCCCGAGCCTCAGCGTGCCCCGGCCGTTGGCCGCGCAGTGCCGAACATGCGCCTGTACGTGCTGGACGGGTCCCTCAACCCGGTGCCGGTAGGGGTGCCCGGGGAACTGTTCATCGGCGGGCCGCAGCTGGCGCGCGGCTACGGAGGCCGCCCGGCGCTGACCGCGGAACGGTTCGTCGCCGACCCGTTCGCCGCGGACGGTTCGCGCCTGTACCGGACGGGCGACCGCGTGCGGTGGTCCGCGTCCGGTGAGCTGGAGTTCGTGGCCCGCGCCGACGACCAGGTCAAGGTGCGCGGGTTCCGGATCGAGCCGGCGGAGATCGAGGCCGTCCTCACCGCCCATCCCGCCGTGCGCTCCGCGGTCGTCACCGTGGACGGCACCGGCGCGGGCGCCCGCCTGGTGGCCTACCTCATCCCCGCCGACCACGCCGAAGGCATTCCCGCGCCCGACGAGCTGCGCGGGTTCGCCGCCCAGCGGCTCCCCGAGTTCATGATCCCGGCCGTGTTCATCGAGCTGGCGGCCGTGCCGCTGACGCCCCGCGGCAAGCTCGACCGCGCCGCGCTGCCCGCGCCGGAGGCCCGTCCCGCGCTGGACGGCCACTACGCGCCGCCGTCCACGCACACCGAGGAGCTGCTGGCGGGAATCTGGGCCGAGGTGCTCGGCCTGGACCGGGTCGGGGCCGACGACAACTTCTTCGCGCTCGGCGGCCATTCGCTGCTGGCCACGCAGGTCATGTCCCGGATCCGGACGGCGTTCGGGGCCGATGCGCCGCTGGCGGCGCTGTTCGCCCAGCCCACCGTGCGCGGCCTCGCCGCCGTCATCGACGGCACGTCCCCGGCGCCCGGAACCTCGGTGGAACGCCGCGTGCCGCCGGTGACCCGGGCGCCCCGGGATCAGGCTCTGCCGCTGTCGTTCGGGCAGCAGCGGCTCTGGTTCCTCGACCAGCTCGAACCGGGCTCGACCGAGTACAACGTCCCGTCGCCGATGTGGCTGGGCGAGGACCTGGACGTCCGCAGCCTGGAGAAGGCGTTCGGCACGATCGTGGCGCGGCACGAGGTGCTGCGCACCCGCCTGGTGATCGGCCCGGACGGCGTCGGCCACCAGGTCGTCGACCCGCCCAGGCCCGCGCCGCTGCCGGTCGCGGACGTCTCCGACGTGTCCGACCCGGTGGCCGCCGCCCGTCTGCTGATTATGGCGGACGCGCTGCTGCCCTTCGACATGGCGGCCGGGCCGCTGATCCGCGCCTGCGTGATCCGGCTCGGCCCGGCCGGTTACGTCCTCGCCATGACCGTCCACCACGTCGTCTTCGACGAATGGTCGGACCGGATCTTCCGCCGCGAGCTGGCGGCGCTGTACGAGGCATTCCAGGCCGGGGAGCCCGACCCGCTGCCACCGCTGCCGGTGCAGTACGCCGACTTCACCGTGTGGCAGCGCTCGTGGCTGACCGGCGAGGTGCTCGACGGCCAGCTCGACTACTGGCGGGACCGGCTGGCCGGGGCCCCGCTGCTCGACCTGCCCACCGACAGGCCGCGTCCGCCCGTGCGGTCGAGCGCGGGCGCCGTGGTGCCGTTCACCGTCCCGTCCGGAACCGCGGACGGGCTGCGGCAGATCGCCCGCGACAACGGCGCCACCCTGTTCATGACGCTGTTCGCGGCGTTCACCGTCCTCCTCGGCCGCTACAGCCGCCAGGACGACATCGTGGTGGGCACGCCGGTCGCGGGCCGGAACCGCGCCGAGACCGAGGACCTCATCGGGTTCTTCGTCAACGATCTGGTGCTGCGCACCGACCTGTCCGGCGACCCGACCTTCATCGAACTGCTGGGCCGCGTCCGCGACACGACGCTCGCCGCCCACGCCCACCAGGACCTGCCGTTCGAGCAGCTCGTCGACGCGCTGGTCAGCGACCGCGACCGGTCCCGCGCCCCGCTCTTCCAGGTGCTGTTCAACTACTTCCTCACCGAGGACGGCCCGCACCAGAACCTCGATCCCGGAGTGCTGGAGGGCCTCTGGACGGGCGCCATCTCCCGCTTCGACATCCGGGTGATCTTCGACGACGACGGCCGCGAGCTGTCCGGCGTCATCCAGTACCTGGTGGCGCTGTTCGACGCGTCGACCATCGAGCGGATGGCCGGGCACCTGGGCACGATCCTGGACGCGGTCGCCGCAGGCGCCGACCGTCCCGTCTCGGCGCTGACGATGCTGACGGCCCCCGAGCGCGAGCGGCTCACCGTCGAATGGAACGACACCGCCGAGTCCTGGCCCGCGCAGGCCGCCGGGGTGCACGAACTGGTCGCCGACCAGGCCGCCGCCCACCCGGACGCGGTCGCCGTGACGTGCGCGGGACAGTCCCTCACCTACGCCGCCCTGATGACACGGGTCGGGCGGATGGCGGGCTACCTGCGCGGCGTCGGGGTCGGGCCGGAGACCATCGTCGGGCTCTGCCTGCCCCGCGGGATCGATCTGACCGTCGCCGTCCTGGCCGTCTGGCAGGCGGGCGCGACCCACCTGCCGCTGGACCCGGCGTACCCGCCGGAACGGCTCGCGTTCATGCTCGCCGACAGCCGCGCGGCCGTCCTGATCGGCACGTCCGAGACGGTGGACGACCTGCCCCTGCGGCGGATGCGGGTCATCGCGCTCGACGACCCCATGGTGCGGCCCGCGCTGGAGGCGGCGGCGCCCGCCGAGGCCGTGCCGCCGCGGCCCGGGCAGCTCGCGTACGTGATCTACACCTCCGGCTCGACCGGACGGCCCAAGGGCGTCATGGTCGGGCACGACGCGCTGGTCAACTACGTGTACTGGTTCAACCGCCGGTTCGGCGTCACGGCCCACGACCGGGTGCTGGTGTCGTCGTCGCCGAGCTTCGACGCGTTCGGGATCGAGCTGTACCCGGGGCTGGCCGCCGGGGGCACGCTGGTCGTCGTCCCGCCGTCCGGGCCTGGCGCGGACGTCGACGGGCTGATCGACACGATGGCGGCGCAGCGGGTGAGCGTCCTCGCGACCGTCCCGGCCATGCTCACGCTTCTCACCGGGCACGACGGGCTGGCCGCGTGCATGGGCGTCCGGCAGGTGGTGTGCGGCGGGGAGCAGCTCACCGAGCTGACCGCCGCCGCCCTCGCCAAGGTGCTGCCGGTGCCGCTGCACAACGTGTACGGCCCGACCGAGGCCACCATCGACGTCACCTCCTACACCCGCCTGCCGGACGAGACCCGCGACGACGAGCCGGGGACGGGCGGAGCGCTGCCGATCGGCGCCCCGCTGTCCAACACCCGCCTGTACGTCCTGGACGAATCGCTGCGCCTTGTCCCGGTCGGCGTCGCCGGGGAACTGTTCATCGGCGGCACCGGCCTGGCCCGCGGCTACCTCCGCGCGCCCGGGCTGACGGCGGAACGGTTCGTCGCCGACCCGTTCGCCGGTGACGGCTCCCGCCTGTACCGGACCGGCGACCGGGTCCGGTGGCGCGCCGACGGGCAGCTGGAGTTCGTGAGCCGGGTCGACGACCAGGTCAAGGTGCGCGGCTACCGGATCGAGCCGGGCGAGATCGAGTCGGTGTTGGGCGCGCACGCCGGCGTCCAGTCGGCGGTCGTGGCCGTGGTCGGGGACGGAGCCCAGGCCCGGCTGGCGGCCTACCTGGTCCCGGCCGACCGCGTCGCGGGGCTCCCCTCGGTGTCCGACCTGCGGGAGCACCTGCGGACGCGGCTGCCGGAGTTCATGATCCCGTCCACCTTCACCGAGCTGACCGCCGTGCCGCTGAGCCCCACCGGCAAGGTCGACCGCTCCGCCCTCCCGGACCCGGACGACACCCGCCCCGAGGTCGGCCGGTTCGTCGCCCCGCGCACCAGGACCGAGCAGATCCTGGCCGAGGCGTTCAGCCGGGCCCTCGGCGTGGACCGCGTCGGCGTGGACGACAACTTCTTCGAGCTCGGCGGCGATTCGATCATCGGCATCCAGGTCGTGGCGCGCGCCCGGGGACTGGGCGTCGGGGTGTCGGTGGCGCAGCTGTTCGACCACCAGACCGTGGCGTCGCTGGCCGCGGCGGCCGCCGGTGACGTGGTCGTGGCGGCGGACCAGGGCGCGGTCGAGGGCGAGCACGCCCTGTCGCCGGTGCAGAAGTGGTTCTTCGGTCTGGGCCTGCCGGTGCCGTCCCATTTCAACCAGTCGGTGCTGCTGGAGGCGGCGTCGCCGGTCGACGCGGGGGCGTTGCGGGACGCGGCGGCGCGGGTGCTGGCGCATCACGACGGTCTGCGTTCGCGGTTCGAGCAGGTGGACGGCGTCTGGCAGTCCCGGGTGACCGGAGTCGACGACGCGGCGGCCGCAGACCTGATCTGGGAAGCGGGCCCACGCCCCGCCGACCTCACCGACGAAGAAGAGTGGCTCACCCGGGAGGCCGACGCGGCCCAGGCGTCGCTGGACCTCTCGGCAGGCCCGCTGATGAGGATCGTGGTGTTCGACCGCGGCGATCAGCCGTGGCTGGTGTTGGTCGTGGTGCATCACCTGGTCGTGGACACCGTGTCCTGGCCCGTCCTGGTGGAGGACCTGACGTCCGCGTACGGCCAGGTGCTGGCCGGAGACCCGGTGGCGCTACCGGCCAAGACGACGTCGTTCGCCGCGTGGTCGTCGTACTTGACGGAACTGGCGGCCTCGGACGAGCTGGTCGAAGAGGCGCCGTACTGGGAGCAGGTCGCGGCCCAGGCCCGTCCGGTCCCGCGCGACCGCCCAGACGGCGGCAACGCCGCTGCCGCAGGCCGCGAAGTGCGGGTGTGGCTGGACGTCGAGCAGACGTCGCGCCTCCTGCATGAGGTCCCGGCGGCGTCCCGCCTGCGGATCGACGAGGTGCTCCTAGCCGCGCTGGGCATGACCTTGGGCCGCTGGCTGGACGGCGACGGTCCAGTGGTGGTGGACGTGGAAGGCCACGGCCGCCACGAAGAAGGTCCCGGGATAGACCTGTCCCGAACCGTGGGCTGGTTCACCAGCCTGTACCCGGTCGCACTCCCGGGCGGAACAGACCCGGGTACGGTGCTGGCGACCGCGAAGGAGACGCTCCGGCAGGTCCCCCGCCATGGCCTGGGCTACGGCCTGTTGCGCTACCTGGCGGGTTGGCAGCCGCCCGCGACCACCGAGATCAGCTTCAACTACCTGGGCCAGGCCACCCCCAACCAGGCCGGTGACGACCGAACCGGTAACGACCTGTTCCGGCCGGTCGAGGGGCCGCGCGGTCAGGCGCGTTCGCTCGACGGCGACCGGATGCACGTGGTCGAGATCATCGGCCAAGTGGTCGACGGCCGCCTGCTCCTGGGCTGGAACTACAGCGGCGAGGTGCACGACGAGGCGACGATCAGCGAACTGGCGCACCGGTACCTGGAGACCCTCGGCGAGCTGATCGACCACTGCTGCCGTCCGGAGGGCGGCGGCGGCTTCACGTCGTCGGACTTCCCGCTGGCCGACCTGGACGACACCTCCCTGGACCTCATCGCCCAGCATTTCGGCTCGGTGGCCCGGCCCGACGAGAGCACCGATTCCGGAGGTCGGCCATGACGGCGTTCGATCTGACGGCGCGACCGCGCGGCGGCGCCATCGAGGACATCTACCCGCTGACGGGGCTGCAGCAGGGCATGCTGTTCCACTCCCGGCTGGCCGCCGAACCGGGGATGTACTGGGTCCAGTACGGGCTGCGGCTGGACGGCCCCCTCGACCTCGGCGCCCTGCGCGAGGCGTGGGAGCTGGTCTTCGCCCGGCACGAGGTGCTGCGCACCGGGGTGTGGGATCAGGCGAAGGTGCCGGTGGCGGTCGTGTCGCGGTCGGTGCCGCTGCCCTGGCGGGTGATCGACCTGTCCGGCCTGGACGAGGACGTCCAGCGGCGGGCCGTCGCGGACCACGAGGCCGCCGACATCGCCGAGGGCCCCGACTTCGCCGCGCCGTCGCTGGTGCGCGTCGCGGTGGTGCGCCTGGACGAGGAGCGGCATCGGCTGCTGTGGAGCTACCACCACCTCCTGCTCGACGGCTGGAGCGCCCAGGTGGTGATCAGGGAGGTCCTGCAGACCTACCGGGACCTGGCGGCGGGACGGCGGCCGGACCTGCCGGGCCGCCGCCCGTTCCGCGACTTCGTCGCCTGGCTCGCCGCCCAGGACAAGGACGAGGCCAAGCGGTACTGGCGAGAGCACCTGGAAGGGTTCACCGAGCCCACCTCCCTAGTCATAGCCCACACGCCCGCCCAGACCGCCCAGACCGCCCAGACCGGCCAGACCGCCCAGACCGGACGGGGCACGGTCTCGACCCGTCTACCGGCCGCGACCACCACCCGGATAGCGGAGTTCGCGCGACGCCACCGCCTGACCGTCAACACCGTGGTCCAGGGAGCATGGGCGCTGCTGACGTCGCGTTACACCGGCGCCGACGACGTGGTGTTCGGCGTGGTGTCGTCCGGGCGCAGCGGCCAGCTCGAAGGCATGGAGGACATGGTCGGGCTGCTGATGAGCAGCATCCCGGCCCGGATCGGGGTCGACGCCGGTCAGACGGTTCCGGAGTGGCTGGGGGCCGTCCAGGCCAGGCAGGTGCGGGGCCGCCGCTTCGAGCACACCGCGCTGACCGACATCCAGGCCAGCAGCCGCCTCGCCGCCGGTCAGCCGCTCTTCGACACGCTGTTCGTGTTCGAGAACTACCCCACCCCGGCCGCGCGGGGCCGTGCCGGCGCCGCGGAGACCGGCCTCCGGATCGAGCGGACCCAGCCCGCCGAGATGCAGGCCAACGAGCCGCTGGGCGTGATCGTCAACTGGGGCGACGAGCTGGGCGTCCGGCTGCTGTTCGACCGGTCCCACTTCGACGCGGGCACCGTCGAGCGGATGGCCCGCTATCTGGCCGAGGTCCTGGAGGCCATCGCCGCGGACGACGGCCGGACGGTCGCCGACCTCCCCGTGCTCGCCCAGCGGGAATGGCGCCAGGTCATCGACGAATGGAACGACACGGCGATGCCGACGCCGTCCGTCGGCGGCGTGGACGAACTCATCACCGAGCGGGCGGCGTCGGACGCCGTCGCGGTGGAATGCGGCTCCCTGTCGCTGACATACGCCGCGCTGGTGGCGCGCGCGTCCCGGCTGGCCCACTGGCTGCGCGGCGCCGGAGTCACGGCGGAGACGGTGGTGGGCCTGCACCTGCCGCCCGGTCCGGACATGGTGACCGCCATCGTGGCGGTCTGGCTGGCCGGCGGAGCGTACCTCCCGCTGGACCCCGACCAGGCGAAGGACCGGACGGCGTTCATGCTGGACGACAGCGGCGCGGCGATCGTCGTCGGGACCGGCCTGCCCGCGTCCCTGCCCGCCGGGCTGCCCGCGATCGCGCTGGACGATCCGGCGATCCGGGCCGCGGTCGCGGCGGCGCCCGCCACGCCTCCCGCCCCGGCGGCGGGCGGCCCGGGACGGCTGGCGTACGTGATCTACACCTCGGGTTCGACGGGCACGCCCAAGGGCGTCCAGGTGGCGCACCGCAGCGTGGTCAACATGGCGGCCGCGTTCGCGGCGGTGTTCGGGGCCGGTCCCGGGGTCCGGGTGCTGAAGTTCGCGCACCTCAGCTTCGACGGCGCGGTGGCCGAACTGGTCATGGCGCTGGCGCTGGGCGGGACGGCGGTGGTCGCCACGGTGCGGCAGCGCGCCGAGTCCGGCCTGCTGGCCGGGCTGGTCCGGGACCGGGCCGTGCGGCTGGCGGTCATGCCGCCGTCGCTGCTGAAGGTGCTGGAACCCGGCGATCTGCGCGGGCTCGGCACGCTGGTCACGGTGGGGGAGCGGCTGGACGCCGACCTCGCCGCGGCCTGGCAGGACCACCACCGCATGCTCAACGGCTACGGCCCCACCGAGACCACGGTCGGCGCGTGCGTCGCACGCGTCGGCCCGTCCGCCCAGGACAGCCCGTCCGCTCAGGACTCTGCTCGGGGTGGCGGTCCGGCGATCGGCAGGCCGCTCGCGAACACGCGGATGTACGTCCTGGACGTCCGGCTGGACCCGGTGCCGGTCGGGGTGGCCGGCGAGCTGTTCATAGGCGGCGAGCAGTTGGCCCGCGGCTACGGCCGCCGCCCGGCGCTGACCGCGGCGCGGTTCGTCGCAAACCCGTTCGCCGCCGACGGGACGCGGATGTACCGGACCGGCGACCGCGTCCGGTGGCAGGCCGACGGGCAGCTGGAGTTCCTAGGCCGGGTGGACGACCAGATCAAGATCCGGGGCTTCCGGATCGAGCCGGGCGAGATCGTGGCCGCGCTGGACGCGCACCCGGCGGTCCGGGCGTCCGCGGTGATCGCCTGGGGGGACGACGCGAGCCGCCGGCTGGCCGCCTACCTCGTCCCGGCCGACCACGCCGAAGGCATCCCCCCGGTGGACGAGCTGCGCGCGCATCTGCGCGAGAGCCTGCCCGAATTCATGATCCCCGCGCTCTACACCGAGCTGGCCGCGCTGCCGCTGACCCCGGCCAGGAAGATCGACCGGGCGGCGCTGCCGGCTCCCGACACGGGCCGTCCGGACCTGGACGGCCGGTACACCGCGCCGTCCAGCCCCGCCGAGGAGCTGCTGGCCGGGATCTGGGCCCGCGTGCTGGGCGTGGACCGGGTCGGCGCCGACGACGACTTCTTCCAGCTCGGCGGGCATTCGCTGCTCGCCACGCGGCTGATGTCGCAGGTGCGGGAGGTGTTCGGGGCCGAGCTGCCGCTGGCCGCGCTGTTCGACCATCCGACCGTGCGGGGCCTCGCCGAGGTGATCGAGGGCACGGCGCGGGGCGTGGCGGTCCCGCCGGTGACGGCGGTTTCGCGGGACGAGCCGCTGCCGCTGTCGTTCGGCCAGCAGCGCCTGTGGTTCCTCGACCAGCTGGAGCCGGAGTCGGCCGAGTACGTCGTCCACCTGAGCGTGCGCTGGGACGAGCGTGTCGACGTGGCCGTGCTCGGCGCGGCGCTGGACGCGGTCGTGGCGCGGCACGAGGTGCTGCGGACGCGGCTGGTGGCCGGGTCCGACGGCGTCGCGTACCAGGTCGTCGACCCGCCGGGGCCGGTGCCGCTGCCGGTGGCCGACGTGTCCCAGCTGGCCGATCCGGAGGCGGCGGCGCGGGCGCTGCTCGCGGCGGACGCGTCCACGCCGTTCGACCTGGCGGCGGAGCCGCTGCTGCGCGCCTGCCTGGTCCGGACGGGCCCGGACGGGCACGTGCTGGCGCTGACGATGCACCACGTGGTCTTCGACGAGTGGTCCGAGCGCATTCTGCGGCGGGAGCTGCTGGCGGTGTACGAGGCGTTCCGCGCGGGACGTCCCGACCCGCTGCCGCCGCTGCCGGTGCAGTACGCCGACTTCGCGGCCTGGCAGCGGGCGTGGCTGACCGGGGACGTCCTGGAACAGCAGCTGGGCTACTGGCGGGAGCGGCTGGCCGGGGCGCCGGTGCTGGAGCTGCCCACCGACCGTCCGCAGCCGCCGGTGCGGTCCACCGCGGGCGCGGTCGTGGAGTTCGCCGTGCCCGCCGACGTCACCGAGGCGCTGCGCGAGGTCGCCCGCGAGGGCGGCGCGACGATGTTCATGACGCTGCTGGCGGGATTCTCGGTCCTGCTGGGCGAGTACTGCGGCCAGGACGACATCGTGGTCGGCACCCCGGTGGCGGACCGGACCCGCGCCGAGACCGAGGACCTGATCGGGTTCTTCCTCAACACGCTCGTCCTGCGCGCGGACCTGTCCGGAGACCCGACGTTCGCCGACGTCCTCGCCCGCGTGCGGGAGACCGCGCTCGGCGCGTACGCCCACCAGGACCTGCCGTTCGAGCAGCTCGTCGACGCGCTGGTCACCGACCGGGACCGTTCCCGCACCCCGCTGTTCCGGGTCTTCTTCAGCTATCTCCGCGCGGGCGAGGACGTCGGCCGCCCCCAGCGGGAACCCGCCGTCCCGGACGCCCAGGGCCAGGACGCCCTGGACGCGGACGCGCCGGCCCGCCCCCTCACCCTCGCCGACCTCGACCTCACCCTCAGCGATTCCGGCGAGGGCGGCCTGACCGGCTTCATCCAGTACAGCACCGCCCTGTTCGACAAGGCGACGATCGAGCGGATGTCGGCGCATCTGGCCACGGCGCTGCGGGCCTTCACCGACCCCCGCCGCCGGATAGGCGGACTCGACCTGCTGTCCGGGGCCGAGCGCCGTGAGCTCCACGCCTGGGGGACGGGCGCGTCGCCGAAGCCGGACGCGGTACCCGGTGCGGGCTCCTCGGTCCTGGCGATGATCCAGGAGCAGGCGCGGCAGCGTCCTGACGCGGTAGCGGTGGCGGAGGGCGGACGCCAGCTCACCTACGGCGAGCTGAACGCGCGCTCGAACCAGCTGGCGCGGCATCTGCAAGCGCGCGGCATAGGCCGTGAGGACGTGGTCGGCGTCTGCCTGCCGCGCAGCCCCGGCCTGATGGTGGCCCTGCTCGGAGTGCTCAAGGCAGGCGCCGCCTACCTCCCCCTGGACGCCGACCACCCCGGCCAGCGCATGCAGTACATGCTGGAAGCCGCCGACGCCGCGCTGGTGGTCACCCAAAGCGGGCTGGTGGACCGGCTCGAATCCGCCGCCGCGCCGCGGCTGCTGATCGACGACGACCAGGCCGCGATCGACGCCCGATCGGACGACGACCTGCCGCCCCAGGCCGGGCCGGGGAACCTCGCGTACGTCATCTTCACCTCGGGCTCGACCGGACGTCCCAACGGCGTCCTCATCCACCACGCCGCCATGAGCGTGCGGCTGGCCGAGCTGGGCCGCCAGTACGAGGTCACTCCGGCGGACCACTCCTTGCAGTTCGCCTCCATCACCTTCGACGCGACGGTGGACCAGCTGTTCACGGTCCTCATGTACGGCGGGCGGCTGGTACTGCGCGGCGCCGAGCTCTGGTCGCCCGAGCGGGTGCTGCGGGAGATCCGGGCCGAGCGGGTCACGATGGTGGAGATGACCCCCGCGGTCTGGGAACTGGCCATCACCGACCTACTGGCCTCAGACCGTCCGGCGGGCGACGGCCCGACGGGCGTCGGTCAGGCGGGCGACGGGCTCGGGCCGGACTTCCGGCTCCTGAACCTGGGCGGCGAGGCGATCCCCGCCGGGGTGCTGGCGCGCTGGTTCGAGCGGACCACGGTCCCCGTGCTCAACACCTACGGGCCCACGGAGGCGACCATCACGGCCGTCGCCTGGCTGATGCGGGAGGCGGTCTCGCCCGTGCCGATCGGGCTGCCGGTCGCCGGGACGACGGTGTACGTGCTGGACGCGCGGCTGCGCCCCGTCCCCGTCGGGGTGCCGGGGGAGCTGTTCATCAGCGGCCCCGGGGTGGCCCGCGGGTACGGCGGACGTCCGGCGCTGACGGCGCGGCGGTTCGTCGCCGACCCGTTCGCCGCCGACGGCTCGCGGATGTACCGCACCGGCGACCGGGTCCGCTGGAGCGCCGCTGGCCGGATGGAGTTCCTGGGCCGCGCCGACGACCAGGTCAAGATCCGCGGGGTGCGGATCGAGCCGGGGGAGATCGAGGCGGCGCTGTCCGCGCACCCCGGCGTCCAGGTCGCCGTGGTCGCCACGTTCGGGGAGGCGGCGCAGGTGCGGCTGGTCGCCTATGTGGTGCCCGCCGACCCGGCCGCGGGCATCCCCGCCCACGGCGAACTGCGCGACCACCTCCGCCAGAGCCTGCCGGACTCCATGATCCCGTCGGTGTTCGTCGAGCTGGCCGGTCTGCCCCTGACCCCCAGCAACAAGATCGACCGCGCCGCGCTGCCGGCGCCCGACACCGCCCGCACCGACCTGGACGGCGCGTTCGCCGCGCCATCGACGCCCACCGAGGAACTCCTCGCCGAGATCTGGACCGAGGTCCTGCGCGTGGAGCGGGTCGGGGCCGACGACGACTTCTTCGAGCTCGGCGGCCACTCGCTGCTGGCCACCCAGGTGATCTCCCGCGTCCGCGACGCGTTCGGGACCGAGGTGCCCCTCGCGGCCCTGTTCGACGAGCCGACCGTGCGCGACCTCGCCCGGGCGGTCGAAGAGCAGATCTTGGACGAGATCGAGCACATGTCAGAGGACGAGGTGCTCCAGGCATTGAGCAGTTATGGACAGGATGCACGGCCCGGCGAGGATGGTACTTCCTGATGACTATTTCTCCTTCAGATTTCGTTAAGGACCTCGAAGACCAGGGTGTGCACCTCAGCCTTCTCGACGGACGGCTCCGCGTCTCCGCGCCGCGAAATGTGCTGACCGACGACCTTCGGCAACGGCTCCAGGAATGGCGCGACGACATCGTCGAATTGCTGGGAGCCCGGCAGGGCGCGTCCGTGCGGCCCGTCCAGCCCGTTCCGCCGATCACCCCGGCGGACCGCGGGGAACGGCTTCCGCTTTCGTTCGCGCAGCAGCGGCTCTGGTTCCTCGACCAGCTCGACCCCGGATCGGCCGAATACAACGTGCCGATGCACGTCCAGCTGGGCCCCGACATCGACGTGCCCGCGCTCAACGCGGCGCTGAGCACCGTCGTGGCGCGGCACGAGGTCCTCCGGACCCGGCTGCCCGCCGGGCAGGACGGCACCGCCACCCAGGTGATCGACCCGCCGCGGCCGGTGCCGCTGCCGGTGGTGGACGTGTCCGAGGCGCCCGCCCCGGCGGCGGTGGCACGGGACCTGGTGGCGGCCGAGGCCGCCGCGCCGTTCGACCTGGCCTCCGGCCCCGTGATCCGCGCCTGTCTGATCCGGCTGGGCACGCCCGGGCACGTGCTCGCGGTCTCCATGCACCACGTGGCCTCGGACGAATGGTCCGGACGGATCTTCCACGACGAGCTGTCCGCCCTCTACCAGGCGTTCCAGGCCGGAGAACCGGACCCGCTGCCGCCGCTCGGCGTGCAGTACGCCGACTTCGCGGTCTGGCAGCGGTCCTGGCTGTCCGGGGACGTCCTGGAAGCCGAGCTGGACTACTGGCGGGACACCCTGGACGGGGCGCCGGCCCTGGAACTGCCCACCGACCGGCCCCGCACACCGGACTCGTCCGGCGCGGGGGCGTCCGCCGAGTTCCGCGTCCCCGCGCCCGTCGCGGACCGGCTGCGGGAGATCTCCCGGCAGAACGGCGCGTCGATGTTCATGACGCTGCTCGCGGCGTTCGACGTCGTGCTGAGCCGGTACTGCGGCCAGGACGACATCGTGGTCGGCGCGCCTGTCGCCAACCGGGGCCGGGCCGAGACCGAGGACCTGATCGGGTTCTTCGTCAACACGCTCGTCCTGCGCGCCGACCTGTCCGGGAACCCGACCTTCGCCGAACTGCTGGGCCGCGTCCGGGACATGGCGCTGGGCGCCTACGAGCACCAGGACGTGCCCTTCGAGCGGCTCGTCGACGCCCTCGTCACCGAACGCGACCGCTCCCGGGCCCCGCTGTTCCAGGTCCTGTTCAACTACGACCCCGCTGTCACGGACCAGGGCCTCGCCGAACCGAACGGCGACCCCGACGAGCCGGACCTCTCACTCGACGTCGCGCCGCCGGTGCGGTTCGACCTCGTCCTGGGACTCGGGGAACTCCGCGCCAGCGGCGAACTGGTCGGCAGGATCGACTACCGGACGTCGCTGTTCGACACGTCCACGATGGAGCGGATGGCGGGCCACCTCGTCACCGCGATGACCGCCATCGCCGAGGACGCGGGACGGCCGATCAGCGACCTGCCCGTCCTGTCCGAGGCCGAGCGCGGGGAACTGCTGGAGTCCGGCGACGGCCCCCTCGTGCCGGTACCCGGCGCGAACGGCGTCCACGAACTGATCGCGGAGCAGGCCACGTCCACCCCGGACGCGGTCGCGGTGGTGTGCGACGACGTGTCGTTGACGTACGCCGGGTTGTGGGAGCGGGCGGGTCGCTTGGCGGGACGCCTGCGTGCAGCGGGCGTGGGCCCGGAGTCGGTGGTCGGCCTGTGCCTGGACCGCGGGACCGACATGGCGGTCGCCGCGGTCGGCGTCTGGCGCGCCGGTGCGGCATTCGTGCCGCTGGACCCCGGCTATCCGGCAGAGCGGTTGACATGGATGCTGTCCGACAGCGGCGCGCGGGTGCTGGTGGGTCACCGCGCGGTCGCCGCAGACCTCGCCGCAGACGCGGACTCCGTGGTGTGGCTGGACGACCCGCAGACGCGGACGGATTTGGCGGCTGGGCCGCCGCCGGAGCCGGTCGCGGTGGGTCGGGATGGTTTGGCGTATGTGATGTACACCTCGGGGTCGACGGGGACTCCGAAGGGTGTGCAGGTGCCGCACGGCGGTGTGGTGGCGTTGGCGGTGGCGCAGCAGCGGTTGTTCGGTGTTGCTGCGGGGGATCGGGTGTTGGGGTTCGCCTCGTTCAGTTTCGACGCCTCCGTCTGGGAGCTGGTCATGGCGCTGTCCTCGGGCGGCGCGCTGGTGGTCGCCCCAACCCAGGACCGTGCCGAGCCGCAACGCGTGGCCGACCTGGCCGCCGCAGGCGGGGTGACCATCGCGACCCTCCCGCCCTCTCTCCTGCAAGCGCTGGGAACGGGCGAGCTGCCTGGTGTGGGCACGCTGGTCACCGCGGGCGAGCGGCTGGACGAGGGCTTGGCCACGAGCTGGTCTGAGGGTCGGCGTTTGTTCAACGCCTACGGCCCGACCGAGACAACGGTCTGCGCCTCAGCCGGACAATGCCTGCCCGGGGACGGGGCGCCGATCGGGGAGCCGATAGCCAACACTGCGGTGTACGTGCTGGACCAGTCCTTGGGCCTGATGCCCATCGGCGTCGCAGGAGAACTGTTCGTGGGTGGCGCGCAGGTAGCGCGCGGTTATGGCGGCCGTTCCGCGTTGACGGCCGAGCGGTTCATCCCGGACCCGTTCGCCGCTGACGGGTCGCGGATGTATCGCACCGGGGACCGCGTCCGCTGGCGCGCCGATGGGCGGCTGGAGTTCTTGGGTCGGGCCGACGATCAGGTCAAGGTCCGCGGGTTCCGGGTCGAGCCGGGTGAGGTGGAGGCGGTGCTGGCCGCGCACCCGCAGGTCCGCGCTGCTGTGGTGACCGCTTGGGGTGCGGGGTCGGCGGCGCGGCTGGCCGCCTACCTGGTGCCCGCCGACCTGGCAGAGGGCATTCCGGCGGCTGAGGTGTTGCGCGAGTTCGCGTCCCGGCATCTGCCGGAGTACATGGTTCCGGCGGTGTTCACCGAGTTGGCGGGGCTGCCGGTGACGCCGGCGGGGAAGGTGGATCGGGCGGCGTTGCCGGTTCCGGATGTGGCGCGGCCGGAGTTGGGGACGGCGTATGTCGCGCCGAGCACGGCTACCGAGGAATTGCTGGCGGGGGTGTGGGCGGAGCTGCTTGGTTTGGAGCGGGTGGGGGTTGCGGACAATTTCTTTGCGTTGGGTGGGCATTCGTTGTTGGCGACGCAGGTGATGTCGCGGGTGCGGGAGGTGTTGGGGGCTGAGGTGGCGTTGGCGGCGTTGTTTGATGCGCCGTCGGTGCGTGGTCTGGCTGCGGTGATTGATGGGGTGCGGCCGGGTGTGGTGGCGCCGCCGGTGGGTCCGGTGCCGCGGGATCAGCAATTGCCGTTGTCGTTTGCGCAGCAGCGGTTGTGGTTCCTGGACCAACTCGAACCCGACTCCACCGAATACGTCATCCCGTCCGTGATGCCGCTGGGCGAGGACCTGGACGTGTCCGCGCTGGAGGCGGCACTCGGCGCGATCACGGCCCGGCACGAGGTGCTGCGCACCCGGCTGGTGACCGGTCCTGACGGGGAGGGTCACCAGGTCATCGACCCGCCACGGGCGTTCCCGCTGCCGGTGGCGGACGTGTCGTCGGCGGCGGATCCCGTCGCGCTGGCGCGGGACCTGCTGGCGGCGGACGCCGCTACGCCCTTCGATCTGGCGGCCGGGCCGCTGATCCGGGCCTGCCTGATCCGGATGGGAGAGGCCGGGCACGTGCTGGCGCTCTCCGTGCACCACGTGGCGTTCGACGAATGGTCCGACCGGATTCTCTGGCGTGAGCTGGCGGCGCTGTACGAGGCGTTCCGGGCGGGAGAGCCGAATCCGCTGCCGCCGCTCGCGTTGCAGTACGCCGACTTCGCCGCCTGGCAGCGCGCATGGCTGACCGGCGACGTCCTCGACCAGCAACTCGGCTACTGGCGGGACCAACTCGCCGAAGCGCCGGTGCTGGAGTTGCCCACCGACCGGGCTCGTCCTCCGATCCGGTCCAATGCGGGTGCGGCGACCTCGTTCACCATTCCCGAGCCGGTCGCGGACGGCCTGCGCGACGTGGCCCGGCAAAACGGCGCGACGATGTTCATGACACTGCTGGCCGGGTTCTCGGTGCTCCTGGGCCGGTACGCCGACACCGACGACGTCGTCGTCGGGTCGCCGGTCGCGAACCGGAACCACGCCCAGGTGGAGGACCTGATCGGGTTCTTCGTCAACACGCTGGTGATGCGGTCCGACCTGTCCGGCGACCCGACGTTCACCGACGTGATAGGCCGGGTCCGGCGGACGGCGCTGGACGCGTACGCCCACCAGGACGTGCCGTTCCAGCAACTGGTGGACGCGCTCGTCACCGACCGCGACCGGTCCCGCACCCCGCTCTTCCAGGTGCTCTTCAGCTACGGCTTCCAGCAGCCCGACGAGCGTGACGCAGGCCCGGACGGGACGGCCCCGGCACCCGACCCGCTGGGCGGCGCGTTCCCGGTGAAGTTCGACCTGGCGTTGACGTTGGGCGACGCGGGCGGTGCGGTCGCCGGGCGCGTCGACTACAGCACGGCCCTGTTCGACGCGGCCACCGTGGACCGTCTCGTGGGGCACCTTCAGACGGTCCTGGGGACGGTCGCGGCCGACCCGGACCGGGCGCTGTCGCGGCTGCCGGTGCTGACGTCCGCCGAGCGGGATCAGCTGGTGCGGCGCTGGAACGAGACGGCGGGGCCGGTGCCCGCGGTGAGCGGCGCGGCCGAGCTGGTGGCGGCGTGGGCGACGGAGCGCCCGGACGCCCCGGCGGTGGTGAGCGGCCGGAAGTGGCTGACCTACGCCGGACTGATGGACCGCGCGGGCAGGCTGGCCCAGCACCTGCGCGGGCTGGGCGTGGGCCCGGAGTCGGTGGTGGGGATCTGCCTGCCGCGGGACGCGGACATGGTCCCGGCGCTGCTGGCGGTGTGGCTGTCCGGCGGCGCGTACCTCCCACTGGATCCGGAGTATCCGGCGGACCGCCTGGAGTACATGCTCGCCGACTCCGGCGCGGTCGCGCTGGTGGCCGACCGGCGGGCGGCGGGTGACCTGGCCGCGTCGGCCGGGCAGGGCCTGCCCACGGTGTGGCTGGACGACCCGGCCACGCGCGCGGCACTGGACGACCTGTCACCGCTCCCGCCGGAACCGGTAGTCGTCGACCCGGACCAGCTCGCCTACGTGATCTACACGTCGGGATCGACGGGCGCCCCGAAGGGCGTCCAGGTGCCCCACGCGGGCGTGGTGAACATGGTGGCGGGGATCGGGCCGGTCCTCGGCGTGGCCCCGGGGACCAGGGTCCTGCAATTCGCCTCGTTCAGCTTCGACGCGGCCGTCCTGGACGTGGCGGTCACGCTCGGACGCGGCGGCACGCTCGTCGTGGCGGCCGGAGCGGAGCGGGCCGAGCCCGCCCGCCTCGCGGGGATGGTGACGGAGCTGGGGGCGGAGGCGACCAGCGTGGTGCCGTCGCTCCTGGAGGTGCTGGACCCGCGGCGCGTCCCCGGGCTGGGCACCGTCCTGTCGGGCGCGGAGCGGCTGACCGGGACGATGGCGCGCGCCTGGGCGGACGGCGGCCGGCGGCTGGTCAACACCTACGGCCCGACCGAGGCGACGGTGATGGTGACCACCGGCACGGTCGACGCGCCGGAACGGCTGGACGAGGCGGGCCCGCCGATCGGGGCGGCCACCGTCAACACGCGCCTGTTCGTGCTGGACCGCTGGCTCAACCCGGTGCCGGTAGGCGTGGCCGGGGAACTGTACATCGGCGGGGCGCAGCTGGCCCGCGGCTATGCGGGCCGTCCGGCGCTGACCGCGGAACGCTTCGTCGCCGACCCGTTCAGCGACGACGGGTCGCGGCTGTACCGGACCGGAGACCGCGTGCGCCGCCGCACGGACGGCCAGCTGGAGTTCGTCGGCCGCGCCGACGACCAGGTTAAGGTGCGCGGGTTCCGGGTGGAGCTCGGCGAAGTCGAGGCGGTGCTGGCCGCCCACCAGGACGTCCGGGCCGCGGTGGCGACGGTCGACGGGCAGGGCGCCGCCGCGAGGCTCGTGGCGTACCTCGTCCCGGCCGACCCGCAGGCGGGGATCCCGCCGACCCCCGCGCTGCGGGCGTTCGCGCGCGGACGGCTGCCAGAGTTCATGGTGCCGCAGGTGTTCACCGAGCTCGCGGCCCTGCCGCTCACCCCGACGGGCAAGCTGGACCGCGCCGCGCTGCCCGACCCGGGACAAGGGGACGCCGAGCCCGACGGCTGGCTGCCCCCGGTCGGCCCGGTGCAGGAACTGCTGGCCGGGATCTGGGCGCAGGTCCTGGGGACGTCCCGGGTCGGCGCCGGCGACAACTTCTTCGAGCTGGGCGGGCACTCGCTGCTCGCGACCCAGGTCATCTCGCGGGTGCGGGAGGTGTTCGGAGCCGAGCTGGCCCTGGCGGCCCTGTTCGACCATCCGACGCTGGCAGGCCTGGCCGCGGCGATCGAGGCCGCCGCCGGAGGGCCGGCCGCCCCGCCCATCGTCCCCGTCCCCCGGGACCGGCCGCTGCCGCTGTCGTTCGCGCAGCAGCGCCTGTGGTTCCTGCACGAGATGGACCCGGACGAGGTGATGTACAACGTCCCGTCACCGATCTGGCTGGGCACCGGCGTCGACGTGCGCGCGGCCGGTGCGGCGCTCGCGGCCGTCGTCGCACGGCACGAAGTCCTGCGGACCCGGCTGGTCGCCGGGCCGGACGGGGTCGCCCACCAGGTCATCGACCCGCCGCGGCCGGTGCCGCTGCCGGTGGTGGACCTGTCCGGCCTGCCCGACCCGGTCGCCGCCCTGCACCAGCTGATCGTGCAGGACGCCGTCACCCCGTTCGACCTGGCCGCCGGACCCCTCATCCGCGTGTGCCTGGCCCGGCTGGGCGGGGACGAGCACGCGCTGGTGCTGTCGATGCACCACGTGGTCTCCGACGAATGGTCGGGACGGATCTTCGGCAGCGAGATGGCGGCCCTGTACGAGGCGTTCCGGGCCGGTGAGCCCGACCCGCTGCCGCCGCTCGCGGTGCAGTACGCCGACTTCGCCGTCTGGCAGCGTTCCTGGCTGGCCGGAGAGGTCCTGGACGGCCAACTGGCGTATTGGCGGGAGCAACTGGCCGACGCGCCGGTGCTGGAGCTGCCCACCGACCGTCCGCGGCCGCCGATCGCGTCCAGCGCGGGCGCCTCGACGCTCGTGCGCATCCCCGCCGACGTGGCGGACGGGCTGCGGGCGGTGGCCCGCGAGTCCGGCGCGACGATGTTCATGACGCTGCTCGCCGCGTTCGACGTGGTGCTGGGCCGGTACGCCGACTCCGACGACGTGGTCGTCGGGTCCCCGGTCGCGGGCCGCACGCAGGCCGAGACCGAGGACCTGATCGGCTTCTTCGTCAACACCCTGGTGATGCGCACCAGCCTGGCAGGAGAGCCGACCTTCGCCGAGCTGCTGGCCCGGGTCCGGGACACCACCCTGGACGGCTACGCCCACCAGGACCTGCCCTTCGAGCAGATCGTCGACGCCCTCGTCACCGAGCGCGACCGCTCCCGTTCCCCCCTGTTCCAGGTCTGGTTCTACTACGCCGCCGGAGAGGCGGGCCGCCGGGTCGACGAGGACGACGCGCCGGAGGCGGGGCTGCTGGCCGGGGCGCCGCTGATGAAGTTCGACCTGGCGCTCCTGCTCGGCGGCTCCGACGCCGAGGTGACGGGCGAGCTCCAGTACAGCACCGCGTTGTTCGACGCGGAGACGATCGACCGGATGGCGGGGCACCTGTCGGTCGTCCTGGAGGCGATCGCGGCCGACGCGAACCAGAGGGTCGCGGACCTGCCCATCCTGACCGCCGCCGAGCGGACGCAGGTGGTGGCGAGCGGCGACGGCGCACGCGTGCCGCTGCCGCCGGTGAACAGCGCGCCCGAGCTGATCGCGGCGCAGGTCAGGTCTGCCCCGGACGCGGTCGCGGTGGTGTGCGACGACGTGTCGGTGACGTACGCGTCGCTGTGGGAGCGGGCGGGACGCCTCGCCGGACGGCTGCGCGCGGCGGGCGCGGGCCCGGAGACGGTGGTCGGCCTGTGCCTGGACCGCGGGATCGACATGGTCACGGCGGTACTGGGCGCATGGCGCGCCGGCGCGGCCTACGTGCCGCTGGACCCGGGATATCCGGCGGAGCGGCTGGCCTACATGCTGTCCGACAGCGGCGCGCGAGTGCTGGTGGGCCACCGCGCGGTCGCCGCCGACCTCGCCGCGAACGCGGACTCCGTGGTGTGGCTGGACGAGCCGCAGACACGCGCGGAGCTGGCGGCTGGGCCGCCGCCGGAGCCGGTGGCGGTGGATCAGGCCGGTCTGGCGTACGTGATCTACACCTCGGGTTCGACCGGCACTCCCAAGGGCGTGCAGGTGCCGCACGGCGGCGTGGTGGCGTTGGCGGTAGCGCAGCAGCGCTTGTTCGGGGTGTCTCCGGGAGATCGGGTGCTGGGGTTCGCGTCGTTCAGCTTCGACGCTTCCGTCTGGGAGCTGGTCATGGCGCTGTCCTCGGGCGGCGCGCTGGTGGTGGCCTCGACCCAGGACCGTGCCGAGCCCGAGCGCGTGGCTGCTCTTGCGGCTGCGGCCGGAGTGAGCGTGGCGACGGTACCGCCGTCGCTGCTGCAAGCGCTGGGAACGAGCGAACTGCCCGCTGTAGGAACGCTGGTGACCGCAGGCGAGCGCCTCGACGAAGGCTTGGCCGCGACCTGGTCTGAGGGTCGGCGTTTGTTCAACGCCTACGGCCCGACCGAGACAACAGTGTGCGCCTCGGCCGGACAATGCCTCCCCGGAGATGGGGCGCCGATCGGCGAACCGATCGCCAACACCACGGTGTACGTCCTGGATCAATCCCTGGGCCTGGTCCCGATCGGCGTCACAGGAGAACTCTTCGTCGGCGGCGCGCAAATAGCGCGCGGCTACGGCGGACGCCCCGCCCTCACGGCCGAGCGGTTCATCCCTGACCCGTTCGCCGCCGACGGGTCGCGCATGTATCGCACCGGAGACCGGGTCCGGTGGCGCGCGGACGGGCGGCTGGAGTTCTTGAGCCGGGCCGACGACCAGGTCAAGGTCCGCGGGTTCCGGATCGAGCCGGGCGAGGTGGAGGCGGTGCTGGCCGCGCACCCGCACGTGCGTGCCGCCGTCGTCACCGCCTGGGGCGACGGCGCGGCGGCGCGGCTCGCGGCGTACCTGGTGCCCGCCGATCCGGCCGATGGCATCCCGGCGGCCGACGCGCTCCGCGAGTTCGCCGCCCGGCGTCTGCCCGACTACATGGTTCCCGCGGTGTTCACCGAGCTGGCGGCCCTGCCGCTCACCCCGGCGGGCAAGGTCGACCGGGCCGCGCTGCCGGTCCCGGAGCCGAGCCGCCAGGACCAGGACGCCGACGTGCCCGCTCCGTCCGGAGTGACGGAAGAACTGCTCGCGGGAATCTGGACCGAACTGCTCGGCCTGGACCGGGTCGGGGCCGAGGACAACTTCTTCGCCCTCGGCGGGCACTCGCTGCTGGCCACCCAGATGATGTCCCGGGTACGCGAGGTGTTCGGGGTCGAGCTGCCCCTGGCCGCGCTGTTCGACCACTGGACGGTGCGGAGCCTGGCGGGCGTCATCGAGGAGACCGCACGGGGCCTGGTGGTCCCGCCGGTGACGGTCGTTCCTCGGGACCAGCCGCTGCCGCTGTCGTTCGCGCAGCAGCGCCTTTGGTTCCTGGACCAGCTCCAGCCCGGATCGGTGGAGTACGTCCTGACGTCGCCGGTGCTTCTTGGGCAGGACGTGGACGTGGCCGCGCTGGCTGCGGCGTTGGCCGCCGTGGTGGCGCGGCACGAGGTGTTGCGGACCCGGCTCGTCGCGGGCGAGGACGGCGTCGCGCACCAGGTGATCGATCCGCCTGCGGCTGTTCCGCTGCCGGTGGTGGACATCTCGGGTGTCGCCGAACCGCTGCGGATCGCCGGGGACCTGGTGACGTCGGACATCGCCGCTCCGTTCGATCTGGCCGCCGGACCGCTGGTCCGGGCGGTGCTGATCCGGATGGGCGAGGCCGGGCACGTCCTGGCGCTGACCATGCATCACGTCGTCTTCGACGACTGGTCGACCCAGGTGCTTCGCCGGGACCTGCTGGCCTTGTACGAGGCGTCGCTGGCCGGGCAGCCGGACCCGCTGCCGCCCCTCCCGGTGCAGTACGCCGACTTCGCCGCCTGGCAACGTTCGTGGCTGACCGGCGACGTCCTCGACCAGCAACTCGGTTACTGGCGGGACCAACTCGCCGGGACGCCGGTGCTGGAGTTGCCCACCGACCGTCCGCGGCCTCCTGTTAGGTCCAACGCCGGTGCGATCGTCGGGTTCACCGTCCCCGAATCGGTGGCGGACGGCCTGCGCGAGATCTCGCGTGACAGCGGCGCGACGATGTTCATGACGCTGCTGGCCGGGTTCTCGGTGCTGCTGGGCCGGTACTGCGACACCGAAGACGTCGTGGTCGGATCCCCGGTCGCGAACCGGAACCGGGCCGAGACCGAGGACCTGATCGGGTTCTTCGTCAACATGCTGGTGATGCGGTCCGACCTGTCCGGGGACCCGACGTTCGCCGAGGTCGTGAACCGGGTCCGGGAAACGGCGCTGGGCGCCTACGCGCACCAGGACCTCCCGTTCGAGCAGCTGGTAGACGCGCTGGTCACCGAACGAGACCGTTCCCGCACCCCGCTTTTCCAGGTGCTCTTCGACTACTTCGGCGATGAAGGCCCGCGCGACGAGGCCGAGGACGGCGAGCAGGTCGGAGGCCTCGCCAAGTTCGATCTGCGTCTGATCGTGGGCGACGGCGGCTCCGGCCCGCTGACGGGGATGATCGAGTACGCCACGGCGCTGTTCGACCGGACGACGGTCGAGCGGATGGCCGCGCACCTGAGCACCGTCCTGGCCGCCGTGGCCGCCGATGCGACTCGTCCACTGTCCGGGGTCCCGCTGCTCACCGCCGACGAGCGCACCCGGTTGGAAGCCGCCGGGACCGGCCCGTCCGAGGTGTGGCCTGCGGACGGCCCGGCTGAGCTTTTCCTGGCCCAGGCGTCGGCACATCCGGACGCGGTCGCGGTGGTGTCCGGTGAGCAGTCGCTGACCTATGCCGGGCTGGCCGCCCGCGCGAGCCGTCTGGCGCATTATCTGCGCGGCGTCGGCGTAGGCCCCGAGACCATCGTCGGCCTGTGCCTGCCGCGCGGGACGGACATGGTGACCTCGGTGCTGGCGGTATGGCTGGCCGGTGGCGCCTACCTCCCACTGGACCCCGACTACCCGCCGGAACGCCTGGGGTTCATGCTGTCCGACAGCCGCGTCGCGGTCCTGCTGGGCACGGTGGAGCTGGTCGAGGATCTTCCGGTGCGACGCGTCCAGACCGTTGGCCTGGACGACCCGATGGTCGTCGCGACCGTGGCCGCATCACCCGCCGACCCGCCGTCGCCAACGGCGCACCCGGACGGTCTGGCGTATGTGATCTACACGTCCGGGTCGACGGGTCGGCCGAAGGGTGTGCAGGTCACCCGCGGCGGTCTGGTCAACTACGTGAGCTGGGCCGCTGATGCCTACGGGCTGTCTGCGGGTGGTCCGGGTGCGGTGCTGCATTCGTCGTTGTCGTTCGACTTGACGGTGACCAGCCTGGTGGCGCCGCTGGTGACCGGGACACCGATCGTGATCAGCGAAGGCGGCGACCCCGAGGACCTGGTCGAGGTGGCCCGCAGTGCGGGCGGGTTCGGGCTGGTCAAGGTCGTCCCCGGACACCTGCCACTCCTCCGGGAACTGATGCCTCCGCACGAGATCGCGCAACTCGCTCGGCATCTGGTGGTCGGTGGTGAGGCGCTGCCCGGGCCGTATGTGGCCGATTGGCTCGCGGACGCACCGAACTCGGTGGTGGTGAATGAGTACGGCCCGACCGAGACCGTGGTCGGGGTCAGCGTGCACGCCCTCACCGCCGGACAGAACGTGCCCGGTCAGGTTCCGATCGGACGTCCGATCGCCAACACCCGCCTGTACGTCCTGGACGCATCGATGGGCCTGGTCCCCACCGGAATGGCCGGGGAGTTGTTCATCGGTGGCGACGGGGTGGCTCGCGGGTATGCGGGACGTCCGGCGCTGACCGCGGAGCGGTTCGTGGCCGACCCGTTCGCGGGCGACGGGTCGCGGCTCTACAAGACCGGTGACCGGGCCCGCTGGGCCGCGTCCGGCGAACTGGAATTCCTCGGCCGTGCTGATGACCAGGTGAAGGTTCGCGGGTACCGGATCGAGCCGGGTGAGGTCGAATCCGCGCTGGCCGCGCACCCGAGGATCCAGTCGGCGGTGGTGGCGGCTTCCGGAGACGGCGGCGCGGCCCGGCTGGCGGCCTACGCGGTGCCCGCCGATCAGGGGAGTGGTCTGCCTCCGGCCGGTGAGCTGCGGGAGTATCTGCGGAACCGGCTGCCGGACTTCATGATCCCGTCGGTGTTCACCGAGCTGGCGGCGCTGCCGCTGACCCCCAACGGCAAGGTCGACCGGGCCGCTCTCCCGGACCCCGACACCGCCCGTCCCGAAGTCGGGCGGTTCGTCGCGCCGCGCACCGAGACGGAGCGGATCCTGGCCGAGGCGTTCGGTTGGGCCCTCGGCGTGGATCGCGTGGGTGCGGACGACAACTTCTTCGAGCTCGGCGGCGATTCGATCATCGGCATCCAGGTCGTGGCACGCGCTCGCGGACTGGGCGTCGGTGTGTCGGTGGCGCAGCTGTTCGACCACCAGACGGTCGCCTCACTCGCCACTGTCGCGGCCGACGACGTGGTCGTGGGCGAACAGGGCGCGGTGGAGGGCGAACAGGCGCTCACGCCGATGCAGAAATGGTTCTTCGACCTGGAGCTCCCGGAGCCGTCCCATTTCAACCAGTCGGTGCTGCTGGAGGCGGCGTCGCCGGTCGACATGGAGGCGTTGCGGGGAGCGGTGGCGCGGGTGCTGGCGCACCATGACGGTCTGCGTTCGCGGTTCGAGCAGGTGGACGGCGTCTGGCAGTCCCGGGTGACCGGAGTCGACGACGCGTCCGCCGAGCAAGCGATCTGGGTGGCGGGCCCGCGCCCCACCGACCTCGACGACGAAGAAGAGTGGCTGACCCGAGAGGCCGACGCCGCCCAGGCGTCGCTGGACCTTTCAGCGGGCCCGTTGATGCGGGTCGTGGTGTTCGACCGTGGCGACGAGCCGTGGCTGGTCCTGGTCGTGGCACATCACCTGGTCGTGGACACGGTGTCCTGGCCCGTCCTGGCGGGTGATCTCGCGCAGGGGTATGCGCAGGTGCTGGCCGGAGACCCGGTGGAGCTGCCCGCCAAGACGACGTCCTTCGCGGCGTGGTCGTCGTACCTGACGGAACTGGCGGGCTCGGACGAGCTGGCCGAAGAGGCGCCGTACTGGGAGCAGGTCGCGGCCCAGACCCGTCCGGTCCCGCGCGATCGCCCAGACGGCGGCAACGCGGCCGCCGCAGGCCGCGAGGTGCGGGTGTGGCTGGACGCCGAGCAGACGTCGCGTCTCCTGCATGAGGTCCCGGCGGCGTCCCGCCTGCGGATCGACGAGGTGCTCCTGGCCGCGCTGGGCATGACCCTGGGCCGCTGGCTGGACGGCGACAATCCAGTGGTGGTGGACGTGGAAAGCCACGGCCGCCACGAAGAAGGCCCCGGAATAGACCTCTCCCGGACGGTGGGCTGGTTCACCAGCCTGTACCCGGTCGCGCTCCCCGGCGGAGCAGACCCGGGCGCAGCGCTGGCGGCGACCAAGGAGACGCTCCGGCAGCTACCCCGCCACGGACTGGGCTACGGCCTGCTGCGCTACCTGTCGGACTGGCGGCCGTCCGCGTCCGCCGAGATCAGCTTCAACTACCTCGGCCAGGCCACCCCCAACAAGTCGGCCGACAACAACACCGCCAACGCCAACGGCGGCGAAGCAGGGTTGCGGCCGGTCGGGCGAGGGCTGGGACGGGAGCAGTCGGATCTGGGCGACCGGTCGCATGTGATCGGGATCAGCGGCCAGGTCGTCGACGGCCGTCTGGCCCTGGGCTGGAACTACAGCGGCGAGTTGCACGACGTGGCGACGATCAGTGAGCTGGCGCACCGGTACGTCGAGGTGCTCGGCGAGCTGATCGACCACTGCTGCCGTCCGGAGTCCGGCGGCTACACGCCGTCGGACTTCCCGCTGGCCAGGCTCGACCAGTCCGCCCTCGACCGCGTCCAGAGCCGGGTCGGCCAGGACGTCGAGAACATCTACCCGCTCACCGGGTTGCAGCAGGGCATGCTGTTCCACTCCCGGCTGGCTCCCGGGACGGGGATGTACTGGGTGCGGATCGGGCTGCCGTTGCAGGGCGACCTGGACATCCCGTCCCTGCGCCGCGCCTGGGACCTGGTCTTCGACCGGCATGAGGTGCTGCGCACCGGAGTGGTGTGGGAGCAGGTGCCGGTGCCGCTTGCCGTGGTGTCGCGGTCGGTGCCGCTGCCCTGGCGGACGATCGACCTGTCGGATCTCGACGAGGACGCGCAGCAGCGGGCGATCGACGACCATCTGGCCGCCGACGAGGCGGCGGGCGCCGACTTCGGAGCGCCGTCGCTGGCGCGGATCACGATGGTGCACCTCGGCCAACAGCGGCATCAGCTGCTGTGGAGCTACCACCACCTCCTTCTCGACGGCTGGAGCGCCCCCGCCGTGATCGGCGAGGTCGTCCAGGCCTACGAGGAACTGGTGGCGGGACGGCACCCGGCGCTGCCCGACCGGCGGCCGTTCCGTGACTTCGTCGCCTGGCTGGACGGCCAGGAGCAGGACGAGGCCGAGCGGTACTGGCGAGAGCAGCTGGAAGGGTTCACCGAGCCCACCTCGCTGGGCGTCGAGCACGCGACTGGCCTGACCGGCCGCGACATGGTCTGGGCCCCCCTCCCAGGGGACACGTCTGCCCAGGTGGTGGAGTTCGCGCGGCGGCACCGGCTGACCGTCAACACCGTCCTGCAAGGGGCGTGGGCGGTGCTGACCTCCCGCTACGCCGGGACCGACGACGTGGTGTTCGGAGTGGCGTCGTCCGGGCGCAGCGGCCAGCTCGACGGCATCGAGGACATGGTCGGGCTGCTGATGAACACCACCCCGGCCCGCATCAAGGTCGACGACGTTCGGCAGACCGCCGCCTGGCTGGCCGAGATACAGGCCGTCCAGGCGCGGGGCCGCCGGTTCGAGCACACCACGCTGACCGGCATCCAGGCTGCCAGCGAGATCCCGGCCGGGCGGTCCCTGTTCGACGTCGTGTTCGCGTTCGAGAACTACCCCCTCCCGGCCGGAGCCGGAGCCGGAGCCGAGGACGAGGGCGAGGACGGGCCGGAGGAGGACGGCCTCCGCTACGGCGACGTCTCCCACGGCCACCAGCGGCTGAACTACCCGCTGGTCGTGGTCGCCGGGACGTCACCGGGGCTGGAGGTCGGATTCAGCTACGACCTGTCCCGGTTCGACGCGGGGACGATCGGCCGGTTGGGGACGCATCTGGCCACCGTCCTGGCGGGCATCGCGGGCGACGGTGAGGGCGCGGTCGGCGACATATCGCTGCTGTCGGCGGGCGAACGCGCCGAGCTCCTGGGATGGGCCTCGGACGCTGCGGCGGCGGAGCTGATGCCGGAAGCCGGCGGCGTGCCCGAGCTGCTCGTCGAGCACGCGAAGCGGTCCCCGGACACGGTCGCGGTCGTGTACGGCGAGGCCCATCTGACCTATGGCGATCTGGTGAAGCGGGCGTCGCGGTTGGCGCATCACCTGCGTGCGCTGGGGGTCGGCCGGGAGTCGGTCGTCGGCGTCTGCGCGGGCCGCGGCGCGGAGCTCGTGGTGGCGGTCACCGGAGTGTGGCTGGCCGGGGCGGCGTTCGTGCCCCTGGACCCGGAGTACCCGGCGGACCGGCTGGAGTTCATGCTGTCCGACAGCGGCGCCCAGGTGCTGGTCGGAGACAGGACGGCGGCCAGTGCACTCGACGGTGTCCTGACCGGCGGCGTCCACGCGGTGTGGCTGGACGACGCCGAAGTGCGCGCCGAGCTGGACACGCTGCCCGCCGTCCCGCCGGAACGGGCGAGGGTGGAGCCAGGTCAGCTGGCGTACGTGATCTACACCTCCGGGTCGACGGGCGTGCCGAAGGGCGTGCAGCTGGCCCACGGGGGACTGCTGAACCTCGCGGCGGGACTGTGGCCGCTGCTGGGCGAGGACCCGCGCGGACTGCTGGCGGCGCCGTTCAGCTTCGACGCGGCGGTGTGGGAACTGGTGATCGCGCTGGCGGGCGGCGGGACGCTGGTCGTCGCGTCGGCCGGCGACCGCGCCGAGCCGGCCGCGCTGGCGGGCCTGACGCGGTCGGCGGGCGTCTCGGTGGCGTTCATGGTGCCGTCGCTGCTGCGCGTCCTGGAGCCGGACGATCTGGCCGGGCTGGGCACGTTGCTCACGGGCGCGGAGCGGGTGGAGGCGGAGCTGGCGTCGGCGTGGCGCGGCGCCGGGCACCGGCTGCTGAACGCCTACGGTCCGACGGAGGCCACGGTGGTGGCCAGCATCGCGACGGTGGAGCAGGACGGCGGAGCACCGCCGATCGGACGTCCGGTCCCCAACGCCCGGGTCTACGTGGTCGACAAGTCACTGGACCTGGTGCCGCTCGGGGTGGCGGGGGAGCTGCTGGTGGGCGGCGCCGGGGTGGCGCGCGGCTACGCCGGCCGTCCGGACCTGACCGCGGACAGGTTCGTCGCCGACCCGTTCGCCGCCGACGGGTCCCGGGTCTACCGGACCGGCGACCGGGCGCGGTGGCGCGCCGACGGGCAGCTGGAGTTCCTCGGACGGGTGGACGAGCAGGTCAAGGTCCGCGGATACCGGATCGAGCCCGCGGAGATCGAGGCCGTGCTGGCCGCGCACCCGGACGTCCACGCGGCCGTGGTGACGGTGACCGGCGACGGCCCCCAGGCCCGCCTGGCCGCCCACCTGGTGCCCGCCGCTCCAGGCGAGGGCATCCCCGACGCCGTTGAGCTGCGCGAGTATCTGCGGGCGCGGCTGCCCGCCTTCATGGTCCCGTCGTCGTTCACGGAGCTGGCCGCCCTGCCGCTGACCCCCGGCGGCAAGATCGACCGGGCGGCGCTGCCCGACCCCGACCCGGGCCGTGCCGAGCTCGAAGGGTACGTGCCGCCGTCGACCCCGGCCGAGGAGGTGCTGGCCGGGATCTGGGCCGAGCTGCTCGGCGTGGACCGCGTCGGCGCCGCCGACGACTTCATCGAGCTCGGCGGGCATTCGCTCCTGGCCACGCAGGTGATGTCGCGGATCCGGGAGGTGTTCGGGGCCGAGGTGCCGCTGGCCGCCCTGTTCGACCACCCGACGGTGCGGGGCCTGGCCGAGGTGGTCGAGGGCACCGCGCGGGGCCTGGTGGCGCCGCCGGTGACGGTCGTGCCTCGCGACCGTCCGCTGCCGCTGTCGTTCGCGCAGCAGCGCCTGTGGTTCCTGCAGCAGCTGGAGCCGGAGTCGACCGAGTACAACCTGCTGTTGCCGGTCGAGCTCGGCCTGAACCTGGACGTGGCCGTCCTGGGGTCGGCGCTGGACGCCGTCGTCGCGCGCCACGAGGTACTGCGCACCCGGCTCGTGGCCGGGCCGGACGGAGTGGCGCACCAGGTCATCGACGCGCCCGGGCCGGTGCCGCTCCCGGTGGCCGACGTGTCAGGACTCGACGACCCGCTGCGCGCGGCGCGGGACCTCCTCGCGGCGGACGCCGCCACCCCGTTCGACCTCGCGGCCGCGCCGCCCGTCCGCGCCTGCCTGATCCGGCTCGGCGACGACCCCGGGCATGTGCTGGCGCTGACCATGCACCACGTGGCGTTCGACGAGTGGTCCGCGCGGGTGTTCCAGCGCGAGCTGTCGGCGCTCTACGCGGCGCTGCGGGCCGGTGAGCGGGACCCGCTGCCGCCGCTCGCGGTGCAGTACGCCGACTTCGCCGTGTGGCAGCGGTCGTGGCTGGACGGGGACGTCCTGGACGCCCAGTTCGCCTACTGGCGGGACAAGCTGGCCGATCTGCCGGACCTCGAACTGCCCGCCGACCGGCCCCGTCCGCCGGTGCGGTCCAGCGAGGGCGCGGTGGCGGAGTTCACCGTCGCCGCCGAGGCCGCCGAGCAGCTGCGCGAGGTTGCCCGCGAGAGCGGCGCGACGATGTTCATGACGCTGCTGGCCGGGTTCGCGGTGCTGCTGGGCCGGTACTGCGACACCGACGACGTGGTGGTCGGGACGCCGGTGGCGGGCCGGAACCGGGCGGAGACCGAGGGCCTGATCGGGTTCTTCGTCAACACGCTGGTGATGCGCGCCGACCTGTCCGGCGATCCGACGTTCGCTGAGCTGGTCGGCCGCGTACGCGAGACCGCGCTCGGCGCGTACGCCCACCAGGACCTGCCGTTCGAGCAACTGGTCGACGAGCTCGTCACCGACCGCGACCGCTCCCGCACCCTCCTGTTCCAGGCCTTCTTCAACTACGCCGGAGGAGGAGACGGAGCCGACCGCGACGACCGCGACGACCAACGCGAGCCCAATGCCCCGGACGGGGCCGATGTCCCGGACGGGCACGACACCGACGGGTTCGCGCGCGCCCTCACGCTCGCCGACCTCGACCTCACGCTCAGCGACTCCGGCGAGGGCGGCGGTCTGGCCGGGGCCGTCCAGTACAGCACCGCGCTGTTCGACGCGTCCACGATCGAGCGGCTCGCCGGGCACCTCGGCACCCTGCTGTCCGCGGCCGCGGCGGACGCCCGCGCGCCGCTGTCCGCGCTGCCCGTCCTGCCCGCCGACGAGCGCGCGAGGCTGACGCGGGACTGGAACGACACCGCCGTCACCTGGCCGACCCGCATCGAGGTGCCCGAGCTGATCGCGTCCCACGCGTCGGCCACGCCTGACGCCGTGGCCGTGGTGACCGGTCAGCGGACGCTGACCTACGGCGCCCTGCTGGAGCGGGCCGCGCAGCTCGCCCACCATCTGCGCGCCGCCGGGGTCGGGCCGGAGTCCATCGTCGGGCTCGGCCTGCCGCGCGGGATCGACCTCACGATCGCGGTCCTCGCGATCTGGCAGGCCGGAGGCGCCTTCCTGCCCCTCGACCCGGAGTACCCGGCCGAGCGGCTGGAGTTCATGCTCGCCGACAGCGGCGTCACCGTCCTGGTCGGCCGCCGCGACATGCCCGCCGCGCTGCCCGCCGGCGCCATGGACGCGAGCACGACGGTGCTGCTCGACGACCCGGACGTCCAGCGGCGGCTGTCCGTGCTGCCGACGGAGCCGCCCGCCGCGCCGCCCGCGGTGGACCGGCTGGCGTACGTCATCTACACGTCCGGCTCGACGGGGACGCCGAAGGGCGTCATGATCTCGCACGACGCCCTCGCGAACTACGTGCGGTCCTTCCTCGACCGGTACGCCATGACCGCGGGCGACCGCGTCCTGATGTACTCGTCGCCGAGCACCGACGCCTTCGGGATCGAGCTGTACCCGGGCCTGGCGGCGGGCGGCGCGCTGGTGATCGTCCCGGCGTCCGGCCCGGCGGCGGACATCGCCGGGATGGCCGACACGATGGCCGCCCAGCAGGTGACCCTGCTCGCGACGGTCCCGGCCGTGCTGCGGCTGCTCACCGGCATGCCCGCCCTGGCGGCCTGCACGGCGCTGCGGCAGGTGATCTGCGGCGGCGAGCAGCTCACCGGCGACATCGCCGAGGCCCTGGCGCGGCGGCTGCGGGTGCCGCTCTACAACGTGTACGGGCCGACCGAGGCCACCATCGACGCCACGTCCTACAGCCACGACACGGCCGCCGGACAGGTCGGCGGCGCGCTGCCGATCGGCGGCCCGATCGCCAACACCCGGGCGTACGTGCTGGACCGCAGCCTGAACCCGGCGCCGACCGGCGTCGTCGGGGAACTGTTCATCGGCGGCGCGCAGCTCGCGCGCGGCTATGGCGGACGTCCCGCGCTGACGGCGGAGCGGTTCATCGCCGACCCGTTCGCGGCCGACGGATCGCGGATCTACCGGACCGGCGACCGCGTGCGCTGGCGCGCCGACGGGCACCTGGAGTTCCTGAGCCGGGTCGACGACCAGGTCAAGGTCCGCGGGTACCGGATCGAGCCGGGTGAGGTGGAGACCGTCCTGGCCGCGCACCCAGCGATCCAGGGCGCGGCGGTGGTGGTGGTCGGGGACGAGGCGTCCGCCCGGCTCGCCGCGTACGTCGTGCCCACTCCCGGGGCCGGGGGCGTCCCGGCTCCGGGCGCCCTGCGCGAGTTCGCGGAGCAGCGGCTGCCGGACTTCATGGTGCCGTCGGTGTTCATCGAGCTGGCCGTCCTGCCGCTGACCCCGGCCGGGAAGGTCGACCGCGCCGCGCTGCCGGCGCCGGACACGAGCCGTCCCGAGCTGGACGGCACGTTCGTCGAGCCCGCTACCCCCGCCGAGGAACTGCTGGCGGGGATCTGGGCCGAACTGCTCGAAGTCGACCGGGTCGGCGCGGGCGACGACTTCTTCGCGCTCGGCGGGCATTCGCTGCTGGCCACACAGGTGATGTCGCGGATCCGGGAGGTCTTCGGAGCGGAGGTGCCGCTGGCGGCCCTGTTCGACCATCCCACCGTCCGTGCCCTGGCCGCGGTGATCGAGGGCACCGCGCGGGGCCTGGTGGCGCCGCCGGTGACGGTCGTCACTCGCGACCAGCCGCTGCCGCTGTCGTTCGCGCAGCAGCGCCTGTGGTTCCTCGACCAGCTTCAGCCCGGGTCGGTCGAGTACGTCCTGCCGTCGCCGGTCCACCTGGGACAGGACGTGGACGTTGCCGCGCTGACCGCCGCGCTCAGCGCCGTGGTGGCGAGGCACGAGGTACTGCGGACCCGCCTGGTCGCCGGGCCGGACGGCGTCGCGCACCAGGTCATCGACCCGCCGGGACCGGTGCCGCTGCCCGTGGTGGACGTCTCCGACGCCGCCGACCCGTGGCGGATCGCCGGAGACCTGGTGATGTCGGACGTCGCCGACCCGTTCGACCTGGCGGCCGGGCCGCTGGTCCGGGCCTGCCTGATCCGGCTCGGCGAGACGGGACACGTGCTGGCGCTGACCATGCACCACGTGGTCTTCGACGAGTGGTCCGATCGCATCCTGCGGCGCGATCTCGTCGCGACGTACGAGGCGTCGCTGGCCGGGGAGCCGGACCCGCTGCCGCCGCTGCCCGTCCAGTACGCCGACTTCGCGGCGTGGCAGCGTTCGTGGCTGACCGGCGACGTCCTGGACCAGCAGCTCGGCTACTGGCGGGAGCGGTTGGCCGGGCTGCCGGTGATGGAGCTGCCCATCGACCGTCCTCGTCCGCCGGTGCGTTCAAGTGCGGGCGCGATGGTCGGTTTCACGATCCCCGCGCCGGTCGCGGACGGCCTGCGCGAGATCTCGCGTGAAAGCGGCGCGACGATGTCGATGACGCTCCTGGCCGGATTCTCGGTACTGCTGGGCCGCTACGCCGACACCGACGACGTGGTGATCGGATCTCCGGTCGCGAACCGGAACCGCGCCGAGACCGAGGACCTGATCGGCTTCTTCGTCAACATGCTGGTGATGCGTTCGGACCTGTCCGGGGACCCGACGTTCGCCGAGGTCGTGAGCCGGGTGCGGGAAACGGCACTGGGCGCCTACGCGCACCAGGACCTCCCCTTCGAGCAGCTGGTAGACGCGCTGGTCACCGACCGAGACCGTTCCCGCACCCCCCTGTTCCAAGTTCTATTCGACTACTTCGGCGACGAGGGCTCACACGGCGACGGCGTGGCCGAGGACGGCGCGGCAGAGGACGGCGAGCGGGCCGAAGACCTGGTCGGTGGGCTGGCCAAGTTCGACCTGCGGCTGATCGTGGGCGATGGCGGCTCCGGCGCGCTGACGGGGATGATCGAGTACGCCACGGCGTTGTTCGACCGCGCGACGGTGGAGCGGATGGCCGCGCACTTGAGCACGGTCCTGGTGGCGGTGGCTACGGACGCGTCCCGTCCGCTGTCGGCGGTGCCGCTGCTGAGTGCCGATGAGCGTGTGCAGGTGGCAGAGGCGGGGAACGGCCCGGCTGCGGCGTTGCCTGCGGACGGCCCGGCGGAGTTGTTCCTGGCTCAGGTGGCGGCGTGCCCGGATGCGATCGCGGTGGTGTCCGGTGAGCAGTCGCTGACTTTCGCAGAGCTGGCGGGACGTGCGAGCCGTTTGGCGCACTATCTGCGCGGTGTGGGCGTGGGCCCGGAGACCGTGGTGGGTCTGTGTCTGCCGCGCGGGGCCGACATGGTGACGTCGGTGCTGGCGGTGTGGTTGGCCGGTGGCGCGTATCTGCCGCTGGATCCGGAGTATCCGCCGGAGCGGTCGGCGTACATGCTGTCCGACAGCCGCGTGGCGGTCCTGCTGGGCACCGTCGAGCTGGTCGAGGACCTGCCGGTGCGGCGGGTGCAGACCGTCGGCCTGGACGACCCCATGGTCGCCGCGACGGTGGCCGCGGCCCCCGCAGACCCGCCCGAGCAGTTGGGGGTGGGCCCGGACGGGCTGGCGTATGTGATTTACACGTCTGGGTCGACGGGTCGTCCGAAGGGTGTGCAGGTCACGCGTGGTGGGCTGGTCAACTACGTGAGCTGGGCCGCCGACGCCTACGGCCTGTCTGCGGGTGGTCCGGGCGCGGTGTTGCATTCGTCGTTGTCGTTCGACTTGACGGTGACCAGTCTGGTGGTGCCGCTGGTGACGGGGACGTCCATCGTGATCAGTGCGGGTGGTGACCCCGAGGATCTGGTTGAGGTGGCGCGGAGTGTGGGCGGGTTCGGGCTGGTGAAGGTGGTGCCTGGACACCTGCCACTCCTACGGGAACTGATGCCTCCCCACGAGATCGCGCGACTCGCTCGGCATCTGGTGGTCGGCGGTGAAGCCTTGCCCGGCCCGTATGTGGCCGATTGGCTGACTGACGCGCCCGATTCGGTGGTGGTGAATGAGTATGGCCCGACCGAGACCGTGGTCGGGGTGTCGGTGCATGCGCTAACCGGCGGGCAGGAGGTGCCCGGTCAGGTTCCGATCGGTCGGCCGATCGCCAACACGCGTTTGTATGTGTTGGACGGGTCGATGGGGTTGGTCCCGACCGGGATGGCCGGGGAGTTGTTCATCGGCGGCGCCGGGGTGGCGCGCGGATATGCCGGGCGTCCTGCGTTGACCGCGGAGCGGTTTGTCGCTGATCCGTTCGCGGGTGACGGGTCGCGGCTCTATAAGACGGGTGACCGGGCCCGCTGGGCCGCGTCCGGGGAACTGGAATTCCTCGGCCGTGCGGATGATCAGGTGAAGGTGCGTGGGTATCGGATCGAGCCGGGTGAGGTTGAGGCTGCGCTGGCTGCGCATTCGAGGGTTCAGTCGGCGGTGGTGGCGGTGTTCGGGGACGGGGCTGCGGCCCGGCTGGTGGCTTATCTGGTTCCGGCCGACCGTGCTACGGGGGTTCCTGCGGCGTCGGATTTGCGGGGTCACCTGCAGAGGCGGTTGCCGGAGTTCATGATCCCGTCGGTGTTCACCGAGTTGGCCGAGCTGCCGCTGACGCCCAACGGCAAGATCGACCGGACCGCGCTTCCCGCGCCCGACACCGCTCGTCCTGAGCTGGGCGCGTTCCTGGCGCCGACCGGTGCGATCGAGGAACGGCTCGCCGAGGTCTGGGCAGAGGTGCTGGGCACCGACCGGGTCGGCGCGGAGGACAACTTCTTCGAGCTCGGCGGCCACTCGCTGCTCGCCACCCAGGTGATCTCCCGGGTGCGGGAGGCGTTCGGGGCCGAGGTGACCCTGGCGGCCCTGTTCGACCATCCCACCGTCCGCGCGCTGGCCGAGCTCATCGGGCAGACGTCGGCGGGGCCGGTGGCGCCTTCGGTGGTTCCGGTGAGCCGGGACCAGCGGTTGCCGCTGTCGTTCGGGCAGGAACGGCTCTGGTTCATCGATCAGCTTGAACCCGGGTCGGCGGAGTACAACGTGCCGTCCCCGCTCTGGCTGTCCGGGGCCGTGGACGTCCAGGCGCTCGGCGCGGCGCTGGACGCGGTGGTGGCGCGCCACGAGGTGTTGCGGACACGCCTGGTCGCAGACCAGGACGGCGTCGCATACCAGGCCATCGACCCGCCGGGGCCGGTGCCGCTGCCGGTGGCCGACGTGTCGGGCATGCCCGCCCCGACGGCCGCCGCGCGAGACCTGCTGGCGGCCGATGCGCTGACCCCCTTCGACCTGGCCGCCGGACCGCTGCTCCGCGCCTGCCTGGTCCGGACGGACCTGGACCGCTGCGTGCTGGTGCTGTCCATGCACCACGCGGTCTCCGACGAGTGGTCGAGCCAGATCTTCCGCCGCGACCTTCAGGCCCTGTACCGGGCGTTCCGGGCCGGTGAGCCGGACCCGCTGCCGCCACTGCCGGTGCAGTACGCCGACTTCGCCGTCTGGCAGCGCTCCTGGCTGACCGGCGACGTCCTCGACGAGCAGCTCGCCTACTGGCGGGGGCAGCTGGCCGGTGCGCCCGTCATGGAACTGCCCACCGACCGGCCCCGGCCCCCGGTGCGGTCGAGCGCGGGCGCGGTCACGCACTTCACCGTGCCCGCCTCCGTCGTGGACGGGCTGCGGGACGTCGCCCAGCGCAGCGGCGCGACGATGTTCATGACGCTGCTGGCGGGCGTCGGCGCGGTGCTGGGCCGGTACGCGGGCCTGGACGACGTCGTGGTCGGCTCCCCGGCGGCCAACCGGAGCCAGTCCGAGACCGAGGACCTGATCGGGTTCTTCGTCAACACCCTGGTGCTGCGCACGGACCTGTCCGGCGACCCGTCCTTCACCGAGCTGATGGACCGGGTGCGCGAGACCGCGCTGGACGCCTACGCCCACCAGGACCTGCCGTTCGAGCAGCTCGTCGACGCGCTGGTCACCGACCGGGACCGCTCCCGCACCCCGCTGTTCCAGGTCTTCTTCAACTACCTCCGCGACGACCCCGAGAGCGCGGCGTCCGGAGACGTCGGCGAGCACGGTGCCACCCACGGGCAGGACGACGCGGACCCGTCCTCCAGGACGGTGAAGTTCGACCTGTCGGTGAACCTGGCGGACGTCGGCACCGGCCTGGCCGGATCGATCGAGTACAGCACGGCGCTGTTCGACCCAGCCACGGCCGAGCGGATGGTCGGGCACCTCCTCACCCTGCTTGGCGCGGTGGCGGAGGACGCCGACCGGAACCTGTCGGCGCTGCCGATCCTGACCGCCGCCGAACGGGACCGGATGCTGGCGGCTTGGAACGACACGTCGGCGTCCATCCCCGAGGTCGACGGGGTGCACGAGCTGGTCGCGGCCCAGGCGGCCGCGCGGCCGGACGCCGTGGCGATGGTGGCCGGCGAGGTCGCGCTGACCTACGCGGCGCTGGACGAGCGCGCCGAGCGGCTCGCGAGCCGGCTTCGCGCGCGGGGTGCGGGCCCCGAGTCCGTCGTCGGCCTGTGCCTCGAACGCGGCCTGGACATGGTCGTCGCGATGCTGGCGGTCTGGAAGGCGGGCGCCGCCTACCTGCCGCTCGACCCCGACTACCCGGCCGAGCGGCTGGAGTTCGTCCTGGCCGACAGCGGAGTCCGCGTTCTGGCCGGTCACCGCGCGGTGGCCGGAGACCTCTCCGCGGACACCACGATCTGGCTGGACGACCCGTCAGACGCCTCCGACGAGCCCGTCCGGCCACCGGAGCCGGAGCCGGAGCAGGCCGGGGACGCGGCCCGGCTCGCCTACGTGATCTACACGTCGGGGTCGACCGGGATTCCGAAAGGCGTGCAGGTCACGCAGCGCAACCTGGCGAACTTCCTGGCGTCCATGGCCGGCCGTCCCGGGCTCACCTCCGCCGACGTGCTGCTGGCCGTGACGACGCTGGGCTTCGACATCGCCGGTCTGGAACTGCTGCTGCCGCTGGCCGTGGGCGGCCGGGTCGTCGTGGCGGACCGCGACACGGTCCGCTCTCCCCGGCTGCTGGCGGGGGAGATCGACCGGACCGGCGCCACCGTCATGCAGGCCACGCCGTCGACCTGGCAGATGCTGGTCGCCGACGGCTGGGAGGGGGAGGCGCGCCTGCGGGCCCTGTGCGGCGGCGAGGCGCTTCCCGCCGGACTGGCCCGGGAGATCCAGGCTCGCACCGCCGGCGCGTGGAACATGTACGGGCCCACCGAGACCACGATCTGGTCGACATGCCGTCCCCTGGCGAACGACGGGCCGGTCACTCTCGGGACGCCGATCGGGAACACGCGCGTCTACGTTCTGGACCAGCGGCTCAACCCGGTGCCCGCCGGAGTGGCCGGTGAGCTGTTCATCGGCGGCGACGGGGTGGCGCGCGGGTACGCCGGGCGTCCGGCGCTGACCGCGGAGCGGTTCGTCGCCGATCCGTTTGGCGGCGACGGGTCGCGGCTGTACCGGACGGGCGACATCGTCCGCTGGCGCGCGGACGCGGACGGCGATCTGGAGTACCTCGGACGGGTCGACGACCAGGTCAAGGTGCGCGGGTTCCGGGTCGAGCTCGGCGAGGTGACGGCGGCGCTGGCGGCGCATCCCGGGGTGCGGTCGGCCGCGGTCGCCGCCTGGGGCGAGGCGGGGGACCGGCTCGCCGCCTACCTGGTCCCGGCGGACGAGGAGGCGGGCGTCCCCGCCGCGGGCGACCTCAGGACCTTCCTGCGGCGGAGCCTGCCCGAGTACATGATCCCGTCGGCGTTCACCGAGCTGGCGGCGCTGCCGCTGACGCCCAACGGCAAGATCGACCGGTCCGCGCTGCCGGATCCCGGCACGGGCCGTGCCGAGCCGGGCGTGTTCGTGGCGCCGTCCGGGGCGACGGAGGAACTGCTCGCCGAGATCTGGGCGGGGCTGCTCGACGCCGACCGCGTCGGCGCCGAGGACGACTTCTTCGAGCTGGGCGGGCACTCGCTGCTCGCCACCCAGGCGATCTCCCGGGTCCGGGAGGTGTTCGGGACCGAGGTCCCCCTGGCCGCGCTGTTCGAGCACCCCACGCTGCGGGCGCTGGCCGACGTGATCGACCAGGCCGGGCCGGGCGGGACGGCCCCGCCGATCGTGCCCGTCCCGAGGGACCAGGCGCTGCCGTTGTCGTTCGCGCAGCAGCGCCTGTGGTTCCTGAACCAGTTCGAGCCCTGGTCGGCCGAGTACAACCTGCCGTCGCTGATGCCGCTGCCCGACGCGCTGGACGTCGCCGCCCTGACCGCGGCCCTGACCGCGCTGGTGACCCGGCACGAGGCGCTGCGGACGCGGCTCGTCGCGGGCGCGGACGGCGTCGCGCACCAGGTCATCGACCCGCCGCGACCGGTGCCGCTGCCGGTGGCGGACGTGTCAGGCTACGACGACCCGGTGCGCGCGGCCAGGTACCTGCTGGCGGCGGACGCGGCGGAGCCGTTCGACCTGGCCGCCGGCCCGCTGATCCGCGGCTGCCTGATCCGGATGGCGGGCGCCGGGCACCTGCTGGCGCTGACCGTCCACCACGTGGCGTTCGACGACTGGTCGGACCAGATCCTGCAGCGCGAGCTGACCGTCCTGTACGAGGCGTTCCGGGCGGGCGGGCCCGACCCGCTGCCGCCGCTGCCGGTGCAGTACGCCGACTTCGCGGTGTGGCAGCGGGACTGGCTGACCGGCGACGTCCTGGACCAGCAGCTCGGCTACTGGCGGGACCGGCTCGCCGCGTTGCCGACCCTGGAACTGCCCCTGGACCGGCCGCGTCCGCCGCAGCGGTCCTCGGCGGGCGACGCGGTGCGGTTCGGCATCCCCGGCGAGATCGCGCGGGGGCTGCGGGAGGTGACCCGCGAGGGCGGCGCGACGATGTTCATGACCCTGCTGAGCGCGTACAGCGTCCTGCTGGGCCGGTACGGCGGGCAGGACGACATCGTCGTGGGCACGCCGGTGGCGGGCCGGAACCGGGCCGAGACCGAGGGCCTGATCGGCTTCTTCGTCAACACGCTCGTGCTGCGCGCCGACCTGTCGGGGGACCCGTCCTTCGCGGAGCTGGTCGGCCGGGTGCGGGAGATGGCGCTCGGCGCCTACGCCCACCAGGACCTGCCGTTCGAGCAGCTGGTGGACACGCTCGTCACCGAACGGGACCGGTCACGCACGCCACTGTTCCAGGTGGTGTTCGACTACTACCGGCAGGACGCCCGAGACGTCCGCGCCGTCGCCGCCCCGGCCCCCCACGCCGAACTCGACGGCCCTGACGCAATCGACGGCGGCGGACGCGGCGGCACGATCAGCAGGGCCGGTGCGGCGGACGTCCAGTCCGCCGTGACCGCCAAGTACGACCTGCGGCTCGTCGTGGTCGAGGACGACGACGCCCTCACGGCCACGATCGAATACAGCACGACGCTGTTCGACGCAAGCACGATCGATCGCATGGTGGGACATTTCGGGCTGCTGCTGGCGGGCGTCGTGGAAGGCGCCGAGCGGGTGTCCGGGCTGTCGGTGCTGTCCGAGGGGGAGCGCGCCGAGCTGGTGCAATGGGGCTCGGGCTCGGGCTCTGGCGCGGCCGGGTCGGCGTCTGCCGGCGTCGGCGGGCTGCCCGGGCTGCTGGTCGGGCACGGTCTCGGCGACGGGGACGCCGTCGCGGTGGTGTGCGGGGACGTCCACCTGACGTACGCCGCCTTGCTGGCGCGGGCGTCCCGCCTGGCGCACTACCTGCGCGGACTGGACGTGGGCCGCGAATCGGTCGTCGGCATATGCGTCGATCGCGGCGTGGAGTGGGTCGTGTCGGTCCTCGGAGTGTGGCTGGCGGGGGCGGCGTTCGTGCCGCTCGACCCGGAGTACCCGGTGGGCCGACTGCGGTTCATGCTGGCCGACTCCGGCGCGCGGGTCGTCGTGGGCCACCGGGCCGTGGCCGCCGGACTGGTGGATTCCGCCGAAGGCGGCGCGGTCGACACCGCGGTATGGCTCGACGACCCCGCGGTACGCGCCGACCTGGCCGCGCTCGCGCCGACGCCGCCGGACGCGGTGACGGTCGACCCGGACGCACTCGCGTACGTGATCTACACGTCGGGGTCGACCGGGGTGCCGAAGGGCGTCGAGATCGGGCACGGCGGCCTGGCGAACTTCTCCGTGGCCTGGTGGCCGCTGCTGGGGAGGACGCCGCGCGGGCTGATGCTGGCCCCGTTCAGCTTCGACGCGGCCGTGTGGGAGCTGGTCATGGGGATGTCCGGCGGCGGGACGCTGGTCATCGCGTCCGCGGCCGAGCGGGCCGAGCCGGGCCGCGTCGCGGAGCTGGTGCGGTCCGCGGGCGTCGAGCTGGCGTTCATGGTGCCGTCGCTGCTGCGGGCGCTGGAGCCGGAGGACCTCGCCGGGCTCGGGACGTTGATCACGGGCGCCGAGCGGGTGGAGGCGAACCTGGCGGCGGCGTGGCAGGCGGCCGGGTACCGGCTCATGAACGCGTACGGGCCGACGGAGGCCACGGCGGTGTCGACCGTCGGGCTGGTGGAAGGCGGCGGCGGGGTGCCGCCGATCGGCGGGCCGCTGCCCGGCGTCCGCACGTACGTGGTGGACGGGTCGATGGGCCTCGTCCCGGTCGGCGTGGTCGGCGAGCTGCTGGTGGGCGGCCTCGGCGTGGCGCGCGGGTACAGCGGCCGTCCCGCGCTGTCGGCGGAGCGGTTCGTCGCCGACCCGTTCGCCGGAGACGGCGCGCGCGTGTACCGCACCGGCGACCGGGTGCGCTGGCGCGCGGACGGTCAGCTGGAGTTCGTCGGCCGGGTCGACGACCAGGTGAAGGTGCGCGGCTACCGGATCGAGCCCGCGGAGATCGAGGTCGTGCTCGCGGCCGCCCCGGACGTCGCGGCCGCGGTCGTGGTGGTGTGGGGCGACGGGGACTCGGCGCGGCTGGCGGCCTACCTGGTTCCGTCCGATCCGGCGGAGGGCATTCCCGAGGCGGGCCAGCTGCGCGAGTACCTGCGGGCCCGGCTGCCGGCCTTCATGATCCCGGCCTCCTTCACCGAGCTGGCCGCGCTGCCGCTGTCCCCGACCGGCAAGATCGACCGGGCCGTCCTGCCCGACCCCGGCCTCGGCGACCTGTCGGGCCGGTACGTCGCTCCCCGCACGGACGTGGAGCGGGTGCTGGCCGGGGTCTGGGCCGAGGTGCTGGGCGTGGACCGGGTCGGGGTCGAGGACAACTTCTTCGAGCTCGGCGGGCACTCCCTGCTGGTGACGCAGATCGTGGCCCAGATCCGGGCCGCCGGTCACGACACCAGCGTCGGCGACCTGTTCGACCATCCGACCGTCGCCGGCGTCGCCGCGCGGATCGAGGCGCACATGGCGGAGGCGAGGCTCCGGTCGGCGGTCCGCGTCCGGCGGGGGAACGTCCTCCCGGCCGTGTACGCCGTGCACACGATCACCGGCGAGGTCGCCGCGTACGCCGGGCTGGGCGATCACCTCGGCGAGGGCCAGCAGCTGATCGCCCTCCAGGGACGGGGCCTGACCGGCGACGACCGTCCGCTGGACTCCGTCGAGAGCATGGCGGCGGGCTACCTCGACGAGGTGCTCCAGCTGCAGCCGGACGGGCCGTACATGTTCGTCGCGCAGTCCGGCGGGTGCTACGTCGCCCTGGAGATGGCCCGGCGGGCGGAGGCCGCGGGCAAGGAGGTGGGCGGCGTCTTCCTGCTGGCCCCGGCCTTCGTCGACGGCGGCGACGGCTCGCAGGACCCCGCCGACGCCGGGGAGGACCCCGAGCTCCTGCGCCGGCTCGACGAGGCGATCGAGGCGCCGCCCGGGACGCGGCTCTCCCCATCCGACGAGGACGAGCTGCTGCGCTACCGCGAACCCGACGACAGGATCGCGATCGGCGTCCGCAAGGGCGACAAGCACAGCATGCGGATCATGCGCGCGGTGACCGCCAACGGGCAGGCCTACCTCTCCTACGGGCTGGGCCTGGACCAGCGCCCGCCCTTCGACGGCAGGGTCGTGCTGTTCATGCCGGACGAGGACCCGGACGAGATCCGGCGGCTGACGCTCGACCAGTGGCGGTCCGTGCTCGCGCGGGAGCCGGAGGTCGTGGACGTCCCCGCCGAGCACTCGACCGTGCTCCGCGGCGACAGCGCCCGGGCCATCGGCACCTGGCTGAAGGCGGAGATCACCCGCTGGCAATGACGAGAAACGAGACCGAGAACCGCACGGCGAACGGGACCGGGAACGGAACGGTGAACGGAACGGCACGGCGATCGGGAAACGGCGCGGTGAACATTAAGGCGCCGTCGCCGAGAAGGGCGCTATTGCTCGGCGCGCAAGTCCGTGTTCAACTGATGCGGTTCCGTGGTTGAACACCCGGGCGGTCGGCTCGGCCAGGCTCGGCCGGCCGCCCGGTTGAAATACCCGCGGGGAAGCCACAAGAATTGCGAGTATGCTTGATACGGCCAGAAGTGCCCTGAGCCTGTTCTTCGAGATGAGTGAATCCAACGAACAGGCGATGGCCGCTCGTCTCTCGGCTGCGGGCTTCGACGACATCACCCTGGGCGACGTGCTCCTCCTGGCCGCGCTGCAGATGAGGGGCCGCTCCGCGCCGGGTTCGCGGCCGAAGCCGAAAATCGACCGCGCCGTGTCACGCGAGATGACCGACAAGCTCTTCCTGCGCGGATACCTGGAAGACCGGAGCGCTCCCCATCACCCCGACCGCACGGTGGTCGCCCTCACCTCCCGGGGCCGTTCGGCCGTCGAGGTGGCCACGGACGGCGTCCTGGCCGATCGCTGGGCCTCTTTCCCGTTCCGGCCGGGCGACATCGTCATCAGCGCGCCCCGAAGGAGCGGCGCGGCATTGGTGCAGACGATCTGCGCGCTCCTGATCTTCCAGACGCCGCACCTTCCGGCTCCGCTCAGCGCCCTGTCGCCATGGCTGGACGATCCGGGAACCCTGTGCCACGAGGTGTTCGGACAATACGCGGCGCAGCGGCACCGCCGTTTCATCAAGACGCACAGCCCGCTTTCGGCCATTCCCAGCGTCCCGGAGGTCACCTATATCGCGATCGGAAGAAAGCCGCTGGACATCGCTTGGTTGGCCGCGGGACCGGGTTCGCCGGCGAAACCGAGCCCGCTGCTCGGCGTCCTCCGGCATGTGTCCGACGCGTGGGCGCGGCGCGCCGAACCGAACGTCGTCCTCATGCACTACGACGACCTGTTCGCCGATCTGGAAGGGCAGCTGCGCCTGCTCGCGGCGCGGCTGGGAATCACGGTCTCCGACGACGTCTGGTCCGGCCTCGTGAAGGCCGCGACATTGGAACAGATGTACGCCGCCGAAGGCCCGGTCGAGCCATTTCCGAACCACCCTGAAGACGATCGGGCCGACGTCCGGAAAGGGGCGCCGGAATCGGGGGCCGCGCCGCTTACCGGCACCGAGCTCGCCGACTACCATGCCCGCGTGGCGGAGGTTCTCGAACCCGACGTGCTGGCCTGGCTGGGAAGGGTGCGATCCAATGAGCACGGCTGACAAATCGCTTTTCACCCGGGAAGATCGTTACCGTTCGGTGCTGGCCAACCAGGGCCGCGGCTCCACGCTCCAGTCCATCTACCGGGATATCTACGGCGCCGATTATCCGTCCGAGGTGGAACCCTTCGGATTCGTCACGATGAGCGACCTGCGCCTGCTGGCGGACCTCCTGGCGCGGCCGGGCACGACACGGCTCCTGGACGTCGGCTGCGGCCGCGGCGGCCCCGGGCTCTGGATCGCGCGCGAACTCGACGTGCCGCTGGTGGGCGTGGACATCATCCCGGAGGGGGTGGCCGCCGCGTCGGAACGGGCGGCGGGCTTCGGCATGGAGGCCCGGGCCAGCTTCTACGTGGCCAGCGCCACCGACACCGGCTTGCCGGCGGGGGGTTTCGACGGAGCCGTCAGCATCGACGCGCTGTGGATGGTGCACGACAAGTCGGCCGCGTTCCGCGAGCTGGCGCGGGTGCTCAGCCCCGGCGGACGGCTCGTGTTCACCACCTGGGAGCCGGCCCTGCTGCCGTACGACTCGTTCCTCGAACGGGCCGGATTCACCGACATCGCCAAGCGGGAAACCGGCTCCCGGGAGCGGGAGATCGCCGTGCACGAGGCCATCCTGAGCAACTGGGAGGCCATCACCGCGGAACTCGGGGACGAGGCCGCCGAGGTGCTCCTCGCGGAGGCGAAGCACACGCCCGCCCTCCTGGACGACACCCCGCGGGTAATCATTTCGGCCGTCCGCGGCGGGTAACCGTCATCAAGTGATGCTTCGCCGCAGTTGAACACTTGCCGCGCTGCGGCCGGGCGCCGATCAGGCGCGTACTCGCGTGCCATACAGCAGCACCGAATGCCATATTGATATGGCTATCGGGCGCCCCGGCGGCAACGGATGAGTCGCGTTTCAGTTAGGCATTCTCACGGTGGAGGACATGTGATGCTTTCCCGGGCCAGACGGGAATTGCTGACGCGACGCCTCAGGGGTGAGCGGTCGCCTCTGCAAGGATGGGGAGAACGCCCCGACGGCCCGATTCCACTATCATTCGCGCAGCAGCGGCTGTGGTTCCTCGACCAGCTCGAACCGGGCTCGATCGAATACACCATGCCGATGCGGGTGCGGCTCGGCCGCGACCTCGACGCCGGAGCGCTCACCGCGGCCCTGGACGCCCTGGTGGCGCGGCACGAGGTGCTCAGGACGCGGCTGGTCGCGGGCCAGGACGGCGTCGCGCACCAGGTCATCGACCCGCCGGGCCCGGTGTCGCTGCCGGTCGTCGACGTGTCCGCCGCCCCCGACCCGGCCCGCGCCGCCAAGCGCCTCGGCGCCCAGATGATCATGGAGCCGTTCGACCTGGCGGCGGGCCCGCTGGTGCGCGCGTGCCTCTTCAGGCTGGGCGAGGCCGGGCACGTGCTGGCGCTGACGATGCACCACGTGGTCTTCGACGAGTGGTCCGAGCGTGTGCTGCGCCGCGAACTGCTCGCGCTGTACGAGGCGATGCGGGCGGGCGAACCGGACCCGCTGCCGTCGCTGCCGGTGCAGTACGCCGACTTCGCCGTGTGGCAGCGGTCGTGGCTGGACGGGGACGTCCTGGAGCAGCAGCTGGGCTACTGGCGGGAGCAGTTGGCCGGAGCGCCGGTGCTGGAGCTGCCCACCGACCGTCCTCGCCCCCCGGTACGGACGACGGCCAGCGGGGTGGTGCCGTTCACCGTCCCCTCGGACGTGGTGGACGGCCTGCGCGAGGTCACCCGGGATAGCGGCGCGACGATGTTCATGGCCCTCCTGGCCGGGTTCGCCGTCCTGCTGGGCCGCTACTGCGACACCGACGACGTGGTGGTCGGCACACCGGTGGCGGGCCGGAACCGAGCCGAGACCGAAGACCTGATCGGCTTCTTCGTCAACACCCTGGTCATGCGCGCCGACCTGTCCGGCGACCCGACGTTCGCGGAACTGGTCGGCCGCGTACGCGAAACGGCGCTCGGCGCGTACGCCCACCAGGACCTGCCGTTCGAGCAGCTCGTCGACGCCCTCGTCACTGAGCGGGACCGTTCCCGCACCCCGCTCTTCCAGGTCTTCCTCAACTACGGCCAGGAAGACACCCCCGGAAGCCAGCCCCAGGAAGCGCAGCCGGGCCCGGAAGTCCAAGAAGTCGGCGAGGCCCCAGCAGGCCGGGAGAACGGCGACGGGGACGGCAACGGCCTCACCCGGCAGCTCACGACGGCCGATCTGCAGGTGAACTTCGGTGACGCGGGCGAAGGCGGCCTGTCCGGAGCGATCGAGTACAGTTCCGCCCTCTTCGACGAGGCGACGGTGCGCCGCCTGGCCCGGCACCTGGTCACGGTTCTGCGGGCCTTCACGAACCCCGACGGCCGGGTGGCCGAGCTGGAGCTGCTGTCCGACGCTGAGCGCGGCGAGCTGCGCGCCTGGGGGACGGGCGCGGATCCGGAGCCGGGAACGGTGCCCGGTCCAGGCTCTTCAGTCCTGGCGATGATCCAGGAGCAGGCGCGGCAGCGTCCGGACGCGATCGCGGTGGCGGAGGGCGGACGCCAGCTCACCTACGAGGAGCTGAACGCCCGCTCGAACCAGCTGGCCCGGCATCTCCAGACGCGCGGCATAGGCCGTGAGGACGTAGTGGGCGTCTGCCTGCCGCGCAGCCCCGGCCTGATGGTGGCCCTGCTCGGAGTGCTCAAGGCAGGCGCCGCCTACCTCCCCCTGGACGCCGACCACCCCGGCCAGCGCATGCAGTACATGCTCCAGGCGTCCGGCGCACCCCTGGTGATCACCCAAACCGCGCTGGCCGAACGGGTAGGCGCGGCGGGCGTGGCCCAGGTCGTCGTCGACGCCGAGGGCGCGGCCATTGCCGCCCACGACCGCCACGACCTCCCGCCGCAGGCGGGCCTGGGGAACCTCGCCTACGTCATCTTCACCTCCGGCTCGACCGGACGTCCCAAGGGCGTCCTCCTCGAACATCGCTCCATGAGCCTGCGGCTGACCGAGATGGGCCGCCGCTACGGGATCACCCCGTCCGACAGCACCCTCCAGTTCGCGTCCATCACCTTCGACGCGACCGTGGAGCAGCTCTTCCCGATCCTCATGCACGGCGGACGCCTCGTGCTGCGCGGCCCCGAGATGTGGACGCCGGCGCGGGCCCTGCGGGAGATCCGCGCGCAGGCGACCATCGCGGAGATGACCCCCGCGGTCTGGGAACTCGCCATCGCCGACCTCGCCTCGGGCGACGGCCTGGGGCCGGACTTCCGGCTCCTGGTCCTGGCGGGCGAGGCCATCCCCGCCGGGGTCCTCGCGCGCTGGTTCGAGCGGACGTCGGTGCCGATCTACAACACGTACGGGCCCACCGAGGCGACCATCACGGCGGTCGTCGCGGTGCTGCGGGAGGCGGTCTCGCCCGTCCCGATCGGGCTGCCGATCGCCGCGACGACGGTGTACGTGCTGGACGACCGGCTGGCGACCGTCCCGGCCGGAGTGCCCGGCGAGCTGTTCATCGGCGGCCCCGGCGTCGGTCGCGGGTACGGCGGACGCCCGGCACTGACGGCGGAGCGGTTCATCGCCGACCCGTTCGCCGCCGACGGCTCGCGGATGTACCGCACCGGCGACCGGGTCCGCTGGAGCACCTCCGGACACATGGAGTTCCTGGGCCGCGCCGACGACCAGGTCAAGATCCGCGGCGTCCGGATCGAGCCGGGGGAGGTCGAGGCCGAACTGGCCGCGCACCCCGGCGTCCAGGTCGCCGTGGTGACCCCGTTCGGGGAGGCGGCGCAGGCACGCCTGGTCGCCTACGTCGTGCCCGCCGACCCGGCCGAGGGCATCCCCTCCCACGGCGAGCTGCGCGGGCACCTGCGCCAGAGCCTGCCGGAGTTCATGATCCCGTCGGTGTTCATCGAGCTTGCCGGGCTGCCGATGACGTCCAGCAGCAAGATCGACCGCACCGCGCTGCCCGCGCCGGACACCAGCCGTCCCGAGCTGGACGGCGCGTTCGTCGAGCCCGCCACCCCCGCCGAGGAACTGCTGGCGGGGATCTGGGCGGAACTGCTCGGCGTCGACCGGGTCGGCGCCGAGGACGGCTTCTTCGAGCTCGGCGGCCACTCGCTGCTGGCCACCCAGGTGGTGTCCCGCATCCGCGACGTGTTCGACGCTGAGGTGCCGCTGGCCGCCCTGTTCGATCAGCCCACCGTCCGCGAACTAGCCCGGGTGGTCGAGCGGTCGTCGCAGGGCGTGTCCGTGCCGCCGATCACGCCGGTCCCCCGCGACCGGGCGCTGCCGCTGTCGTTCGCGCAGCAGCGGCTGTGGTTCCTCGACCAGCTCCAGCCGGGATCGTCCGAATACAACGTGCCCATCCGGATGCCATGGCGTGAGCCCCTGGACGCACGAGCCCTGCAGGCCGCACTGGACGCGATCGTCGCCCGGCACGAAGTGCTGCGGACCCGGCTGGTCGCCGGCCCCGACGGGACGGCCCGCCAGGTGATCGACCCGTCCGGCCCGTTCCCGCTGCCCGTGGTGGACGTGTCCGGCGCCCTCGACCCGGAGACGGCGGCGCGCGACCTGGTCACGGCGGCCGAGGACGCGCCCTTCGACCTGGCCGCCGACCCGCTGATCCGCGCGGTCCTGATCCGGCTGGACGAGTCCGACCACGTGCTCAGCCTGTCGCTGCACCACGTGGTGTTCGACGAGTGGTCCGAGGGCATCCTGCGCCGGGACCTGCTGGCGCTGTACGAGGCGTTCCGAGCGGACGCCCCGAACCCGCTGCCGCCCCTCCCGGTGCAGTACGCCGACTTCGCGGCGTGGCAGCGTTCGTGGCTGACCGGCGACGTCCTGGACCAGCAGCTCGGCTACTGGCGGGACCAACTCGCCGGGGTACCGGTGCTGGACCTGCCGACCGACCGTCCGCGTCCGCCGGTCCGATCCAGTGCGGGCGCGATGGTCGGTTTCACGATCCCCGCGCCGGTAGCGGACGGCCTGCGCGAGATCGCCCGTGAGAACGGCGCGACGACGTTCATGACGTTGCTGGCCGGATTCTCGGCCCTGCTGGGTCGCTACGCCGACACCGACGACGTGGTGATCGGGACCCCGGTCGCGAACCGAAACCACGCCCAGGTGGAGGACCTGATCGGGTTCTTCGTGAACGTGCTGGTGATGCGTTCGGACCTGTCCGGGGACCCGACGTTCGCCGAGGTCGTGGGCCGGGTGCGGGAGACGGCGCTGGGCGCCTACGCGCACCAGGACCTCCCGTTCGAGCAGCTGGTAGACGCGCTGGTCACCGATCGAGACCGTTCCCGCACCCCGCTTTTCCAAGTTCTATTCGACTACTTCGAGCACGAGGGCCCGCACGACGACGGCGAACAGGCCGAGGAGCAGAACGGCGAACTGGCCAAGTTCGACCTGCGGCTGATCGTGGGCGATGGCGGCTCCGGCGCGCTGACGGGGATGATCGAGTACGCCACGGCGTTGTTCGACCGCGCGACGGTGGAGCGGATGGCCGCGCACTTGAGCACGGTCCTGGCGGCGGTGGCTACGGACGCGTCCCGTCCGCTGTCGGCGGTGCCGCTGCTGAGTGCCGATGAGCGTGTGCAGGTGGCAGAGGTGGGGAACGGCCCGGCTGCGGCGTTGCCTGCGGACGGCCCGGCGGAGCTGTTCCTGGCTCAAGCGACCGCGCACCCGGATGCGATCGCGGTGGTGTCCGGCGAGCAGTCGCTGACTTTCGCAGAGCTGGCCGCCCGCGCCAGCCGTTTGGCGCACTATCTGCGTGGCGTCGGTGTAGGCCCGGAGACCGTGGTGGGTCTGTGTCTGCCGCGTGGGGCCGACATGGTGACGTCGGTGCTGGCGGTGTGGTTGGCCGGTGGCGCCTATCTCCCGCTGGACCCGGACTACCCGCCTGAGCGGTCGGCGTACATGCTGACGGACAGCCGCGTGGCGGTCCTGCTGGGCACCGTCGAGCTGGTCGAGGATCTGCCGGTGCGGCGGGTGCAGACCGTCGGCCTGGACGACCCGATGGTCGCCGCGACGGTGGCCGCGGCCCCCGCAGACCCGCCCGAGCAGTTGGCGGCGGGCCCGGACGGGCTGGCGTATGTGATTTACACGTCTGGGTCGACGGGTCGTCCGAAGGGTGTGCAGGTCACGCGTGGTGGGCTGGTCAATTACGTGAGCTGGGCCGCGGACGCCTACGGGTTGTCTGCGGGTGGTCCGGGTGCGGTGTTGCATTCGTCGTTGTCGTTCGACTTGACGGTGACCAGTCTGGTGGTGCCGCTGGTGACGGGGACGTCCATCGTGATCAGTGCGGGTGGTGACCCCGAGGATCTGGTTGAGGTGGCGCGGAGTGTGGGCGGGTTCGGGTTGGTCAAGGTGGTGCCCGGGCATCTGCCGTTGTTGCGGGAGTTGATGCCCGCCCACGAGATCGCTGGCCTGGCCCGGCATCTGGTGGTCGGTGGTGAAGCCCTTCCCGGCCCGTATGTGGCCGACTGGCTGGCCGACGCGCCCGATTCGGTGGTGGTGAATGAGTATGGCCCGACCGAGACCGTGGTCGGGGTGTCGGTGCATGCGCTCACCGGCGGGCAGGAGGTGCCCGGTCAGGTTCCGATCGGTCGTCCGATCGCCAACACGCGTTTGTATGTGTTGGACGGGTCGATGGGGTTGGTCCCGACCGGGATGGCCGGGGAGTTGTTCATCGGCGGCGCCGGGGTGGCGCGCGGATATGCCGGGCGTCCTGCGTTGACCGCGGAGCGGTTTGTGGCTGATCCGTTCGCGGGCGACGGGTCGCGGCTCTATAAGACGGGTGACCGGGCCCGCTGGGCCGCGTCCGGGGACCTGGAATTCCTCGGCCGTGCGGACGACCAGGTGAAGGTGCGTGGGTATCGGATTGAGCCGGGTGAGGTTGAGGCTGCGCTGGCTGCGCATTCGAGGGTTCAGTCGGCGGTGGTGGCGGTGTTCGGGGATGGGGCTGCGGCCCGGCTGGTGGCTTATCTGGTTCCGGCCGACCGTGCTACGGGGGTGCCTTCGGCGTCGGATTTGCGGGGTCACCTGCAGAGGCGGTTGCCGGAGTTCATGATCCCGTCGGTGTTCATCGAGTTGGCCGAGCTGCCGCTGACGCCCAACGGGAAGGTTGACCGGGCTGCTCTGCCGGATCCGGATGACACTCGTCCCGAACTGGGGACGTTCGTGGTGCCGGTCGGCGCGACAGAAGAGTTGTTGGCTGGGGTCTGGGCAGAGGTGCTGGGCACCGACCGGGTCGGCGCGGACGACAACTTCTTCGAGCTCGGCGGCCACTCACTGCTCGCCACCCAGGTGACGTCGCGGGTGCGGGAGGTGTTCGGGGCCGAGGTGACCTTGGGAGCCCTGTTCGACAGGCCTAACGTCCGCGCCTTGGCCGAGCTGATCGAGGAGACGTCGGCGGGGCCGGTGGCGCCTTCGGTGGTTCCGGTGAGCCGGGACCAGCGGTTGCCGCTGTCGTTCGGGCAGGAACGGCTCTGGTTCATGGACCAGCTTGAGCCAGGCTCGACGGAGTACAACGTGCCGTCGCCGCTCCCGTTCCACGGCCAGCTCGACACGGCCGCCCTGGGCTCGGCGCTGAGCACGGTTGCGGCGCGACATGAGGTGCTGCGGACGCGGCTGGTCGCCGGGACTGACGGTGTCGCGTACCAGGTCATCGACCCGCCGGGGCCGGTGCCGCTGCCGGTGGCCGACGTGTCAGGCTTGCCCGACCCGATGGCCGCCGCGCGTGACCTGTTGGCGGCCGATGCGCTGACCCCCTTCGACCTGGCCGCCGGACCGCTGCTCCGCGCCTGCCTGATCCGGCTGAATGAGGACGAGCACCTGCTGGCGCTGTCCATGCACCACGCGGTCTCGGACGAGTGGTCGGGACGAATCTTCGATCGCGAGATGGCGGCCCTGTACGAGGCGTTCCGGGCCGGTGAGCCGGACCCGCTGCCGCCACTGCCGGTGCAGTACGCCGACTTCGCCGTCTGGCAGCGCTCCTGGCTGACCGGCGACGTCCTCGACGAGCAGCTCGCCTACTGGCGGGGGCAACTGGCCGGTGCGCCCGTCCTGGAGCTGCCCACCGACCGGCCTCGTCCGCCCGTCCGGTCCAGCGCGGGTATGGCGACCAGCTTCGTCGTCCCGGCCGAGACCGCTGATGCGCTGCGCCAGATTGCCCGCACGAACGGCGCGACCCTGTTCATGACGCTGCTGGCGGCGTTCGACGTCGTACTGGGGCGGTACGCCGACTCCGATGACGTGGTCGTCGGAACACCGGTAGCCGGCCGGAACCGGGCCGAGACCGAGGACCTGATCGGGTTCTTCGTCAACACTTTGGTGCTGCGCACGAGCCTGTCCGGCGACCCTTCGTTCAGCGACCTGCTGGCGCGGGTCCGGGAGACCTCCCTGGACGCCTACGCCTACCAGGACCTCCCTTTCGAGCAACTCGTGGACGCCCTGGTCACCGAGCGCGACCGCTCCCGTTCCCCCTTGTTCCAGGTCTGGTTCAGCTACGACCCTTCCGACACGGACGATGAGGCCGCCCAGCCTGCCGGAGGCCGAACTGGATCCGGGCACGATGTCGAGCCGGGTCCGTTGCAGGTGAAGGTCGATCTCGGGGTGACGTGGGCCGAGTCCGGCCGTGCCTTGGTCGGCGAGATCCAGTACAGCACCGCGTTGTTCGACCCGGAGACGATCGATCGCATGGCGGGGCATCTGTCGGTCGTCCTGGAGGCGATCGCGGCCAACGCCGATCAGAGGGTTGTGGATCTGCCCATCCTGACCACCACTGAGCGGACCCAGGTCGTGGACTCCGGCAGTGGCGCGCCGGTGCCGTTGCCGCCGGAGAGCAGTGCGCCCGAGCTGATCGCGGAGCAGGTCACCTCCACCCCGGACGCGGTCGCGGTGGTGTGCGATGACGTGTCGTTGACCTATGCCGGGTTGTGGGAGCGCGCGGGGCGTCTAGCGGGACGGTTGCGTGCGGCGGGTGTGGGCCCGGAGTCGGTCGTGGGCCTGTGCCTGGATCGCGGGATCGATATGGCGGTTGCTGTGGTGGGGGCCTGGCGGGCTGGCGCAGCTTTCGTGCCGCTGGACCCGGGGTATCCGGCGGAGCGGTTGGCGTGGATGCTGTCCGACAGCGGCGCGTGGGTGCTGGTGGGTCACCGCGCGGTCGCCGCAGACCTTGCCGCAGACGCGGACTCCGTGGTGTGGCTGGATGAGGCGGAGGTCCGCGCGGAACTGGCGGCCACTGCGTCGCCGGAGCCGGTCGCGGTGGATCAGGCTGGTCTGGCGTATGTGATCTACACGTCGGGGTCGACCGGCACGCCTAAGGGTGTGCAGGTGCCGCACGGCGGTGTGGTCGCCCTGGCGGTGGCGCAGCAGCGGTTGTTCGGTGTTGCTGCGGGGGATCGGGTGCTGGGGTTCGCCTCGTTCAGCTTCGACGCTTCGGTGTGGGAGCTGGTGATGGCGTTGTCGGCGGGTGGTGCGCTGGTGGTGGCCTCAACTCAGGACCGTGCCGAGCCGCAGCGCGTGGCTGCGCTGGCCGCCGCAGGCGGGGTGACCGTCGCGACCCTCCCGCCGTCTCTCTTGCAAGCGTTGGGAATGGGCGAGCTGTCTGGTGTGGGCACGTTGGTCACCGCGGGCGAGCGGCTGGACGAGGGCTTGGCCGCGAGCTGGTCTGAGGGTCGGCGTTTGTTCAACGCCTACGGCCCGACCGAGACAACGGTCTGCGCCTCAGCCGGACAATGCCGCCCCGGGGACGGGGCGCCGATCGGCGAACCGATCGCCAACACTGCGGTGTACGTGCTGGACCCATCCCTGGGCCTGGTCCCGATTGGTGTGGCGGGTGAGTTGTTCGTGGGTGGCGCGCAGGTAGCGCGCGGTTATGGCGGCCGTTCCGCGTTGACGGCCGAGCGGTTCATCCCGGACCCGTTCGCCGCTGACGGGTCACGGATGTACCGCACCGGGGACCGCGTCCGCTGGCGTGCTGATGGGCGGCTGGAGTTCTTGGGCCGGGCCGACGACCAGGTCAAGGTCCGCGGGTTCCGGGTCGAGCCGGGTGAGGTGGAGGCGGTGCTGGCCGCGCACCCGCAGGTCCGCGCTGCTGTGGTGACCGCTTGGGGTGCGGGGTCGGCGGCGCGGCTGGCCGCCTACCTGGTGCCCGCCGATCTGGCCGAGGGCATTCCGGCGGCTGAGGTGTTGCGCGAGTTCGCCTCCCGCAGTTTGCCCGAGTACATGGTTCCGGCGGTGTTCACCGAGTTGGCGGGGCTGCCGGTGACGCCGGCGGGGAAGGTGGATCGGGCGGCGTTGCCGGTTCCGGATGTGGCGCGTCCGGAGTTGGGGACGGCGTATGTCGCGCCGAGCACGGCTACCGAGGAATTGCTGGCGGGGGTGTGGGCGGAGCTGCTTGGTCTGGAGCGGGTCGGGGTTGCGGACAATTTCTTTGCTCTTGGTGGGCATTCGTTGTTGGCGACGCAGGTGATGTCGCGGGTGCGGGAGGTGTTGGGGGTTGAGGTGGCGTTGGCGGCGTTGTTCGATGCGCCGTCGGTGCGTGGTCTGGCCGGGGTGATTGATGGGGCTGGGCCGGGTGTGGTGGCGCCGCCGGTGGGTCCGGTGCCGCGGGATCAGCAATTGCCGTTGTCGTTTGCGCAGCAGCGGTTGTGGTTCCTGGACCAACTCGAACCCGACTCCACCGAATACAACCTGACGACGACTGTGCGTTGGGACGAGGCCCCGGATCCTCGGATCTTGGGGATGGCCTTGACCGCTGTCGTGGCCCGGCACGAGGTGCTGCGCACCCGGCTGGTGACCGGCTCGGACGGGGTGGCTCAGCAGGTCGTCGACCCGCCGTCGCAGGTGCCGCTGCCGGTGGCCGACCTGTCGGACGCCGATGATCCACAGGACGCGGCACAACGGCTGATCGCCGGAATGGCGGCCCAGCCCTTCGACCTGGCGGCCGGGCCGCTGATCCGGGCCTGCCTGATCCGGATGGGGGAGACCGCGCACGTACTCGCGCTGGCCGCCCATCACGTGGTCTTCGACGACTGGTCGGCCCGCATCTTCCGTCGTGAGCTGCTGGCCCTGTACGAGGCGTTCCAGGCAGGTGAGCCGGACCCGCTGCCGCCGCTCGCCGTGCAGTACGCCGACTTCGCCGCCTGGCAGCGCGCATGGCTGACCGGCGACGTCCTCGACCAGCAACTCGGCTACTGGCGGGACCAACTCGCCGAAGCGCCGGTCCTGGAACTGCCCACCGACCGTCCCCGGCCTCCGATGCGCTCCAGCGCCGGGGCGCTGGCCGCGTTCCGCATTCCGGCGGAGACCGGCGAGCATCTGCGAGCCATAGCTCGGGACAACGACGCGACGGTCTTCATGACCCTGCTGGCCGCGCTCAACGTGGTGCTGGGCCGCTATACGGGACTCGACGATGTCGTCGTCGGCTCGCCGGTCGCGAACCGGAACCGGGTCGAGACCGAGGACCTGATCGGGTTCTTCGTCAACACGCTGGTGCTGCGCACCGATCTGTCCGGCGACCCGACGTTCGCGGAGCTGGTCGGCCGGGTGCGGAAGACCGCGCTCGGTGCCTACGCCCACCAGGACCTGCCGTTCGAGCAATTGGTCGACGCACTGGTGACCGAACGGGACCGGTCACGCACCCCGCTCTTCCAGGTCTTCTTCAACTACGCACCCCGTGACCCGCGCGAGGTTGCCGCTGCGGTTCGTCCGACCACCGCCACTGACGCGGACCTGGACGGCGACGGCCTAGCCGGCTCGTTCCAGGTGAAGTTCGATCTCTCCGTGACGATGGGCGACGCCGACGACGGCGGGCTGATCGGCGGCATCGAGTACAGCACGGCGTTGTTCGACGCGGCGACGATCGAGCGGTTGGCGGGTCATCTGGTCGCGGTGCTGGCGGACGTCGCGGCGAATGGTGAAAGCGGGATCGGCGCGTTGTCCGTCCTGTCGGCGGAGGAACGCGCTGAATTGGCGGAGTGGGGGTCGGGTGTCGCGGCGCCGTCGGATGTCGCCACATCGGCGTCGGCGGTGGACGCGCGCGGCGTCCACGAATTGCTGGTCCGGCACGCGGCCGATCGCGCGGACGCGGACGCGGTCGCGGTGGTATGCGGCGACGTTCATTTGACGTACGGGGAATTGGTGGGCCGGGCGTCGCGCCTGGCGTGGCTATTGCGCAGCAGGGGAGTGGGCCCGGAATCCGTCGTCGGCGTGTGCGCGGACCGCGGGGTGGAATTGGCGGTCGCGGTGACGGGGGTGTGGTTGGCGGGAGCGGCGTTCGTGCCGCTGGACCCGGAGTATCCCCCGGAACGATTGGCGTTGATGCTGGCGGACAGCGGCGCCCGCGTCGTGGTGGCCCACCGGTCGGTGGCCTCCGGCCTGGCGGCCGATCCCGCGGCCGATCCGCTGGTGGACGCCATGGTGTGGCTGGACGACCCAGAACTCCGAGCCGAACTGGACGGATACCCGGCGACGCCGCCGCCGACGGCGGTCGAGGGCGCGGGCCTGGCGTATGTGATCTATACATCCGGATCGACCGGGACCCCGAAGGGTGTGCTGGTCGAACACGAGGGCCTGCTGAATTTGGCGGTGGGATTGTGGCCGACGCTGGGCGAACGGGTCCGGGGACTGCTGCTCGCGCCGTTCAGTTTCGACGCGGCCGTGTGGGAATTGGTGATGACGCTGTCCGGCGGCGGGACATTGGTCGTCGCGTCGGCGGCGGAACGGGCCGAACCGGATCGAGTCGCGGAACTGGTGCGGTCGGCGGGAGTGTCGCTGGCCTTCATGGTGCCGTCGTTGCTGCGGGTCCTGGCGCCTGAGGAAATGGCTTCGTTGCGGACATTGGTCACGGGCGCCGAACGGGTCGAGGCGAGCCTCGCATCGGCGTGGCGGCAAGCCGGACATCGGCTGCTGAACGCCTACGGCCCGACGGAGGCCACGGTGGTGGCCAGCATCGCGACGGTGGAAAAGGACGGTGAGGCACCGCCGATCGGCCGTCCAGTGCCGAACGCCCGCGCGTACGTCGTGGACGCGTCGCTGCGCCTGGTGCCCCCAGGTGTCGCGGGCGAGCTGCTGGTGGGCGGCGCCGGAGTGGCGCGCGGTTACCGGGGCCGCCCCGTGTTGACCGCGGAACGGTTCGTCGCCGACCCCTTCGCCGGGGACGGGTCACGCCTGTACCGCACAGGGGACCAGGCACGGTGGCGTCCCGACGGCCAGCTGGAGTTCGTCGGCCGGGTCGACGACCAGGTCAAGGTGCGTGGATACCGGATCGAGCCGGGCGAGATCGAAGCGGCCTTGGCCGCGCACCCGGACGTCGGGTCGGCGGTGGTGGCGGTGACCGGGGCGGGGGACGCGACCCGGCTGGCCGCCTATCTGGTCCCGGCCGATCCCGCCCGGGGCGCCCCCGCCGCGGGCGAGGCGCGCGAGTATCTGCGGACCCGGCTGCCGGTCTTCATGATCCCGGCCTCCTTCACCGAGCTGGCCGCGCTGCCGCTGACCCCGGGCGGCAAGATCGACCGGGCGGCGCTGCCCGACCCCGATCCGGGCGGCGGCGACCTGTCCGATCGGTACGTCGCTCCCCGAACCGAGGTGGAGCGCGTCCTGGCCAAGGTCTGGGCCGACGTCCTGGGCGTGGACCAGGTGGGCGTCGAGGACAACTTCTTCGAGCTCGGCGGCGATTCGATCATCGGCATCCAGGTCGTGGCGCGTGCTCGGGGACTGGGCGTCGGCGTGTCGGTGGCGCAGCTGTTCGACCACCAGACGGTCGCCTCGCTGGCCACCGTCGCGACCGGCGACGTGGTCGTCGTGGGAGAACAGGGCGCGGTGGAGGGCGAACAGGCACTCACTCCGGTACAGAAGTGGTTCTTCGACCTTGAGCTCCCAGCCCCGTGGCATTTCAACCAGTCGATGTTCCTGGAAGCGGACGGCCGGGTGGACGTCGCGGTGTTGCGGGACGCGGTGGCGCGGGTGCTGGCGCATCACGACGGTCTGCGTTCGCGGTTCGAGCAGGTGGACGGCGTCTGGCAGTCCCGAGTCACAGGAATCGACGTAGGACAAGCCGAGGACGTGATCTGGGAAGCGGCCCCACGCCCCACCCACCTGCACGACGAAGAAGCCTGGCTCACCCGAGAGGCCGACGCAGCCCAAGCGTCGCTGGATCTCTCAGCAGGCCCGCTGATGAGGATCGTGGTGTTCGACCGCGGCGACGAACCGTGGCTGGTCCTCGTCGTGGTGCATCACCTGGTCGTGGACACAGTGTCCTGGCCCGTCCTCCTAGAAGACCTGGCTTCGGCGTACACGCAAGTGCTGGCCAAGAAGCCGCCGACGCTGCCCGCCAAGACAACGTCGTTCGCGGCCTGGTCGTCGTGCCTCACGCAACTGGCGGCCTCGGACGAGCTGGCCAAAGAGGCGCCGTACTGGGAGCAGGTCGCGGGCCAGACCCGTCCCATCCCACGCGACCGCCCAGACGGCGGCAACGCGGCCGCCGCAGGCCGCGAAGTGCGAGTGCTACTGGACGCCGAGCAGACGTCCCGCCTCCTGCACGATGTCCCGGGAGCGTCCCGCCTGCGGATCGACGAGGTGCTCCTAGCCGCGCTGGGCATGACCCTGGGCCGCTGGCTCGACGGCGACGGCCCAGTGGTGGTGGACGTGGAAAGCCACGGCCGCCACGAAGAAGGCCCAGGAATCGACCTGTCCCGAACCGTGGGCTGGTTCACCAGCCTGTACCCCGTCGCACTACCCGGCGGAACAGACCCGGGCGCGGCGCTGGCGACTGCGAAGGAAACGCTCCGGCAAGTCCCCCGCCACGGCCTGGGCTACGGCCTGCTGCGTCACCTGTCGGACTGGCGGCCGCCCGCGACAGCGGAGATCAGTTTCAACTATCTCGGCCAGGCCACCCCCAACAAGCAATCCGACCCCAGCACCGCCTACGCCGACGGCAATGCGGGCCCGGTCGGAGGCCGGTTCCGGGTGGTCGAGAGGCCGCAGGGGCACGCGCACTCCGCGGCGGGCGACCGGTCGTATCTGATCGAGATCAACGGTCAGGTCGTCGACGGCCGCCTGGGCCTGGTCTGGGCCTACGGCACCGAGGTCCACGACAAGGCGACGATCAGCGAACTGGCGCACCGGTACGTCGAGGTCCTCGGCGAGCTGATCGACCACTGCTGCCGTCCGGAGGGCGGCGGCGCCGTCACGCCGTCGGACTTCCCGCTGGTCGATCTCAATCAGTCTTCCCTCGATTTCATCAAGCAACGTTTCGGCTCGGTGTCTCGGCCGGGTGAGAGTACCGATTCCGGAGGTCAGTCATGACAGCGTTCGATCTGACGGCGCAACCGCAGGGCGGCGCCATCGAGGACATCTACCCCCTCACCGGACTTCAGCAGGGCATGCTGTTCCACTCCCGGCTGACTCCCGGGACGGGGATGTACTGGATCTGGATGGGGCTGCCGCTGCACGGTGAGCTGGACCTCGCCGTCCTCCGCCAGGCCTGGGAGCTGGTCTTCACCCGGCACGAGGTGCTGCGCACCGGGGTCGTGTGGGAGCAGGTGCCGGTGCCGGTCGCGGTGGTGTCGCGGTCGGTGCCGCTGCCCTGGCAGGTCGTCGACCTGTCCGGCCTGGACGAGGACCTCCAGCGGCGGGCGATGGACGACTACATAGCCGCCGACGAGGCGGCGGGCGCCGACTTCGCCGCGTCGACGCTGGCGCGGGTCACGGTGGTGCGGCTCGGGGAGCGGCGGCATGAGCTGCTGTGGAGCTACCACCATCTCCTCCTCGACGGCTGGAGCAGCCCGTCCGTCATCGGGGAGGTGCTGCAGGCGTACCAGGAGCTCGTGGCGGGACGGCAGCCGACGTTCCCGGACCGCCGCCCGTTCCGCGACTTCGTCGCGTGGCTGGCCGCCCAGGACCAGGACGAGGCCAAGCAGTACTGGCGGGACCATCTCGCCGGTTTCACCGAACCGACCTCGCTGGACATTGGCCACGAGACCGGCCAGACCGGACGGGGCACGGCCTGGACGCGCCTCCCCGCCGACACCACCACCCGGATAGCGGAGTTCGCGCGTCGCCACCGGCTGACGGTCAACACCGTCCTCCAGGGAGCGTGGGCGCTGCTGACCTCCCGCTACTCCGGAACGGACGACGTGGTGTTCGGCGTGACGTCGTCCGGGCGCAGCGGCCAGCTCGACGGCATCGAGGACATGGTCGGGTTCCTGATGAACACGACCCCGGCCCGGATCAAGGTCGACGCCGGCCAGTCCGTGCCGGAGTGGCTGGCGTCCGTCCAGGCGGGGCAGGCGCGCGGACGCCGCTTCGAGCACACCACGCTGACCGACATCCAGGCCTGCAGCCAGGTCGCCGCGGGCCAGCCCCTCTTCGAGACGCTGTTCATCTTCGAGAACTACCCGGCCCCGGCGATGAGCGGCGACGACGAGTCGCCGAGCGCGGACGGCCTGCGGGCAGGCACGGTGTTCCACGGCCGCCCGCAGGGGAACTATCCGCTGACCGTGGCCGCGGGAATCGGGCCCGGACCGGAGCTGTCGGTCCGCCTCGACTACGAGCGGACCAGGTTCGAGCCGGCCGCGATGGAGCGGCTGGCGGAGCATCTCGCCACCATCCTGGAGGCGATCGCGGCCGACACGGGCCGGAAGGTGGCGGACCTGCCCGTCCTGACCTCCGCCGAGCGGACGCGGGTGGTCGGCGGCTGGAACGACACGGTCGCGCCGGTGCCGGGCGTCGGCGGCGTCCACGAACTGGTCGCGGAGCAGGTCGCGAAGTCCCCGGACGCGGTCGCGGTCGTCTGCGGCGGCGTGTCGGTGACGTACGCGTCGCTGTGGGAGCGGTCGGGACGTCTCGCGGGGCTGCTGCGTTCCGCGGGCGCGGGCCCGGAGACCGTGGTGGGCCTGTGCCTGGACCGCGGGATCGACATGGTCACGGCGGTGCTGGGGACGTGGCGCGCCGGCGCGGCGTACCTGCCGCTGGACCCGGGCTATCCGCCGGAGCGCCTCGCGTTCATGCTGTCCGACAGCCGGGCGCCGGTCCTGGTGAGCAAGACCGAGCTGGCCGAGGACCTGCCTGCCGGTCGCCTGCGTGTTCTGTGCCTGGACGACCGCACGGACGCCGCCCTGCTGGCGGCCACCCCGTCGGAGATGGACCCGGTGGCGGTGGACCAAACCGGCCTGGCGTACGTGATGTACACGTCGGGTTCGACCGGTACCCCCAAGGGTGTGCAGGTGGCGCACGGCGGCGTCCTCGCTCTGGCGGTGGCGCAGCGGCGGCTGTTCGGGGTGTCTCCGGGTGACCGGCTGCTGGGGTTCGCCTCGTTCAGCTTCGACGCTTCCGTCTGGGAGCTGGTCATGGCGCTGTCCTCGGGCGGCGTCCTCGTGGTCGCCTCGGCTCAGGAGCGGGCCGAAGCGGGCCGGGTGGCCGAACTCGTGACGGCGGCCGGAGTGAACGTCGCGACCCTCCCGCCATCGCTGCTGCACGCCCTCGGAGCAGCGGCACCGGCGGGCGAACCGGCACGGGAGCTCGCCGGCGTCAGCACGCTGGTCACAGCAGGCGAGCGTCTCGACGAGGGCTTGGCCGCGACCTGGTCGACCGACCGGCGCCTGTTCAACGCCTACGGCCCGACCGAGACAACGGTCTGCGCCTCAGCCGGACAATGCCTCCCCGGAGACGGGGCGCCGATCGGCGAACCGATTGCCAACACCACGGTGTACGTCCTGGACCAGTCCCTGGGCCTGGTCCCGATCGGCGTCACAGGAGAACTGTTCGTCGGCGGCGCGCAGGTGGCGCGCGGGTACGGCGGACGTCCCGCGTTGACGGCCGAGCGGTTCATTCCCGATCCGTTCGCCGCTGACGGGTCGCGCATGTACCGCACCGGAGACCGCGTCCGCTGGCGCGCCGACGGACGGCTGGAGTTCTTGAGCCGGGCCGACGACCAGGTCAAGGTCCGCGGGTTCCGGATCGAGCCGGGCGAGGTGGAGGCGGTCCTGGCCGCGCACCCGCACGTTCGCGCCGCCGTCGTCACCGCCTGGGGCGACGGGACGGCCGCGCGGCTCGCCGCCTACCTGGTGCCCGCCGACCCCGCCGAAGGCATCCCGGCGGCCGACGCGCTCCGCGAGTTCGCCGCCCGCCGACTGCCCGAGCACATGATCCCCGCCGTGTTCACCGAACTGGCGGCCCTGCCGCTCACCCCGGCGGGCAAGGTCGACCGGGCCGCGTTGCCCGCTCCCGACGAGAGCCGCCTCGACGCGGGCCGGTACGTGCCCCCCGCCACCGCGGCCGAAGGGCTGCTGGCCGGGATCTGGGCCGAGGTGCTGGGCGTCGAGCGGGTCGGGGCCGAGGACAACTTTTTCGACCTCGGCGGCCACTCCCTGCTCGCCATCCAGGTGACGTTCCGCGTCCGCGACGTCTTCGGGATCGAGATCCCGTTCTCCGCCCCGTTCGACCGGCCCACCCTCCGGGAACTGGCCGAGCTCGTCGAGGGCGACCAGGCGGGGACGGCCACGTCCCCGGTCACGCCGGTCGGCCGGGACGAGCCCCTGCCGCTGTCGTTCGGCCAGCAGCGCCTCTGGTTCGTCGACCAGCTCGAACCCGGCTCCGCCGAATTCGTCGTCCCGACCCAGATTCGGCTCGGCCCGGACCTGGACCAGGCCGCGCTCGGCGCCGCCCTGGACGCCGTCACGGCACGGCACGAGATCCTGCGCACCCGGCTGGTGGCCGGTGCCGACGGCGTCCCGCACCAGGTCATCGACCCGCCCGGGACCGTCCCGCTGCCGGTGATCGACCTGTCCGGCCTGGCCGAACCGGCGCGGACGGCCCAGCAGCTGATCGCCCAGGACGCCGAGCTGGCCGTCGACCTGGCCGCCGGGCCGATGGTCCGCGCGTCGCTGTACCGTCTCGACCCGGCCGAGCACCTGCTCGTGCTCACGATGCACCACGTGTCGTACGACGAGTGGTCGGACCAGATCTTCCGCCGCGAGCTGACGGCCCTGTACGAGGCGTTCCGCGCGGGCGAGCCGGACCCGCTGCCGCCCCTCCCGGTGCAGTACGCCGACTTCGCCGCCTGGCAGCGGTCGGCGCTGACCGGGGAGACCCTCGACGGGCAGCTGGCGTACTGGCGGGAACAGCTCGCCGAGGCGCCGATGCTGGAGCTGCCCACTGACCGGCCCCGTCCGCCGGAGCCGTCCCGGGCGGGCGCCGTGCTCGGCTTCCGGGTGCCCGTCTCGGTGGCCGAAGGCCTCCGTGCCGTGGCCGGGGACAATGACGCGTCGATGTTCATGACGCTCCTGGCCGCGTACTCGATCGTGCTGGGCCGCTACAGCGGCCAGGACGACATCGTCGTGGGAACGCCCGTGGCGGGCCGGAACCGCGCCGAGACCGAGGACCTGATCGGGTTCTTCGTCAACACCCTGGTGATGCGCACCGACCTGTCCGGCGACCCTGGCTTCGGCGAGCTGCTGGGCCGCGTCCGCGACATGTCCCTCGCCGCCTACGCCAACCAGGACCTGCCGTTCGAGCAGCTGGTCGACGCCCTCGTCACCGACCGGGACTCCGACACCCCGTTCTTCCGGGTGCTGTTCAACTACGCCCCCGGCGACCGCCGCCTCACCCGCCAGGCCACCCCCGCCGAAGAATCCGCCGACGGGCCCGAGGTGGAGCTGGAGGACTTCGAGATCGACGTCAACACGCGCTTCGACGTGCGGTTGGCGATGTCCGACGACGCCGACGGCGGCCTGTCCGGCGGCATCCACTACAGCGCCGAGCTGTTCGACCCGGCCACGATACGGCGCCTGGCCGGGCACCTGCTGACGGTGATGTCGGCAGTCGTGTCCGACGCGTCCGCGCCCGTGTCGCGCCTGCCGCTGCTCACCGCCGCCGAGCGGACCCAGGTGCTGGACGGCTGGAACGACACGGACGTCACCTGGCCCGACGCCGAAGGCGTCCACGAGCTGGTCACCGCACGCGCCGCGGAGACCCCGGACGCGATCGCCGTCGTCGACGGCCGCCGCTCGCTGTCCTACGCCGCCCTGATGGAGCGGGCCGGACGCCTCGCCGCCTACCTCCGCACGACGGGCGCGGGACCGGACACGGTCGTCGGCCTGTGCCTGCCGCGCGGCGCCGACCTCGTCACCGCGGTCCTCGCGGTCTGGCAGGCGGGCGGCGCGTACCTGCCGCTCGACCCGGACTACCCGCCCGAGCGGCTCGCGTACATGCTCACCGACAGCCGCGCCGCCGTCCTGGTCGGCACGGCGGCGGTGGTCGAGGACCTGCCGGTGCGCCGGGTACGGGTGGTCGCGCTGGACGACCCGTCCGTCCGGCGGGCGCTGGCCGCGTCCACCGCGCCGGAGCCGGTCGCCGCCAGGCGCCCGGACAGCCTCGCCTACGTGATCTACACGTCCGGCTCGACCGGGACGCCCAAGGGCGTGATGGTCGGGCACGGCGCGCTCGTGAACTACGTGCGCTGGTTCAACGAGCGGTTCGCCGTCACCGGGAGCGACCGCGTCCTGGTGTCGTCCTCGCCGAGCTTCGACGCCTTCGGGATCGAGCTGTACCCGGGGCTGGCCGCAGGCGGCTCCCTCGTCATCGCGCCCGCGTCGACGGTGGCGGCCGACGCGGACGCGCTGATCAAGACGATGACCGCGCAGCAGGTCACCGTGCTCCCGACCGTCCCGGCCATGCTCGGCCTGCTCACCGCGCGCGCCGCGCTCGCCGGATGCTCCACGCTCCGGCAGGTCGTCTGCGGCGGGGAGCAGCTCACCGGCCGCGCCGCCGCCGCGCTCACCGGCCTGCTGCCGGTGAAGCTGCACAACGTGTACGGGCCGACCGAGGCGACCATCGACGTCACCTCCTACACGCACGACCCGGACGCCGACCGGCCGGACGCGGCCGTCCCGATCGGAGCCCCGGCCGCCAACACCCGCCTCTACGTGCTGGGACGCGACCTGTCCCCGCTGCCCCCCGGCGTGCCGGGCGAACTGTTCATCGGCGGGACGAACCTGGCCAGGGGCTACGCCCGCGCGCCCATGCTCACCGCGGCGCGGTTCGTCGCCGACCCGTTCGGCACCGGTGGCGGCCGCCTGTACCGGACCGGCGACCGCGTCAGGTGGAACGAGTCCGGGAACCTGGAATTCCTGGGACGGCTCGACGACCAGGTCAAGGTGCGCGGGTTCCGGATCGAACCGGGCGAGATCGAGGCGGCGCTGGCCGCCCACCCGGGCGTGCGGTCGGCGGTCGTCGCCGTCGTCGGGGACGGGGACTCGGCGCGGCTCGCCGCCTACCTGACGCCGTCCACCGCGGGTGAGCCCATCCCGTCGGTGGCCGACCTGCGGGAACACCTCCGGCGCCGGGTGCCGGACTTCATGATCCCCGCGGCGTTCACCGAGCTGGCCGACCTGCCGCTGACGCCCACCGGCAAGGTCGACCGGGCCGCGCTGCCCGACCCCGACCAGGCCGGTCCGCAGCCCGTCCACCGGTACGTCGCCCCGGCCACCCGCACCGAGGAGCTGCTGACCGGGATCTGGGCCGAAGTCCTCGGCCGGACCCAGATCGGCACCCGCGACAACTTCTTCGAGCTCGGCGGCCACTCCCTGCTCGCCACCCAGATCGTGTCGAGGATCCGCGACGCGTTCGGCGTGGAGATGCCCGTGACCGCGATGTTCCACGAGCCCACGATCGCCGAGACCGCCGCGGCCATCGACAAGGCCACGCCCGCCGCCGTCGGCGGCGCGGAGGGATACGAGGAGTTCGAGCTCTAGAGACCGTCCGGCGAGATCGGCCGCCCCGGCAGCTCCACCGCCGGGGCGGCCGATCTTGTTCCCGCGGAACGCCCTGACCTGGGCGCATGCGCGGCCGTCCCTCCTGAGGGGGACGCCAGGCGTCGCTCGGACGAGGGACGCCGCGCGAGGGCGTCCCACGTTCCAGCGGCGGCGAAGATGGCACTGCTCCGTGATGTTCGCGGCAGGCGATTTCCCTAGCCTTCTCGGTATGGAAGCAACCATCGAAGTCGCCGGCCTGCGCAAGCGCTTCGGACGCACCCTGGCCCTGGACGGGATGACGTTCAACGTCCGCCCCGGGCTCCTGACCGGATTCGTCGGCCCCAACGGCGCCGGGAAGTCCACCACGATGCGGGTGATCCTGGGCCTGGACGCGGCCGACGAGGGCACCGCGCTGATCAACGGGAAGCCGTACCGCAGCCTCCGGCATCCGCTCAGCCACGTCGGCTCGCTGCTGGACGCGGCGGCGCTGCACCCCAGCCGGAGCGCCCGCGGCCACCTGCTCTGGCTCGCGCACTCGCAGGGCCTGCCCGCGCGCCGGGTGGACGAGGTGCTCGACCTGGTCGGCCTCACGTCCGCCGCGCGGCGGAAGGCGGGCGGCTTCTCGCTGGGCATGCGGCAGCGGCTCGGGATCGCCGCGGCGCTGCTGGGCGACCCGGCGGCGGTGATGCTGGACGAGCCGTTCAACGGCATGGACCCGGAAGGCATCATCTGGATCCGCGACTTCCTCCGGTCGCTGGCCGACCAGGGCCGCGCCGTCCTGGTGTCCAGCCACCTGATGAGCGAGCTTGAGGACACCGCCGACCACCTCGTCGCGGTCGGGCGAGGCAAGGTCATCGCCGACACGAGCGTGGCCGAGCTCATCGGCGCCGCGTCCGGGAGCAGGGTCGCCGTGCGCACCAACGCCCCCGCGGACGCGATGCGCGTGCTCGCCCAGGCCGGCGCCACCGTGGCGGCCATCGGCCGCGACACCATCACCGTCTCCGGCCTCGCCCCGGACCGGATCGTGACGCTCCTGAACGAGAACGCCGTGCCGTTCTCCGAGGTGTCGGCGCACCGCGCGACGCTGGAGGAGGCCTACATGGAGCTCACCCGCAACGCGGTCGAGTTCCGCGCCGCCACGCCCGCGACCTCCGCGACGCCCACGGAGGTGCCGCGGTGACCGCGACCATGACGCCGCCGCGCCGGCCAGGACCCGGCGAGCAGGCCGGGCGGGACGGCTTCCTCCAGCTCCTGCACGCGGAATGGACGAAGTTCCGCACCGTCCTCGGCTGGGTCGGCGGCATGGGGGTCGCGGCGGGGCTGGTGGTGATGTTCGCCCTGCTCGCCGGGGTCAGCAGCAACCAGGAGGGCTCGGCGCCCGTTCCGGTCGGGCCCGGCGGGGGACCGGTCACCGACAGCTTCTACTTCGTCCACCAGCCGCTGACCGGGAACGGCAGCATCACCGTCTCCGTCTCCGAGCTCAAGAGCCGCATCCCGACGAGCCCCTCGGAACTGGAGCCCGGCACCGTGCCGTGGTCGAAGGCCGGGCTCATCATCAAGGACGGCACCCGCCAGGGCTCGCCCTACGCGGCGATCATGGTCACCGGCGGCAACGGCGTCCGGATGCAGGACAACTACGTCAACGACAAGGCGGGACCGTCCGGCGCCGTTTCCGCCGAGGCTCCCCGCTGGCTGCGGCTGGACCGCTCGGGCGACGCCGTCACCGGCTACGCGTCCACCGACGGCTCCCGCTGGACGAAGGTCGGCACCGTCCACGTGCGCGGCCTCGGGAAGAACACGCAGGGCGGGCTGTTCGTCGCGTCCCCGCCCGACGTGGACGGCATGGGCACGCGCGGCAGCGTCTCCACCGCCGCCTTCGGGGACCTCCGCGTCCAGGGGAGCTGGGCCGGCGGCGAGTGGAAGGGCGAGCAGCTGGGCCAGGAATCCCCGACCTTCTCCGGCTACCCGGAGAACGCGTCGGGCTCGTTCACGGAATCCGGCGGCCGCTACACGGTGGTCGGCGCCGGCGACATCGCGCCCGCCGTCCGCGAGAGCCTGCCGACCGGCGGCACCCTCAGCGACATCCTCACCGGCACGTTCGCCGCGCTCATCGCCGTGATCGTCGTGGGGGCGCTGTTCATCACGACGGAGTACCGCAAGAACCTGATCCACGTCACCCTGGCCGCCAGCCCGAGACGGAGCCGGATCCTGGTGGCCAAGGCGATCGTGCTGGGAGCCGTCACCTTCGTCGCCGGGTTCGCGGGAGCGGCCGTCGCGGTCCCGCTGGGCGAGCGGCTCGCCAAGGCCAACGGCGTGTACGTCTTCCCGGTGGCGGCCTCGACCGAACTGCGGGTGGAGCTCGGCATCGCGGCGCTGCTCGCGACCGCCGCCGTCCTCGCCCTCGCCGTCGGCACCATCCTCCGGAGCAGCGCCGGCGCGGTCACCACCGTCATCGTGGCGATCGTGCTGCCCTACATCTTGAACGCCATCCCGTTCATGCCCGCGAGCGCGTCGGACTGGCTGGCCAGGGTGACGCCGGGCGCGGCCTTCGCCGTCCAGCAGACGCTCGTGGAGTATCCGCAGGTCGAGAGCATCTACACGCCGTACAACGGCTACTACCCGCTGGCCCCGTGGGCCGGGTTCGCCGTCCTGGCCGCGTACGCGGTGGCTGCCCTGGCCGTCGCCGCCTTCCTGCTCCACCGGAGGGACGCATGAGACTGGCCCTGCACGCGGAATGGACGAAGCTCCGGACCGTCGCCGGCCCGCTGTGGCTGATGGTCGGCGCCATCGTCGCGACGGTGGCGCTGAGCGCCGCGGCGACCTCGGTGGTGACCTGCAAGCCCGGCGACTGCGGCGGCGACATGGCCAAACTCAGCCTCATCGGCGTCGACCTCGGTCAGGCGCTGGTCGCCATCCTCGCCGTGCTGGTCATCAGCGGCGAGTTCAACACCGGAATGATCCGCACCACCCTGACGGCGGTGCCGCGGCGGTCGACGCTCTTCGCGGCCAAGGCCCTCATCGTCACCGCCGTCGTGGCCGCCGCCGGGACGATCGCCGTCCTCGGGTCGCTCCTCGCCGGGCGGCTCGTCCTGCCCGGCTACGGCGACCAGACCCTGACCCTGACCGACGGGCCGACGTTGCGCGCGGTCGTCGGATCGGTCCTCTACCTGGTGCTGATCGCGCTGCTCAGCCTCGGCATCGCGACCGCCGTGCGGGACTCGGCGACCAGCATCGGCGTCGTCCTCGGCCTGCTGTACATCCTGCCGATCCTCGCCCAGACGATCAGCGACCCGCAGTGGCAGCGCACGACGGAGAAGATCGCGCCGATGAGCGCCGGGCTGGCCGTCCAGGCCACCACCGACCTCGGAAACCTGCCCATCGGCCCCTGGGCCGGCCTCGGCGTGACCGCCGCCTGGGCCGCCGCGGCGCTGCTGCTGGGCGGCCTGCTGCTACGCAGACGCGACGCGTAGCGGCCCACCTGACCGGCCCATGGGTCTGCCCCCGGCCCATGGGCCACCAGGTATCCCGCTCAGCTGGAGCTCAGCTGGAGTAATCCTCAAGATCACCATCGCGGACGATGTCGAGAGTGACGCAGTGAAACCCGCCACCGAGCACCCGGGAGTGACGCAGCTTATGCGGCAGCACCGTGATGCCCTTCTTCTCCATCGCGGCGATCAGCTCGGGCTGGTCCGAGTCCACGATCGCCACCTCCGGGCTCACCATCAGCAGGTTCATCCCCAGCCACGGCGCGCTGAGCGGACGCTCCACCACCGAGGGAATGTCGCGGATCGGAGGCGACCAGAGGATGTCCCAGCCGCGGAAGCACTCCGGGACCGTCTCCTCGGTCAGCCGCTCGGGGTTCAGCAGCACCAGCCCCGGCCGCAGCAGGGTGATCGTGGTGTCGATGTGCGTGTAGCCGTACACCCCGCGCACCGGATGGACGCGGAAGTCGCCGAACAGCCGCAGCGTGGACTCCAGCCAGCGCAGCCCCAGCTCGTTGCCGCTGCGGGACACCTGGTAGATCACGTCCTTGCCGATGCGCAGCGTGTTCGCCGCGTCGAACACCGGCTCGGTCTCGCCCAGCAGCGGCAGGCCGTCGTCGTCGAGAGCGAACAGGTCGTCGGCCAGCCGCGGCTTCGGCGCCGAGATCCACGCCGCGCCCCGCAGCATGTACTCCTGGAACAGCTCCCGCATGCCCCCGAGCAGCTCGAAGTACCGGGCCCGCATCGGGCTCGGCGTCTCGACGATCGCCGAACCGAGGATCATCGTGATGTCGCGCGGGCAGTACGACAGATATCCGTCACTCGTCCAGTCAGGCGAACTGAACTGCTTGGCGTGATCTGGTGCCGCGGGCTGGTGCACGGTGACGCCCAGGCCGCGCAGCGTCGAGATCAGCGTTTCCAGATCCTCCGTGGTCTCCTCGATGACCTGCTTGGGAAACGCTCCCTCGGCGACCTCCTGCAATTCCTTCTTCGACAGCGTCGGATAGCAGGCGAGCCACGCGGAGATATCGTTCATCCGCGGCAGCCGGGCGTTCGTCACATCGCCGACGATCACTTCGCGCAGTTGCGTGAACTCGTCCCACGATTTCACCGCGGGCCGCGCGGCCGCGCCGGCGGGCGCCGATTCTGGTACCACGTTCGTCATCGTCTCTCCTATTCGCGTGGACGGTGGATCCGACCGGGCCCCGCCGCGCCGTCCCGCCCGAATCAAACGGCGGCATGGATGAATTCACCCGACCGGACGCGGCACGCGCCTAAGGTAGAAAATGCTCCTGAGCCGGACGGCGGAGACGACGAATTCGCCACCGCGTCCAGTTCGAGGAGCACGCGCAACGCGAACGTTACCGCGCGTCCGAACACCCCGGAAGCCTCAACCGGCGCACCCCACGTCCAAGCACGAAGTTCAACTGTTCAACTGGTCAACTGCCGCAGTCGAACGATTTCGCCTGGTTGAAAGCTCCAAAGCCGGGGCGCACCGTTGACAACGCCATCTGATCCGCGCCTTCCACCGGGACGGGCGCCTCGCCTACACCCACCCGCCCTGCCTCATCGCCTTATCCGCCCGAAAACGCAGCCACGGCCGGACATCCATCACCGGCCGTGGCTTTCGGGAGTTCACCGTTAAAAGTTTGCCGTCTGGTCTACGTGCGACGACGACGTGGGGCCCAAGCCGTTGTCCGGCCCCTTCTCGGTCTGTCCGCCGAACGAAAGCGTCACGGCGACAATGATCACGACCAGCACCACGATCGCAATTATCCAGCGTTTCCTGCGAGGCGAAGTACCTTCCATGCTCAAAGCGTACCACCGAATAGCTGACAAAGCCCGAATAACGGCACCAGAATTCACCTTCACCCCTCCCCCAAGAGGGGACCGAATGGGCCTGGCCGACCCGGCTAAGATGATCAACACCATGCAGATCCCGACCCACTCCGACACCGACACCGGCGATCCGCCTCGGGCTTGCCGGAAGGGGACCGCAATGCCACATGTTCCAGGCGAACAGACCCCGGGCACCATCGACTACGACGCAGAACTACGGCGCCACAACGAGACGCTGCGCCAGGCGGTAGGCGTCCGGCGAGACGACCACGTCCTCGACATCGGCTGCGGGACCGGCCAGACGACCCGGCAGGCCGCACGAGCCGCCCAGTCGGGAAGTGCCTTCGGAGTGGACGTCTCCGCACCCGCGATCGAGCGCGCCCGAGAGCTGGCCCACGCGGAGGGTCTGACCAACGTCACCTTCGAGCGAGCCGACGCACAAGTCCACCCGCTGCCCCCACAACGCTTCGACGTGGCCATGAGCAGGTTCGGCACGATGTTCTTCGCCGACCCCGTAAGGGCGTTCACCAACATCGGCCGGGCACTGCGCCCGGCAGGACGCCTGGTGATGCTGGTCTGGCAAGCCCACGACCGCAACGAGTGGGCCGTGGCCGTCCGCCAGGCCCTCCAGATCTCCAACGGGCCGGTGACCAGCGAGGGACCGGACGCGTTCTCACTCGCCGACCCGCCGACCGTCCGGGAAATCCTGCGGGCCGCGGGCTTCGCCGACATCGCCTTCACCGACGTCCAGGAACCGGTCTACTACGGCCCGGACGTCCCCACCGCCCTCAACTGGGTCCAAAGCTTCACAAGCACCGCCGAAGCCCTGAAGACCCTGAACCCCACCACCGCAACCGACCGTCTACGCCAGAAACTCACCGAACACCTAACCGCCGAAGGCGTGTACTTCAACTCCCGCGCCTGGCTGATCACCGCCCACCACCTAGGCCCCTCACCCGCATAACAACCCAGCCACTGCATCGACCCCATTCACCCCACAACCGATCTGTCAAGCGTTCGATGCTCGCGGCGTCCGAGGCCGGATGACCAGGACGATCAGCGTCCCGGCGGCTAAGAGGACGGCCAGAGCGGCGTAGCCGACGGTGAGGGTCGCCACGGTCGCGACGCCGGCGACGAGCAGCGGCCCGCCGGCGTCACCGAGTTCGCGGCCGAGTTCCGCCGAGCCCATGGTCTGGCCCATGCGCTCGGCCGGGGTGGAGGCGGCCAGGGCTGCGAAGCCGAGCGGCGTGATCAGCCCGGTGCCGATCCCGATGAGGGCCGCGGCCAGGAGGACCCCGGTCAGGCCGGGCAACGTCGCGGCCGCGAGCCCCGCGGCGGTGATGAACAGCCCAGCCAGCAGCCCGGTGCGGGTGGTCAGGCGCCCGGCGTCCAGAGCGCGGCCGGCTTTGGGCTGGACGATGGCGGCGGTGGCGGCCAGCACAGAAACGGCTGCACCGGTCGCCACGCTGCCGAGCCCGGCCGCCGCCCCGGAGACGGGAAGGAAACCGACACCGACTGACAACGCCGCGGTGGCCGCGGCGAGCGCTGCGGTCGGCGCGAGAAACGACCGGTCGGCCAGACGGCGGGCGAGGTCGGCCACGGTCTGCCGTTCACGGGGGAGCGGCGGTACGGCGGGCACGGCGAGCGCCGCCCACCCGGCGACGGCTGCGCCGCACACCGCCATCACCGTGAAAAGCAGCCGCAGCCCGCCCGCCCACACCAGCACACCGCCGAGCAGCGGACCGAGGGTGTAGCCGATCGACTTGTAGAAGCCGTAGCCACCGAACGCGCGACCGCGCTTGGCCGCCGGATTCAGACGGGCGACCATGGCGGACGCCGAGGGAGAGAAGGCCGAAGCCGCAGCGCCCTGCCCGAGCCGCGCCGCCCACAACCATCCGCCCGAGTCGGCGACCGCGTACAACGCGGACGCACCCGCGAACGCGACCAGCCCCCCAACCAGGACCGGCTTGCCTCCGACCCGATCGGCCAGCGAGCCGAACACGGGTTTGAGCAACACCTCGGCCCCGTCGTACAGAGCGAGCAGACCACCCAGCACCAGCAACGAGGTGACGGCATCATCGGAAGAACCACCAAGGCTGGCAGCAACACCGTGCGCACCAAAGGCGGTAGTGAACCCGGCCGCGTACAACGGCCACATGGCCCACTTCAAAGAACCGGCAGGGCTGGTCATCTGAAATCCCGCCCGACGCCCCAGCAACAACGCCCCCAGCGTAGCCCCAACCCCACCCACCCCACCGCCAGAGCCGCGCCCAAACCAACGAAGGCCGCCGCGGCGCCCTCCTCGTCAGCCACGCCCCCGACCTCCTCAACGCCACCTGCGACGACGTCGTCCAATGGCCCGACCTCACCACACCACAACGCGCGCCACTCAGCGCAGCGCCCACCGGAGTGAACACATCGGCAAAATCCCGCCGCAACTGAGCCGGCACCGATGACGACTTCACCGCACTCTGCCGTCTCACCAGGCAGGACAGCTCGTGAGGGCCGCCAGCACGTTTCGCCGCCGAGCCCGGCCGCCCCCGGGACGATGCGGTCACGAAGGTGGTCAACCACCTTCGTGACCGCCCCATGGGAACGAAATCTCGGGGCAGTCGGCGACCCGGCGGCGGCGTCGGCTTGGCGTTGAGCGGCGGCGCGCATAGAGGGCGAGGCCAGAGTCGCTGGAACCAGCGCGGGCCGGGGATTCACCATCCGTTTTGGAAGAAGGCCAGGAGTGCCGGTGCCGGGTCGGCCGCGGTGGTGGTGTTCGCCACGGCGACGACGATCCCGGCCAGTGAAAGCAGGGCTGAGAGGACGCCGAACGATCCCAAGACTCGCCTGGTCCGCCTGCCTGACGGCTCCGTCCGCGCGAACCACCTCCACAAGACCGCGCTGAGGACGCTGAGGACGGCCGCCACGATCGCGGCGATCACGGCCATGGCCACGTGGTAGCGGGCGAAGTCGTCAATCATCAATTGCAGGGCGGGTGCGGTGTGACCGTCCGTGCCCGGGGAGTCGGCCAGTTGCCGCCGGATCTGATCGAGCGTGCCGGTGAGCTGGGCGTCGGTCGCGCCCGCTGTCAACATCGGCAGCAGCGAGGAGTAAGGGGCGACCACGCCCTGGAGGTTGGCCATCACCGCCACCAGCGAGAACAGCGCGAGCATTGTGACGAGAACGCCGGTCGAGGCCAATGCGACGCTCTTTCCCGTCCCGAGACCGTCGGCCCTCACGAATGCCTTCCAGACACGAATGCCGAGCGCGACGAGCACGATCAGCAAGAGTGCGGCGATCGCGGCTTTGGCCAGGTGATAACGGAACCAGTAGTCGACGACCCTTTCCAGGCTCGGGGACAGATCCCGGTCGCCAGAACTCCAGTATCCGGTGAATGACGTCCGGAGAGCTTCGACGAGGTCGCGCTCACCGGCGAAGCCGCTGCCCGGCCCGACGCCCGCCAGGAAGCGGGGGGCGACGACGAAGGCGACGGCCAGCGCCACCGCGAGGACGGTGAGCACCGCAAGGGTGCGACCGGGAACACCAGCGCGCATCCGGGCTGCTTGAGCTGACATAAAGTTCCTTGAGCGATAGCGGGCGGGGACCTCCATGGATCATGTCGCTCCGAGGACCGGCCCACATCGGTCCCCAGCGTGATCTGGCATCAGCGCCTGGTGTGATTTCTCTTCACCCCGTCCTCACCCTCGCAACGGGCCTCATCTGCCACACGTAGTCCCGACTGGCCATGTCCGATCACCCGGCCACACTTCCCATTTCTCAGGGCAGACGTCAGAACGGATACAGCGACAGAGCTCAACCCCGCCCCGCCCCACAGCGGCGGCAATTCCCCACCCTCAGCCCCACAAACCGAGTCTTACGAGCTCAACTCGATGAGAGACAGGAACGAGGCGCACCCGAACAGATCAATATTCAGATCCCACAGGATCGCGGAATTCAGGACCCACTGACAGCGGCTTCTCGCCCCAACCATCGCTTCGTGGCGGTGATCTACGAGACAATCAATCGAGTCGCGCGGCTGAATGGTAGCTCGTGCAAATGCCTGAACTCTCCCGGGACGGTTTCTGTGAACGCACCAACCACCCCGAATTTCAGCATCACAAAGACCGCGCCGACTGGTACCGCGACCATCCCAAGAGCCCGTGGATCCGCGAGGATGCCCCGCTGGACGGCGTCCGCCACCAAACGCCACAAGCAGCTCAAGCGGGAAATGACCGAACCGCAGCGCCGCTAGAAGCGCCAGAAGGACATAGCCGAACTTGAGGCCCAGATCGAGCGTGCCCACAAGCTCGTGACGTGCCTTGAGACCGACGTCGGTGACCCAGAGGAGGTCATCGACAAGAACGGCCGGCTGCCGCGCGAGCGGCGCGAGGTCATGCTCTTTCACTACAAGTACGACCGGGAGTTCTCGGTTCGGGACCTACGGAAACAGCTCCCCGACCTGCAGGCCACCCACAAGGCCTCCAAGGACCGGAAAGAGCGCTCAGAGCTGCGCGTCAAGATCGGCATGGCGCAACGCAAACTCGACGATCTGCTGGCGGTTCCCGAGCTTGCCGCCGAGCAGATGTGCAGCGAGTGCACCACGCCGATGTTCAAGCACGGCCGGGTGACGCCGCCGTACGACGGCCCGTGCCCGGCCTGGCCGGGGTGGGCCAAGCGGATACAACGGGTGCGGGAGATGCTCACCGCAGCCGCCGAGGAGAACAAGCAGCGCAACGAGCCACCACCGGCGCCGCCGCCCCCCATGCCGGAAACCCTGGCTGTCATCCCGTCGGGGTTGCCGATCCCTGAGATCACGGCCCGACTGACCGAGCTGCAAAAGCAGTTCCCCGATGCCGAGGTTAGGCGTGGACGGGCGAACCGATGGGAGCTGTGGCCAGCGAAGAGCTAGACGAGCACAGGGCATGCTGGATGAGGTGATCGTTGTCATCGTGGCTTGGGTGTCAGCCGGTCCTGGCACGATGACGGCATGAAGTTTCGGCCGCGGAACCTGAACGCCCTGGCGGAACTGGTTGTCGGCAACCCGGGAGTCGTCACCCCTGGTCCGGGCGAGAAGCCTGCCTTCTTCCCGTACCGGTCGAGCAGTTACATCACGGAGTTCTTTCAGGAGCTCGACCTTGACTTCGTTCACGACGGAAGCACGAGGCACGGCTGGGTGGCTGACCGACTCGCCGAGTTGCTCGCGGAACCCCACGACGGCCCGACCCATCCGCTAGAGATCTTCTGCCGCTTGATCGACCTGTTGATGAACCCCGCCGACGCGCTCAGCGAAGGGGTCAATCGGAAGAACGCGCTGGCCCAGCTGAACGAGGTGCTGAACCGCGAGGGCTTCGAGGTGTTCTACGGGCAGGACCGCCACTGCTACGTGCGGCACCTGGGGACAGGGTTGGCGACGATTCCGCAGGTCAACCCCCACCGCCCGTTCAACCAGGCGGAAGTTGAGCGACGCAACCGCTTGGCTGCATATCTCGATGCCTGCAGTGAAGACGAGTTGATCGAGGAGGTGCTGCTTCCCCTCTTCCGCCCAGCTCGGCTACCACCGCATCACCGCCGCCGGCCACAAGGACAAAGCCTTGGAGTACGGCAAGGACATCTGGATGCGCTACACGCTGCCCACCCAGCACGTCCTCTACTTCGGCATCCAGGCCAAGAAGGGCAAGATCGACGCGGCCGGTCAGACGAAGACAGGCAGCAGCAACGTCGCCGAGATCCACAACCAGGCGCTGATGATGCTGGCGCACGAGATCTCCGACCCGGAGACGAATCGTCGACCACGCGTTTATCGTGGCAGGCGGCACGATCACCAAGGCAGCCCGCAACTGGCTCGGCAACGCCCTGGATGCGAGCAAACGGAGCCAGATCATGTTCATGGATCGGGACGACATCCTGAACCTCTACGTGGTGACCAACCTGCCGCTGCCGGAGGCGGCACTCCCCAAGGCGGCCAATCCGTGGGCGAGCACTTCGGACGAGCCGCCTTTCTGATCGGATGGTCGGGCGTGGGTTACGCCGGTGGATGAAGATTCCGGCGCCCGAGTTGCAGGGCGCGGGGGGGCCTCAGGGCTGGTGGAGGGTGAACGCGTACAATCCGCGCGGGCTGTTTCCATACAGACCGCTGCCATCGGGGAACCAATCGAGTGATGTCGCGTAGGTGTCGAGTCGGATGCCGGTGAGGAACTGGCCGGACCCGGCGTCCAGGACGGTCAGGTCACCTTGCGCGCCCGCCAGCGCCAGCAAGTCGCTGGACGGTGCGATCGCGATGCCTTTGGTAGCCCATTCGTGCGGGCCTTCCAGTTGGTGCCGGAGGACGCCGTCGTTGCTCCACAGGTATACCGTGGCTCGGTGCTGGTTGTAGGTCGCCAGCCACGCGCTGTTCGGCGCGATCACGGGGTTTGTTCCTAGGAGGGTCTTCCTGAACTTGCCCTCGTTGTCGTAGAGGGCCGTTCTGCTGTGACCATAACTGGCGGCGAACCATTCGCTACCGGGAGCGATGACGATGTTGTCCACATCGGAGTCGTGGCCAGAGCGAATGTTCCCGTCCCTGTCGTATACCGCGACATGGTCGCCGCTGCGGGCCACCAGCCACTGGCCATCGGGCGCGATCGCCACGTCCGGGGGCTCGTCACTCTGCGGCAGTTGAATGGTCGCTCGCCGCTCACCGGTAGGAAGCCACAGGCGGACCTCGCCGCTCTGTGTTGTGGTCGTCAGCCAGGTACCATCGGGTGCGATCTGGAGTTTTTCGTCTTCGTTGCGGGTGCCGATCTCAGCCTGGATTGTGCCATCGGTGTTCAATAGGGAAAAGCTCGATGGCTGGTTGCCGACGTTCCGTACGGCGAACAATGTGCCGTTTGTGGCTTCAATTGCTTCACAGTCCTGGATGATGGTGGTGCCGTCGGCCGACCACAGTTCGACCCTGTCGCGATGGGAGGTCATCAGGCAGAAACCGTCCGAGGAGAAAGCGGTGGACAAACTCCACGCGCACGGACTCTCTTGAGCCGGGTCATCGAGATCGCGTATGACCGCGGTGAAGTCGTCGTCGCTGTAGGCACAGTAAAGCTTTGACCCGTCCGGTGAGAGTCTGGCTGACAGGACGCCGCTGGTCCACGGGGTTGGAAAGCCTGAGGCCGGCGTTGACCTCCGCATGAGCAGGGCACTGTTCTGTACCCCCAGGGCCAGCACATCACTGTCGGGTGCCACTGCAACGATGCCTAGTCGCGTCGAGGACAGTTCTTCGACATATCCCTTCTTGTTTCCCAGAAGGTCGTAAATGGCGACGCCTCGTCCGCTGTCGACGTGAAGTTCCTCGTCGGTCTGGCCTGAGGGGAAGCGGACGAAGGCAAGGTGTGGTTCGCTATGCTGGTATTCCTCAATGTCGGGAGCGGGTTGCCCGTAGTCCTCAGGGTTTTTGAAGCCGCTGTCGGGAATGGGGGTGCGGGAGGGGGCGAACATCACGGCCGACCCTCTGGCATGAGCGTCGTCCAGCACGGCGCGCACCGTGCCGTCGGCGTTGAGGAGGGTAATGCGTTGAAGGTCGATGCGTACAGCCACCAGGGTGGCGTCCGCGTTGATTGCGACAGCGCTGATCCCCTCGACCAGGAACTGCTCATCGCGTCTCCGCTCGCCGTCTGCTCTGGCCCACCCCGCGGCGAAGGACGCGGGCGCCATACGTTTTGGCCACCATCCGGTGAGCGCCGCGCACCAGGCCGTCGCACCGATTCCCTGGGTCCGGTTCAGCATCGTCAGTCGCTGGCCCAGCCGCCCCCGCCGATACTTCGTGTCATCGTGTATGCGGCATGCCTCATAGCCCGCATTGGCTCCGTCTCCGATGCCTTGCCGCATCACCTCCTGCGGGCGCCCGTCACAGCCCCATCGGCGTGCCGTCCCTGCGGCGTCGACGGTGATCAGCCACTGCCCGTCCGGGGCGATCGCAGCACCGATTACTCCGGTCGTCGGGCCGAGGAGTGGCCCGAGCGACGTGCCGTTCGACTGCCAACGCTGGACGCCTCCGACCGGATCGACGGTCGCCAGCCACGCACCGTCGGGGGATACCGCCACCGATTGAGCCCCACCGGTACGGCCCGTCGTCAGGACGCCGAGTAGGACGCCGTCCACGTCCCACAGCGCGACATCGCCGAACCGGTCGGCGGTGAGGACCCAGTCGCCACCGGGTCCGATGCGCACACCGACCACGACCTCCGGACCGACGTCCCAGCCGATGGTGCCGCGATACTGCCCGTCGGTACCCCACATCTGCACGGTGCCACCGCGGGATGCGGTTGCCAGCCAGGTGCCATCGGGAGACAGGGCCACGCCAGTCACGTACTGACCATGCCGTCCCAGTCCTCGTAGCAGCCGAGGGTCAGGTGGATCTGGTAGGGGCCAGCGACATGTCAGCAGAGGGATGTCCCACTCGTCCACACGGGTCGTCTCCGGAACCAGGCGGGCCAGCAGTGTGGACGTGATGACCGCAGGTTCGGCAGGCTCCAAGAGGTGAGCGATCTGCGAGATCGCCTGGGCCATGTTCCTCGCCAGTGGGGTACGGGCCAGTCGTAGATCGCCCTCCGCGGCGACCGGCCCGAACTTGGTGGTCTTGACGTTGAGCCAGCGCACGTCGGTGACCAGGCGATTCAGCTCAACATCCAATCCCGCCGCGGCCAGATGGGCGGGCAGTTGGCGCAGCAAATAGTCGGGTTCGTCCGGCAGTTCCCACCAGGACCCGCAACGGGCTCCCTCCACCAGGGCGCGGTGCCCTGCGGCGAGCCGACCTCCCAGTTCCGATCGCGCGTAATCGCGCAAGACGTCGTGCAGTTCGACGACGTCGTGCGGCTTACCGGCCGGGCGATGAAACCGCAGCAGAGAACGGTCGGCGAGCAGGGCACACAGGTCGGCGGTCTCCTGCTCGGTGAGCCCGCCGCTTTCCGACCACAGCGCAGCCACCACGCCGACCGGCACGGCCAAGTCCTCGGCGAAGATCCCAAGCTCCAGATAGCGGTCATGGACGGACCGAGCGGGTCGAGGCTGTATTCGACGGTGGGCACGTACCATCCTGTCCCGGCTGGTGGCGTCGGCCACGTCCAGTGCGGCAGGTCCGACGGCACGCAGCCGGGCGATCACGTCGGTGGTGGCTTCGGACAACTCGACACCCCGTGCCGTACGGTCCGTCAGAGCACCGTTCACAAGCGACAGCAGCAACGGCCACCGACCAGTGAGCCTCAGCAGATCCCGCTCGAACCCAGGACGGAAGGCAGGAAGGCCCTGGGTAAGGAGGTCGAGGGCGCTGGGCCGCTCCATCTGATCGACTTCAACGGATGCCGCGCTCCGTGGCAGCATCTTCGGATTACGAGTGGTGACCAACCGGGTGCACCGTGGCGCGCCGTGGAGAAACGGCCTGAGCTGGGTGTCGGTCCACACGTCATCAACGACCAGCAGGCACGGGCCACGCTCCGCCAGGACCTGCGACAAGTACAGCCCGGCCTGCTCCAGGTCAGAGGTGGGAAGCGCGGTACCCCCCAACCGGACCACCGTGGCACCGATCACCTCGGCCAATGCGTTGCTGGAGCGGTCCCGGCCCACGGTCACCCAGATGACCCCGCCCGGGAAGCGTCTGCGAACTCTCGGATGCTGGCAGACCTGCCTGGCCAGCGTCGTCTTACCAAAACCACCGGCTCCGTGCAGCCCGGTCGTGAGCGCCACCGTGGCCCCTGGCGACAGGCCCACCGCTCGAACCGCCTGATCGAATTCCTCACGCGGCACCCAGGATTGCTGCTCGGGCACATCGAACAACTCGGCCGGCCGCCGCTGGTGCCTTTCCAGCCACACGACCCCGACGCCCACCAGCAGGCAGCACCCGACAAGTAGGCCCAGCCAGAGCCAAACATCGTCGTCAAGACGCTCCGGCACGAGGTCCGTCACCTTGTTGACCGGGATGCCCACAACGATGGAAACCACCGTGACTAGAACAAGCAACCCGATCGCCCACCGCCGCCTGTGAGCAGGGCCAGCGGCCGTTGTCGCTGGTGGTGACGGCCGGGCAGCGCGCAGACGCCCCGCAGTTCGCGGCGGTGATGGCTGGCATCAGGGTCGCCCGGCCGGGATGGAGCCGTCCCAAGGCCCGGTCGGATCGGGTTCGGGCCGGTAGGGCCACCTCGCGGGCTATCCGCGCTCACCTGCGCGGCCTCGGTATCGCAGCCACGATCCCGGTGCCGGCCGACCAGGCCGGCCACCGGCAGCGCCGAGGTAGTCGTGGCGGCCGCCCACCGGCCTTCGACCCGATCGACTACCGCGGCCGCCGCGCCGTCGAGTACGGCATCAACCGACTCAAGCGGCACCGGGCCATGGCCACCAGATACAAGCTCTGCGTCCGCTACCAGGCGGTCCTTGAGATCACCGTCATCAACGAATGGCTCCACCTACTTCGAGACACACCTGGGGCGTGTCTCAAAGTGGGATGAGCGGCGTGCCAGCGCCCGACACAGTGAGGTTTCCGGTACAGGAGTCATCGACCAAGAAGACCCTGAGTTCCGGAGACCTCGTGGCCACCCTAGCGGTGACGAGGCGGTTCGACCTGACCGATGAACAGTGGGCGCTCCTGGAGCCACTGCTGCCGGTGCCCACCCGGCCGGGTCGCCCGTCGAAGTGGATCAAACGCCGGCTCATCGACGGCATCCGCTGGCGGGTGCGGACCGGGACGCCCTCGCGGGACGTGCCGGAGTGCTACGGCTCCTGGCAGGCGATCTACGCGCTGTTTCGCCGCTGGCAGCGCGCTGGCGTCTGGGCGCGGATCCTGGCCGGGCTGCAGGCCCGGGCGGACGCGTCCGGGCTGATCTGCTGGGAGGTGAACGTGGATTCCACGCTCGTGCGGGCGCATCTGCAGCGCGAGCCACCCGCAGGTGCGGGCACCGAGCCAGACGATCACGCGATGGGCCGCTCCCGTGGCGGGTTGTCGACCAAGGTGCATCTGGCCTGTGAGCAGGGTCAGCGGCCATTGTCGCTGGTGGTGACGGCCGGGCAACGCGCAGATGCCCCACAGTTCGAGGCGGTGATGGCCGCCATCGGTGTCGCCCGGCCAGGACGAGGTCGTCCACGCACCCGGCCGGACCGGGTCCGAGCCGACAAGGCCTACTCCTCCCGGGCGATCCGCGCTCACCTGCGCCGCCGCGGCATCGCCTGCACCGGCGTCACGGCGGGCACGGACCGAAGGCGGGCGGCGTCTGCGGCCGTAGTAGGTGCCCGGGCACAGGTCCAGGACCCGGCAGACCGGCTCGACCCCGAAGCAGTCGCGAAGATGATCGATCACCGCGACTACTTCGTCCGGGGCTGGCCGAGCTCGGCGGCGAAAAACGCGCTGGCGGCCTTGAGGATCTCGTTGGCCCGTTTGAGCTCGGAGTTCTCCTTGCGCAGCCGCTTGAGCTCGTCACGCTCAGCCGAGGTGAGCTGCTCGGGCCGCTTGCCGGTATCGGCCTCGGCCTGCCGGACCCAGGTGCGCAGCGCCTCGCGGTGGATGCCCAGATCCGCAGCGATCTGCCTGACCGGCTGGCCGGACTTCACCAGATCCAACACCTTGCGGCGGAACTCGGGGGGATAACTACGGGGCATCCGCTGCCTCTCCTCGTGATCAACAGCACGAGGATTCCAGCAACCCGACACCACCAAAGCCGGGGCACATCAAGGACTTCACCAAACCCGGGGCAGCTCAAGCCGGTGCTCTGGCAGGCCCGCCCACCGGCCCGGCTCAACAGGATCCGCAAGCTCTCAATCGGCGCTGCGCGGAAATCGGCGTGGGCCGGAGCGGTCGGCGAAGAAGGGTCAACTGCCGACGATGACCGTCTCCTCATCTCCACCGAAGGTGTCGATCTGCCATACCTTGATCATGTCCCAGTCGTGCCAGACCGCCGCCTGGGTGCTGGCGCCGAAGCTGGCGAAGATCATTGGATGCGCGGTCGCCTGCAGGGCCTGTTGCGTCCAGCTCGCCAGGGTCTGCGCGACGCTCTGCCAGAAGGGACGGGCCGGCCCCGGGATCGGTACGTCTACCGTGACCGGCTGGCCGGTCACGCCGGTCACGGGCTGACCGGTCACCGGGTCGACCTGCTGTACGGGCATCTCGCCCGCCCTGTCGACGATCGCGCGCTTCACATCCGGCATGCTGTAACGCAGGTAGCCCGCGATCCCGCCGAGCACGGCGCCGATCGCGAAGCCGACGGCCATCGCGACGAGGACATCCTGTACGGTCCCCGCGCCACCGGCGTAGCCGACGATCGCACCGTTCCCGGCGCCCACGACCGCGCCCTGCACCGCCCCGGACAAGATCGCCCCCCAGGCTCCACTGATACCGGCGGCACCGACCGCCGCCCCGAGAGCGTAACCGCCCGCGCCCGCCCCCGCGCCGACCAGCGCACCGACCAGGAAGCCGTCGGCGAGATCGCCTCCGCCCCGCCATGCGGCGTAGCTGCCCACACCGGCGCCAAGCGCCGAGCCGATGCTCGCCGCGAGCAGGATCCCGAAGGCGAAGCCGGCACCTCCGGTCGCCACCCCGACGACGATCGTCGCGACGACCAGAGCCGCAATGATGAGGCCCCCGACGACCCACTTCCACCACGCGCCTTCCGGGTCGGCCTGACGGATCGGGTTGTTGGAGGCGTAGGCGTACGGGTTCAGCGCGGACGGCAGCCCGAGCATCTGTTCCGGATTGAGCAGGACGAACAGATCGGGCGACACGAACCGACCCAGACCCGGGTGGTAGTAGCGCGCCCGGCAGTAGATCAGCCCGGTCTCGTCCAGTTCGTTGCCGAGGAACTGGTAGGGGATGTCCGAGGTCCCCGCCACGAACGCGGGCGTGCCGAACGCGTGATGACCGAGCCGCAGCAGGACCTCCCCCGCCGGCCCGGTGACGAGGACGAGATGCCCGAGAGCGTCGTGGTGCAGGAACCGGGTCCCGTCGGGCCCGACTGCGGCGAGCGGGGTGTCGCCGCTGGTGATGAACCGGGTCGCCTGCCCGTCGCGCACCTCATAGCGCCCGTCGACGTACAGCGTCTCGGTGGTCTGGCCGCCGGTTGGCGTGACCCGCTTGCGTACCCGCATCCCGGCGTGGTCGTAGGCGTACTCCACCACGGTGCCGTCCGGCCTGACCGCGCGCACCAGTCGGCCCCGCGGGTCGAACGTGAGCGCGAGATCGGGCGAAGAGGTCAGGTTTCCGTTGGCGTCGTGTTCGAAGAGCGGCGTCTCTGCCCCGTCGGCGGTCATGCCGCGCAGCTGGTTGGTGCCCGGCTCCAGGGTGAGCTCATCCGGCCCGAGCTCGTCGTTGCGGCGGAAGTTGCCCGCGTCGTCGTAGGAATATGAGTGCCGGAACGGCGTGCCGTCGGCAGAGCCGGTCACGCCCGTGAGCCGGTACAGCGCGTCGTACTCGCACACCCGGTCGAACCTGGGATGCCCTGCGGCGGTGATCCCGTCGCTGATCGACAGCGGGTTGCCGACCGCGTCGTAGCTGTAGTTCATCTCGTAGTACGGCTGCGCCGGGGCGGGCGGGGTCGGCCCGGTTATCCGCGCCTCGTTGAGGAAGAACGTGGCCGGGTCGTAGTCGAACGAAGACACCGTCCCGTTGGCATACCGCAGCTCCGTCGGCTGTCCGAGCGCGTTGTATCGGACATGATCGACGAATCCCGGCACCCTGGCCAGCAGACCACGCTCGTTGTACTCGTAGTTGACCGGGCTGCCGCCGGGGTGGGTGACCGCGGTCATCCGCTCCAGCGCGTCGTAGCCGTAGACCACGGTGAACGAGGTCGGGCCGCCGAGCGCCGCGGTCTTCCGCGTCTTCTCGGTGACCAGGCCGCGGGCGGTGTAGCTGTATCGGGTGGCGCCCGCTGGGTCGGTGACCTCCGCGAGTCGCCCGATCAGGTTCTGTCCGGTGCCGCTGTCGTAGTTGAACGTCTCGGTGACCGTTCCCTCGACGGTGGTTCGCAGCTGCCGGCCAACCGCGTCGTAGTCCAGCTCCACCGCCCGGCCCGCCGCGTCGACGAGTAGGACGAGGTCGCCGCGGGCGTTGTGAGCAGCCCGCCGCACGCCCGCGTCCACATGGTCGACCCGCAGCTTCCGTCCCATGAGGTCGTGCGTGTACTCGGCGAGGAGCACGCCGCGCGCGTCGGTGATGCTCGTCAGCCGTCCCATCGGGTCGTAGCCGTACCGGGTGACCAGCGCGGACGACGAAGACAGCCGTTCCTCGACCGCGAGCAGCCTGCCACGGGCGTCGACATGATCCACCCGCGGGGTGTCGAAGTGGCCGCGTGCCACGTTGGCCGGGCTGGCGTCGGTGTCGCTGACGTCGTACCGCGTGATCCGTCCCGCTTCGTACCTGATCCGGGAGGGCCGCCCATCGGGTGTGATCGTCTCGACCACCCGGCCGACCGCGTCGTAGCCGAACCGGTAGTGGCCGGGCAGCGCGGCACCTTCACCGGCCAGGTATCCGAACCCGGTGGAGAAGAACGGGATCGTGCGTTCGGCCTCCAGACCGCGCGCGTCATAGGTCCGGTGGCTGTCGACCAGCACCTGCCCACCCTCGGCCGCGCTGCGCCGCTGCACGGTTCGGCCGAAGCCGTCGAAGTATTCGACCGCGTCCAGCGTGTCCGGCTGCCCGCCGATGCTGCGCAGGCGGGTGCGTACGCCGAGCGGCAGGGCGCCGTCGAGGTACTCGAAGGCACTGGTCGGCAGGGCGTCGCTGTCTCCCGGCTTAATGGTGGCGATCAGCCGACCGACCGGATCGTAGCGGTACCCGGTGACCGCGCCGTTCGCGTCGCCGACCGCGCGGACCTCACCGGCGCGCAGGTCGTACTCGACGGTATGGACGTGCCCGAGCGGATCGGTGACCTGTGCGGGGAAGATGCCGTGCGGGTCGTGGGTGATCGTGCCGAGGTGGCCGAGTGGATCCTTGCGCCGGTGCGGATTGCCATGTCCGTCGTGTCCGTCGGCGAGGCCGTCCACGCCCCACCCTGCCACGCCGCCCCCGGTGTCCATGCGGTGGTAACCGAGCGCCGGGTAGTCCGGCGCATCGGTTCCGTACACCGCGGTGACCACGTCGTCGGTGATCACGAGGTCTTCGCGGCGGGTGAGGTTGCCGAGCTCGACCCGGCCGAGCGGCAGCCCTTGGAACGGGGCGCCGTCGTAGTAGAACCGCCGCAAGCCGAGCAGGCGGCCGGTCGTGTCGGCGTGGCGCAGCTCGACCGGGAGATTGAGGATCCACCTGGTGGTGTCCTCGGTGTACCGCATGGTGGTGACCAGCTCCTGCACGGCGTCTCCCGCGTCCCACCGCTCGTGCTTGGCGACGACGTTGCCGAGCTGGTTGTACTCGAGCGTGGTGGTGTCGATGAGCGGTGTGGTTCCGCGCTCCACGACGTGCACGACCGACTCGGCAAGGTGTGGGAACAGCACCTGCCGCCCGTCGGTACCGGTGCACAAGTTCCGCACGGCGTAGCTGTTCTCCTCCACCCGGAACGGCGGTTCGGCCGAGGCGCCGCCGTCTGGACCGGTCACCTCCAGCCGGGCCAGCTTGCCGGTGAGCGCATCGCGTTCCTCCTGGTCCGCGCCTGGTGTGACACCTGGTATGCCTTGGTGGAACCAGGATGTGGTACGCGCCGATGGGGCGCCCGGGCCGCCATCATCGAGCACCTCGACCCGTCCGAAGCCGCGGAACTCCCGGCGGCGGCCGTCGAACAGGCCGTCGAAGTAGCGGATCCGCCGGGTCACCGTCGTGCCTGACACCGAGTCGCGCTGGGTGATCCGGGTGACGGTCTGCACCGGGAACGGCAGCGCCGTCGCCCAGGGGGTGCCGTTCGCCGCCGCCTGCCGCATGTGTTCGGTGGAGGGCCGGTACTCCACCTCGGTGACCAGGCCGGTGCCGTCGTCGATGGAGGCGAGCAGGTACGGGCGGATCCCGCCGGTGAGGTCGAGGTAGCGGTAGTTGCCATCGGCCCGATGGGTTGCGGGCTCCGACCACACCAGGCCGGCGGTGCCGGTGCCCAGCAGGTCGGCGGCCTGCACGCTGGAGTCCCGCGGCGGCGGTGTGTGCCGGATGTCGGCCGCGAGCACGAGCTCCTGGCCGCCGCGGTTCGCCCACACCAGCACGCGGTCCGCGCCGACATGGACCACGTCGGCGAGGCCGTCGCCGTTTACGTCCATGAGCAGCAGCCGCCTCGGATCGAATTCGCGGCCGAGCGCGGGTGTCAGCCCGAGCGCGACCCGCCTGCCGAAGCGGCCGTTCCCGTAGTGCGGCCAATAGTCGATCCGGCCGCCGTGCACCCACGCGATGTCGGTGAGCCCGTCCCCGGTGAGATCGGCGAGCTTCACCCGGGGATCGCTGAAGAACACGTCGGGGAAGCGGTCCAGATCGTGGACGCGGGGGATCGCTGCCGGCCGATCCCAGCCGTCAGCGCCGAGGTTGCGGTAGAGGTACAGCAGCCGCTGCCCGGTGCGCATGGCATCGACCAGGCCGTCGCCGGTCAGGTCGAGCAGACGCAGGTCCGGGTCTGCGGGGGAGAAGGCGGGCGGCCGCCGCCAGCGGGTCCGCCGGGTCAGCCCTTTCCCGGGGGCGTTCTCGACGTATCCGAGGGGGGAGTCGCCCAGCAGCAGCAGATCAGCGGTGCCGTTGCCGTCCATGTCCGCGAACCCCACCGCCGGATCACCGAGGGTCAGCGGGGCAGGCACCCGGTGCAGCGTCCGCGGCGGGCCGAAGCCACCGCCGATGTTGGGCCAGTAGCGGTGGATCAGCCCGGTGAGCTGAATCACGCCGGGCAGCCCGCCGGCGTCCAGGTCGACCAGGCTCATGCCTGCATCGTCCAGCCCGAACGGCGGCGGCGCGCCGGTGGCCGAGCGCAGCGCCTGGTAGCGGCGCCCCGGTCGGTAGGGGGTGTAGCCGAGACGCAGCGTCGGCAGCGCGGCGGTCTCCCCGTCCCGCTGCCCGGTGCAGATCACCTCGGTGAGCAGCGAGATCCGGGTGTGCGGGCACTCGTGGTAGGAGAAGCCGTATGTCCGGAACGGCTCCGCCTCGCCGATGAGCCGGTACTCCACCCTCCGCAGCCGCAGCGCCGTGGTCAGGTCGAAGCCGCTCCGGCGGTCGGTGACGGCGTCCGGCCGGGGCTCGTAACCGAATGCGATCCGGTACGGGCCGTACTGGACCTCGCTGAGGTACAGTCGCCCGCCGTCGCGCCGGTAGGAGTAGTCGACGGTGTTGCCGTTCCGGTCGGCGGCCCGCTCGACCAGCCAGGCCAGCGTGCGCCGGATGCCCGTGCCGTCCACGTGCTCGACCCGGGCAGCCTCGCCCGTACCAAGCAGGAAGCGGCGTCCGCCCCGGTCACGTACCTCGAACCCGTCATCGGCGCCGGTCACTCGGCGGAACTGCTCCTCCCGGCGGGCCCGGTATCCTCCCTCGTCGACCGGGACCAGTTCTTCCCCGTCGATGAGGAGGGTGTCTGTGCCGTCGTATCTCGGCAGCCGTCGATCGGTACGCCGCTGGATGGTGAGGACGGGAAGGTGCCAGCCCATGCCGTACGGCCCGTTGCCCGCGCCGCTGGAGTAGACCAGCCCCATCTCCGGCTGGAAGCCCCCCGGCCCACGGGGAAACCACAGTGGGATGCGATAGCTTCCGGTGCCGGTGTGCAGGTCGGGTGAGAACGTGTCGCCGATGCCCCGGACGGCGCCGCCGCCGTGCGGCAGCGGCACGATCTCGGGGGCGACTCCTGACTGCTCCATGCTCATATCCCCCTTCGCGAGCGTCGGGCATCGGGTGCGGCGCCATCGCCGGGGAGTGGGCGTGAGGCCGCGCGCCAGGCCACGCGGGGCGGCGGCGCGTATCCCATGGTCGTCCCCGTCCTCTCAGACCGGCCGGATCGCGAGGTCGAGGAAGTGCGCCTGCTGGTTGGCCCAGGCGTAGCAGCCCACCCGGCCGGGCGCCATGATCGAGCCATCCCAGCCGCGCAGGATCTCCTGCCCGTTCAGATACGCGACGACGGCGTCCCCGACCATGCTCACCGTGACATCCAGCACTTCGCCGACCGGGTAGCCGTTGACCAGGTCGACGGCCGGCGTGGCGAGCTCCTGGAACGTCCCGGCGACCTTCTTGCCGAGCCGCCGGTAGTGGCGCGCCGAATCCATGAGCAGGAAATAGAAGTTGTCCGGATCCTGGTAGCGGAAGATCAGGCCGATCCCATCGGGGTCGTCGGAGCGCAGCCGGGAGTGGACGGTCAGGTCGCGCAGCGCGGGCCAGGGGATCGCGGCGGCGGTTTTCCTGATCAGGAAGGTGCCGGGCTTGTCCGGGCTCGTAGGGGAGGCGCCGGGCCCGTGGACGCCGCTGGTCTGGCGGATCAGCCTGCCCGCCGGGTCGTAGGACCAGACGGCCGGTCCGCCGGTGGTCGCCGCGGCGTCGGTGATGGCGTCGAAATCGGCCATCGGGTCGGCGTCGAAGGCGTCGCCGGAGGCGGGCCGGCCGCGTGGGGTGTAGTCGTACTCGGCGAACAGCACGATCTCGTCGACGCTCGCCGGGTCGAAGCCCGGGTTGTCGGCGAGGTCGATGCGGATCAGCCACTCGCCCGTCAGCGACGCCCCCCGCAGCGCGTTCAGTGCTGCGCCGTCACCGGTGCCGACCATTCCGTTGACGTCGGTGGCCTGCGTCGCCGCCGCGCCGCCGATGCGCTCGACCCGCACGTTGAGCCCGGCCGGCGCGCCTTCCTCGCCGGACTGGACGCGCAGCTGCAGCTCGCGCAGGCGGGGCTCGGTGTGGTTGAACGGCAGGTAGGCGTTGTCGACGGTGAACCGGACCTGGCCGGCATCCTGGAATCCAAAGAACTCGTCGGGGAACTGCGCGCTGAGCGACAGCCCGAGGGTGTGCTGGTACAGCGCGGTCGCGCCCAGCTCGGCGCGGACGGTGTCGGCCACCTGGTTGCTGTGGAACGCCTCGGCGTACAGCACCAGGTGCACATTGCCGAGGGCGCTCAGGTCCACGTCGTTGGCGTCCGGCGGGAACTCGAGCACCCAGCCGGTCGCGAGGGCGCTGTTCTCGAACACGTCGAGGACGTCCTCGTCCGCGGTGAACACGAACCCGTCGCTGCGCAGGTCGAACCGCGACAGCAGCAGCGTCTCCGGCGGCTGCAGCCGCATCCGGCGGCGGCCCTGCCGGTCCCGTACGAAGCCGGTGCCGGCGTTGGTCAGCCGGCCGTGCAGGCCCTCGGGGCCGATCAGGCCCTCGACCACGACCTCGACCCGCCGCAGCGTTGCGAGGTGCGCCCCCGGATACTGCTGGTCGAACTCCTCCAGCAGGGTCTGGAACTCAAGCCGTCCCGTCCGCTGGAACTGCTGGCTGAACGGGAAGGGATAGCGCTCTGCGAGCGGAATGGTCACCTTGATCGGCAGCCGCTTCTTGGTCTCCAGGAGCCGGTCGAAGCTGAACTCGTCGATGTCGGCTAGCAGGAAGTCGGCGGCCAGCAGGCCGTGCAGCTCGCTGCGTTGGTAGTCGAAGCGGATGCGGTTGACCTCGGTGTCGTACTGGTACTCGAACGCTCGCTCCATCAGAAACGCTGCGCCGATCGCGCGGTCGAGGTAGCGCCGGGACAGCTCGCGCTGCGCCTGGGCCAGGTTGTCCCACAGCTCCGGGGTGAACTCCTCGCTGTCGAAGTGCTCCAGCTGCGCCTTGGCCTGGTCCAGCCGGAGCTCGGCCAGCTCCTGCTGCGCCGTGGCGACCTCGGTCATCTTCTGGGCCACTGCCACCTGATCGGTCGCGGCCGTGAGCGCCGCCTCCAACTCCTCGATCTGGCGGTCCATGTTCCGCAGCTCGTATTCCCGGGAGAGCTGGCTGCGGCGCCGGGTGAGCAGCTGGATCAGGTCGTTCGGGTTCCAATGGCCCGGATCGATGCCGAGCAGGTTCGCCCAGTCCGAGTTGATGCGGACCTTCATGTCCCGGAGGCCGCTCGCGTTGGTGAACGCGATGATCTCCTCCAGATACACGAGCTCCTGGCTCAAGCCCTCGTACTCTTGCCGCTGATCCTCGGCGTTGTCGAGGCGGCTGCCGGCGAGACTCTTGGCGGACCGGGCGGCGGCCTGCTGGGCCAACGCGGCATTGACTCGCGCCTCCTCCACATCGAGGGCTGCCGCCTGGGCGTCCACGCCCTGTTCCAACGCGAGCCGGGTGAATGCCTCCTTCTCCGCGTTGTCCCTGAAGGTGATGAAGGAGCGCTCCGCCTGAACCGCCTGGGTCGCCAGGTACCGCGCGACATTCTGTAGGTATCGCCAGGAGTGGATCGGGACGATTTCGTCGGGGAACCCCAGGTAGTTGATGTTGTTCTGGATCTGGGTCAGGTGACCGAGCGCCTCCATCAGCACGGAGCGCCGGGCGAAGTCCATGGCGGTGAACCCGACCTTGTCCGGCGCCGCCAGGAAGGCCATCGTCTCGGCCGTCAGGTCGGCGAACGTACCGCTGTACAACGCCCCGGTGAGGTCAAACCCACCCCCCGGCAGCACCTTGACGATCCGCTCGTACTGCGCCTGCGCGGCGGCGGGGTCGCGGTCGCGGTAGAGCCGGTTGCCGAGCTGGATGATGGCCCGCGCCGTCTTCGCCCAGAGCATGGGGCGCTCGATCGGCAGGTTCAGGTACCGGTAGTCCCGCGCCTTGAGGTAGTACGACACCGCCTTGGAGTAGTCGCCGAGCCCGGCGTAGGTGTCGCCCAGCGCCAGCGGCAGCACGAACCCCTGAACGTGCGCCAGGTAGGTGACGAACTGGGTGATGCTGCCGAGGTAGGTCGAGAGCCCGTCGAGGGTCGCCTGGTTGACGCGCGAGTCGTACACCATGGTCTTGAACTGCGATGTGGCGTCGCCGGTCAGGTCGAGCTGGACGCCGGTGCCGTTCAGCAGTATCGAGGCCGACGTGCTCGCGGCCGCGTCGTGTTTTCCGGCGAGCATCGACCAGCCGCCGGTCGCGGCGTCCTTCACCATGAACGGCAGGCTCGCCGCACCCATCTCGCGGGTGAACGAGGCGATGCCCGGGTTCAGGGTCTGGGTGACTTGCCAGCCGAGGCTCTTGGGCACGTTGCTCGCGCTGTTCGCGAACATCCGCGCCGCCTCGTCCGCACTACCCTGCAGGGTCAACATCACGCCCAGGTTGTGCTGGGTCGCGGCGACACCGTCGTCGCGGGCGGCCCTCTCGTACAGTGTCCTCGCCTGATCGAGGCGCTCGTAGGCACCCGAGGGGTTCGCCTGCCGTAGCTCAACGGCCGCGAGCATCAGGTGCGCATCGGCCTGGAGCTCCAAGTCGTCGCCTGCGATTTGGAGGACGCCGTCCAGGTGGCGCCTGGCCTCATCGAAGCTGCCCGCTTCGGCCGCGACCTGGCCGAGCCGGATCAGCCGTCGTCCCTGGCCGACGTCTCCCTCCATGGTGTCGCTGAGCTCGACCAGCCCTTCTGGTGCGGGGACCGTGCTCGTGATCGTGGCCTTCGACCCGATCGGGCCGCGCCACTTGTGGATCTCCGCGGCCGCCGAGGTCAGATGCTCGGTGAGGTCGAACTCGAGCAGCAGATCGCCCTTGATCCTGCCCAACGGGCCTGGAAACAGCGGGTACACGAGCTTGGGCAGCAAGCCCCAAGCCTGCAGGTAGCGGTCGAGCGCCTCCTGGTAACGCCCTCCCAGGTACGCCCCGTTGCCCAGAATGATCAGACCATGGATCTGGTATTCCAGGCACGTGCCCGGCTCCTCGACCTGGGGGCTGTCGGCGAAGATTCCCAGATCAGCGGCGGTTACCTTGGTGCTGTAGAACTCGGAGAGGTACTTCTGCCGAGGTGTCAGACCCTCTTCCTGCGGCATGCTTACCCTTTCGCGTCACCAGGATGCCGTCGTGCGATACGCGTCACGTTGGCGCACTGAAGACATAGCCATCCCCTGGACGCCCTACATCACTCTCGGTAATCATCGTCTCACTCATTGTATCCCCCATCCGCGGTGTCCATTCAGACGAGTTTCCGCAGGCGAAGAGCTTGGCCGCCTGGACATGTTGCGGCGGCCAGGAGTACATGCCGTCGAGCGCCTCGGCGTAGTCCGCGTACTGCTGGTCCATGGCGTACTGGAAGTCGGCGTAAACGTGCAACGTCGTGAGGACGCCTCCGTGGATGATGGCGAAGGCGTGGCGGAACAGCTTCGTGAGCTGCGGAACATCCACCTGCCGGGCGCTGGTCTGGAGATGGTTGGCATACCGGAACGCCTCGCCAGTGGGGTCAAGCTGATGGAACCGAGCCAGCAGGCGCATGGTGTCTGCCGGGACGTCGTCGAGCGTGAGCTACTTGAGCAGCCTGGCAAGCTGATCCGCCGGCGGGCCCAGGCGATGACGCTGCTTGCGCTTGAGGTGCGCGTCCACCTCGGCGGGGCCTAGCGCTGGGTCGTCGTGGCTGTCGAGACGCAGGCGCGGCGGCGTTACAAATCGCCTGCTTCAGGGCCAACTCCAGGGCAAGTCGGTAGTTGTTGACCAGAGGGAGGAGCAGACAGTCTTTCCGCCGGGGGCCGGTCTGCCACTGTCTGAAGATGGCCTCGGCTGCTTCCGCAAAGCCCTCTGCTACGGCCGGCGTCACCATCGAAGTAGCCGATGTAGGCGACGCCCGGTTTCACCGGCAGCAACCGCACCCTGGCGATTGCAGTTAGTTACGATGGATTGCTCTCTGTGTTCTTCTGGTGTGGTCGAGCCTCAGCGAAAGGCCCCTGATGCTGCGCTGCCCCGTCATCGCCCTGACCGCCGCCCTGGCCGTGCTGGCGGCGCCCGCCGCCGCGTCGGCCGCTGTGGCAGCCCCGCCCGGGCCCGCCCACCCGCACACGGCCCCCCGCCGGTCAGACGGCCGCCGGGCCATCGGACCCGGTCGACGACGCGCCCTGCGACCGGCACCTTCCTGGCGAGCACTCAGGTTGATCGTTGTCGACGGCCGGGAAGCGCGTGATCTAGGCAGGAACGCCGTGGCGATCCACGCAGGTCCGGCTCGCTAATCTACCTATGTAGATTACGGCGACTTGCCTACGTAGAGTTCGTGCATGGGCACTTCCAAGCCTCGCATGACCTCGGCGACCGTCAGCGTCCTGCGCGAACTGTTGGCCGACCCAACGAAGACACGCTACGGCTATGAGTTGATGAAGCGGACGGGGCTCCCGTCGGGAACGCTGTATCCGATCTTGGCGCGACTGGAACGGGCTGGCTGGCTGGAGTCATTCTTCGAGGACATCGACCCTGAGGAAGGTCGTCCTCCGCGCAGGCACTACCGCCTCACCCGAGACGGACTGGACCAGGCCAGGCTGGACCAAGTCAGGGGGAGGAGGGTGCGTCGCCTCGTGCGGGCCCCGGCCAGGTGACCTGTGGGCTACTAGCCAGATCAACTTTTCCTAGATAAATTAAGCCGTATGAGGGATCCAGAGCGGCTGACGGAGCCGTTCATCGATATCGCGGAGGCCCTGTGGAAGCATCCACCAGGCCTCCACGGTTACGAGATCAAGAAACTCACCAAGCGATCAGGACCCACGGTCTATAACAACCTGGATCGACTCCGGGAGCTGGGCTGGAGCGACAATCAGTGGGACACCCGCAACCCCCGGCCTGGCCGGCCGCCTCGCCGGATCCACCAGCTGACGCCCCAGGGACGAGCCAAGGTCCACGAACTGCTGGTCAGGGTCGGCCGGATCAAGCAGAGGGAACAGAACAGCGGGCATCTCGGCATGGCCGGTGGCCTTGGTGGTGACCAATGAGCGGCTGGCAGCTCGTCATTTCGCTCCTCATCCCCTTGATCGCCAACGAGATCACCGGGTATTCGGACTGGTTGGCCAGGCGCATCACGTGCTGGGCGGCAGGACGCTGGAAGGACAAGCAGGGACACGACTACCTGCAGGAGTGGATCGACGATCTTAAAGAGCTGCCCACTCCGCTACTCAGGCTGCTGAGCGCGTGCTGGCTGGCGCTGGGCACGATCGTTCCACCGCACTGGCTGACGCTGAACCTGCCCTCGCTATGGCGGTTGTCTCAGCCTCTGCTCCATGTGGGTGCTCGTGTTCTCCAACTGGTGGCAGGGGTGATCACGGCCAGGGCCAAGGGCTATCTGCCTCGTGCTGCAACAGTGGGTCGCTGGCACGGTTGGATCTTGGAGGCCGCGGTCCTGTTGCTGCCCGCAGGTCAGCGCGATCGATTCGCCCACGAGTGGTCAGCCGAGCTGCTGGCTATCCCTGACCGACGAGAGCGCAGGCAGTTCGTCGTGTCGATCGCGTTGGGCGCGCCCCGGTTCGCGATTCTCCTCCGGTTTGCCGGATCGCGACGCGCGTAGGTCGCTGCCTCCTCTGGAGGGCAGGTCGTAGCAAATGAGAACCATCGATTCAGGACCGATTGCCGGGGATCCTGGCGGCGCGGCCGACGATCTCGCGGTATGTCGGGATGCCGAGGATGATGGTGGTAGCTCGCCGGGCACGTTCGTCGAGTTGGGCGAGCTTGCCTTCGGCGGCGGCGAGGCTGACGCGAAGCCCTTCAGCCTCGCCGTGCCAGCCGTGCTGTTCGGCCTCGGTGATCCGGATGGTCAGATTGTCGCGGATCTCGACCAGGCGTGGCTGCTGAGCTGGGTCGGTCCGTAGGAGGGGGCACCTGACGCCCCGTTGACTGAACTAGGCATGGAGGTTTCGCAGTTCAGAGGGCAGGTCGTGTCCTCGGTCGCTACGGTCACCGGTCGTGATGAACTATGCTCCCCAGCGGGATCTGGCGGCGCTGGTGGTTCCTCGGTGGGGCCGGTTGGTGGAGACCGACGACCGATACGAGCCCTACCGGATGGTCGGGTCCGACGGCGCGACCGTGGAGGCAACTTCCGTCTTCTTCCAGGAGCTGCTGGCGTCCGGGAAGGCGCCATCGACGGTCCGCTCCTACGGGATGGACCTGCTGCGCTGGTGGCGGCCTGTTGACTGCACTAAGTCCCACTGGTGATCAGATGCTGCTGGTCGCGATCAAGGAGTTGGTGTGGTCGAGGATGTGCGTCGTGCCCTGCTGGAGGGGCGTTGCTCGGTTCCGGCCGTTGGGTCGGTGGTCGCTGGGCGGGCGGAAGACCTCCCGTTCGTCGTGGTGGACGCCGACGGGCGGGACGTAGAGTCGGTCAGCGCGTACTTGCGGGATCTCGTGCTGGGTGACGCCAGCCAGTTGACCTGCCGCAGTTACGCTTTCGACCTGTTGCGGTGGCACCGGTTGTTGTGGATGTTGAAGACACCGTGGGAGAAGGCGACCGAGGCTGAGGTCGCGGTGCTGGTGGGCTGGCTGCGTCAGGCCCGCAATCTGCAACGCCGCCGTCGGTCGCCGGATTCGTCCCCGCCAGGGTCGGTGAATCTCAAGACCGGCAAGCAATCGCTGCGGGCGGGCTACGCGCCCAGGACGATCAACCACGCGCTCACCGTGATCGGCGGCTACTACTCCTTCCATGCCCGCTTCGGGGCTGGCCCGGCGCTCAACCCTGTCCCGGCGTCGGCAGAGCGAAGGCGGGCGCTGGCGCACCGCTCCCCGCTGGAACCGGTGCCGGTGGTCCGCAGGGCCAGGTTGCGGCAGAAGGTGCCGGCGCAGGCGCCGCGCGCGATACCCGACCACCGGTGGGAGGAGTTGTTCGCGGAGATGGGCTGCGATCGCGACCGCGCCCTGCTGGAGTTCTACGTCTCGTCCGGTGCGAGGGCGAGCGAATTGCTTGGGGTCGGCTTGGAGGACATCGATTGGGCAGGCCGGCTGGTCTATGTGGTCAGCAAGGGAACCCGGGAACGGCAGGCCGTGCCGGCGTCCCCGGACGCCTTCCGCTATCTCGGCCGCTACCTGGCCGCCGACGGGCTGCCCGCGCCGGGGCAACCGGTCTGGCGCACCCGGCGCGGGAAGCCGAGGCCGCTGACGTACTGGGCGATGCGTCGCATCCTGCAGCGGGCCAACGACAAGCTGGGCACGAACTGGACTTTGCACGACGCGAGGCACACGGCGGCCACCAGGATGGCCGGGGACGAGCGGCTCACGCTGGCCGAGGTCCAGGCGATCCTGCGGCATGCGCACCTGGACACCACCGGCCGCTATCTGACCGCGCGGGTGGAGGACATGCACGACAAGTTGGCCGAGCACTACAACCGGCCCCGACCGCAGCGGGTCTATGCCGCGGGGTATGACCCCGAGGACATCAAGGCGGTGTTCGGTGGCTGACCCCGGAAGCACGACGATCCACCGGAGCAAGAAGGGGCTTAGCCGCTTCGTCAGCGTGAACGCCGCGCCCGCGCCTGCCCCGGCAGTCCCGCAGCGCCCTCGCGGTGATCTGAGCCGGGCAACTATCGAGGAGATCGCGCAGGCGGTGCGCACGACCTGGCCGACGAAGTCGGTGGACAACCGGTGGCGTCGAAGCCGTGGCGCCCGGGACCTCCTTGCGCATCTGAGCGAGTTCCCGGGCCAGACTTGGCAGGACCGGTGGCAGGCCAGTGGGTTCAACGAGCCCGGCCGCCCCGTCTCTGTCCTACGGTCGGCGCCCCGGGACAGGAGCCAGATCGGGACCGGCGCCGCGTGCCTGTTTTGCTTGCGTATCATCCAGCCGTCGCTGGAAGCGTTCCGGTCCAACCAGTTTCTCTACTACGGCAAGCGGTTCTTGGTTGCCCAGAACGACCCGCTGCTGGACGAGTTCTGGGCCCAGGTGCAGACCAGCCCGGTGAACCCGGTCCATCACGGCATCGCGTTGTTCGACGTCGCGGTCGCCTTGACCACGCAGGGCATCGCCTTGGCCGATCTGAGTCCGGCGGCTTTCCTGCACTACGCCTGGGAGTGCCGCCGTCAGGGGCTGGTGCTCGGCGCCCGCGGCGCGGGCAGCCGGTTCCCCGGGCATCTGGCCTGGCAGGCACTGCACGCGATGGGGCACTTGCCGCCGAACGGGCCGGCGACACTGAAGGCCGCGTTGCTGACCGGCCGGTTGACCGTTCAGGAGATGGTCGACCGCTATCCGATCCGCCACGCCGGCGTCCGGCAGCTGTTGATCGCCTATCTGGAGCGCCGCCAGCCCGAGCTGGATTACTCGACGCTGGACAACCTGTCCCGGCACCTGGCCAGCCACTTTTGGGCCACGATCGAACAGCTCGCCCCCGACCAAGTGGACCTGCGCATCGACGGCGAACTCTACCGGCGATGGCGCGAGCAGGTCGCGGTCCGGGCCGACGGCAAGGGACGCCGTGAATTCGAGCCGATACTGCGCGCTATCAGGGCCTTCTATGCCGACCTGCAAGCCTGGGCAGCCGCCGAGCCCGAGCAATGGGCGATCTGGGTGGCGCCCTGCCCAGCATCTGACGCGGAAGTCCGCGGCTTCGGGATCCGCAAACGGCGCGTCAAGGAACGAATGGACGACAGAACCCGCCAACGCCAACCGTTGTTGAGCGCACTCGTGGAATACATGGAGGCCCGATACGAGCACCTCCGCGCCCTGCTTGAGCACGCCTCCGTAGCAGAGGGCGGGGAAACGGTCGCCCTCGACGGCCGTACCTATCAGCGTTTGTGGAGCCGGGTCGACGAACGGCGGATCAGGCTCGGCGGAACCGCGAACGTGCGCGTCCTCGACCAGTCCTCCGGAAAGCACATCAATGCCACGTCCGCCGAAGATGCTGCGTTCTTCGAGTGGGCGATCGTGGAATTCCTTCGCCACACGGGGATTCGGATCGAGGAGGCGCTTGAGCTCACCCATCTCAGCATCCGGCAATACCAGCGACCCAACGGTGAGATCATCACCCTGCTCGTGATCGCCCCGTCCAAGAGCGACCGAGAGCGCGTCATCCCCATGTCCGCCGAGCTGTTCAGCGTCATCGCCGCGATCATCCGCCGCCACACCCGAGATGGCCGGGCCATCCCGCTGCTGTCACGCTACGACCCACACGAGCGCCAAGCCAGCCCGGCGATGCCGTTCCTGTTCCAACGCAAGATCGGGACCAATCTGGAAGTCATCTCCCCGGCCACCGTGGTGAACATGCTGCGGCGACGCTGCGAGGAACTCGCCGAACGCCATCCTGGCTTCCGCAGTGCCTGTTTCACTCCGCATGATTTTCGGAGATTGTTCGCGACGGACCTGGTGAACAATGGGCTGCCGATCCATATCGGAGCCGCCCTGCTCGGGCATTTGACCCTGCAGACCACGCGCGGCTACGTCGCCGTGTTCAACGAGGACGTCGTCCGCCACTACCAAGAATACCTAGAGCGGCGCCGCGGCGCCCGCCCGCACGACGAGTACCGGAACGTCACAGAGCAAGAATGGAGCGAGTTCGAGGAACATTTCGACCAGAGAAAGGTTGAGCTAGGCGGCTGCATGCGGCCCTATGGCACCCCGTGCCAGCATGAACATTCGTGTTTGCGATGCCCCATGCTTGCTATAAACCCGAAAATGCTGTCACGTCTCGATGAGATCGAGGCCGACCTGCTGGCACGCCGCGCCCGCGCCAAGCGCGAGGCATGGCTGGGTGAGGTCGAGGGCATCGACCTCACCCTCACCTACCTGCGGCAGAAACGGGAGGAGTCCAAGCGTCTGACCCGAATCGCGCCAGTCGAACTAGGCATACCGGGGGTCGTTGCGCCACGCTGATCTGAGTCCCGTCGGTCGTTCCCAGCGCAAGGACCGGGCTGGGATCGACCCACCTAACCCAAGTTTCTGAAACACGCTCATCGCGGCGGAAGAGTGCGTTTAGGACATTCCGCGACAACCAGCTCTGACAACCACCAGGGATGCCCCCAGTCGCGGCCCTGCGGCCGTCCGATCTGGTTGGATATGCGAGTGGTCTGGCTCACCAAAGACGCGGTCTGGTTCACTAAAGACGATGTGATGGCACGTGCTGACACCGATCGGTACGAGCTCGGTCTCGAGCTTTACGAGCAGATAGGTCCGCTGCAGGTGTTCGCGGACCATGTGGTCGCCGTGGTGGGGGACGATGACTATCAGGTGCGGTTGACGGGCGCCGATGGCCAGCTGGTCGGTGAGTGTTCCTGCCCGATAGGGCGCGGCGGTGTCTTCTGCGAGCACTGCGTGGCTGCTGCGGTGATGGCTGTGGACGTGACAGGCCCACCGGATGCCGCGGCGCTGCTTTCCCGGGTGGACGCGGTCGGCGGGGCGTCGCGAAACAGTGCGAACGTGGACAGCTGGGCGAAGGAGGCCGAAGATCTCCTGCTCACCTTGGAGCAGGCCACCATTGATCACCCGGCGATCACCAGGCCGCTGTATCAACGACTGCTGCGGGACCTGGTGCACGATCGGTCCCATTTCGACGCCCAAGAGGACCGGCAGATGCTCTTTGACGTCGGGGAGCGGACCACCGCGGGCCTCGTCCGTGCATGCCTGGATGAACCGATGAGCCCTGATGAGTTGGCCGGCTGGGTTCTCGATCTGCAGTTGGAGGATACCGGATACTTCTTCGTTGAAGTCGCCGATCTGGTTGAGGCGCTCGGGGCCCGGGGGTTGGCTACTTTTCGGCGGCGGTTGGACGAGCTGGACCGGGGCCTGCCTTCTGAGGACTCCTATTACGACGAGTTCGACGACGATTATGACGAGGAGGCGGCGAATCAGCGTGTTGGGATCGCCTTCGTCCGCGAACACTTCCTGCTGGCATTTGAACCTGATGTCGAGGTCTTGAAAGACTTCTACGCCGAGAATCCATCGCACCATAGAGACAGGTCGATCGCCGAGGCGCTGCGTTCGGCGGGACGGATCGACAAGGCCATCTCCTGGCTGGAGGGCATGCAACAAAGGGAGCTCAGCGACGACGTCGATCTCGCCGAGCTGTATGAGCAGCGCGGTCGACACCGAGATGCGGCAAGGATCCGCTGGAGCATCTTCGAAAGATGGCCCCGCCAAACCCACTATCGTGAGCTGCTGGCTGCCGCCGAACCGCTGAACGCGGTGGAGTACGCGAAAAACCGCGCCTTCTCCTATCTGGAAGGCCTGCAGCAAAACGACAGCGACGGTCTGCTAGGGGGCGACGTCCTACTCGCCGAGCTGTATGAGCTGCGTGGTCAGTACCGTGACGCGGCAAGGATCCGCTGGGACATTTTCGCATGCGTTCCCGATGAAGGATTCTATCGGGATCGAGAACGTGCGTACGGTGCGTTGCTGGCTGCCGCCGAACCGCTGAACGCGGTGGAGTACGCGAAAAACCGCGCCTTCGCTCACCTACTCGAACGAGCGGTGCTGTTTGGACCCACCGGTACTGCCGCTTCGCTGGTCCATCTCTTGTTCGCTATCGGCGACGTCGATCAAGCCTGGGAGATGGCGCGGGAATTCGATCTCGATGTCCGTGAGCTACCGCACATGGCGTGGGCGCTGGCACACCAGCATCCGGCCGAGGCGATCTCGATCATGCTGCGGGCCGCCGAACTCACCATCGACCGACGGACCGATTACGCCAGGTTCAACCGGGCCGCCTACCTGCTGACCGAACTCAAAGCGATGCATCAACAAGCCGGCTTGGACTTCGCAGACTGTCTCGAACGATTCAAAGCCGATTACCGCCACAAGCTTCCACTGCTGACGGCATTGGCCACGGCCGGCCTCTGAGCCGATCACCTCCCCCTGTGCACTCTTCGGCATGAGCGGATGTCCCCCCACGGACCTGTGTGCCGAACAGACGCGTCACGGCAACACACATGCCGGAGCGTTGGCCTCTGGTCATGACGTGCCGGCTTGCTTGGTGCAGAGAAGGTTCCTGTACGCGGTGGATGTCCCTTGGAACCGTGCGACCCGTGTGGAGGCCCGCGATTTCAGCTGTTGGATCCAGCTGACGGTGAGGCAACGCCGTCCGGTCAGCGGTCGCAGTAATGCTGGAAGGGCGGCGAGCCTGTTCAGTGTGGAGGCGCCGAATCCAGTCAGCCACAAGACCAGGTCAAGGCTGCTGAGGTGGTGAGACCCGTGAGGCCCGATGACTTCTTCATCGAACGACAACAGGCGCATGACCCCTGGGGACCGCCTCCGAGACTGAACAGGTCTCTGAACACGCAGCTGCTGACCGCGCTGCGGGCGAGCCCTGTCCAAGATCACGACGACCTCGATGCTGCCGTCGGCCTGGCCCGCTTGGTCCACGACGAGTTGGAAAAGTACGGCACCGACAGCAGTCAGGAGCTGACCGAACACGGCATACGTGAAGCGGTGTTGACCCTGCACGCCGTGCTCAAGCGAGTCGGCGTCGCCTTCAACCTGCCTTTCCGCGACTACGCGACCTTCAGGTCGCAATGGCTACGCGAAGGATGCAGCGGCTCATGGCAGAAGCGCCGTGACATGTTGAACGACCTGTTCAATCCTCTGCACGACCAACTGATCGAGAAGGAGAGCCGGGCACTGTCGTCCACGCCGCTCAGCCCGTCAGCCCCAACCCAGTAACCGGATGGACCAGCGTCGACGCAGAGCTGGCCGAGCTCCGGAGGCACTTCGAGTCGGCCACTACCGCGCAGGACTACCGGAACATCGGCAACGACTGCGTCATCATCCTTGAGGTGTTGAGCCGACAGGTCTATGACCCACAGGTCACCTACGCCCCGGCGAGAACGTGCCGCCGGTCGACAAGACCAAGATCCGCATCGGGCGCTACATCGAGGACGCCCTCGCCGGTTCAGAGCACGCTGACCTGCGCAAACTGGCTCGAGGAGCGATCGACCTCGCCCAGCACATCAAGCACGACTCAGCCGCGACGCGGCGCGAGGCCGGGATCGCCGCCGACACCGTGATCTTGCTGGCCAACATCCTGCGGCGCATCCAAGAACCATAGATGGTCCAGGTTGCCGCCGCCGTCATGATCATTATTAGTTCAGAGAATGCTGGTCAGCCCCGAACTGGCCGACGTCCTGAGCGCCATCATCCAGCGCCTGCAAAACTCCGATGGGTCGATCCCCCTGGTGGTCTCCTACGACGTCCGGGTGAAGATCTGGAACCCGCCGATGCCAGTGCTCTTTCAGCGCGGCATCGGTAATGAGCGCCGCGCGTTCACGCCTTCGGCCATCCGCAAGCTGCTGATCAATTCACTGGCCGCGACCGAACTCACCGGCACCAACGGTGGTCCGTTGATATTCCAGGCGCACGATTTCCGAAGAATTTTTGTCACGGACGCCATCATGAACGGTCTGCCGCCGCACATCGCGCAGGTCATCTGTGGGCACAAGACCATTGACACGACCATGGGTTGCAAAGCCGTCTACCCAGCCGAGACGATTGAGGCTCATCGAGGCTTCGTGACCCGCCGCCGAGCAACCAGGCCCAGCGAAGAATATCGAACGCCGACCGACGCGGAATGGGATGCGTTCCTTGTGCATTTCGAGAAAAGAAAGGTGTCGGTTGGAACCTGCGCCCGAGCGTTCGGCTCACCCTGCGTCCATGAACACGCTTGCGTGAGATGCTCGCTCCTGCGACCAGATCCCACGCAGCGAGCCAGGCTCGAAGAGATCCGCGACAACCTTGAAGCCCGCATCATCGAGGCGAAACGCGAAGGATGGCTGGGCGAGGTCGAAGGTCTGCAAGTCAGCTACAGCAGCGTCAAGGACAAACTGACCCAGATCGACGCCACCCTCCAACGAAGGGCGACAGCGACCGAACTCGGCATGCCCTCGTTCGGATCAATCTCCGGAAGAGCCTCTGCCCATGAGAATTGAGTTTAGAGAAAGCCGGTTCATCACCGTCCATCCCAGCATCGGCGGCGGACAGTCGGCGGACGTCATCGACTGGCCCGACGCGGTCGCCGCTCTGGGCGTCAGCCTTCCCGGCTCTGGAGGCGAGCAACGGATGCTGAAGATCACGGCAAGTCTCACCGGTAGCAGCCCCGTTGACACCCATCACCGGCCTCAGCTGTCGCAACGCCAGCCCCTCGTGGTCAGGGATATCGGCCAGGCTGCCGAGCGACTGTCCTGACGCCCGTTAGCCTGACGGCACGAGCGTCTGCCAACTCCCCCAAACCGGGGGCGCCGCTCGCCGCTGCCGAGCATCCTTGAAGAGGAGGCACTCGGCAGCGGATCGGTACGAATGCAGCAAGGTGCTGAGGAGGTTAGATGGTGTGGTGGAAGAGGAGGCTGTCCCTGTTTGTGAAGTGTGCGGGGCAAAGCTGCGGATGCGGTCCGCGATAATGATTGAGAAAGACTATTTTGTCGGCGGCGAGCGGAAGACGGTCCGCGATGTCTGTGGAAGCTGCTACCTGTGCCTTCCCCCAGTCCTGAAGAAGTCGCAAAAGCCGAGCAGGCGCGGCACTTGGAATTGGTTCGCGAGAAAGCCGAAGCGGTCCGCTATTTTTCGTCCTGGCTTCCCAAAGTGCCGTATTGGCCCGAAGAGTGGCCGCTCTCCGGAATGGACAGCAGTGACGGGCGGCCCGCTAACATCGTCCTCCCCCTCGACGAAGCAATTGAAGAATTCGCGGACGCTACAGTCCCAGCCCCCGTGGGCAGTGGGGCAGTCGTAGCGCTCGACCGCCTCCGCGGCCTCCTCCGCTGTCAGCTCCACCGGGCCAGTCTCGCAGAACTCCGCGCGCAGCCATCCGGTTCTGCGAGGAGTTGTGCGAATGGCGATCTGGGAGGACGTGACCGCCCGGCGAGGGACCGCCGGTCTCGCAGAACACGTCATTTACGAGAGCACGAAGAGTGACAACAACTACCCAGAGCCACTTTGCCCCTGTGACACGGACCCGAGTGGAGGCCTTCTGCTGGTCGGTGGAGTCCAAGTACCCGGTCCGGACGTGAGCTTGAAGCCTCCCGATCGTTACCCGCGCGGCGGCGGATGCCAGGACGCGGGGCCGCGCCCGGGGGGCTGATGCCCCCGGGCGCGTCAGGTCGCCGCGAGTACGTTGCCGAGGCTGGCCAGCAGGACCGCGCATCCTTCCTCGGCGAGCTCGGCGGAGTGGCCCTGGTGGAAGTAGGCGCTCTGTTCGGTGTAGGTCAGAATCGTGCCGTCCCCGGCCGGGGCGATCTGAACGGTTGTCAGGGCGGCCGACGTCGGTGTGCCGTCCATGGCCATCCGGTAGGCGAACACGATGCGCGTGTCGGGGACGATGTCCTGGAAGACCGTCTCGGTGTGCACCTGCGGGCCGTTGCCGACCCGGAATCTTGCGGTCTCCGTCCCGCCGACGCGGAAGTCCAGGGCAAACTCGTCGACGTGCATGCCGTCCAGTTCCAGCGACCAGCGGCGTTTGGTCGCCTCGTCGGCGAACGCCGCGTACACGCGGGCGGGCGGTGCGGGGTAGGTCCGCTCCAGGCTGACGGTGCTGTGCGCGACCGGCGGGGTCGCGACGACGTTCTCGCTTATCATGGTCTGCCTTTCTATTCGGCTGTCAGGGCTGTTCATCGGTCTGTCGGGGCTGGCAGGTGCCCTCCGGCCGGCCGTCACCGGCGAGGACCTCGCCGAGACGGTCGAGCTGGCGTTCGACCGGCGTCCGTCGCGCGGCGATCCAGGCGGCGAGCGCCTCCAGGCCGCCGGGTTCCAGGCGGCAGGTCCGCACCCGTCCGACCTTCTCGGTGCGGATCAGGCCGCACTCCTCCAGGACCCGCAGGTGCTGCACCACCGCCGCGAGGGTCATGTCGAACGGCTTGGCCACCTCGCTGACGGTGGCGGGGCCGCGCCCGAGCCGTTCGATGATCGCCCGGCGGGTCGGCTCGGCCAAGCCTCGGAGGATGACGTCGACACCCGCACGCTCAACCACAGACTTAAGTATTGCCGGGCGCAGCACAATAGTCAAGTGCGCGCTTAAGTGTTAGCCCGGACGGGCTCTGATCAGCAAACGGTCTCGTTGGGCGGCTGGTGACACGCGCCATGACGGCACCGGGTGGTTGCGGCGTCGGTCGGTGCCTCACACCTGGTCGAGGCCGCGGACGGTTGGCAGACCGCCGGACAGCGCGGCGTCGAATGCCGCGGTCGCCTGCGGCGGTGGGGGGAAACGGCGCCGCAGCTCCGGGCCAGGAATCTCGGCGGTGGTGCGCCACGGCGTGTCCGTCAGCCGACGCGCTGCGCGGTCACGGGCGGCCTGGACGCGGTCGGCGACGCGCCTGCTGGACTCGGCCGCTGCTAGGTCACGGCGAAGCTCGGCTGGGGATGCCGGGGCGAGCCGGTGCTTGATGGCGACGCGGTCCAGCAGGGAGCGGGGCGGCCGGGCCAGGTAGCGCTGGCGGACGCCGGGCGCACACGTACACGCCTGCGAGGTCGGTGCGTCGCACGGGCACGGGTGGGCGGCCAGCACCGCGATCGGACGAGCGGGAAGGGGCACGCTCCCGCCGTCTCCGCTGACGGTTACCGTCCCGTCCTCCAACGCCCGGCCAGCGACTCCAGCGTCCGCATGGCGAACTCGGGCAGGCCGTCCAGGAGCAAAACTCCTCGGTGGGCGAGCGATACGGCCCCTGGGTGAACGGTGCGGCTGGTGCTGTGGCCGAGGACGGCCGCCCGGGAGGATGTGTGGTGCGGCGCGCAGAACGGGGGCCGGAACATCAAAGGCTCGTCGGGAGGAAGGACGTCCCGAGGGAGTGAAGGGCGGTCACCACCAGCGCGGTGTCGTGATCAAGGTCGGGCAACAGGCCAGGTAGCCGCTCGGCGAGCATGATCGCTCACGTGCGGGCGGGGCCGACTAGGGCGAGGTGGTGGCCTCCCGCCGCGGCCACCTCGATCGCCTTGCGCCCGCCGGCTTGCCTTTTCACCTGGGCCAGATCCAGGCCGCCGGGCAGCCTCATTGTGGGGTAGGCGGCGTGATGGTTGCTGCCGTGGGCGTGGTCGCCGTCGTTGGGTGGTGGCAGGCCGCGCAGGTGCGCGATCAGCGCGCCTAGCGAGGAAACGCCGATCACCTCGACGCCGGGTACCAGGGATGCCTCAGCGGCATTGGCCTGGGGCACGACCATCACGGTGGCACCGGCGTCGACGGCCGCCAGGACGGCGGGCAAGACATCGGGCACGGGCCGCACCCCGACCGTCCAGGCCCAGCTCACCGATCAGCGCCGTGCCCGTGCACGCCTCGGCGGGGACGGCGCCGTTGGCTGCTAGGACGGCAACGGAGATGGCCAGGTCGAATCCGCTGCCGTGTTTGGGCAGGCTGATGGGGAAGAGACTGACCGCGACATGGCGGTGGGGGAAGTGCTGGTCGGAGTTGATGATGGCGGCGTAAACGCGATCGCGGATTTGGTTGCGGGCCGTGTCGGGGAGCCCGATCAGGTGCAAGCCGGGCGTCCCTTCGGTGATCGAGGCTTCGACGTCGACCACGGTGCCTTCGATACCCAGCAGTGCGATCGCGCGTGTACGGGCCAGGCCCATGGCATATCAATCCTTTCGTCGTAAGGGTCGGGGTGAGCAGAGGGCGCCCCGAAGCGGAATCGAGCCTCGGCGGAATGGTCGATTCGCAGCCGCTCGTACCACCGCACTCACGGAGTTGCGATATGGCTTGCGTGCATCCAATGGCACGAGCACGAAGGGGTGAGCGGGGCTCCGAGGGGTCTCAGTGTCGGCGGGAGTCGAGTACGAGAACGTCCGGGTTGTGCCGATCGAGCATCTGCTCCCGCCACTCCGTCCTCGGCTGCGTCCACGCTCGGGTTGGATGTTCTCGTTCGTGCCGGCCAGCTCGGTGCGGTCATCACCGGTGCGAGCGACGGCGATCACCGAAGCATCCGCCTCGGCGAACGCGCCGGCGATGCCGCGGCCCAAGCCGCGGCCGGCGCCGACAACGACCGCGGTCCTGCCCGTAATTGTTCATGATCGTGCTCCTCCCGGCGTCTTAGTCGGGGATGGCTCCGAGGCTCATGTTGGCCATGGTTCCGGCGATACCAGCGGCCCGGTCCGAGGCGATGAACGTGACGACCTCAGCCATTTCCTGGAGGCTCGGCAGGCGTTTGCGGTGTGTCCGCTCGGCGACCATGGCCTGGAACTGTTCGCGAGTGATCCCGTGGGCCTTGGCGTGGATGCCGAAGACCTCTTCGATCGTGCCGCTGTCGGGCATGGCCTGGGTCCGGACGCCGGCCACGCGTACGCCGTACGGCGCGAGTTCGACGGAAAGGTCCCTGATCAGGGCTTCCTCGGCTGCCATGGCCAAGGCCACGCCACCCATGAGGGGATTGGCGATCCGGGAGGGAAGCGAGGTCACGGTCATTATCACGCCCGCGCCGTTGGCGACCATGTGCCGGCCGGCAAGGCGTGCGGTCAAGAAGTTGGCGCGCACGTGCTCGTTGACGGGTCGCATGAACTCCTCGACGTCGAGATCGACGAGCGGAACGCCCTGCAGCGTGGTGTTGCGGAGCCCGACGGCGTTGAACGAGATGTCGATGCCCCCCGCCTTCTCGATTACCGTGTCGAGGTGCTCGGCCACGGCGTTCTCGTCGAGCGCGTTGACCTGCGCGGCCTCGGCCACGCCGCCGTCGGCGACGATCTCCTTGGCCAGTACCTCCGCCTTCGACAGGGTGCGCCCTGTGAGAAGGAGGCGTGCCCCTTCGCGTGCGAATGTTCTGGCGACGGCGTGACCGATGGCGCCGCCGGCTCCGTAGATCACGGCCGTCTTGTCCTGGAGCAGCAGACTCGTACTCATTGGTATGCCCTTCCGCTACTGGTTCTGGGCCGCGCCGACGAGCGCCGCGTTCTGACGTTCGAGCGCCTTGACCGCCCCGCTGTTCCAGCTATCGGCAAGCGCCTGTGAGAAGGGATCGGGGAAGATCTCGTCCTCTCCCTTGTCCAGCGCGTCGAGGATGGCTGTGGCTACCGACTGTGGTGACGCCTTCGGGATCTCGAGGTCGCGCACCATGTCGGTGTCCACGGGACCGGGCAGTACGGCGTGGACGTCCACGCCCTGGCCGGCGAGAGTGGCACGCAGGGACTGCGTCAACGAGAAGGCGGCCGCCTTGGAGATCGAGTACGCAGGACTGATGGGCACGGCAGCCACCGCAGCCAATGACAGCACGTTGACGATCGCGCCTTGCGACTCGATGAGCCGGGGCAGGAAGGCCTGCGTGACGGCGTAGGGTCCGAAGAGGTTGACCGCGAGATGCTGTTCGAGGGCAGCTCGATCGGCCAGGTCTTCATAGCCGTAGACGCCCGCGTTGTTGATCAGGACATCGAGCGAATCAACGGTCTCGGCGGCAAGGTTGATCTGGGCGGCATTCGTCAGGTCCAGGACCAGGGGCGTGACGCGCTCATCCGTAGGGTTCAGGGCCTGCCGTGTGCCGGCGTAGACCCGTTCGGCGCCCCTGCTCAGCGCCTCCTCGACCAGCGCCCTTCCGATGCCGCGGTTGGCTCCGGTGACCAGGACTGTCTTGCCCGTGAGTGTCATGTGTGCTCCTCATGAGGTGGAATCGAGCCGTCGATGGTGCAGACACCACGGTGTGGAGGAATTGGGCGGGCGTGGTGCGCCCAGTTCTCGGCCGGCCCGGTGTCAGAACCGGAGAAGGGCTGGCAAGAACCGACACCAGGTGGGGTGATGAGACGTGACAGCGAGCGAGCTGATCGCGAGGGCGCAGGCCGGCGATGGCGAGGCGTTCCGGCAGCTGACCGAGCCACATCGCCGGGAGTTGCACATGCATTGCTACCGGCTGCTCGGCTCGTTCCAGGACGCCGAGGACGCTTTGCAAGACACGCTGCTCGCGGCGTGGCGGGCACTCGACCGGTTCGAGGTGCGTGCCTCGATCCGCACCTGGCTGTACCGGATCGCCACGAACCAGTGCCTCAACGCGATTCGCTCGGCCAGCCGTCGCCCGGCGAAGGAGTGGAATGTGCCCGAGATCGAACCGCCGGAGCCGAGCCGGCTCGGCGAAGTCGTGTGGCTGGAGCCGTACCCTGACGCTCTCCTCGACGGTGCGATCGCCGCGCCGCTCGGACCGGAAGCACGCTATGAGCAGAAAGAGTCCATCTCGCTGGCGTTCGTCACTGCGCTGCAGATCCTGCCGGCACGCCAACGTGCCGTCCTGATCTTGCGCGAGGTGCTCGGCTACCCGGCGGCCGAGGTCGCCGACATGCTCGACTCTTCCGTCGATTCGGTCAACAGCGCACTCAAACGGGCACGCGCCACGCTGCACCGGCGAATCCCGCCGAGCGGGATGGACGATTCACCACCTGCGCCCGCCTCGCCGGCCGAAGAGGCACTCGTGGCGAAGTTCGCCCGTGCCTACGAATCCGGCGACGTCGACGCCTTGGTCGGCCTGCTCACCGACGACGCTCGCGTCTCCATGCCGCCGATGCCGCTTGAGTACCTCGGCCGCGACGCCGTCTCCGGGTTCTACGCCGCGCTCATGAGCGCCAACCGGAAGTACCACCTGGTGCCTACGCGCGCGAACGGCCAACCGGCATTCGGTACTTATCTGCGCTCGGGCAGCGATGGCATCCGGCGTGGGACGGGGCTCGTGGTCCTCACCTTGGCCGGCGATCGGATCAGCGCCGTGACCCGTTTTGACAACAGCGTCCTTCCGTGGTTCGGGCTCCCGCGGTCCCTTCCCTGTAACTGACCTCCTTGCTTTCAGCCCGTATCCCAGACGCGAGATTCGAAAGGTTGACCAGTGCCTGCTGTTCACATGCTCCGGACACATCAGCGAGAGTCATGTTCAGTGAAGCGCCGGAGCCGACGCCGCGGCCCGGGCAGGCGGTTGTCAGAGTCCGCGCCTTCTCGATCAACCGCGGCGAACTCGCGCTGCTGAAGGCACGCCCGGCCGGGTGGCGGCCCGGGCAGGACGTTGCCGGTGTAGTGGTACAGCCCGCTGCGGACGGCACCGGGCCGGCGGCTGGCACACCCGTGGACGTGGCCGAACAAGGTGGGTGGGCCGAGCGCGTTGCCGTCGACGGTGAGCAACTCGCCCCGTTGCCCGACAGGGTCGACTTCGCCAAGGCCGCCACGTTGCCCATCGCCGGGGCCACCGCGCTTCGCACCCTGCGCCTGGGCGGGAGGGGCACCGGGCTGGCCGACTGGGCAGACCGGAATCGAAGCGGGTGAGTGCATTTGGCGCAGCTGCCAGGGTCTCGTGTCGAGTTGTATGCGGCGATTCGGCGCGACGCCCGATCGGGCATGTCGAACCGTGCGCTACAGCCCAAGCACGGCGTCGGCTACCGGACCTTGGCCGCCGCGCTGGAGTCGGCCTGGCCGAAGGAGCGCAAGCCGCCCCCGAAACGCGGCTCACGTCTGGACCACTACCGAGGCGTCATAGACGACTGGCTACGGTCGGACCTGGACGCACCCCGCAAGCAGCGACACACCGCGAAGCGGATCTTCGACCGGCTCCTCGATGAGCAGGATGCCACTGACGTGTCGTACTGGATGGTGCGCGAGTACGTCGCCACCCGCCGACGTGAGATCCGGATCGAGGCGGGCCGGGAACCCGCGGACACGTTCATGCCCCAGGAGCCCCTGCCCGGCCGTGAGGCCGAGGTCGACCTCGGCGAGGTCGCGATCGGGCTACGCGGAGAACTTGTCACCTGCACGCTGTTCAGCCTGCGACTCTCCGAGTCCGGCAGGGCCGTGCACCGGATCAGTGCCTCGGCCGGCCAGGAAGCCTTCTTCGAGGGCCGGGCACACGCGTTCTGGGTCCTCGGCGGGGTGCCGACCGGGAAGATCCGCTACGACAACCTCAAGGCCGCCGTCGCGAGCGTGATCAAGTTCTCCCGTCGACGCGTCGAAGCCGACCGGTGGACAGCGTTCCACTCCCACTACGGCATCGAGGCGTTCTACTGCCAGCCCGGCATCCGAGGCGCGCATGAGAAGGGCGGCGTCGAGGGACAGATCGGCTGGTTCCGGCGCAATCACCTCGTCCCCATCCCTTCTCTGAACTAGCAGGACGGAGGTCGGATGTCGTCCATGTGGGCGCGCCAGAGTGACAGGTCGAGACCGGGATAACGGAGCGCCACTCCGGCGAGGGTGTCGGCTGTCCAGTATGGGTGTCCGGGGGGTGGGAACCCGAAGAGTTGAAGTTGCTGGGGAGAGGCGCGTTCGACGAAGTGATACCAGGCCGGATCGTGGCTGCGGTCGGCCCATCCCTGACGATGGGTCCACTCGGCTTCCGCGTGCCGGTAGTTGACGTGCATGGTGAAGCGCGCGCCGCCGGGACGGTTCAAGGCGGTGCCCCGGTGAAAGGTGCCGAGTTGGAAGGCCACCACGGTGCCGGCGGGACCTGCGGCGGACACTTCATGCTCGTAGAGTTCTGGGCGGGCCGGAGCGTGAAAGCCCGCTGGCGTGCCAGGGCTGGCGTCTGGGCCCTGTGAGCCGGTCGGATCCTGGCGCGGGAACCAGTTGGGCTTGGCCGGAATGCCGGCAGAGTAGGTGGCGGGAACCAGATGGGGCGGTCCCAGGTGGTCAGGAACGTCGACCAGATAGATGAACATCTCGACTTGCTGCTGGTCGGTTCCGTGAGGGGGAACGACCAAGGTGTGATTGAGAAAGTCGCGGTGCAGGTCTTGGTCGTAGTCGGCCGCCCCGGTGTACTTCGCCCACGCCTCCGCGGAGTAGATCCGCAGATCATCATTTTGCAGCAGCGTCCGGGCCAGGTGGATCAGGCGGTCGTGCACGGCCAGCAGGCTGATCTCGGTGCTGATGAAGGGGAAAGTGTCGATGCCGGCGAACTCGTCACCGAGGAAGCGTTGCCGGCGCGGATCACTGCCGTTGTGGAAACCTTGTTCCGAGGGGAACATCAGGCTCAGCTCGGCGACCGCCGGGTCCAGCACCTCGTCAGATAGGTAGCCGGGCAGGACGGCGAATCCTTGGCTCCGCCAGTCTCTGATGGCCTGGCTCAGATCCATCTGGGCAGTATCACCAGGTGCGGAAGACTCCTTCTAACCATTTGTGGACAGCCGGGCGTCGAGATCGAGTCTTCGCTGAGCGGAGAGCAGATCAAGGTTCTCGATCTGTGCTATCCGGTCTTGTCGGGGCGTGCGTGGTGCGGGCGGCGATGTCCTTGAAAGTGGGAAGTCCGAGGTTGATGGTGGTACGGAGTCGTTCGATGAGCCCGTCGACCTGGGCGAGTTTGGCGTTGGCGGCGGCGAGGCTGACCTTGAGTCCTTCGGCTTCTCCCGCCCAGCCTTCGCGTTGGGCTTCGGCGACACGGTCGATGAGGTTGTCGCGGATTTCCTCCGGTCTGGCCCGCTGAGCTGGGTCGATGCGGAGGAGGGGGCATCTGATGCAGCTGTGCTCATGATGACAGTACGCGCCATGATCGCCCGATCCAATGGACACGCAACGGGCACGCAACGAGCTGTTGATCAATCCGCGTCGGCGAGTTCCTGACGGCACAGTTGCGAGAACTGGTCGATCGTGCGCTTCAGTTCCGCGTGCTCGGCAGTTCCGGCGTCCAGATCGACGGGCTGTCCTGAGAGGTAGGAGATACGAAGGCGTTGGCCCACCAGAGCGGCGGCCTCGGAGACGCGTCGGGCCGCGCTTGCCGCTGCCTCCGAGCCCACGATCTCGACTCGCGCACACGCTCCTTGGAAGGCGACGACGATCTCGCTCATCTCGTCGATCATCTTCTGTGCCTCTTCATCGTCGGGAACACCGTGAGAGAAACGGAAGCCAGCAATGCCCAGGAGGCGGGCGTCTGCTTGCGCGATGCGGAGGAAGTCCGCGTACCCCTCGGTCCGCTGATTAGCGCGGTTCATCAGGCGTTCATGTGCGAGGCGACGGCTTTCGGCCCGACCGCTGAGTAATGCTGTCAGAGAAGCTCCGCCAAGAGCGGCAATCAGAGTCGATCCGGCTGTGATGAGGTTCGTCCAGGGAAACGACACGGCAACACCATGCCATGGCGCGACTAGGCGCGTACGCCACGCTGACAGATCTTCCCGTCTGCCGTCGTCCCGCGTCCTCCACAGCAGTCCGGAGGGCGCTCCCGCGCGAACGGCGTGCAACCCCTGACAGACAGATTCGCGCAGGAGTGCTCTCCGGTTCCAGGAGGGGTCTGGAGAACCACGGGGTTCCCCGGTAGCGCACGCGCAACCGATATTCCGGCAATCGCCCCTGACGACTCCAACGGAACTCGACCACAGTCACGCCCCGGTGCTCGTCGCCGAACGGGCTTGGAGACCCGGCGTCGAGTGGTCAGGGCGGCGGCGCGCCCCTGCGGTAAGCGGTCGGGACGGGGCCGGCGGACGTGGCGCGATGCGCGGCCCAGCGCGGCCGTCCGGTGACCGGCGCCCACGCCGCATGCTCCGGGCGGCCTGGCGCGGGGCCGCGCCAGCGGCCTGAGCGCCGCCGTCCCTTGACCCTAAACAGCCCAATTCGGCAAGTGGCCTAATCAGCGCCTGCTAGGAACTGTCGAATGATCCTAGCGTCTGCAAGAAACGCTTCCGAAAGAAAGCCAGAGTGCTCTGGCTTTTCACAAGCCCAATCGTGTGTGGTGATTCGCTCTGCAATCCACTCCAGAATACTGGCGGTTGCCTGCAGGGCTATTAGCCCCACCTGGCTGATAGCGGTCACAAGTCTCCCGGCGAGGTGGACCGGTAGCGCTCTTGTAGTATCATCCAGTTGCTTCAGGAATGTATAGCTCTTCCCGCATTCGGGTGCCACTTGCCAGCCCGATTCTCTGGATAACGGTCGCACGGATTGAGTCGTGAACAACCCCAGTCCCTCCGATGACAAGCGCCCGCTCATGCCGCTGAGCGAGCGATGCGGTGACACGACTTGGGCTTGACAGTAAGTCAGGGGTCGAAGGCGTCTAGTTACGCCACAGTCGACGGAGCATATCTGGTTAGCTGCGTTCTGTGTGGAAGGTTCGCGCACTGTCGGATTTCTCAGGCCCGATTCGTGTCAGATTTCCGCACCGTTCGTGCTGGGTCAGTGCCTGTCTTGGCCCACCTGGTGGCGCCCCCTGCAGGATTCGAACCTGCGCACACGGCTCCGGAGGCCGTTGCTCTATCCCCTGAGCTAAGGGGGCGTGCGCCCCTGGGCGGCGCGGTAGAAGATTACCAGGGTTGACGGGGTGACGCGCACGGGGACGTTCGCCGTGCGTGAGCGGGGTGGAGTGGGCTAACTTCGAGGCCGTGACCGAGCCACTGGGACGCGTGCTGGTCGTCGACGATGACGAGGTGATCCGCCAGCTCATCGCCGTGAACCTGCAACTGGAGGGGTTCGAGGTGTCGACCGCGGTGGACGGTCAGGACTGCCTGGAGAAGGTGGCCGAGGTGCGGCCGGACGTCATCACGCTGGACGTGATGATGCCCAGGCTGGACGGGTGGGTGACGGCCGTCCGGCTGCGGGGGGACCCGGAGACCGCGCACATCAGGGTGGTGATGATCACGGCGCGGGCGCAGGAACATGATGTGCGCAGGGGGCACGAGATCGGGGTGGACGCCTACGTGACCAAGCCGTTCGACCCCAATCAGCTGATCCAGACCGTGCGGAAGCTCGCCGCGGTGGCCGGATAGTCTCACCGGTGTGACTCCAGCCGATGTGAGCGGTGCTCTCGTGGGTGCGGTGAGGGACGCCGTGGCCGAGGGTGAGCTCGCTGTGTCGGTGCCTGATGAGGTCGTTGTTTTCAGCCGGGGTGCTGGGGTTTATGAGAGTCCTGTGGCGTTGCGGTTGAAGGTTGATCCGTGGGTGATCGCGCGGCGGGTCGGGGGTTCTGTCAGCGGGGACGGGTTCGTGCGGGTTGTTCTGTCTGTGGGTGAGGTGGTGGAGGGGGCTCTCCGCGGTTTCGAGGGTGCGCGGATCAAGGGCGGGTGGAGTGAGTGGCCTCGGACGTTCGACAATCCGGGGTTTTCGGTGCGGTACGCCTATGTGCGGGCTTGTTGGGTGGGGCGTTGGGCTTCGGAGCTTGGGATCGGACGGGGGCCGCTGTGGGACGTCCAGGCGGAGGAGCTTGAGCTTGTGGGGCTGCTGGGGGACGTGCAAGGGAGGGCCCTCCAGGCGGAGCGGGAACGGGATGCCAGGCCGCTGATGTTCTGTTTGGAGAGAGTGGCCGGGGCGTACCACGACGTCCATGAGCGGTGTCCTGCGGTGCCGAAGGGTGATGAGGCGCCCGGGGTGGTGCACGAAGGACGGGTCGGCTTGGCGGAGGCCGTGCGGGTCGTCCTCGGCGACGGGCTGAACATGATCGGTGAGACCCCTAGAGAGCGGATATGAGTCGAGTACACCCTGCTGGGCCGCGACATGCCGACGTCCTGCCGGAGGATCATCCGGTCGGTCCGGCGGACGATCTGAACGTGCTGGAGCCCGCGATCTGGCCACGGAACGCCAAGCGGGACGACGGTGTCCTGACGGTCGGCGGCGTCGATGTGCGGGATCTCGCCCAGGAGTACGGCACGCCTCTGTACGTCTACGACGAGGAGGACGTGCGGAGCCGTGCGCGGGAGTACGCGGCGGCGTTCCACGACGGCGACGTGCACTATGCCGGCAAGGCGTTCCTGTGTACGGCCGTGGCCCGGTGGTTGAAGGAAGAGGGTCTCGGGCTGGACGTCTGCAGTGGGGGTGAGCTTGCTGTCGCGTTGGCGGCGGGGTTCCCCATGGAGCGGGTCACTTTGCATGGGAGCAACAAGGCGTCCTGGGAGATTGAGAAGGCGCTCGACGCCGGGGTGGGACGGATCGTCCTGGATTCGTTCGAGGAGATAGCCCGGGTGGGTTATCTCGCCAAGGAGAAGGGTGCCCGGCCCAAGGTGATGGTGCGCGTCACCACGGGCGTCGAGGCGCACACGCATGAGTTCATCGCGACCGCTCACGACGACCAGAAGTTCGGGTTCTCCAGGAGTTCGGGGGCCGCGCTGGAGGCGGTGCGGAGGGTTCTGGAGCTGAAGCAGCTGGAGCTCGTGGGGCTGCACAGCCATATCGGGTCGCAGATCTTCGACGTGGACGGGTTCGAGGTGGCCGCGCACCGGCTGGCCGAGTTGCTGGTGGCCATCCGGGACGAGCACGGGATCGAGCTTCCGGAACTCGATCTGGGCGGTGGTTACGGGATCGCGTACGTGCCCGGTGAGGAGCCGCACGACCCGAAGTCCATCGCGGACGGGCTGAGGACGATCGTGGCGCGCGAGTGCAGGGCGTACGAGCTGGCCATGCCGCGGCTGACGGTGGAGCCCGGACGGGCCATCATCGGCCCGGGCGGTGTGACGGTGTACGAGGTCGGCACGGTGAAGGACGTCGAGGGCCTGCGCACCTACGTGTCCGTGGACGGCGGGATGAGCGACAACCTCCGGACCGCGCTGTACGGCGCCGAGTACACCGGGGCGCTGGCGAGCCGGTCGTCGGACGCATCGCCCATGCTCAGTAGGCTTGTCGGCAAGCACTGCGAAAGCGGCGACATTGTGGTGCGGGACCTCTGGTTCCCCGAAGATATTGCGCCGGGGGACCTTGTGGCGGTGGCGGCGACCGGTGCGTACTGTCGGTCGATGGCCAGCAACTACAACCACGTCCCGAAGCCCGCCGTGGTGGCGGTGAGGGACGGCAGGTCGCGCGTGATCGTCCGCCGGGAGGGCGCCGAGGACCTGCTGCGGCTCGATGCGGAGGTCGAAGCGTGAAATCCGGACTGCGCGTGGCGCTGCTCGGTTGCGGCGTGGTCGGCACGGAGGTCGTCCGGCTGCTGAACGAGCAGGCGGACGATCTCGCCGCGCGCGTCGGGGCGCCGCTGGAGCTGGCCGGGATCGCGGTCCGGCGGCCGGACCGGGTCCGCGAGGGCGTCGCCAGGGAGCTCCTGACGACGGACGCGCAGACCCTGGTGACCAGGGACGACGTCGACATCGTCATCGAGGTGATCGGCGGGATCGAGCCGGCCAGGTCGCTGATGCTGGAGGCGATGAAGTCCGGGAAGTCGGTCATCACGGCGAACAAGGCGCTGCTGGCGGAGGACGGCGCGACGCTGTTCGCGGCGGCACGGGAGTACGGCGCCGATCTCTACTACGAGGCTTCGGTGGCGGGCGCAATTCCGTTGTTGCGGCCGCTGAGGGAGTCTCTGGTCGGCGACCACGTGCATCGGGTGCTCGGCATAGTGAACGGCACCACGAACTACGTCCTCGACCAGATGGACACGCACGGCGCAGGGTTCAACGACGCGTTGGAGGAAGCGCAGTCGCTGGGCTATGCGGAGGCAGACCCAACCGCCGATGTGGAGGGTTTCGACGCGGCGGCCAAGGCGGCGATCCTGGCGCAGCTCGCGTTCCACACTCCGGTGACCGCTGCCGACGTCCATCGCGAAGGCATCACCGAGGTGAGCGCCGCCGACGTGGCCGGCGCCCAGGGGATGGACTGCGTCGTCAAGCTTCTCGCCATCTGCGAGCGGGTTCCTTCGGCGGACGGAAACAGCGGGGACGGCCGCAACGGCCGTGGCGTATCAGTTCGCGTGTATCCGGCGATGATTCCCCGGTCGCACCCACTGGCGAGCGTCCGCGAGGCGTACAACGCGGTGTTCGTAGAGGCGCAGTCGGCCGGTTCGCTGATGTTCTATGGCGCGGGAGCCGGTGGTGCGCCGACGGCGTCCGCGATCCTTGGCGATCTGGTCGCGGTGGCCAGAAATGTGGCCGGCGGTACACCGGGCCCAGTGGAAGTGACGTACGCGAAGCTTCCCGTACTGCCGATGGGCGAGACGGTCACGCGCTACTACATCCAGGTGGACGTGACCGACGAGGCCGGTGTTCTCGCCACCGTCGCCGAAGAGTTCGCCAGGCACGGGGTGTCGATTCAGGCCGTCCGGCAGGTCGGGCTGGGCGAGGAGGCGCAGCTCGTCGTCGTGACGCACCGGGCCCCGGACGCGGCCCTGGCGGCGACGGTCGAGGGCCTCCGCGGGCTGGACATCGTCCGCGAGGTGGCGAGCGTCATGCGCGTCGAGGGCGAGGAATGAGCCACGCCACCCGCGGCGAATGAGCCGCGTCGTTCGCGACGAAGCCATGCCACCTGCGGCGAATGAGTCGCGCTTGGGCCGTCGGGTGCTTCGGCGTGGAATCGGACGCCCGTAACCGGGCGGCCTGACGCCGTCGCAGGCTCGGCGGCACCGGTAGACTCCCGGGCAATATCGCAGGTCATTCAGGGAGACCGACGTGAACGCGAACGCCCGCCCGTGGCGTGGCCTAATCGAGGAGTACCGCGACCGGCTGCCGGTGTCGGACGCGACGCCGGTCGTCACGCTGCTGGAGGGCGGGACGCCGCTGGTGCCCGCCGGTCGGCTGTCGCAGCTGACCGGCTGCGACGTGTTCCTCAAGGTGGAGGGCGCGAACCCGACCGGCTCGTTCAAGGACCGCGGCATGACGGTCGCGATCAGCAAGGCCGCCGAGGACGGCGCGAAGGCGGTCATCTGCGCCTCGACCGGCAACACGTCGGCGTCCGCCGCCGCGTACGCGGTCCGGGCCGGGATGACGTGCGCGGTCCTCGTCCCCCACGGCAAGATCGCGATGGGGAAGCTGGCGCAGGCGCTGGTGCACGGCGCGCGGCTCCTCCAGGTGGACGGCAACTTCGACGACTGCCTGGAACTGGCCCAGAAGCTGGCCGTCGACTATCCGGTGGCCCTCGTCAACTCGGTCAACAAGTACCGGCTGCAGGGCCAGAAGACGGCCGCGTTCGAAATCGTGGACGCGCTGGGCGACGCCCCCGACGTGCACTGCCTGCCCGTAGGGAACGCGGGCAACATCTCCGCATACTGGATGGGCTACAAGGAGTACGCCGCCGGAAAGACCGACGGGAGAACCGCCGGGGAAACCGGCGGGAAGACGGCATCGAAGACTCCGCGCATGCTCGGCTTCCAGGCGTCCGGTGCGGCGCCATTCGTCAAGGGTGAACCCGTCCTGAAACCGCAGACCATCGCCACCGCCATACGGATCGGCAACCCCGCGTCCTGGGATCTGGCCATCGCCGCGCGGGACGAGTCGGGCGGCGCCATCGACTCGGTCACCGACCGGCAGATCCTGGCCGCCTACCGGCTTCTCGCCAGGGAAGAGGGCGTTTTCGTAGAGCCCGCTTCTGCGGCGAGCGTCGCGGGCCTTCTGCAGGCAAGTGAGCGGGGTGTGGTCGCGTCCGGTTCCCGGGTGGTCTGCACGGTGACGGGCAACGGCCTCAAGGACCCCGACTGGGCGATCTCCGGCGCGCCCGCCCCGACCACCATCAAGGTCGACGCGCACTCCGCCGCGTCAGAACTCGGCCTCACCTGACGTGGGCCGGACCAGCGACACGGGCCGAACGAGCGACGCGGGCCCGGCGGACGACGCGGGCCGGACGAACGACGCGGGCCCGACGGACGACGTGGGTTGGACGGAGGGGCCGGTCCTCGTCCTGACGCCGGCCACCAGCGCCAATCTCGGTCCCGGGTTCGACTCGCTCGGCCTCGCGCTGTCCCTGTACGACGAGGTCGAGGTCGAGGTCGGGACGCCGGACGGCACGCTGACCATCGAGGTGGACGGCGAAGGCTCCGAGGTCGCCGACCGGGGCGACCGGCACCTCATCGTCAGGGTGCTCCGCCGCGCCTTCGACCTGCTCGACGGCCTGGCCGGAACTGGACCGGTCCCGCGCCCCGGCGGCCTCCGGCTGCGCTGCCGCAACCGGATCCCGCACAGCCGCGGCCTCGGCTCGTCGTCGGCCGCGATCGTCGCCGGGATCGTCGCGGCCCGCGCGCTGCACCCCGCCGGAAGGCTCCTCGGCGACGACGAAGCGCTCCGCCTCGCCACCGAGATCGAAGGCCATCCCGACAACGTCGCGCCGTGCCTCGCCGGCGGCCTGACCGTCGCCTGGACGACCCCGCGTGGCCCCAGGCTCGTCCGCCTGGAGACGAAGATCGCGCAGGTCACGGCGTTCGTCCCGGAACAGCGGCTCGCGACGGAGCGGGCCAGGGGGCTGCTGCCCGAGAGCGTCCCGCACGGCGACGCCGCCGCCAACGCCGGACGCGCCGCGCTGCTCATAGCGGCGCTCACCGGCGGCCTGGACGCGGACGTCCTGCTCGACGCGACCGAGGACCGCCTCCACCAGAGCTACCGCGCGCCCGCGATGCCCGAGTCCGCCGCGCTGGTCGGACGGCTCCGCGCCGCGGGCGTCCCGGCGGTGATCTCCGGGGCAGGACCTACTGTCCTGGCCTTCACAAGCGCATCACAAGTTGATTCGATAGTCCCTGAAGTGGGTAATGGGTGGCTCAAGCACCCGTTGGACGTCGCGACCCGCGGCGCGCGCGTCATGACCGGAGAATCGGAGTTCCGTTCCTGATGGCGGCGCCGGGGGCGGGGGCAGGCGTCCCGGCGCTGCCGATGCGGGTCCGGCACGTTCCCGCTAGGTAAAATGCGAAGACATCGACCTCTGGGGAATAGCAGTGCGCCCTGGTGATGTTAGGCTGAATGCCGCACCAGATGCCCCGTTCGGGGCAGCGTGCTCGTCAGCCGCGCGTCACCTGACCGGCCCTTCGGCCGTGTCGGTCCCGCGTACTAGGCTTCCCGACACCGTGACATCCCGTTGTCCGGCATTCCAGCGAAACTTCGGACGTGGCGGTACAGGGAACACGCACGAGCGAACCGTCCCGTCCACCATCTGGCTGTGCCCAGAACACGCAGATCCCGGCCCCACCGTGATCAGCGGAGCCCGTCCCGGCGCCCCCGCCGGGCCGCACTACCGGGTCGGCTGGCCGAACACCGGCCAACGCCCGCTCCCTGGGAAGGACCCTTAGTGAGCGAATCCAGCGAACTCCTTACGGACGCATCGAGTACGGGACCCGTCGACGCCGCGCAGGCCGCCGACGCCGAGCCCGCCACCCCCCGGCGCCGCCGGGCCGGCACCGGCCTGTCGGCCATGGTGCTGCCCGAGCTCAAGGCGCTCGCGTCCAGCCTCGGCATCACCGGTGTGACCGGGATGCGCAAGAGCCAGCTCATCGCGGCCATCCAGGAGAAGCAGGGCGGCGGCCAGGAGCAGGGCTCGGCGGGGGGCGAGCAGGGAGACGCTGCCGCGGTGAAGACCGAGCGCCCCCGGCGGACCCGTACCACAGGCGCGAAGCGCGAGGTGTCCGACGACCAGGTCACCCTCGCCGAGGTCGCGCCCGCGGGCGAGCAGGCCGCGGTCGCCGAGCAGGCCCCGGCGGGAGAGCGGGCGCCGGCGGGGGAGCCGGCAGCCGCACAGGCCGAGCAGGCCGGGACGGTCGAGAAGGCGGAGCCGGCGGAGAAGCCGGAGCGGGACGGGCGCCAGGGCGGCCGGCAGCGGGGCGAAAGGCAGGACCGGGGGGGCGAAGGCCGCGGCGAGCGGGGCCGCGACCAGCGAGACCAGGGCCGGGAGCAGAACACCGAGGACGGCGAGTCCCAGGGCGGACGCGACGGGCGGGACGGGCGCGAGAACCGCGACGGCGGCCGCGAGGGCCGCGAGGGCGGCGGACGCCAGCGGCAGCGCGGCGGCCGTGAGCGCGGCGAAGGCCGCGACCGGGGCGAGCGCGGCGAGCGGGGAGACCGCGGCGAGCGTGGCGACCGGGGCGAGCGCGGCGACCGCGGTGACCGGGGAGAGCGCGGCGACCAGGGCGGCGGCGGACGCCAGCGCGGCCAGAACCAGGGCGGCGGCGGCCAGCACGACGACGACGAGAGCGGCGGCCGGAGCCGTCGCGGGCGCCGCTTCCGCGAGCGCAACCGCGGCCGCGGCCGCGACCGCTACGAAGAGCCGGTGATCACCGAGGACGACGTGCTGATCCCGGTCGCGGGCATCCTCGACATCCTCGACAACTACGCGTTCGTCCGCACGACCGGCTACCTGCCGGGACCGAACGACGTGTACGTGTCGCTGGCGCAGGTCCGCAAGAACGGGCTGCGGAAGGGCGACGTCATCACCGGGGCCGTCCGGCAGGCGCGCGAGGGCGAGCGGCGCGAGAAGTTCAACGCGCTGGTCCGCCTCGACACCGTCAACGGGGTGGAGCCCGACCAGGCCAAGGGCCGCGTCGACTTCAGCAAGCTGACCCCGCTGTACCCGCAGGAGCGGCTGCGCCTGGAGACCGACCCCGGCATCCTCACGACCCGGATCATCGACCTGGTGTCGCCGATCGGCAAGGGCCAGCGCGGCCTGATCGTGTCGCCGCCCAAGGCCGGCAAGACGATGGTGCTCCAGGCGATCGCCAACGCGATCACCAAGAACAACCCGGAGTGCCACCTGATGGTCGTCCTGGTGGACGAGCGTCCAGAAGAGGTCACCGACATGCAGCGGACGGTGAAGGGCGAGGTGATCCACTCGACCTTCGACCGTCCCGCCGAGGACCACACCACCGTCGCCGAACTGGCGATCGAACGTGCCAAACGGCTGGTGGAGCTGGGCCACGACGTCGTCGTGCTGCTCGACTCGATCACCCGGCTCGGCCGCGCCTACAACCTGGCCGCGCCCGCGTCCGGACGCATCCTGTCCGGCGGCGTCGACTCGACCGCGCTGTACCCGCCGAAGCGGTTCTTCGGCGCCGCGCGCAACATCGAGAACGGCGGCTCGCTGACCATCCTCGCCACCGCGCTGGTGGAGACCGGGTCCCGCATGGACGAGGTCATCTTCGAGGAGTTCAAGGGCACCGGCAACATGGAGCTGAAGCTCAACCGTGGCCTGGCCGACAAGCGGATCTTCCCGGCGGTGGACGTCGACGCGTCCAGCACCCGCAAGGAGGAGATCCTCATGGCGCCGGAGGAACTGCGCGTCGTCTGGCAGCTCCGCCGCGTCCTGCACGCGCTCGACATGCAGCAGGCGCTGGAGCTCCTCCTGGAGAAGATGAAGGAGACGAAGTCGAACGCCGAGTTCCTCCTCCAGGTCCAGAAGACGACGGTCTCCGACGACCGCTGAGCGCCGTTGGCTGACCGTCGTCGGCTGAGGGCTCGACAGACGAGCGTGAGACGGGTGTGCGCCCCCGTCCGGGAACGGTCCCGGACGGGGGCGTTCCGCGTTCCGCCGGCGTCCGCGCGCCCGTCGCCTGGGGATGGTGGGGTTAGCCCCACCACCGAATGGGCGGCGGACATCATGGTCGCCCCACTGCGTGCCGGGCAGGCTTGGACCGTACGTTGGAACGGGCATGGAGGGACGACGTGGGCGAGCTGAGCAGGAACCCCGGGAACGGGGGCGCGACCGCCGGCGGCGGCGCCGCGTCGCGGTGGGCGGCGGCGCGGTGGGCCGCGCTGATCCAGGCGGGCGGTGACGCGGCGGCGACCGTCGCGAACAGCCCGTGGACGCCGCTCGCCATGCTGAAGTCGTCGCTGACCTGGCGTTCGGCGATCTATCTGGCCGTCAGCATGGCGTTCGGGCTCGGCTGGTTCATCGTCCTGATCGTGGGGCTGTCCCTCTCCCTCAGCCTGCTGATCATCTGGGTGGGCCTGCCGATGCTGGCGCTGATGATGGTCGCGTGGCGGTTCGGGGCGATGCTGGAACGGCAGCTCGTCCGGGCGGCGTTCGGCGTCAAGATCGCGAGCCCGTATCGGCGGCTGCCCGCGGGACGCAACCCGCTGACCAAGCTGAAGGGCATGGCGGGCGACCCCGCCACCTGGAAGGACCTCGCCTACCTCGCCGTGCTGTTCCCCATCACGCTGGTGGAGTTCGTCCTGTCCGCGGTGGTCTGGGCCGCGACGTGCATGCTGCTGTTCATGCCGGTGATCGTGGCGGTAGACGGGAGCGGCGCGGAGGTCAGCGTCGGGTTCGTCTCGTACTGGGCCGGCAACCCGCTGGAGGCGCTGCCGATCTCGGTGGGCGGGCTGTTCTTCCTCGTCCTGGCGATGTACGTGACGCGGATCATGGCGATCGGGCACTCGGCGTTCGCCGGGCTGATGCTCGGCCCGAGCCCGTCGCAGAAGGAGAACCTGGAGCTCCGGCAGCGGACGGAGCATCTGCGGGCCAGCCGCGCCCGCGGCGTGGACGCGGCGGAGTTCGAGCGGCGCCGCATCGAGCGCGACCTGCACGACGGCGCGCAGCAGCGGCTCCTGGCCGTGGCCATGGACATCGGACGGGCCCGCTCCAAGCTGGACGACGACCCGGAGGGCGCGCGGGCGCTGATCGAGCAGGCCCACTCGGGCACCAAGGAGGCCATCTCCGAGCTGCGCGACCTGGCCCGCGGGATCTACCCGGCGATCCTCACCGACCGGGGCCTGGACCCGGCGCTCTCCGGCCTCGCGGGCCGGGCGCCCGTCCCGGTCGAGGTCGACGTGGACCTGCCGGAGCGCCCGCCGGCGGCGGTCGAGAGCATCGCCTACTTCATCGTCGCCGAGTCGCTGGCGAACATCGCCAAGTACGCCCGCGCGACCCGGGCGTCCGTCCGCGTCGTCCGCGAGGAGCGCTGGGTGGTCGTCGAGGTGATCGACAACGGGATGGGCGGCGCGGAGGCGCGGCCCGGGGGCGGGCTCGCCGGGCTGGCCGACCGGGCCGCCACGATCGACGGGATGCTCATCGTGGACAGCCCGGCCGGCGGCCCGACGATCATCCGGGCCGACCTGCCCTGCACCTGGTGATCTCCGGCGCCCGGGTGACCCCTCCTGCACCGGGTGACGCGGGACGGGGTCCGCGGCCGCGGGGCCTCTCCCGTGGCCGCGGGCCCCGTCCCGGCGCCGCAGGGCCGATAATGGGCGGATGCGGGTAGTGATCGCCGAGGATTCGGTGCTGTTGCGCGAAGGGCTCGTCCGGCTGCTCGACGACGCCGGGATCGAGACGGTGGCGACGGTCGGGGACGGCCCCGGCCTGCTCGGCATCGTCGAGGAGCACAAACCGGACCTCGCCATCGTGGACGTGCGGATGCCGCCGTCGTTCACCGACGAGGGGCTGCGCGCCGCGCTGGCCGTCCGGGAGCGCCTGCCGGGCACGCCGATCCTCGTCCTGTCGCAGTACGTGGAGGAGCGGTACGCGACCGACCTGATCGGCGGCGGCGCCGAAGGCGTCGGCTACCTGCTGAAGGAGCGGGTGTCGGACATCGCCGAGTTCATCGACGCGGTCCGCCGCATCGCCGCCGGCGCGACGGTCATCGACCCGGAGGTGATCGGGCAGCTGCTCGGCCGCCGCCGCACCGGCGACCCGCTGGAGGGGCTGACGCCGCGGGAGCGCGAGGTGCTGGCGCTGATGGCGCAGGGACGGTCGAACGGCGCCATCGCCGCGGACCTCGTCGTCACCGAGGGCGCGGTGGAGAAGCACATCTCGAACATCTTCATGAAGCTGCGCCTGCAGCCCGCGCAGGGCGGGCACCGCCGGGTCATGGCCGTCCTGGCCTACCTGGGCCGCACCGACGCCTGAGCCCGGGCGAGCCCGCCTGGCCCCCGCCCCGGCACGGCCCCGCCTCGGCCCCGGCGCGGCCCGTACGGTAACGTCCAAGATCGGGAATGCCCGATGACGTCGGCACGTTCACGTATCTGGCACACTTGGGATGCCAACCGCTGCGGTACCGGTTCACGTCTTCACCTCTCTCATGAGCTCCGCCATGCGGAAACGGCCATGCGAGCCCGGAGCGCCCGGCGACCGCCAGAAGCGAGGAGAACCATGAAGCCTGACATTCACCCGAACTATGTCGTCACGACCGTGACGTGCACGTGCGGCAACACCTTCGAGACCCGCAGCACCGCCGAGAACGGCGTGATCCACGCGGACGTCTGCTCGAACTGCCACCCGTTCTACACGGGCAAGCAGAAGATCCTCGACACCGGTGGCCGGGTGGCGCGCTTCGAGCAGCGCTTCGGCAAGAAGAAGGCCGGCAAGTAGGACGACCGCCGCACATACAGCGACCAGTGACGGCCCGGGGACTCACCGAGGGTCCCCGGGCCTTCGAAGTCGGCATCCGGAGGCCGCCGCGGACCGTCGCGGACCAGCATGGCCACCGCGCCGGAACGGGCCAGGACACATCGTGAATCTCGACGAACTGATCAGCGAATACGCGGGCATCGAGGAACGGCTCGCCGATCCGTCCGTCCATGCCGACCAGGGCCTGGCGCGCAAGCTCGGCAAGCGCTACGCGGAGCTCCGCCCGATCGTCGAGACGCACCGGGAACTGGCCTTGACCGAGGACGACCTCGCCGCCGCCCGCGAGCTGGCGGGGGACGACGAGTCGTTCGCCGCCGAGGCCGCCGACCTGGAGCGGCGCCGCGAGGAGCTTGAGGAGCGGCTGCGGCGGCTGCTCGTCCCGCGCGACCCGAACGACACCAAGGACGTCATCCTGCAGGTGAAGGCGGGCGAGGGCGGCGAGGAGTCGGCCCTGTTCGCCGGCGACCTGCTCCGCATGTACCTGCGGTACGCCGAGCGCGTCGGCTGGAAGACCGAGGTCCTCGACTCGCACCCGTCCGACCTCGGCGGGTACAAGGACGTCACCGTCGCCGTGAAGGCCAGGGGCGCGCAGGACGAGGGCGTCTGGACGCGCCTGAAGTACGAGGGCGGCGTCCACCGGGTGCAGCGCGTCCCGGCCACCGAGTCGCAGGGACGCATCCACACCAGCGCCGTCGGCGTGCTGGTGACGCCCGAGGCCGAGGACGTCGACGTCCAGATCGACCCGAACGACCTGCGCATCGACGTGTACCGCTCGTCCGGTCCGGGCGGGCAGAGCGTCAACACCACCGATTCGGCGGTCCGCATCACGCACCAGCCGACCGGCGTCGTCGTGTCCTGCCAGAACGAGAAGAGCCAGCTCCAGAACAAGGAGCAGGCGCTGCGGATCCTGCGGTCGCGGCTGCTGGCGATGGCGCAGGAGGAGGCCGACAAGGCCGCGGCGGCGGAGCGCAAGAGCCAGGTCCGGACGGTCGACCGGTCCGAGCGGGTGCGCACCTACAACTACCCGGAGAACCGGATCTCCGACCACCGGGTCGGCTACAAGGCCTACAACCTCGACCAGGTGCTGGACGGCGACCTCCACAACGTCACGCAGGCGCTCGTCGACGCGGACATGGAACGCCGGCTGGCCGAAGCACAAGGATCATGAGCGCAGCGAACCGGGGGGCGTGGGGGGTCGCCCCCCTCGGAAGGTCGTGGTCATGAGCGCAGCGAACCGGGGGGCGTGGGGGGTCGTCCCCCCTCGAAGGGCAGGATCATGAACCTGCTGCTCGACGAGATCGCCAGGGCCACCGCGCGCCTCGCGGACGCGGGCGCCGCCTCCCCCCGCGCCGACGCCGAGGAACTCGCGGCGGCCGTGCACCAGGTGAAGCGCTCGGAGCTGCACGGCGTCCCCGACGGCGCGTTCGACGCCCGCTTCTGGGAGTTCGTCGCGCGCCGGGAGGCCGGCGAGCCGCTGCAGCACATCACCGGCCGCGCGTTCTTCCGCTACCTGGAGCTGAGGGTCGGGCCCGGGGTGTTCGTCCCGCGTCCGGAGACCGAGGTGATGGTCGGGTGGGCGTTGGAGACGCTGCGCGACATGGACGTCCGCGACCCCCTCGTCGTCGACCTCGGCACCGGCTCCGCCGCGATCGCGCTGTCGATCGGGCTGGAGGCGCCGCGATCGCGCGTCCACGCCGTGGAGAAGGACCCGACCGCGTTCGTGCACGCCACCCGCAACGTCGAGGAACTGGACGAGCGCGGCCGCGTCCGGCTGCACCTGGACGACTTCGCCACCGCGCTGCCCGAGCTGGACGGCACCGTCGACCTGGTCGTGTCGAACCCGCCGTACATTCCGATGAGCGAGTGGGAGTACGTGCCGCGCGACGTCCGCGACCATGATCCGGCCGACGCGCTGTGGGGCGGCGGGGACGACGGACTGGACGCGATCCGCGTGGTCGAACGCACCGCGCGCCGCCTTCTGCGTCCCGGCGGCTACGTGGCGGTCGAGCACAGCGACCTGCAGGGCAACGGCGTCTACTGGGTGTTCGCGGAGGAGAACGGCTGGCGCGACGTCCGCAACCGCCGCGACCTCACCAACCGGGACCGCTTCGTCACCGCCCGGATCGCCTCGGACTGAACCGCCGGGCAGGCGCCCCCCTCGCGATGAGGCAGCGCTCCGAAGCGCCGCTATTCTGGGCGGTGCCATACCGGACGAGCGCTGCGCAGATGGGAAGACGGTCGACCGTGAGCCGACGTTATGACTGCTCCGATCCGAAGGAGCGCACCCGCGGGATCGCCGAGGCCGTGTCGGCCGTCCGGCGCGGCGAGCTGGTCGTCCTGCCGACCGACACCGTGTACGGGGTCGGCGCCGACGCGTTCCTCGCGGACGCCGTGCGGAAGCTGCTGGACGCGAAGGGACGCGGGCGGGAGATGCCGCCGCCCGTCCTGGTCGGGTCCGTACGGGCCGCGACGGCCCTGGTGGAGAACCTCGGCACCTACGGGCAGGACCTCGTCGACGAGTTCTGGCCGGGCGCGCTGACGCTGGTGTGCCGCGCCAACCAGAACCTCATGTGGGACCTCGGCGAGACCAAGGGGACCGTCGCCGTGCGGATGCCCATGCACGAGCTGGCGGTGGAGCTGCTGAAGGAGACCGGCCCGATGGCGGTCAGCAGCGCGAACCTCAGCGGCCGTCCCGCCGCCCGGGACGTCGAGGAGGCCGAGAAGATGCTCGGCGACGCCGTCTCCGTCTACCTGGACGGGGGCGTGTCGGGGCACGCCGACGCGTCCACGATCGTGGACCTGACCGGCTCCGTGCCGCGGCTGCTGCGCGCGGGCGCCATTCCCGAGGACAAGATCCGCTCGGTGGTCGGCGTCCTGCTGACCGACGAGGACGACCCGGACGAGCCGTACGACTCCGACGACTCCGACGACTCCGTCGGGCCCGCAGAGGCCCCGTCCGGCGCCGAGATCGCCAAGCCGTCCCTTACCAAGGAACCCTCCACCGAAACTCGGGACAAGCCCGCTGAGGCGCGCACCGAACCCGCTGAGGAACCGCCGGCAACCGCGGAAGCCGCCCCCACGGCCGACACCGCCCCCACGGCCCCCACCGCCGAGAACAAGGACGCCTGACCCGCGAGCCCGCCCCACCCCGACCGATCCGGTCCGGCGACGGCGAAAGGCGGAGACGCTGTGACGACGTCGTGGAGATCTTCGTGAGACGCCCCGCTGGTGGTATTCGTCCAGCGGCCTGACGCCGCGGATCCCGCACTCACGGGACACGAAGACGACGGGGGTTCTCATGGCCAGTGGGCCGTCCCAGGATCAGGTGATCGTCCATCTCCTCCCCGAGTTCTCCTGCCTCCGCGGGGCGGACGAGCTCCCGCTCTCGGCCGCCGGCCGGGGGCTGGCCGTCCGGCTGGCGCTGGAGGACGGCCCGCTGCACCGGAGGTCGGTCGCGACGGACCTCTGGCCGGACCTGGAGTCCGGACGGGCGGCGAGACGGCTGAGCCAGCTGCTCTGGCGGATCCGCGACGCGACCGGCGACGCCCTGGTCGAGGTCGACGGGGACAGGATCGCCATGGCGGCCGACGCCGCCGTCGATTATCGGGCCGCCCGGAAGATCGCGAGCAACATGCTCAACGCGGCGCCGGAATCGCTGAGGGACGTCGACCCGATGGTGGTCAGGCTGCTGGGCACCGAGCTGCTGCGCACCGCGGCCGAGGACCATGTGCTGGTGGAAAGGGACCGCTGGGACCGGCTCCGGCAGGCGGCGCTCGAAAGGGCGGCCGCGGCGGGCCTGGAGGCGGGGCGCGCCCACGAGGCCATAGAGCTCTCGCTCGTCGCCGCCGGCATCGACGAACTCGCCGAGACGCCGGTCCGGATCATCTTCTCCTCGTACATCGCGCTCGGGGACACGGTCGCCGCGCGCCGCGTCTATCTGGAGTACGAGGCCGCCGTCCGCCGCGCTCTCGGGGTGGAGCCGAGCCGCATGTTCCGCGACCTCGTCCGCACCGGGACGAGGCCGGACCGGCAGGAGGGGGTCTCCGCGGCGCCTCTCCGGCCCGTCCGCACTCCGTGACCTCGGGTGCGGACGCCCAGAAACGGCGGGGTGCCGGTGTTGATGCGGACGGGGAGGGGTCGGTGGCCCGGTGGGAGTATCGGCGTCGTTACGGCGGCGTGATTGCGGTAACGGTGGAACCATGCCTGACGTGCGTGGCCGTGTCCAGGGGCCCGCGATCGCCGCGGGCGTGCTGCTGCTGGTCCTCGTCGCGCTGCCCGCCCGCTCCGACGCCGCCTCCGCCTCCCACACCGCCTCCGGCTCCGCCGGTGCCCCCCGCTCCGCCCGTGCCCCCGGCTCTGCCGGTACCGCCGCCGCCGAGGAGTTCGGGAAGCGCGTTCCGGCCGATCGGGAGCGCATCCCGACCTATGACGTCGTCCTCACCATCGGCGCGGACGGCGTCCTGTACGTCCGGGAGACGATCACCTACGACTTCGACCAGGCGGGCGAGCACGGGATCGTGCGGATCGTGCCGTTCCGGCACGGCGATCGGGTGTACGACGTGCGGGACGTCCGGAGCAGCTCGTCGACCGGCGCCCCGTCCCGGGTCAGGACGATGAAGTTCCTCAACGACGTGCGGATCAGCGTCGGCGACCGGAACCGCGAGGTCCGCGGACGGCAGGCGTACGTGATCGAGTACGCGGTGGCGTGGGCGTTCACGCCCCGCGCCCGCCACGACGAGCTGGTCTGGGACGCGATCGGCACGGGCTGGAACGTGCCGATCGGGAACGCGGCCGTCCGGGTGGAGGCGCCGGTGCCGCTGCGGAACCCCGTCCTCCAGCCCCCACCCGACCACCGATCAGACGATGAGCTCCGCTCGGCCGTCGTCACGTGCCGCGCGGGCGCCCCAGGCGCGACGACCCGGTGTCTGCGCGACCGCGACGGCCCCTACGCCGTGGACTTCATCCAGCGCGCCCTGGCCCCGCACGAGGGCATGACGATCAGGGTCAGGATGCCCAAGCACGCGGTCGCCGTCGCGCCGCCGCGGTACGTCCCGCCGCGCTGGACGGGCGACTGGACGGGCACCGCGCTCCTCGCGCTCTCCCTCGCGGCCCTGGCCGTGCTCGCCCGGCGCCCGGCGCCGCCGAGGCATGTCGGAGCGGCGCTGGCGGCCGCCGGGTTCCTGCTGGTCGTCGCCGACGCTGGCGACGACGTGGCGGCCCACGGGCCCTGGGCCTTCTCGCTGGGGGACCGGTGCCTCGGCGGGCTCGCGCTCATGATCGTCGGGGCCGGGATCGGCTGCGTCCACCGGTTCCGGGACGGTTCCGGGACGACGCGATCGGGCACCGGACGGCCCCCGGGAGGACTACAGTTGGTCGGTCGCGATGTGAACAGATCGTCCCGGTGAGCCGTCTACCAAGGTGACGGCCTGCACGGACGGGGTACGGGGCGTGCGCGGGCCGGACCGGTGAGGGGAGGCGCAGAGGAGTGCGGGAATACCTGCTCAGCATCCTGGTCGCCGCCCTGGTCGCCTACCTGCTGACCCCGCTGGTCCGCACGTTCGCCGTCTGGTTCGGCGCGCAGGCCGTCCCCCGCGAACGCGACGTGCACGTCATCCCGACGCCCCGGCTCGGCGGGCTCGCGATGTTCGGCGGGATGGTCGCGGCGCTCGTGGTGGCGACCGGGCTGCCGGAGATGCGCAAGGTCCTCGCGGACGGCGACATCAGCGTCACCAAGGCGCTGCTGATGTCCGGCGGCCTGCTGGTGCTGATCGGCATCGCGGACGACCGCTGGGAGGTCGACGCCCTCACCAAGTTCGCCGGCCAGGTCGCTGCGGCCGGGATCTTCATCATGCAGGGCATCCAGATCTACGTGATCCCGCTGCCGACGGGCGAGTCGCTGACGCTGCCGCCCGCCTACGGGGTGCCGCTGACCGTCCTGATCGTCGTCGCGACGATCAACGCGGTGAACTTCATCGACGGCCTGGACGGCCTCGCCGCGGGCGTCGTCGGGATCGCCGCGCTGGCGCTGTTCTCCTACGCCTACCTGCTGTCGCGGACGGAGGGGCTCACCACGCTGTCCGCCGCGACCCTCATCGCGGCGATCCTGTTCGGGATGTGCCTGGGCTTCCTGCCGCACAACTTCAGCCCCGCCAAGATCTTCATGGGCGACACCGGCTCGATGCTGATCGGGCTGCTGCTCAGCGCATCCACGATCATGCTGACCGGCCAGTTCGACCCGGCCGTGCTCGCCAACGGGCTGTTCCCGTTCTTCGTCCCGATGCTGCTGATCCCTGCGGTGGCCGCGGTCCCGTTCATCGACATGCTGCTCGCGGTGTGGCGGCGCACCAACCAGGGCAGGTCGCCGTTCGCGCCGGACAAGCAGCACCTGCACCACCGGCTGCTGGAGCTCGGCCACTCCACCCGCCGCGCCGTGCTGATCATGTACTTCTGGGTCGGGCTGCTGGCGTCAGGGTTGATCGGGCTCGCGCAGTTCGACGCCGCCTGGATCACCCTCGGCATCACGCTGCTGGTGGCGGTCGCCGGCGTCGTCCTCATGCTCGCCAAGCCGCGCCGCCGTCCCGCCGCCGTCCCCGGAAGCGACCGCCCCGCCGACCGCCCCACGATGCCGGTCTGACCTGCCCGCCCGGCCGTCACCCGCCCGGCCGTCACCCGCGCGGCCGTCACCCGCGCGGGCGGGCCCGGCGCCGCAGCCGTTGGCGCCGGGCCCGCAACGGACGGCGGCCGGACGCTAGCAGCGGTACTCGTCACCGCGGCGCCGGCCCCCGCAGGTCATCGCCACTTGCTGTCACACGAGGTCTTCAAGGTGTTCCGCGTGCATGCCTGGATCACGTATTTGGAGGCCTTGGGCTGGTTGTCGCTCCACTTCTGGCTCTTGCCGGGCTTGCTGTTCTTGATGCACGCACGCATGGTCGTGCGGACCGCGTTCTTGACATAGCGGACCTTGACGCACGCCTTGCGGTTGTCTCCCTTCGTGTCGTACATGACGCCGGTGACCCACACCTTCTTGCCCTGCCAGCAGATGCGGGCGGTCACGGTGGAGCCGGTGATCTTGCTGACGGCGTTGCGGCAGGAGGCCTTGGCCGCGGTGGTCTGCGCGGCCGACGCGGTCTGCGTGACGGTCGCCGCCGACGCGGTGACCGAGTGGCGGGCGGAAGCCGTTCCCGGCCCATCGGCGATTGCCGGCGCCGAGGCGACCGTGCCCATCGTGGCCATCGTTCCCGCGGCCATGGTTGCGACGGCGAGTTTCCTGATGTGCTGATGCGTCATGACGCTTCCCTCCGATTGGGAGCCGCGGAGTTCGCGGTGGCCCGGTCGAGCCGCCGCCCACGAAATCGGAGGGTCGTCTCCGGGCCGCCCCAGGAGCGTCGCCGACGCGTCTCCGGCTCGTCCCCCCGTGGGCTCCCGGTACAGGTCGGACGGGTTTCGGCCGGCTGGTGAATCCGCCCGTGCCGCCGCGCCGGCGGGCTGGGCTAGAGTCCGTGCTGAAGCGTGGAGTGTGACAGGGAGTCGCCCACACCCTCCCGGTGGCGCATTACCTCTAGGGTAATTGTGGACATACCGGACGCTTGTGATACCTTTCACGAACAACAGACGACCACTGAACGTGACCAGCCGGAGCCCTCATGCATACCTCCGACGCCCGGATGCTCCGCGGCGCCGCGATCCCGGCCGCCGCCGCCGGGGTGGGCGCCGTCCTCATCGGCCTGCTGACCGCCGGCGCCAAGGGCGCGTTCGCGGCGGCGCTGGCCACCGTCGTGGTGATCGCCTTCTTCTCGCTCAGCGTGCTGGCGGTCGCGTGGGCCGCCAAGATCTCCACGCAGACGATGATGCTCGCCGCCCTCGCGAGCTACGCCGTGAAGATCCTCGCGGTGATGGTGCTGGTCAGCGCCATGGACGAGGTCACGATCTGGAACACCAAGGTCTTCGGCTGGACGGTCATCGGCCTCGCGCTGCTCTGGATCGCCGCCGAGTTCCGAGTCGCGCTGCAGCGGAGGCCCTACATTGACGAGCCCGAGAACGACGAGCCCGAGAACGTGCTGGACCGGAGTCCGTGATGACGTCGCCGCGCCCGGTGATGGCCCGCACGGACTACTCCAATATGACCACCGCATGGATGGCCTGCTATCGTCCGGAGCGCGATGAGCGAGCAGAAACGTCGGCCGGAGGACGGCCAACGGGAATTCGCCGACGCCGCCTGGTCCGTGCCCAGCTACCTCCTCTCCGGGATGATCATCTGGGGCGGTCTGGGGTGGCTGCTGGCCGAATGGACGGGCCAGAACTGGCTGACCGCGGTCGGCGTGGTCATCGGTGTCGGGCTCGCCGTCTACCTGGTCTACGTGAAGTACGGTCGCACCCTCTGAGCGGCCTGGCCGCCGAGGAAACCTTCGTGAAACATCAACACAGTGATGAAGGGAACGCCGCGTGAACGCGCTGACGGTCCTCGCCTCCGAGGGGGATGAGTTCGAGGCCCCCGGGACAGAACTCTTCGACTTCCCGCCCCTCTTCAACGGCGGCCCTGAGTGGCTCACCAAGCCGGTCGTGTTCGCGGTCTTCGGCTCGGCGGTCGTGTGCGTCTTCTTCTGGAGCGCGTTCGCCAAGCCGAAGCTGGTGCCGAAGGGCATCCAGAACCTCGGCGAGATCGGCTACATGTTCGTGCGGGACGAGATCGCCCGGCCGTTCCTCGGCCGCAACACCGAGCAGTGGATGCCGCTGCTCATGTCGATGTTCTTCCTGATCTGGGTCTGGAACATCTTCTCGGTCGTCCCGGTCATCCAGTTCCCGATCGCCTCGCACATCGCGTTCCCGGCCGTCCTGGCGCTGTCCGTCTACTTCATCAAGGTCTACCTGGGCATCAAGCACCAGGGACCGGCGAAGTACTTCACGAACATGATCCCGCGGGGCCTGCCGCTGCCCGTCTACTTCCTGCTGGTGCCGATCGAGTACCTCTCGACCTTCATCATCGCCCCGTTCACCCACGCGGTGCGGCTCTTCGCCAACATGTTCGCCGGGCACATGATCCTGGCGTTCTTCAGCCTCGTCGGCTTCTGGTTCCTGTTCGAGAAGCCCACGCCGCTCGGCTTCGGGGTCGGCATCGTCGGCGTGCTGGTCACCATCGCGATGACCGCGTTCGAGCTGCTGATCCAGTTCCTGCAGGCGTTCCTGTTCACGATGCTGGCCGCCATGTACATCCAGAGCGGCCTGCACGCGGAGCACTGAGCCCCATGGGCGGGGCGCCCTCGGCGCCGCGCCCGTACCGACAACCTCGATAAGCCAGACCGGCGGACACTCCGCCGGCCGACAGAAAAGGAAGAACCCATGACGGGAGCCGTCCTCGCCGCCGTCGAAGGCAATGTCACCGCGATCGGCTACGGCCTCGCGGCCATCGGCCCGGGTATCGGCGTCGGCATCATCTTCGGCCAGGGCGTGAACGCCATCGCCCGCCAGCCGGAGCTGACCGGTGTCATCCGCACCAACATGATGCTGGGCTTCGTCCTCACCGAGGCCCTCGCCCTGATCGGCCTGGTCGCGCCGTTCATCTTCCAGAGCATCAAGTAAACGGGTCCATCCCCTGAGGAAGGGCTGCAGACATGATCAGAGCAGCGTCCGTCCTTGCGGCGGAGGAGAACAACCCTCTCGTCCCGCATGCGTTCGAGCTGGTCGTCGGCATCTTCTCGTTCGTCGTCGTGCTGGTCGTCGTCGGCCGGATGCTCGTCCCGCGTCTCCAGAAGACGCTGGAGGAGCGCACCGAGGCGATCGAGGGCGGCCTGGAGCGGGCCGAGCAGGCGCAGAAAGAGGCCCAGCAGGTCCTCGACCAGTACAAGGCGCAGCAGAAGGCGGCCGCGGTCGAGGCGTCGAACGAGCGGCGCAAGGCCGAGGAGCAGGGCGCGCAGATCATCGCCCAGGCCAAGGAGCAGGCCCAGGCCGAGGCGCGCCGGATCGTCGAGAACGCCAAGGCGCAGATCGAGGCGGAGCGGCAGCAGGCGCTGCAGTCGCTGCGCGCCGAGATCGGCGCCATGTCGGTCGAGCTGGCCGGACGCGTCGTGGGCGAGTCCCTTGAGGACAGCGCGCGGCAGAGCCGGGTCGTCGACCGGTTCCTCGAAGAGCTCGAGGAGCGCGCTCGCACGCAGGAGCAGATCACATCATGACCATCACGGGAGCGGTGAGCAGGGCGTCGCTGGCCGAGGCCAAGGAGCGGCTTGAGGCGGCCATTTCGTCCGCCGACCTGGCCGAGCTCGGCGGCGACCTGTTCGCGGTGCTGCACCTGATCGACCGCGAGCACGGCCTGCGGCGGGCGGTCTCCGACCCGGCGCGGGACGGCGCCGACAAGGCGCAGCTCGCCCGCATCCTGCTGGAGGGCAAGGTGTCGCCGGCCGCTCTCGGGCTGGTCGCCGAAGTCGTCCGGCTGCGCTGGTCGAAGCCGTCGGAGCTGGCGGACGCGGTGGAGACCCTCGCGGTCACCGCCGAGGCCGCCCGCGCCGAGGCCGACCGGCGGCTCGACGACCTGGAGGACGAGCTGTTCCGGTTCTCCCGTGTCGTCGAGGGCGAGCCGGAACTGCGCGGCGCCCTCTCCGGTCCGGGCCTGCCGGACGAGCGCAAGCTCGGCGTGGTCAACGCCCTGCTGGACGGCAAGGTCACCGCCGCGACGCTGGCGCTGGTCACCGAACTGGTGCTGCGCCCGCGAGGACGTAGCCTGGAAGGCGGGCTGGCCGAGTACGGCAAGCTCGTCGCCCAGCGCAGGCAGCGGCTGGTCGCGCTCGTGCGGACGCCCGCCGAGCTGCCGGAGGCGCAGCGGACCCGGCTCGCCGCCGTGCTCGCCGCCGCCTACGGCCACGACGTACACCTGAACATCGAGATCGACCCCACGGTGATCGGCGGAATGTCGATCGAGATCGGGGACGAGATCATCGACGGCACGATCGCCGGACGGCTGGACGACGTCCGCCGGCGGCTCGGTACCGGCTGAGGCCGGCAGAGCGGACTCTGAGGAGCAAGAGAGGAATCATGGCGGAGCTGACGATCCGTCCGGACGAGATCCGGAACGCGCTGGAGCGCTTCGTCCAGTCGTACGAGCCCGATGCCGCCGCGCGCGAAGAGGTCGGCACCGTCGTCGATTCCGGCGACGGCATCGCCCACATCGAGGGCCTGCCGTCCGCGATGGCGAACGAACTCATCGAGTTCGAGGACGGCACCCGTGGCCTGGCTCTGAACCTGGACGTGCGCGAGATCGGCACCGTTGTCCTGGGTGACTTCAGCAAGATCGAGGAGGGCCAGAAGGCCCGCCGCACCGGCGAGGTCCTCTCGGCCCCCGTCGGCGACGGCTTCCTCGGCCGCGTCGTGGACGCGCTGGGTAACCCCCTGGACGGCAAGGGCCCGATCGAGAGCACCGAGCGCCGCGCGCTCGAACTGCAGGCCCCGACCGTCGTGCAGCGCCAGTCGGTGAAGGAGCCGCTGCAGACCGGCATCAAGGCCATCGACGCGATGACGCCGATCGGCCGCGGCCAGCGGCAGCTGATCATCGGTGACCGGCAGACGGGCAAGACGACCGTCTGCGTGGACACCATCATCAACCAGAAGGAGAACTGGGAGTCCGGCGACGAGAAGAAGCAGGTCCGCTGCATCTACGTCGCGATCGGCCAGAAGGGCTCCACGATCGCCAACGTGCGCCGCTCCCTGGAGGAGGCCGGCGCGCTGGAGTACACCACGATCGTGGCGGCGCCCGCGTCCGAGCCGGCGGGCTTCAAGTACATCGCCCCCTACACCGGGTCCGCGATCGGGCAGCACTGGATGTACCAGGGCAAGCACGTCCTGATCATCTTCGACGACCTGTCGAAGCAGGCGGAGGCGTACCGCGCGGTGTCGCTGCTGCTGCGCCGCCCGCCGGGCCGCGAGGCCTACCCCGGTGACGTGTTCTACCTGCACTCGCGGCTGCTGGAGCGGTGCGCGAAGCTGTCGGACGACCTGGGCGGCGGTTCGATGACGGGCCTGCCGATCATCGAGACCAAGGGCAACGACGTGTCGGCGTACATCCCGACGAACGTCATCTCCATCACCGACGGGCAGTGCTTCCTGGAGACGGACCTGTTCAACCAGGGCGTCCGCCCGGCGATCAACGTCGGCATCTCGGTGTCGCGGGTCGGCGGCGACGCGCAGATCAAGGCGATGAAGCAGGTCGCCGGCACGCTGCGCCTCGCGCTGTCGCAGTTCCGCGACCTGGAGGCGTTCGCGGCGTTCGCGTCCGACCTGGACGCGGCGTCCCGCGCGCAGCTCGACCGCGGCGCCCGCCTGGTGGAGCTGCTCAAGCAGCCGCAGGGGTCGCCGTTCCCGGCCGAGCAGGAGGTCGTCTCGGTGTGGGCGGGCACGTCCGGCGAGATGGACGACGTCCCGGTCGCCGACATCCGCCGCTTCGAGCGCGAGTTCCTCGACTACGTGGAGCGCGAGGCGGGCGGCGTGCTGACCACCATCCGCGAGACGGGCAAGCTCTCCGACGACGCCCTCACCAGCCTCAAGAACACCATCACGGAGTTCAAGAAGGGCTTCCAGACCAGCGAGGGCGAGATCCTCGCGGAGGAGCCGGTCGAGGCGATCGACGACGAGGACGTCAAGCAGGAGACGATCACCCGCGTCAAGAAGGACTGACGGCGATGGCCGCACAGCTTCGCCAGCTCCGGCAGCGGATCAAGTCGGTCAAGTCGACCGCCAAGATCACGCGTGCCCAGGAGATGATCGCCACGTCGCGGATCGTCAAGGCCCAGCAGGCGGTGGCGGCGTCCAAGCCGTACGCCGACCAGATCACGCAGGCCCTGACCGCGCTGGTGAGCCACCATGTCGGGATCGACCATCCGCTGCTGAAGGAGCAGCCGGCCGACACCCGCAGCGCCGTCCTGATCGTCACCAGCGACCGCGGGTTCTGCGGCGCGTACAACGCGAACGTGATCCGCGAGTCGGAGGCGCTGATCAGGCGGCTGCGGGACGAGGGCCGCGAGCCGGTCCCGTACGTGGTCGGCAACAAGGGCATCACCTGGTACCGGTTCCGGGGCCGGGAGGTCGCCGAGACGTGGAGCGGGTTCAGCGACCGTCCCGCGTTCACGGACGCGGAGCGCATCGGGCGGCTGCTGACCGAGGACTTCCTGAAGACCGACGCGGAGGGCGGGGTCGGTGAGATCCACGTGGTCTACACCGAGTTCGTGTCGATGCTGACGCAGGCCGTCCGGGTCAAGCGGCTGCTGCCGCTGGAGATCGAGGAGACCGAGTCCTCGAAGGTCCCGCCGGCGTACGAGTTCGAGCCGTCCGCCCCGGCCGCGCTCGACCTGCTGCTGCCGAACTACGTCGAGAGCCGCATCTTCCACATGCTGCTGCAGTCGGCGGCGTCCTTCCAGGCGTCGGTCCGGCGGGCGATGAAGTCGGCGACCGACAATGCCAACGAACTGCTCGGGGTCTACACGCGCCAGATGAACCAGGCGCGGCAGGCCGCGATCACCCAGGAAATCAGCGAGATCGTCGGTGGCGCTGACGCGCTCGCCGAGTCTGGCGGGGAGTGATAATGACTGCTCAGGTAGAGACGGCGACCGCCACCGGGCGCGTCGCGCGTGTCATCGGCCCGGTCGTCGACGTGGAGTTCCCCGCCGACGCCATCCCGGAGATCTACAACGCGCTGCACGTGCAGGTCACGCTCGGCGGCGAGGAGAAGACCCTGACGTTCGAGGTCGCGCAGCACCTCGGCGACAACATGATCAGGGCGATCTCGATGCAGCCGACGGACGGCCTGGTCCGCGGCGCCCCGGTGACCGACACCGGTTCGTCCATCTCGGTGCCGGTCGGCGACATCACCAAGGGCCACGTGTGGAACACCCTCGGTGAGGCGCTGGACGTCCCGACGGCCAGCCTGGAGATCACCGAGCGCTGGGGCATCCACCGCAGGGCCCCGGCGTTCGACACGCTGGAGTCGAGGACCGAGATGCTGGAGACCGGCATCAAGGTCATCGACCTGCTGGCCCCGTACGTCAAGGGCGGCAAGATCGGCCTGTTCGGCGGCGCGGGCGTCGGCAAGACCGTGCTGATCCAGGAGATGATCCGCCGGGTCGCGCTGAACTTCGGCGGCACCTCGGTGTTCGCCGGCGTCGGCGAGCGCACCCGTGAGGGCAACGACCTCTGGGTCGAGATGGACGAGATGGACGTCCTGAAGGACACCGCGATGGTGTTCGGCCAGATGGACGAGCCGCCGGGCACCCGCCTGCGGGTCGCGCTGTCGGGCCTGACGATGGCGGAGTACTTCCGCGACGTGCAGAACCAGGACGTGCTGCTGTTCATCGACAACATCTTCCGGTTCACGCAGGCGGGCTCCGAGGTGTCGACGCTGCTCGGCCGGATGCCGTCCGCGGTGGGCTACCAGCCGACGCTGGCCGACGAGATGGGCGTGCTGCAGGAGCGGATCACGTCGACGCGCGGTCACTCGATCACCTCGATGCAGGCGATCTACGTGCCCGCCGACGACATCACCGACCCGGCGCCGCACACCACGTTCGCGCACCTGGACGCCACGACGACCCTGTCGCGGGCCATCTCCGAGAAGGGCATCTTCCCGGCGGTCGACCCGCTCGACTCGACCTCGCGGATCATGGACCCGCAGATCCTCGGGAACGAGCACTACCAGGTCGCGCAGGAGGTCAAGCGGATCCTGCAGAAGTACAAGGAGCTGCAGGACATCATCGCGATCCTCGGCATCGACGAGCTGTCGGAGGAGGACAAGGTCACCGTCCAGCGGGCGCGGCGCATCGAGCGCTTCCTGTCGCATCCGATGTACGTGGCGGAGAAGTTCACCGGTCTGGCCGGCGTGACGCTGTCGAAGGACGAGACGGTCGCGTCCTTCAAGGCGATCGCCGAGGGCAAGTACGACCACCTGCCCGAGCAGGCGTTCTACATGTGCGGCGGGATCGAGGACGCCGAGAAGAAGGCCAAGGAGCTGGAGAAGTAGCCCGCACCGGCGGGGCCGCCACAGCGAGTGCGCGGCTCCGCCGGCGGCGGCTCCCGGTGAACCCGGAGGGAAAACGTGGCAAACCTTAAGGTCGGGCTGGTCTCGCCGGAGCGCGAGATCTGGTCCGGCGAGGCCAGGATGGTGGTCGCCCAGACCATCGAGGGCTCGCTCGGCATCCTGCCGGGCCACGCCCCGGTGCTCGGCGTCCTCCTGGACGGCAGCGTCGTGAAGATCGAGCCGGCCGCCGGCGGTGAGCCGATCGTCGCGATGGTCGGCAGCGGCTTCTTCTCCGTCGCCGCCGACGAGGTGTCGGTGCTGGCGGAGCAGGCCGAGCTGGGCGACGAGATCGACGTCCCGGAGGCGCGGCGGGCGCTGGAGAACGCGCTCGCGGCCGAGGGCGAGGACGCGACGCCGGAGCGGCGGGCCCGGGCGCGGCTGCGCGCGGCGGGCATCGAGGCCTGAGCACGGGGCGCGGCGGCGCAGGGCGGACGGCGGGGGATTTGGGCGAGCACCTGGCATGGGACGCGGGCGGGGTGCTCGCCGTGGCCGTCCTGGTGGCGGCGCTGCTGTTCGCGTCGATGGCGGTGCGCCGCCGGCTGTTCACCCGTGGCGGCGGCACGGTCGAGTGCAGCCTCCGGGAGCTGTCCCCGGAGGGCGGAGCCCCGGGGGTGTGGCGTCTCGGCATCGGCCGTTACAAGGGCGATGTCCTGCATTGGCACCGCGTGTTCGGTTTCCGTACCAGGCCCCGGCAGGTGATTCACCGCCGGGGCCTCGTCGTGTCCAACCGCCGGAGCCCCGGGCCCGAGGAGGCGGAGGGCCTGCTGCCGGACGTGAGCATCATCGAGGTCAGGGACGGCGACCTGACGGTGGAGCTGGCGATGGGCGCGGCGGCGCTGACGGGCTTCCTCGCCTGGCTGGAGGCGGCCCCGCCCGGCTTCCCCGTGGAACTGCATCCTCCGGAATGACGGAGGCATGCCCCACGGGGCGTTCTTCATGAAGCGGTAAGGCCCCGGTACGGAATCGGCCTGGCGTGCGCGCCGCCGCTCGGCGCGGGACGGTCGCGGGGTGAGGATCCTGCTGCTCAGGTCCGTCCTCATCCGCAGGAGTGCACGTGCGCAAGCTGCTCATCGGCGCCGCCGTGGTGCTGCCCGTCGCCGTTCTGCCCGCCGCCTTCCTGCCGATGGCGGGCGCGGCGCCGCCCCGTCCCGACCTCGCGAGGCTCGTCACGCTGAAGGACGTCGAGGCGCACCTGGAGGCGTTCCAGGAGATCGCCGACTACAACGGCGGCCACCGCGCGTCGGGCGGCGCCGGCTACGACGTGTCGGCGCGGTACGTCGCCGGGCGGCTGCGGAAGGCCGGTCTCGAACCGAAGATCCAGAAGTTCGCCTACCCGTACTGGCGGGAGCGTTCCCGTGCGGCGCTGGCCCGGACGGCGCCGTCCAGGGCGTCCTACAAGGAGGGCGCGGACTTCGCCACCCTCGCGTACTCGGGTTCCGGCGATCTGACGGCGCCCGTGATCGCGGTCGACGTCCCGGCCAAGGGCGAGGGGACGAGCGGCTGCGAGAAGGGCGACTTCAAGGGCTTCACTAAGGCGTCGATCGCGCTCGTCCAGCGCGGGACCTGCACGTTCGCCACCAAGGTCGCGAAGGCGCGGGCGGCGGGCGCGTCCGCCGTCGTGATCTACAACAGGCCGGGGGAGAAGGGGCCGGTGATCGGCACGGTGAGCACGCCGTCCCGGGTCCCGGTCGTCGGCACGTCCCGCGCGGTCGGCGTCACGCTGGCGAAGGCCGCCGGGAAAGGCGCCGGGAAGGGCGGGCTCAAGCTGCGCGTGCGGACCGACACCGTCCACGGGAAGCGCAGGACGGCCAACGTCATCGCCGACACCGGGCGCGGACGGCCCGGCAACGTGGTGCTGCTCGGCGCGCACCTCGACAGCGTCCCGGCGGGCGCGGGCGTCAACGACAACGGCACGGGCTCGGCGGCCCTCCTCGCGATCGCCGCGAAGATCAACGAGCTGGGCAAGGACGGGTTGCGCAACCGGGTCCGGTTCGCCTGGTGGGGCGCCGAGGAGGAGGGGCTGCGCGGTTCCACGCACTACGTGAAGTCGCTGTCCCGTCCGGACCGCGAGAAGATCGCGCTGGCCCTCAACTTCGACATGCTCGGCTCCCGCAACGGCACGCGCGGCGTGTACGACGGCGACCACTCCACCCGCACCGGCACGCGCGCCCCCGCCGGCTCGGGCGCGATCGAGAAGATGTTCCGAGACTACTTCAGGGGCCGGAAGCTCCCGACGACCGAGCAGGAGTTCAACGGACGCTCCGACTACGGCCCGTTCGTCGAGGCGGGCATCCCGTCCGGCGGCATGGCCACCGGTTCGGACGGCGTCAAGACCGCCGCGGAGGCCAAGAAGTTCGGCGGCAGGGCCGGCAGGCCGTACGACCCGTGCTACCACGCCAAGTGCGACCGCCTGAAGAACGTCGACCGCAAGCTCCTCGACACCAACGCCGACGGCATCGCCCACGTCACCCAGCACCTGGCCCGGACGACGGTCGCCGTGAACGGCGGCGCCCGCCTGCCCCTGAGCGCCACCCCGGGGCCCTACACGCCCGCCTGGCAGGGCCGGTCCCAACTCCGCTGACCCGCCCGGGGCGGCTCGGAAAGGGCGCGAGTCGTGTCGAGGGCGCGGGGGGTCAGGACGGGGAGACGGTGATGCTGCCGTTGCCGCTGCGGAGGCGGAGCTGGTGCTGGGAGCGCGAGTCCTGCCGGACGGCCGAGTCGATCCGCTCGGCGCCGTTGGCGCTGGACATGCTGATTGCGTAGCCCTCGCCCGCCGGGACGCGGACGTGCACCGAGCCGTTGTCGGTGGTGGCGCGGACGCTGGTCGGCGGCGTGGTGAGCCGCAGGTCGATCTTGCCGTCGTTGGTCTTCGCGGTGATCCGGTCGGTGGTCAGGCCGCTCGCGTTGATCGAGCCGTTGGCTGTGCGCGCGTCGGCGACGGTGGCCCGGCCGCTGAGGTCGATGCGCCCGTCGTCGGTGTGGGCGGTCAGCTTGTCGGCGGTGAGGCCGGTGGCGTTGATGGACCCGTTGTCGCTGCTCAGGTCGACGGTGGTGGCGCGTCCTGTGACGTGGATGGCGCCGTCGTTCGAGCTGAGCGAGGCGGAGGACGCGCGCAGGTCGGTCACCTTCAGCGAGCCGTTGTCGCTGTGCAGCTTCACGACCCCGCCGAGGCCGGTCGCGACGATCGCGCCGTCGTCGTTGTCGACCTCCACGGGCATGCCGGTCGGGACCTGGACGCGGTAGGAGATCCCGCAGTTGGTGACCCCGATCGTCGCCCTGGCGCACTTGGACGACAGCTTGAGCGTGTTGCCCTCGGTGACGTGCCGCGCCTCGGGCTTGTTCTTGCCGTTCGACCACTTCAGCCGTTCCCGCACCTTGACGCCGGGGGAGTCGGACGCCGTGACCACCACCCGGCTGCCGTTCGACTTGATCTTCAAGGCGGTGATCCCGGCGGGCGCGGAGTAGGTCCGGTCCTCCTGGTGCGTGCCGAAGGTCAGGTTGCCGCAGCCGGTCAGCGTCGCCGCGGCCGCGGCCGTCACGACGGCGGTGATCGTCAGGGTCCTCACGTGGTCACTCCTGTTGTCGCTGTGCGCCCGTACGGAACCAGCCTGCTCGGTGCGGGACGGCGTGACCAGGAGGGGAGCCGGTCTCCCGGGGGTGGGGCTAACCCCACCCTCGCGTGTCTCCGGTGGGGTCCTGGAAAGGAGGGGATCAGCGTTCCCCACCGGGCTTCCACAGAATGTCGCCGTGCTCGGCGTTGGCGATGCGGCACAGGATGAACAGCAGGTCGGACAGCCGGTTCAGGTAGCGGGCCGTCAGCGGGTTCACGCCGCCCTCCACCGCGTCCGGGTCGCCTTCGGCGGCCGTCCCGTGCGCCTCGACGGCCGACCAGGCGGAGCGTTCGGCGCGGCGGCTGACCGTCCGCGCGACATGCAGCAGTGCCGCGCCCGGCGTCCCGCCCGGGAGGACGAAGCTGCGCAGCGGCGGTAGCGCCTCGTTGTACTCGTCGCAGGCCGCCTCCAGCCGGTCGATGTACGACTCGTCGACGCGCAGCGGCGGATACTGCGGGTCGGGGACGACCGGCGCGCAAAGGTCGGCGCCCACGTCGAACAGGTCGTTCTGGACGCGGGTCAGCAGCGCGACGAGATCGTCCGGGAGGGCGCCGAGCGCGACGGCCGTGCCGATCGCGGCGTTGGCCTCCTCGACGTCGGCGTAGGCGGCGAGCCGCGGGTCCGTCTTCCTGGTCCGGGACGCGTCGCCCAGCGCGGTGGTGCCGTCGTCCCCGGTCCTGGTGTAGATCCGCGACAGGACGACGGGGTTGTCCCTGTTCTTCGCCATGTCGATCACCCTAGCGCCGGGATCGCCAGAAACCCGTTCGGTAGGGTTTCGGGAAATACTCCGGAGGCCGCCGTGTACGACTACATCATCGTGGGAGCGGGCAGCGCGGGCTGCGTTCTCGCCGCCAGACTGACCGAGGACCCCTCCGTGAAGGTCCTGCTGCTGGAGGCGGGCCCGCCCGACGACGCCCCCGAGATCCACATTCCGGCGGCCGCGGGCACGATGTTCAAGGGCCCCTACGACTGGGACTATTCCACCGTCCCGCAGGAGCACGCCGCTGGGCGCAGCGTGTACTGGCCGCGGGGGCGGACGCTCGGCGGGAGCTCGTCCACCAACGCGATGATCTACATCCGCGGGGCGCGGTACGACTACGACACCTGGCGCGACTCCTACGGCTGCGACGGCTGGGGCTACGAGGACCTGCTGCCCTACTTCCTGCGCGCGGAGGACCAGCAGCGCGGCGAGATCCCGTACCACGGCGTCGGCGGCCCCCTCCGCGTCGAGGACCTGCGCTACAAGCACCCTCTGACGCGCGCGTGGGTGCAGTCGGCCAAGGCGTACGGCCTCGCCGCGAACCCCGACTTCAACGGCGCCGACCAGGACGGCGTCGGCTTCTACCAGGTCACGCACAAGCGCGGCCGCCGCTGGTCGGCCGCCGCGGGCTACCTCCGTCCGGCCGAGAACCGCCCGAACCTCACGGTCATCACCGACGCGCTGGCCACCCGCGTCCTGTTCGAGAAGGGGCGCGCGACGGGCGTCCGGTACGAGGCGCGCGGCGAGAGCCTGTCGGCCCGCGCGGAGGCGGAGGTCGTCCTGGCGGGCGGCGCGGTGAACAGCCCGCAGCTCCTCATGCTCTCCGGCATCGGGCCCGCCGGCCACCTGCGCTCCCTCGGCATCGACGTCCTGGCCGACTCCCCGGTCGGGCAGGGCCTCCAGGACCACCCGTTCGTCAACGTCATGTTCGCCACCCCGCGGACCAAGCCGCTGTGGGAACTGGCGACGATGCGCTCCCTCGCCGTCTACCAGGCGTTCGCGCGGGGCCCGCACGCGTCCAATGTCGCCGAGGCGGGCGGGTTCGTCCGGACGGTGGAGGGCCTGCCCGCGCCCGACCTCCAGTACCACGTCCTGCCTTCGCCGTTCGTGGACCAGGGCCTCACCGAGTCGTCCGAGCGGCTCATGTCGGTGCTCGTCGCCGCGGTCGCCGTCACCGGCCGGGGCTCGCTCACCCTCCGTTCTTCCAGCCCGCACGCCAAGCCGCTGATCGACCCCGCCTATCTGGCCGACAAGGCCGACCTGGACGTCCTCCTCGCGGGCGTCCGCCAGGCCCGCGAGATCGCCGCGTCCGGACCGCTGGCGTCCCTGACCGGCGGCGAGTGGGCCCCCGGCGAGCAGGTCGACACCGACGAGGCCCTCGTCGACTACATCCGCCGCGAGGTCGCGACCCTCTACCACCCCACCAGCACCTGCGCGATGGGCGCGGACGGCGCCGTCTGCGACCCGGAACTGCGCGTCCGCGGCGTCGAGGGCCTGCGCGTGGTGGACGCGTCCGTCATGCCGGCCGTCCCGCGCGGCAACACCAACGCCCCCACCATCGCCATCGCCGAACGCGCCGCCGACCTGATCCGCGACCGCGCCCCGCTGAAGCCCGCCAACGCCCACGGATAGACCGGCCGGAGGCGATGGGCCGGGCCGGTGGGCCGGGCCGGTGGGCCGGGCCCGCCGCTAGCCGGTCTCCGTGGCGCCGTGGATCTCGCGTTGCCAGAGCCAGGCGGTGATCCGGTCCACGGCGCGGTCGCGGTGGCGGCGGTAGGTGCTGAACGGCAGGCCCAGCATCTCGGCGGCGCGTTCCTGCGTGGCCGCCGGACGCAGGAACGTCCGGTCGACGACCCGGTACAGGGACTCGTCGCCGCGGAGCGTGCCGGCCGCTTCGGTGATCAGGTCCGGGAGCGTCCCGGCCCGGTGCCGGACGAGCCGCGACCGCATCAGCGGGTTGCCGGCGAGCCGTTCGGGCCGGTGCAGATCCTTCAGCGCGGCCCGCACCGCGTCGGCGAACTCGGGCTGGGAGAGCACCAGCTCCGGAGCCGTCCCGGTGGGCGGGGTGGCGGCGGCGCCCAGCTCGCGTTCGGCGGTCAGCTCCAGCCACTCCTCGACGCTCAACCGGCGCCAGTCGTGCGCGTACACCTCGTAGGGACGGCCGCCGACCCCGAACCGGGCGGCGTGGTGGAAGTCGAAGTGGCGCAGCAGCGGGTCCCAGTAGCCGCGGTCGGACGGGACGGCGACGAGGTCCCACGCCCGCGGCCCGGACGTGAGGATGTCCTGGCCGGTCCAGAGCCGGATCAGCGTCTCCGCCCTGGACGGACGGATGTGCGCCTCGGCGTCCACGAAGAACCGCCAGGCCATGACGCTCTCCCCGGGGCGCGCCGGGCCGTGCCGTTCGGTGTACTCCCACATCGCCCGCGCCGCCGGATCCGCCGCGAGGTCCCGCTCGTCCGCCTCGTGCAGGGGCAGGAACGCCGCGTACCCGAACAGCTCGCCGGACGTGTCGCGGAAGGCGCCGAACGCGTCGGGACGCCGTCCCAGCCAGTACGCGGCGAGCGCGGCCTGCTCCTCGCCCTGGACGCGCCGGGTCAGGTCGAGCAGGGCCGCGTGATCGTCCGGGCGCACCCCGTCGGTGAAGAACCCGCCCAGCCCGGTGAGCTGCCAGTACGAGCTGACGACCGGATGGGACCGGCTCAGGAACAGGACGTCCGCGACGTGCTTGCGGTGGTCGCGCCGGTTCCCCGTCGCCCGCCGGACGCGCTCGACGAGATGCCCGCGCAGCCTGCGGTGCAGGGCCGCGTATCCGTCCGGGTCGCGCCAGCGCAGGTCCGCGTCCAGGATGTCGCGGGCGACGTCGTGGGGGAACAGGCCGTGCGCGCCCTCCTCCATGAACGACAGCGTGCGCAGCCACCCGAACAGCTCTCCCGCGTCGTCCCCGGCGGCGGGCATCGCGTTCCCGTCGAGCTCGGCGCGCCCGTCGAGCATGGCGCGCAGCAGTTCCTCGGTGGTGAACCGGGCGTGCGCGCAGACCTGGAGCGCCCGCGCGTGCCGTGGGGACGGCACCTGATCGATCACCCGTCCGAGCAGGGCCCGGACGACGTCGGGCGCGGCGGCCAGCGCGTCCGGCACCGCGCGGCCCTCCCGCCGCTGCCGGACGATCATGTCCACGGTCAGCGAGAGCGCCAGCGGATGCCCGTGCGTCATGGCCAGCACCTGCTCGTGCAGCTCGTCGGGGACGCCCTCGACCCGCAGGTAGGCGCGGGTGTCCTCGGGGCGCAGGTTCCGTAGCGACACCACCCGCAGCAGTTCCCGCCACCCCGGATCGGCCGTCCAGCGGGGGGAGGGGGCGTCCCGTCCGGCGATGACCACGAGCGCGTCGGACGGCAGTCCCGGCAGGAAGGTCTCGCGCACCCAGTCGTCCAGGGGCGCGAGCAGCTCGTAGGTGTCGATCATGACGACGCGGCGTCCGGTGCTCTCCCCGGCCGCCTGGACGAACGCCTCGGGCGACGGTTCCACGACCCGGGCGTCCACGACCACGGGAGCCGCACCGCACCGCCGTGCCTCGTCGGCCAGCTCCGCGAGCAGCGCGCTCTTGCCCACGCCGCCCGGCCCGTACATGAACAGCACCGAGAACGGAGACTCGGCCTCGTCCCCGCCCTCGGCTGCGGCCCCGGCCCCGGCCCCGAGTGCCACCCTGAACAGCTCGATCTCCCCGGCCCGGCCGACGAAACGCCGCCGCCGAGCCCGCCGCAGCCGGTCCTCGAACGTCCCGCTCATCGGCACCCCCTCCGCACCCGTCTCCCTAAGCTAGGCCGCTGATCGTCCGCCGCGCAGCCCGGAGTGCCCGCCGATCGGGCAGTAGACGGACAGCGAATGGCCTGTCGAGTGGACACCGGACCGTCGGATCGTCGCCCTACCCACCAGCACGAAGGAAGGGACGAGACATGGGACGGATCGGAGACCGCGGTCGTGCTCGGGGCCGGGATGGCGGGCCTGCTCGCCGCCCGGGTCCTGGCAGGGGCCTACGAGCAGGTGACGATCGTCGAACGCGACACGGCGCCCGGCCCCGGCCGGGCCCGGCGGGGCGTGCCGCAGGGACGGCACGCGCACATGCTGCTGCCGCGGGGACAGGAGATCCTGCACGGCCTGTTCCCCGGGCTGGAGAGCGAGCTGGTCGAAGCCGGGGCGGTGGTGGCCGACCCGCGCACCGAGCACCGGTTCACCCTGGGCGGGCACGCGCTCCGCCGGGTGCCGCGCAGCGACCGGGTGGTGCAGGCGAGCCGCCCGCTGCTGGAGGGCGCCGTCCGGGACCGGGTGCGGGCCCTGGACGGCGTCGCGTTCGCCGACGGATGCGACGCTGTCGGGCTGGTCGCGCCCGATCCCCGGCGGGTGACCGGTGTGCGGATCATGCGCCGGGTCCCGGGCAGCGCCGAGGAGGAGCTCCCCGCCGACCTGGTCGTGGACGCGACCGGACGGAGCGGCAGGACCCGGCTGTGGCTGGAGTCGCTGGGCCACGACCCGGCCCCCCGCGAGGAGATCAAGGTCGGGGTGGCGTACGCCAGCCGTCCCGTCCGGCTGCCGCTGGGCTCGCCGCCCGACAAGGCCGTGGTGGTCGGTCCCGGGCCGGGACGGCCGCGCGGGATGGCGCTGATCGCGATCGAGGGAGACCGGCACCTGCTGACGCTCGCCGGGCTCGACCGGGGGCACCGGCCGCCGACCGACCCCGAGGGATTCCTGGACTACATGGCGGGCATGGCCCCGCCGGACGTGGCCGAGGCGGTCCGCGCCGCCGAGCCGCTCGGGGAGATCGCGACCCACCGCTACCCGTCCGACCTGCGGCACCGCTACGAGCGGCTGCGGCGGTTCCCGGCCGGCTTGCTCGTGACCGGGGACGCCCTGTGCAGCTTCAACCCGATCTACGCCCAGGGCATGACGGTGGCGTGCCTGGAGGCGCAGGTGCTCGCGCGCACCCTGGACACCGCGGGCGCGGGCGCCCGCGGCCTGACCAGGCGGTACTTCCGCGAGGTCGGCAAGGCCCTGGACGACCCGTGGCGGATGGCCGTGGCCGCCGACCTGTCCATGCCGGAGGTGCCGGGACGGCGCGGCGCGATCGTCCGGCTGCTCAACGCCTACGTCGGCCGCGTCCAGGCGGCGGCCGCCCGCGACCCTGAGATCGCCGGCCGCCTGATGCGGGTGATCGGGCTCCTCGACCCGCCGTCCACGCTGATGCGCCCGTCCGTCCTGGCCGCGGCCTGCGCCGTCCGGCGGTCCGCGGACCCGTCCCCGCACGCGACACCGCGTCCCGAGACTCCGTCCGCCCAGGAGGTACGGGGCTGAACCCGCTCGCCGCACAACGAGGAGCGCCCCCGTCCTTCTGGACGGGGGCGCATGGTGGTGGGTACAGGGTGCGGGCGTCACCGCTTGTTGGCCTTGGCGATGCGGACGCGGTGGGCCTTCTTGGCCTCGTTGCGCAACACCGTGACGCGGTCGCTGATGATGATGTTGCTGAAGTCCGGGCGGATCATCGTCGCTCTCCTTGCGTTCTGCCGGACCCTCTCGGCCCGACATCTACAAGGTTCGTCCTAAGGCCCCCACCCCCACATCGGGACGACGCCTTATCTAGGCGCCTTAGCCCGCCTTAGATCCCGGACGGCGCCGCCCCCCGGCTTAGACAGACGGCGCCCGACCGGCTTGGGCGACGTCCTCAGGCGACGTCCTCAGGCGGCGTGCTCAGGCGGCGTGCTCAGGCGGCTTCCTCAGGGGACCTCGACGAAACCCAGCTGGTCGTAGAGGCGGCGGGCGCGGTGGTTGCGGCGGGTCACCGCCAGGGTGAGGGTGTCGTGGCCCTGGTCGGCGAGGGCGTGCATGACGGCCTGGACCAGTCCGCGTCCTAGGCCGTGGCCCGCATGGGACTGGGCGACGAAAAGGAAGGCCAGGAGAGGGAGCTCTTTGTAGAGGGTGACCAGGGCGCCGGCCACGGGGCGTCCGTCGTGTTCGGCGACGAACGACGCGTCGCGCAGGAACGTCCCGTATTCGCCGTTCAGGGTGAGCCGCACCTCGCGCGCCGCGCCCTGGAGGTCGCCGACGTCGGCCTCGTCGGGGGTGCCGCGGTAGGCGTCCCACATCAGGGCGGCGACGGCGGCGGCGTCGGCGTCCTCGAACGGGCGGAAACCGGGCGGAGGCGGGGACGGGGGCGCCGCGCCCAAGGTCACCTGGAGGCGGCTGCGTACGGGTGCGCCGGAGGCCATGGACGCTTCAGCGCTTGTAGCGGCGGGCGTGGATCATGTTGATCATCCCGAGGACGCGGTTCATCTCCTTCTCGCCGCGGGCGAACGAGGTCACGTTCACGGTCGCGAACCGCTGCCGGGTGATGGCCTTCGGGCGGGTGAACTCGCGCAGCCCGTCAGCGCCATGGATGCGGCCGAACCCCGACTCGCCGACCCCGCCGAACGGCAGCGCGGCGACCTGGGCGAACGCGGCGAACGCGTTGATGGACGTCATGCCGGACCGCATCCGGCGGGCGGCGTCCATGGCGCGGGACCTGTCCCCGGAGAAGATCGTCCCGGCGAGGCCGTAGGCGGTCCGGTTCGCCTTCTCGACCGCCTCGTCGAGGTCCTTGACGCGGTGGACGGTGATCGTCGGGCCGAACGTCTCCTCGCGGACGGCGGACGAGTCGTCCGGCACGTTCGTCAGCACGACCGGCTCCACGTACGGCTTGCGCACGGACTCGGCGCCGCCCACGACGGCCTTCCCGCCCTTGGCGAGCGCGTCCTTGATGTGGCGTTCGATGATGTCGAGCTGGCCGGGCATCGTGATCGGCCCGTAGGCGGCCGCGCGGTCGAAGCCGGGACGCAGGTCGCGCGCCTTCTCGGTGAGCGCGCCCAGGAACCTGTCGTACGCCTCGTCGACGACGTAGATCCGCTCGACGCCGATGCAGGTCTGCCCGGCGTTCGACATGGCGCCCCAGAGCGCGGCGTCGGCGGCGGCGTCGAGGTCGGCGTCGGCGTCGACGATGCAGGCGTCCTTGCCGCCGCATTCGGCGATGATCGGCGTGAGGTTCTCGGCGCAGGCGGCCATGACGCGCTTGGCGGTCCGGGTCGAGCCGGTGAACGCGATCTTGTTGACGCCGGGGGAGGACGCGAGCGCCGCGCCGGTCTCGCCGAAGCCGGTGACCGTCTGCAGGACGGGGTGCTCGGGGACGACCGCGGCGAAGAGCTCGGCAAGGTACACCCCCACGCCCGGGGTGAACTCCGACGGCTTGAACACGACCGCGTTGCCCGCGGCCAGCGCGTACGCGATCGAGCCCATCGGCGTGAAGATCGGATAGTTCCACGGGCCGATCACGCCGGCGACGCCGAGCGGCTGGTACTCCAGCACGCACTTCTGGTTGATCGCCATGATGCCCGGGTAGACGCTGCGCGCCCCGAGGACCTTCTGGGCGTTCCGGGCCGCCCAGTCCAGATGCGTGATCGCCATGATCGTCTCAAGCTGGGCGTCCTGCAGCGGCTTGCCGGTCTCCTGGTGGATGAGCTCGGCCATCCGGTTGAGGTTGCGGGTGAGCGAGCCCTTGACGTTCAGCAGCCGGAGCCGGCGCTCCTTCCAGCCGAGGGCCCGCCACCAGCCGGCCGCCTCCCGGGCGCGCTCGACGGCCGCGGCCACGGCGGCGGCGTCCTGGACGGGATGCTCGGCGACGACCTCGCCGGTGGCCGGATTCAGCGACGCGAACGTCTCGGTGCTCTCCGTGGCCACGGACATGAGGAACCTCCCGGGAGGGACCGTGTAAGTGCCTGCTTGCGGGCGGATACCCGTTAGTAAACCACCCTAGGCCCAAGCGTGAACGGCCGGATCACCGGAAGTCGTCCGCGTGATCGGCGGCCCACTCCGCGAACGTCCGGGCGGGACGGCCGGTGATGCGCTCGACCTCGGGAGACGGCGCGGACGGGACGCCGACGGCCCCGGCGCGCAGGCGGAGCAGGTCGTCCACCAGGCCCTCGCGCATGTAGGGGCGGGCGAGGAGCTCCTTCCGGGCCTCCTCCGGTGTGATCTCCTCGAAGCGCGCCGGCAGGCCGGCCGCCTCGCCGATCAGCCGGACCATCTCCGGCCGCGTGATCGACTCGGGGCCGCTCAGCACCGGCCTGGCGCCGACGAGGTGGTCGGTGAGCAGGGCCTTCGCGGCGACGGCCGCGACGTCGCGTTCGTGGATCGGCTCGGTGCGCGCCGCCGCGTACGGCTCGCGGACGGCGTCGCCGGCGCGGATCGCGTCCCGCCAGGCCAGGGCGTTGGACGCGAACTCGCCGGGACGCGCGAACGTCCATTCCATCCCGGAGTCCTCGATCGCCCGCTCGATGTCCAGGTGCCGCGCGGCGAGCTCGCTGGACGGGTCGGGCGCGAGGGCGGCGGACGACGACAGCAGCACGACGCGGCGGACGCCGTGGCCGGCCGCGCGGGACAGCAGGTCGTCCACGCCGTTCCAGAACACGGCCGGGTTGAGGAAGATCGAGGTGATGCCGTCCAGGGGCAGCTCATCGGTGCGGGCCACCTCGGCGTCGCTCGGCAGCCGCGCGGTGGCGGGGTCGCGGGTCAGGGCGCGGACCTTGGCGTTCGCGCAGAGCAGTTCGCCGACGACATGGCGGCCGACGTTTCCGGTCGCTCCGGTCACAAGTATCATGCGCCCATGTTCAACCAACTGGATGAAAATGTCAACCAGCTGGATGGATGATGCCTTCAGGCGGGCGGCTAGCATGGGGGCGTGACGGACACCACGCGCCGCTCGCGGCGGGCCCCGGCCCCCGACGAGCGCAAACTCGACGCCGAACGCTCGCGGCGGCTGCTGCTGGACGCCGCGCTGGACGAGTTCTCCGCCAAGGGCTACGCGGGGGCCCGCGTCCAGGACATCGCCGACCGCGCCGGCGTCAACAAGCAGCTGATCAACTACTACTTCGGCGGTAAGGAGGGCCTGTACTGCGCGATCGGGCAGCGCTGGCTGGAGCGGGAGGCCGAGTTCAACGACCCGGCCGCGCCGTTCGACGAGATCATGGTCCGGTATCTCCGGCACGTGCTGGACGACCCGCGCGGGACGCGGCTGAACGCGTGGCGCGGCCTCACCGAGGACCTCGACGACGTCCCGCCCGGCGACCGCGAGGACCTGTCCGACCTGGAACGCCGCCAGGCCGCGGGCGAATTCGCCGGCGACCTGGACCCGGCCGCCGTCATGCTGGCGATGATGGCCATGGTCGCGGCGCCCGTCACGATGCCGCTGGCCGTCCGCCGCGTCTTCGGGCTCGACCCCGGCTCGCCCGAGTTCCAGGAACGCTACGCCGAGCAGCTCCGCCGCATCGTCCGCCACCTCGCCGGACCCGGCTGACCGGACCAGCCGAGCAGCCTAACCAGCCGGTCGGCCGGATCAGTCGTTCCACCACTGGAAGAGCGAGTGGCCGAACTGGATCGGCAGCTCGTCCAGGCCCAGCACGTCCGTGATGTTGTAGACGAAGTCGAAGAAGGCCTCGTTGACCGGGTCCAGCCACAGCAGGGCGATCAGGATGAGGAACACGTAGCCGCCGTAGGAGCCGAGCTGGTCGGCCCACCGCCGCGGCAGATAGGGCTCGATGATCCCGAAGCCGTCCAGCCCGGGAATCGGCAGCAGGTTCAGGACAGCGGCCGTGACCTGCAAGAACGCCAGGAAGGCCACGCCCAGCCAGAAGACGCCGTGGTCCTGGTGGGCGAAGTTCTTGTAGAGGACGGCGAGCATCACCGCGAACATCGCGTTCGACAGCGGCCCCGCCGCCGAGATCAGGCTGTGCCGGAGCCTGCCCGGGATGACGTGCCGGTCGATCCAGACGGCGCCGCCGGGCAGCCCGATCCCGCCGAGCAGGATGAACACCACCGGGATCAGGAAGCTGAGCAGCATGTCCGAGTACTTCAGCGGGTTCAGCGTCAGGTAGCCCTTGGCGATGACGCCGCGGTCGCCCGACCGGTACGCCATGTAGGCGTGTCCGAACTCGTGCAGGCACAGCGACAGCACCCACGCCGACAGGACGAACCCGAACAGCGCCAGCCGCGCGGACCTCGTCGGGTTCTCCCCGTACCGCCAGGCGATCAGGCCGCACAGGACGGTCGCCGCCACGATCGCGAGGAACACCGGGCTCGGCCGGACCGCCGCGCCCCCTCGCGTCCCGTGCGCAGTTCCTGTCATCGTTCCCGGCCCCTCTCGCCATGCCGGCCGTCCGGCGTCCCGTCCGTCCCGCCCGTCGCGTCCCGCCTGATCCTCGCCGCCATCACGGAAGCTACCGCCTCGCCGCGGTCATGGCGCCGCGATGACGGGAACGACATAGGTGCGCAGGAAGCGGCGCGACCCGTCGGCGTCCCGGTCCCGGTCCATGACGATCAGCGAGGTGATGATCCGGAAGAGGAACTCCACCGTCCCCTCCACCTCGATGTCGGCCCTGAGCGTCCGCTGCCGCTGCGCCCGCTCGAAGTGCGGCCGGACGTACTCGCAGCACAGCGCGAGCACGTGCTCCGCCGCGCCCGCCACCGCCGCCTGCATGTGGCCCGCCGCCTCCGGCGCCAGGAAATGCGCGACGGCCGGCTCGCGCCGGGCGTACTCGACGGCGTCCAGCGTGCCCTCCACGATCGCCTCCGGCACCGACCGCTCGCCGCGCAGCCGCTCGGCGAGCCGGTCGAGGAACCGGCGCAGGTCGCGCATCAGCACGGCCAGGATCAGCTCGTCCCGCCCGCCGGTGACGCTGCGGTACACGGTGGCGCGCGACAGGTTCGCCGCGGCCGCGATGTCCTCGACGGTCGTCTTGGCCACGCCGAAACGGCCGAAGCATTCCTCGGCCGCGTCGATGATCCGCTCGCGTGTCGCGTCGGTGGTGACCGGGGGCATGCCTGCACATTACCGGCCGCCCGCCATATCGCCGCTCCGCCGCCGCCCGCGCGGTCTCAGTCGAGCGTGTACTCCAGCGCCCAGGTGTGGCCGCCGTCCTCGGCGACGGTGATCTGGCCGACGCCGCGGATGCCCGCCAGCTCGCCCGTGCCCGACGTCGGGACGATCAGCCACCGCAGCCACTGCGTGTCGGGCGTGCCGTCCTCACTGCCCGCGCTGTGCTGCAGGACGAACGTCCCCTCCCGCCCGTGCAGGATGCCCTGGACGTGCTCGACCCCCACGTACGCGACGGGCCCTGCGGCGGACTCCACGGTGATCAGTTCGCTGCTGCTCGTCCCGACGAGGTCGCCGTGGAACGTCTTGCCGACGTGGACCCGGGTCAGCTTGGTGCCGTCGCGCTCGTCGTAGGGCTTCTCGGCTTCCCACGCGTCGATGTCGAAGCTGCCGCTGGCTTGAAAAGTCATGCCCGCAGTATTTACCCAGGAGGGCGACCCCCTGGAACCCCCGGCACTGTGTTGGCCCAGGGGGCGACCCCCTGGAACCCCCGGCACTGTGTTGGCCCAGGGGGCGACCCCCTGGAACCCCCGGCCGTCGGGTCGTGCGACCTCCGGCGCGGGGCGCCTCCGGCCGCACGACCCGTGACTCCGGCTGAGGTCCAGTCCAAGTAGCGGAATCTCACTCGTCCAAGAACCACAATTGTGGGGTCAGAAGAGGGTGCCCTCGTGTTCGATGCCGCGGAGGGCGTCGTAGTCGAGGGTGACGCAGTCGATGCCGCGGTCGGTGGCGAGGACGCGGGCCTGCGGCTTGATCTCCTGGGCCGCGAACACGCCGCGGACGGGCGCGAGGTGCGGGTCGCGGTTGAGGAGCTCCAGGTAGCGGGTGAGCTGCTCGACGCCGTCGATCTCGCCGCGCCGTTTGATCTCGATGGCGACGGTGGCGCTGGCGGCGTCCCGGCACAGGATGTCGACCGGGCCGATCGCGGTGGGGAACTCGCGGCGGATCAGCGACCAGCCGTTCCCGAGCGTGGTGATGTGCTCGGCGAGCAGCTCCTGGAGGTGCGCCTCGACGCCGTCCTTCTGCAGGCCCGGGTCGATGCCCAGCTCGTGGCTGGTGTCGTGCAGGAACTCCTCGATGGTGAGGATGAGCCGCTCGCCCGACTTGCCGTGCGTGACCGTCCAGCGGGCGACGGCGCCGTTCTCCTCGTGCGGCTCCTCGCGCAGCGAGCAGGGCGGGTTCATCCAGTTGAGGGGCTTGTAGGCGCGGTCGTCCGCGTGGACGCTGACGCTCCCGTCCGCCTTGATCAGGATCAGGCGGAGCGCCATCGGCAGGTGGGCGGTGAGCTTTCCGGCGTAGTCGACGCTGCACCGGGCGATAACGAGACGCACGGCGACCAACCCTAGTGTGGGCGGACGGCTAAGGCGCCCGGACGCCCGATATAAGGCGTCGTGCCGATGTGGGGGAGGGGGCCTTAGGACGAGTCTCTTAACTGCCGGGCCGTGCTCATCGGCCGGGCAGTACCTGGGAGGGGCCGTGTACCACCACGACATCATGCGATCGATCATGCGGGACCGGGCCCGTGACCGGCGGGCCGAGGCGAGCGCCGTCCGGACCGCCCGGATGGCGCGCCGCGCCCGCGAGTACTGGGCGGAGCGCGCCGAGCGGGCGGCCGCCCGTCCGGTCCGGCGGCGTCCGTCCGGGCACGGCGCCGCGCAGCCGCGCTGACCGCGTCCCGGCTCGCGGGGGCGACCGGGACGCAGGGAACGGCCGGGACGCGGGGTCGCCCGGGCGGCTGGACATAGCGGAATGAAAACCTTTGTCAACCCTGGAAATCTTCCGGAGGCGTGATTAGCGTCGTGGGCATCCGACGAAAGGACCCCCGCAATGTCTCTTGACGTGACCCCGGAACTCCTGGAGACGGCGAAGCAGGGCGAGGTCGGCGACGCGCAGTTCGTCGAGTGCATCAAGACGTCCCTGCCCTACGCCTGGGACATGATCAGCGGCCTGGTGGCCCGGCTGCAGGTGGACGGCGGCGAGTTCGCCGACAACCAGACGCCGCCGCCGGACGAGCAGGCCCGCGGCCAGCTGCTCCGGGTGCTCGCGAGCGACGCGATGCGCGGGGCGCTGGAGCGGTACTTCGGCGTCCGGCTGGCCTTCCAGAACTGCCACCGCGTCGCCGTCTTCCCGGACGGCGGCTCGGACACCTACCGGACGTTCGTCACGGCCCGCGAACAGATCCTCAACCAGTCGCCCGAACTCCGCGACTGCTGACCCGACCGCACGACCGTCGCGGCGCGCCGAGCCCCCTCGGCGCGCCGCGCGTCATTTCGCGGGGACGGCGGAGCGGACCCCGGGGAGGACGTCCGCGCCGAGCCGGGCGATGTTCTCCAGCGTGGCCTCCCGCGACCCCGCGGCCTCGACCAGCAGGATCAGATGCCGGATGCCGGTGCGTTCGGCGGCGGTCACGAGCGACTCCACGCAGTCGTCCGGCGAACCCACGGGATGTAGCTCGCACATGCGGCGCGTGTAGCCGACCGGGTCGCGGGACGGCCGCGGACGATCGTCCACGGCGACGTATCCTTCCAGGCCGGGTCCGAGCCAGCGCGGCATCTCGTCCATGAGCGTTTTGACGGCCTCCTCTCGCGTGTCGGCGACCTGCGCCACGTGGGTCGAGATGTGCGGGGCGTCCGGCAGGCCGTGGCGGGCGACGGCGGCGGCTTTGTCGTCCGGTCCGATGTGCATGCCCAGCAGCATCGGCAGGCCCCGCTCCGCGGCCAGCGCCTCCGTGGACGGGGACGTGCACGCGACCGCCACCGGCGGCGGGACAAGCGCGCGCGGGACGACCGGCACCTCACGGAACCGGAACTGCTCCCCGGACCACGCGACCCGGTCGGAGCGAAGCCACGCCAGCAGCAGGTCCAGTGACTCGGCGAAGCCGTGCTCGTAGCGGTCGAGGCCGGTGCCGAAGACCTCCAGGTCGCGCCACGGCCCGCCGCGTCCGACGCCCAGGCGGAACCGTCCGCCGGACAGCAGCGACAGCATCGCCGCCTGCTCGGCCAGCGCCACCGGATGCTGGTTGGACAGGACGCTGACCGCCGTCCCCACGTCGATCCGGCCGGTGACGGCCAAGATGTGCCCGGCGAGGACGGTCGCCGACGGGACGACCCCGTACGACATGAAGTGATGTTCCGCGAGCCACACGTCGTCGAACCCGGCGCGTTCGGCGGCGACGGCCGCGTCGATGGTCCGGGAGAGGGCTGAGGCGTCGTCCTGGCCGGGGAAACGGGCGGCGAGGAGGAAGATTCCGAGGCGCACGTCCCCGTCGTACCCGGCATCGTGGACGCGTGCGCGCTCTGCGAGACTGCCGTCCATGACTGGTCGATCGTTCAGCAGGGTCGGGGTCGTCGGACTGGGCACGATGGGCGCGGGCATCGCCGAGGTGCTGGCACGCGGCGGCCTCTCCGTCGTCGGCATCGAGGTGGACCGGGACGCGCTGGAACGCGGACGCGAGCATCTGGAGACGTCCACCGGACGGGCCGTCAAGCGCGGGCGCCTCACCGAGGAGGCGCGGCGGGAGATCCTCGGCCGGGTCGCGCTCTCCGTCGACTTCGCCGACCTGGGCGGCTGCGACCTGGTCGTCGAGGCCGTCCCGGAGCGGCTCGACCTGAAGCGCAAGGTGTTCGACCAGCTGGACCGGGTGTGCCGCGACGACGCCGTCCTCGCCACGAACACCTCCTCGCTGCCGGTCACCGACATCGCCGCCGGGACGGGCCGTCCCGCCAAGGTCGTCGGGGTGCACTTCTTCAACCCGGCGCCGGTGATGAAGCTCGTCGAGGTCATCGCGACCGTCCGCACCGAGCCGGACGCCGTCGCCCGCGTCGCCGAGCTGGTCAAGGGCCTCGGCAAGACGCCCGTCACGATCGGGGACCGCGCCGGGTTCGTCGCGAACCGGCTGCTCTTCGGCTACCTGAACCAGGCCGCGGGGATGCTGGAGTCCGGGCACGCCACCCGCGACGACATCGACACCGCGATGAAGACCGGCGCTGGGCTGCCGATGGGCCCGTTCGCCCTCATGGACCTGATCGGCCTCGACACCTGCCTCCAGGTCCTGGACGCGATCTACGCCGAGTCCCGCGACCGCAGGCACGCCGCCTCGCCGCTGCTCCGCGAGCTCGTCACCGCCGGGCTGCTCGGCCGCAAGACCGGCCGCGGCTTCTACGTCCACGACGGCGCCGAGGCCCCCGCGCCCGCGGCGGAGGCCCCGGGTGGCCCGCCGCCCGTCGTCGGCGTCGTCGGCGTCGGCCCGCTCGCGGACGCGATCGCCGCGCTGTGCGACCGGGCGGGCTCCCGGGTCCGCGCCTCCGCCGCCGAGCTGGCGGGCTGCGACCTGGTCATCGAGGCCGCGGAGGACGCCGAGGCCGGGCGGGCGCTGCTGTCCACCGCCGCGCAGGCCGTCAAGCCGGGCACGGTGCTCGCGGTCACGTCCGCGGACGGGACGGTGATCCGGCAGGCCATGGCGACCGGACGTCCCGCCGACGTCATCGGCCTGCACCTCCCCGACCCGGCGGCCACGGCCACGGCGGCTCCGCTGGCCGAGATCGCCGCCACCGTCGCGACCGCGCCCGACGTCGCCGACCGGGCCGCCGACCTCGCCGGACGCCTCGGCCTCACCGCCGTCCGCTGCCGCGACCGCGCCGGGTTCATCGTGGACGCCCTCCGCTTCCCGTACCTGAACGACGCCGCCGCCATGCTCGGCGCCGGATACGCCGACGCCGACTCGATCGACGCCGCGATGACGCTCGGCTGCGGTTACCCCACCGGCCCGATCGCCGACCTCGACCGGCTCGGCCTGGACCGCGCGGTCACCGTCCTGCGGGCCCTCCACACCGAGACCCGCGATCCCGCCCTCGCCCCCGACCCCCTCCTTGTGGAGCACGTCACGGCGGGCCGCCCGCTGCGCTGAATATCCTCGGAGCATGAGCCCCCGGAAGAATCGTCGCGCCCCTTCCGGCCGCCCGGACAAGGGCGGCGGGGGCGGGTCGTGGGCTCAGGAGACCGAGGAGGGGCCGGACGGGGAATGGGTCGTCCGGGCCGTGTCCGGGGCCGGTGCCGTCAAGGCGTACCGGTGCCCCGGATGCGACCAGGAGATCCCGCCGGGCATCGGGCACGTCGTCGCCTGGCCGGCGGACGACCAGGGCGGCGACGACCGGCGGCATTGGCATCGTCCCTGCTGGCAGGCACGGACCCGCCGCTCCCCTCGGGTGCGGCGGTCGCGGAACGCGCCGCGTTACTGAAGGAGACTCATGGCGGAGATCAGGGCGTCCAGCGTGCTGCCGGCGCGGCGCGAGGACATCACGCTGCACACGTCCGACGGGCTTGAGCTGGTCGGCGAGCTGGCGCTGCCGCCCGACCGGCCGCCGGTCGCGACGCTCGTCTGCCTGCATCCGCTGCCCACGGCCGAGGGCATGATGGACAGCCACGTGCTGCGCAAGGCGTCCTACCGGCTGCCCGCGCTCGCCGGCGTCGCGGTGCTGCGGTTCAACACGCGTGGGACGACGTCGGCGCGCGGCACGAGCCAGGGCGAGTTCGGCGAAGGGGAGACCGAGCGGTTCGACGTGGCGGCGGCCCTGGAGTACACCGAGTACCACGACCTGCCGCGCCCGTGGCTGCTCGGCTGGTCGTTCGGGACGGAGCTGGCCCTGAAGTGGGGGCGCGACCCGCTGGTCGAAGGCGCGATCCTGCTGTCCCCGCCGCTGAAGCGCGCGGGCGACGCCGAGCTGGACGCCTGGGGCGCCGACGGACGTCCCGTCGTCGCGCTCGTCCCCGAGTTCGACGACTACCTGCGTCCGGCGGAGGCGCGGGAGCGGTTCAAGCGCGTCCCGCAGGCCGAGGTGATCGCGGTCGACAACGCCAAGCACCTCTGGGTCGGCGAGCCGTACGTGCGGATCGTGCTGAACGAGATCGTGAAGCGGGTCGCTCCGGCGGCCGCCCCGCTCCCCACCGAATGGGACGAACCAGACAAGTAACTCTGCGCGGCCGGTCATGGCCACTCCCGTCACGCAGGCCCGGCAGCGGGTAGACGATGGTCGAGCCGTCGCGTTCACGGCGGCCCTCGGCGACGCCGTCCGGGAGGACCGCCTATGACCGTGCAGCTGTACGCCAGGGATGTCGGATCCGGCACGCCGCTCGTCCTGCTGCACGCGTTCCCGCTCTCCTCGGCGATGTGGCTCGCCCAGCGCGAGGGCCTCGCGAGCCGGTTCCGGGTCGTCACGCCCGACCTGCGCGGCTTCGGCGGCTCGCAGCTCGGCGACGACGACCCGTCCATCGACGCGATGGCCGACGACGTCGCCCGCATGTTCCGGCGCCTCGGCGTCGGGCGGGCCGTGGTCGGCGGGCTCTCCATGGGCGGCTACGTGGCGATGGCGCTGTGCCGCCGCCATCCCGACCTCGTCCTCGGGCTGGTCCTGGCCGCCACCCGCGCCGCCGCCGACACCGGGGCCGTCCGGGAGAACCGGCTGCGGCAGGCGGGCCTGCTCGACGGCGACGGCACCACGCGGGTCCTCGTGGACGAGGTGCTGCCCGCGCTCGTCGGGCCCACCACGTACCGGCAGCGCGCCCTCGTCTACGGGCGGGTTCGCGGGCTCGTCCAGGCCACGCCGCCGAAGGCCGCCGCGTGGGCGCAGCGCGCCATGGCGGGACGGCCGGAGTCCTTCGACACGCTCCGCGGCCTCCGCGTCCCCGCGCTCGTCATGGTCGGGGACGAGGACACCCTCGCCACCGAGGACGAGGCCCGCGCCATGGCGGACGCGATGCCGAACGCGGAACTGCTCGTCATCCCGCGCGCCGGGCACCTGTGCGCCGTCGAGCAGCCCGACCTGTTCAACCAGGCCGTCGCCGAGTTCGCCACCGCCCTCGCCCGCACCAGCCACTAGCCACCGGGGCGAGGCGGCGGGGCTACATCGTCTCCTGGCGGGGCACGACGATCTCGCGGATCAGCAGGGAGATCGCCGCCGCCGTCGGGATCGCCAGCAGCGCGCCGACCACGCCGAGCAGCGCCCCGCCGATCAGCGCCGCCACGATCGTCACCGCGGGCTGGACGTCGACCGTCCGCTTCATGACCCGCGGATAGACGACGTAGTTCTCCACCTGCTGATAGATCAGATAGAAGATCGCGCAGATGATCAGGTTGGTGACGTCCCCGGTCAGGAACGCGACCAGGCACACCACCACCGCGCCGATCGTGGCGCCGATCAGCGGGATCAGGTCGGTCACCGCGACGATCAGTGCCAGCGCGAGCGCATACTTCACCCCGAGGATCGCCAGGAAGACGTACGAGGTCGTGCCCGCGATGAACGCGATCGTGAACTGCCCCGCGACGTACCCGCCGATCCGGTCGAGGATCTCGTCGCCGAGCAGCGCGACCCGCGCTCTTCGCGAGCGCGGCGCCAGCTTGTAGAAGAACGTCTTGATCTGCGGCAGCGAGCTCATGAAGTACAGCGTCAGGATCAGGATGGTGACCGTCTGGAAGACGCCGCTGACGGCGACCTTGCCGATCCCGGTGGCGGTGTCGGTGAGGCTCTTCTGGAAGTCCTCGCCCTTGACCGTCTCCTCGGCGCGGTCGAGCAGCCCGTACCGCTTGTCCCAGTTGGCCAGCGTCTTGTTGTCCTGCAACTGCTCGACGTACTCGGGGATGTTCTTGCGCAGCTCGGTGACCTGCTCGGACACCGGCTGGACGAGCGAGGCCACGAACCCGGCGAAGAACAGGATCACGACCAGGAACACCGCCGCGACCGCCGCGCTGCGCGGCAGCCCGAACCTGCGGAGCCGCTCCACCGCCGGGTTCAGCCCGACCGCGAGGAACATCGCGACCACGATCATCACGATCACGGACTTGGCGTTGGAGGCGGCCTGCACCAGCATCCACGCGGTGATGACGCCGAGCGCCGCGGTGAACCCGAACACGAACGGGTGGGCACGGCCGAGCGGCTCGCCGGGGCGCCCGAACGGGAAGCGATGGTCGACGCCCGCCTCGCGCCTGCGCTGCTCGATGTCGTGCGCGGGGTCGGGCGCGTCCGGGTCGAGCGCCGGCTGCCCTTCGACCACCGCCTTCGCGGCCGGCGCCGGGAGGTTCACCGGCGCGCCGGTCGACGGATCGCGTTCGCCGACGGGTTCGTCGATCTCCTCGGGCTTCAGCGCTCCGCTGGGCGCGATGGCGTCCTCGGACGGTTCGCCGGGCTCGGACGATTCGCTCGACTCGCCGCCGGTCTTGTTGTCTCCGTCCGGCTCACCAGACCTGCCCGTCTTGGCGGAGCCACGGGTCTTTGCGGAGCTGCGTGTCTTTGCGGAGGTGTCGGTCTTGGTGGAGCTGTTGGCCGTGGCTGGGCTGTTGGCCTTGGCGGGGGTGTCGGGCTCGTCCAGCCCGTTGGGCTGGGCGGGCTTGTTCGACTCCTCCGGCTCGGTGGGCTCGTCGTCGGCTGGTTCGCCGGGCGCGTGGGCCTTGCTCGGCCGGGCGTCCTCGGTCGGCTCGGTGGGCTCGGTTGGTTCCGGCCGGGCGGGGGTGTCTTCGGCGTCGTCGGCGGGCGGGGCGGGCGCCGGGACCTTGCGGTCGGTCGCCGGTCGTGCGTCGCCGTGCGTCGCCTCCGGGCCGTCCTCGTGGGGGGTCTGGTCGGGCACGCCGCTCTCCTCTTCCGTCCGGCCGCAGCCGCTCGCCGGCCCGTGGCGACGGGCTCTGGATCAAGCGGCTACGTGGTAAGACGTAGGAAAGCCTAGAGGCGTTTCCGGCCTCTAGGCTCTCCGTCGCACGTCGACCGCGTCAGGCGGTCGTGAATCCGGTCACTCCTGCCACCAGTCCTCGTCGTCCTCGTCGGACTTCTTGCCTTGGGCCTGCTTGGCGGGCGCGGCCTTCCCGGCCGGCTGCTGCTGCTTCGGCTGGGCCTGCTGCTGCGCCGGGGCCGGCTTGGGGTCGGCCGCGGGGATCGCGGCCTTCTCCGGGGCCGCGGCGAGCTCGGCGTCGCCGCCGAGGTTCGGCGCGACGCCGCCGATGAGCTGGCGCAGCTGGTTGAGGTGGCTCGTGATGCTGTCGCGCTGCCGGGTGAGCTCGTCGACCTGCCGCTGCGCCGCCGTCCGGACGCGGTCGGCCTCGGCCTTGGTCTCGGCGAGCAGCTGCTCGGCCTGCGCCTTGGCCTCGGCGATGACGTTGTCGGAGTTCTTGCGGGCGTTGGCCATGAGCTGCTTGGCGTGCGAGTCGGCCTCACGCCGGGTCTGCTCGGCCTGCTGGGTCGCCTTCGCGGCCCGCTGCTCGGCGGACGCGGCCCGCTGCTCGGCCTCGGCGACGAGCTTCTGCGTGGCCGCCTGGGCGTTGGAGTGCCGCTCGGCGTCCTGCCGGTCGGCCTCCTCGCGGCGGGCGGCCAGCTGGATCTCGAACTCGGCCTCGGCCTGGGCGCGCTGGGCCTCGCTCTCCTCCAGGATGCGCTGGGCCTGGGCCCGCATCTCGTCGGCCTGCCGCTTGGCCGTGGTGAGGATCTCGTCCCGCTCGCGCTTGGTGGACGCGCGCAGTTGCGCGACCTCGCGCTCGGTCGTGGTCCGCAGCTTCGCGATCTCGCGCTCGGCGCCGGCGCGCTTCTCGGCGACCTCGTGGTCGGCGGTGGCGCGCAGCTTGGCGACCTCGCGCTCGGTCGTGGAGGTCAGCTCGTCGGCCTCGCGGCGGGCCGACGTGCGCACCTCCTCGGCCTCGCGTTCGGCGGCGCCGCGCATGTCGTCGCCCTCGCGCTGGGCGTTGGCGCGCAGCTCGGCCGCGTCGTTCTCGGCGTTGGCGCGCTGCTCGGCGGCGTCGACCTTGGCCGCGGCCTTGATCTCGTTGGCCTCGGACCTGGCGGCCTGCACGAGCTCGGTGGCCTGCTCCTCGGCCAGCCGGAGCAGCTGCTCGATGCGGGCGCCGAGCCCGGAATAGGTGGGACGTTCCTGTTCCTGAAGCTGACGATGGGCGTCCGACAGTTCCCGCTGCAGGGCCTGGGTCTGCTCCCGGGTCTGCCGGACCTCGTTGTCGAGCGATTTGATGTGCTCGTCGACCTGGTGCCGGTCGTAGCCGCGGAGCACCACGTCGAACTCGCGTGGGGGCGTGTCTTCGAAGAAGTTGCTGAGCTGGGCGTCGATGTCGGACTGCATGTGGCTCAATCCTGGATGTGACGGGGCTACCAGTGGTTCCGGGGACCGGTTGATCGCCTGGCATGACGGCATGACGGGCTCCATGACGGGCTCAGTGCCCCAGACCTCTTCCGGCGAATGAAGCCTACTCCCGACACTGCCGTGTTGGGGGTTCATCTTGACACGCTGCGTGGTTTGTCTGCTTTGTAATTGACTTCACCGGCGCCGCGACTCCCCAGGTACGGGGCCCACAAATACGCCAAACGTGTCTGAACGGTCACAGAGCGGCGGTCGGGGGCGGGCCGGCGGCCGCCGTGATATCGAACACGTCACGATCCGGTCGCGGCTCGCGGCGGCGTCACGCGGAGCCCCGGCAGGCCCCGGCACGCCGCCCCACCCGCAAGATCATGCGGGGTCGCGGCGCTTCTCCACGAGCTCGGTCAGGACGCCGTGGCAGTCCTTCGGATGCAAAAAGTTGATCAAGGAACCCATCGATCCGTTGCGCGGCGCGTCGTACAGCACGCGGACGCCCTTGCCCGCGATTCCGGCGGCCTCGCCGGCGACGGTCCCGTCCGTCCCGAACGCGATGTGGTGGACGCCCTCGCCGTTCTTCGCCATCCATTTGGCGACCGCGGAGTCGTCCCGGATCGGCTCGATCAGCTGCAGATAGCTGGCCGCCCCGTCCCCGGTCTCGTTGATCTTGAGCATGCACTCCCGGACGCCCTGCTCCTCGTTCACCTCGAAATGCGCGTCGGTGAAGCCGTAGGTCTCCTGGTAGAACGCGACGGTCGCGTCGAGATCGCGACAGGCGATGCCGATGTGGTCGATACGGGTCAGCACGGGCTTTCTCCCTAGTCTGGCGGCCAGGCGGGGCCGAACGGAACCGAACGAGGTCCTCCTGGGTATCGTGGCAAACGTCGCCTACGCACCCCTTGGAGGCCCCTGAAATGTCCGTGATCGTCGCCGGCGCGCGCACCCCCATCGGACGGCTGACGGGCTCGCTGAAGGACTTCTCCGCGGCCGACCTCGGCGCCCACGCGATCAAGGCGGCGCTGGAGCGGGCCGGCGTGTCCGGCGACCAGGTGCAGTACGTGATCCTCGGCCAGGTGCTGCAGGCCGGCGCAGGGCAGATCCCGTCCCGGCAGGCGGCGGTCAAGGCGGGCATTCCGATGAGCGTCCCGTCCGTCACGGTCAACAAGGTGTGCCTGTCCGGGCTGGACGCGATCGCGCTCGCCGACCAACTGATCCGGGCGGGCGAGTTCGACATCGTCGTGGCGGGCGGCATGGAGTCGATGACGCAGGCCCCGCACCTGCTGCCGAAGTCGCGCGGCGGGTACAAGTACGGCTCGGTCGAGGTCCTCGACCACATGGCGTACGACGCGCTGACGGACGCCTTCGACGGACTCTCCATGGGCGAGTCGACCGATCGCCACAACGCGAGGCTGAACATCTCCCGCGAGGAGCAGGACGAGTTCTCCGCCCGCTCCCACCAGCGCGCCGCCGCGGCCATCAAGAACGGCGTGTTCGACGACGAGATCGCCCCGGTCGAGATCCCGCAGCGGCGCGGCGAGCCGATCGTGTTCGGCACGGACGAGGGCGTGCGCGGCGACACCACCGCCGAAGTGCTCGGGAGGCTGCGCCCCTCGTTCGGCAACGACGGGACGATCACCGCCGGCTCGGCCTCGCAGATCTCCGACGGCGCCGCGGCCGTCGTCGTGATGTCCGAGGCGAAGGCCGAGGAGCTGGGCCTCGCCTGGCTCGCCGAGATCGGCGCGCACGGCAACGTCGCGGGCCCGGACACCTCGCTGCACTCCCAGCCGTCCAACGCGATCAGGCACGCGCTCGGCAAGGCGGGCCTGAGCGTGGCCGACCTCGACCTCATCGAGATCAACGAGGCGTTCGCGTCCGTCGGCATCCAGTCGATGCGCGACCTCGGCGTCGGCCCCGAGAAGGTCAACGTCAACGGCGGCGCCATCGCGCTCGGCCACCCGGTCGGCATGTCAGGCGCCCGCCTCGCGCTGACCCTCGCCTACGAGCTGAAGCGGCGCGGCGGCGGCCTCGGCGCCGCGGGACTGTGCGGCGGCGGCGGCCAGGGCGACGCGCTCATCCTCCGCGTCCCCGCGTCCTGAACCCCGGCCGGGTGGGGCTGGCACCAGTCCCACCCCACCGGCCAGCCGCATCGTGCCCGCACGGCCGTGATCCCTAGCCTCGACGGACCGCACCGGACGTTGGCGACGGGAGGAGCCGGCCATGCACTCGGATGCCGCGCGTGCCCGGGAAGGACGAAGGGCGCTGGCCGTCACCGGAGCCCTGATCCTCACGGCGGGGGTGGGGGCCGCGCCCGCCTCGGCCGCCGCCGACCCGCAGGAGCGGTCGCGCCGCGACGTCGAAGGGATCCACCGCCTCGGCGTCACCGGCGTGCTCGCGGAGGCGCGCACCCCGGACGGACGCATCACCGCGCGGGCCGGCGTCGCCGACCTGCGCACCGGACGGCCCATCCCGCCCGGCGCCCATTTCCGCGCCGCCAGCATCACCAAGACCTACGTCGCGACCGTGGTGCTCCAGCTCGTGGGCGAGGGACGGCTGAGCCTGGACGACACCGTGGACGGATGGCTGCCCGGGCTCGTCCGGGCCAACGGCAACGACGGACGGAAGATCACGATCCGCCACCTGCTCCAGCACACCAGCGGCCTGCACAACTTCCTGCTGGACATCCCGCTGCTGGAGAGCGCCGCCTACTACCGCGAGCATCGCTTCGACGACTACACGCCCGAACGGCTCGTGCGCCTGGCGCTTGAGGACCGGCCCGACTTCGAGCCCGGCGAGACCCACCCCGACGGGACGCCGAAGTGGAACTACACCAACACCGGTTACGTCCTGCTCGGCATGATCGTCACGAGGGCGACCGGCAAGTCGTGGCAGGACGAGGTGGGCGACCGCGTCCTGCGGCGGCTCCGGCTCCACGGGACGTACGTTCCGGGACACCGCGTCACGCTGCGCCGCCCGTTCGTCCGCGGCTACCACCAGTACGGCGAGGACGCGCAGTACGGCGAGGACGCGCAGTACGGCGAGGGCGCGCGGCACGGCGAGAGCGCGCGGTATGGCGCGGGCGATCAGTACGGCGAGGGCGCGCCGCTGACCGACGTGACCCTGCTGGACCCGAGCGTGGCGGACGCGTCCGGCGCCATGATCACCACCGCGGCGGACAACAACCGGTTCTTCCGGGCGTTGATCGGGGGACGGCTCGTCCCGCCGCACTTGCTCGCCCAGATGCAGCGCACCGTCCCGACCGGATGGGACGGCCCGTACCAGGGCTCCCGGTACGGGCTCGGCCTGTTCTGGTACCCGCTGCGCTGCGACCGGGCTGGCTACTGGGCGCACGGCGGCGACATGCTCGGCTACAATGTCCGCGAGGGCGTCCGCGCGGACGGCGGCCGGGCCGTCACGGTCGCGATGGCGAGCCAGCTCGCCGGGGAGCCCGCCGATCGGCAGGGCATGGCCGCAAGAGAGACGATCGAAAACGTGCTCTGCTGACGCTCCGGGTCAGTCCGCTTCGGTCACCGAGAGCCGAGGTTGACGGTGACCGTCGTGAAGCCGAGCGCCTTGAGCATGTTCTCCAGCATCGTCTTCGTGTTGGCGTCGGCGCGTTCCTTCAGGCCGCTCTGCGCGGCGGCCGTCTGGATCTTCTGGGACGCCAGCACGTAGAGCTGCTGCTGGTTGTTCGGGTTGCTGCTGAAGAAGTCGCCGAAGCGGTCGAACAGGCCGCGTTCGGTGGCGTGGACGTAGCTGTGCTTCGTGTCCAGGTTGGTCTTCTCCAGCTGGGCCGGCGGGAGGGTGATGGTGGCGGACGTCCGGTCGGAGTTCACCTTGACGGCGCCCGAGCCCAGCTTCGCGAAGTCGACGTAGGCGTCGACGGACCCGTTCCCGACGAACAGGGTGCGCTTGCCGCGCAGCGCGCCAGGCAGGAATTTGGCGTCCTTCTCCAGGTCCACGATGACCTGGAAGTTGCCGCTCGCCGCCTCGTAGCGGTGCAGGTCGCGGATCGACTGCAGCAGGACGGGCCCGCTGCGGTCCTTGGTCTCCTCGGCGAACGGGTTCAGCCAGCCGGGGAGGCCGCGCAGGACCTGCTGGGCCAGCAGCACGACCGCGACGGTCGCGACGATGAGCAGCGCGGGGACGAGCAACCCGCGCCGGGGCAGAACGGAGAAGGACCTTCGGGGCGCGTCGTTCTTCGGTTCCGAGCGAGCCATGTACGGGACCTTCCCGGCAGAACCGTCCCATATCTGTCGCGACGGTTAGGTAGGCGTAGGCATCGCCCCCACGACGTCGCTACTGGACAACATCGGACGCGTCAGTTTGGGCGTCCCTCGCGCACCAGCGCCTTCCGCTTCGGGGCCGGGACGCGCGAGTCGGCCGCGGCGCGCCCCGGATGGTGGGCGTGCTCGGCGGCGCGGGCCTTCACGGGCTGGAAGTCGGCGGGGCCGAGCGCGCACGTCCGGTAGGCGGCGAAGTGGAGGCGCAGCCAGGCGCGGCGCCGGGCCTCGGTCCAGGAGGCGAACCGGCGCGCGGAGCGGGCGTCGGCGGCGGCGGGCGGGTCCTCGCCGAGGAGCCAGGCGTCGACGACCGCGCGGTAGCCGTCCGGCGCGGCCACGCAGGTGCGGGCGTCCTTGAGGCTCTCGCTGATCTGCCGAACGGCCCGCGCCGCGTACCCGGGCGTCAGCTCCTCGTCGAGGTGGACGGTGGCGACGCCGTCCGCCACCGAGATCGGCGCCCACGCCGGACGCTGCTCCACCGTGGTGAACGCGCCCGGCGTGCCGTTCAGCCGCGCGGCGAGCGGCGTGGCGGCGGCCATCAGCCTGGGCAGCGCGTCGCGCAGCGCGGGGTGGACGCACACGGTCAGCGGCCAGTCGCGGCACACCGGCTCGGCGGCCACGGGCGCGGCCGTCCCGCCGCCGGAGCGGTGGAGTCCGAGCGTGGCGCTGACCGTCGCGGCCAGCGCCACGATCAGCGGCAGGACGATCAGGAACCGCCGCGTCGCCCACATCACGTAGCCGAGGATCAGCGCGGCGGTCAGCCCGGCCGTCCAGGTGACCTGGTCGGCGAGGACCTCGGGACGCAGGGCGGTGAACAGGTCGAGCTGGTCGAACGCCGCCGGGGGAAGCAGGCTCCACCACGACACGCCGGGGACGCGGGCCGCCGCCCACACCGACGCCACGGCGACGACCACGGCCGCGGTGGCGCGATGCGGGACGACGCGTCCTGTCAGGTAGCCCACGACGACGTGCAGGACGAGCGAGCCCGCACCCGACACCACGCCCAGCGGGTGCGGGTGCCCGGCCTCCGCCTGCACGAAGGTGACGGCGACGACCACGACCGTCACCGCAACGTACGAGACCAGCGCCGCGGCGGACAGCAGCAGCAGGTCGAACAGCACGCCGGTGGCGGGCGATCGTGCGGTGAGGTCGCGCAGATAGTCGAGCGGACGTTCCCGTACGGCGGTCCATGCGGCGAGGCCCGCGGCGACGGGACTCAGGTAGCGGACGGCGTTGAGCAGCGCGACGACGGTGTTGTCCCAGTAGGCGACCGCGGGGGTCAGCGACAGCGCGGCCGCCGCCGTCCCGACCGCGGTGAGGACCGGCACCGCGACCAGCAGCGCCGTGCGACGGGCGTCCAGCCGGAGCACCCGCCCCAGGTCAGACACCGGTGGCGCTCCCGGCGGGCGGCCGCCTCGCCCGCGGCCTCGCCGGCAGTGGCAGTTGCGGCCAGGGCGGCTGCGGCAACGTCAGCCGGGGCAACTGGGGCAGCGACGGCCGCGCGGGACGCCGCCGGTGGCGATGGCCCGCCGCGTTCGTCTTCCGCGGGACCGTCGAGCCCGCGCCCTGCGGGGTCATCGCCCCGGCGTCGCGCGGGGCGGCCGCGTCCGGTGCCACGGCGCTCGGTGCGACGGCGTTCGGGGACATGGCGCCGGGGGACACGGCGTCCGGGCCGCGCCGGTCGGCGGCGGTGCGGCCGCGGCGGGCGGCGGCCGAGTGGGTGGGCTGCTCGGTCAGCCTGCCGCGGGCGAGCGTGAGGAGCCGGTCGCACCAGCCGGTGAGCGTCTCCGGGACGTCGGCCGTGATCACCACCGTCGGGGCGAGGGAGCGCAGGACCGGGATCAGCTCGGCCATCGCGGCGGTGAGCGCGTGCCGGCCGGGACCTGCGGCGCCGGTGGGCCAGGGCTCGGCGGCGGCGCACAGGTCGCCGAACGGGTCGTCCAGCAGGACGACGTCGGGCTCGTGGACGCACGCGGCGGCGAGCCCGGCGCGGAGGCGGACGTCGGGCGGCAGCAGCGCGAGCTCGGTGCCGGCGGCCTCGGCGAGGTCGAGCCGCCGCATCGTGGAGCGCGCGGTGGACGCGCTGGTCCGCTTGTAGTACGCCGCATACTCGACGAATTCGCCGGCGGTCATGTGCTCGGCGCGGGCGAACCGCGCCGGCAGGTATCCGATGCCGGCCCGCGCGGCGCGCAGTTCGGCGGTGTTCGTGATGTCGTGTCCGAGAATGTGCAGCGCGCCGGCATTCGGCCTGCGCAAGGTCGCGAACGTGGCCAGCAGAGTGGATTTACCGGCGCCAGGTGGACCGGCCAGGCCGACCACGCCTTCGGGTACGCCGAAGGTCACCGGGCGCAGGAGCCACCGCCCCCCGCGGCGGACACCCATTCCTCGGGCCACGATCACGGAATGCTCCGCGATCACAGGATTCCCCCCATTGCTTGTCATGCGGTCGCGGCGGCCGGCCGGCGAGCCCCGGTGCGGCGGACGCGCCGGTGGCCTCGGTCCCCCAACCCTGCCACTCGGCGTCCACCGGACCGGGCCTCCGCCGTTCGGCGGGCCCGGCGCGCCGGTCGCTTTTGCCGTGCCGCGATGCATCGACACAGTGACTATAACCGGGCTTGGTGATGGGTGCCAGCAATCTTTTCGCCTTTACAGCGGAACTCCTGGATTCTTTGCCTGCCGCGCCGATGGTGAGAATTCGAAAAAGGCGGACAATTCCCGAACTGTGCTTTGGAAAGGGGCGGGCCGGACGTCCGGCCCGGGGTGCGGGACGTCCGGCGCGGGCCGCGCGGTCCGCTTGGAGCGGACGGACGCGCAGCCACCGGCGCTCATGGGGCAGGATGGACCCATGCCTTCTCGGGACTTTTCGTTGCACGGGGCCATCGACCTGGGGGCGCGCCAGGCGGCCGCCAGGAAGCAGCAGGAACGCCGGGCCCAGGGCGGCGGCGCGTCCGCGGCGGACGCGGGCGGGGCCGCCGCCGGCCAGTACGTCGTGGACGTCACCGACGAGACGTTCAACACCGAGGTCGTGGAACGGTCGCAGTCCGTCCCCGTCCTGGTGGACTTCTGGGCCGAGTGGTGCGGGCCGTGCAAGCAGCTCTCGCCGATCCTGGAGAAGCTCGCCACCGAGGCGGCCGGCGCGTGGATCCTCGCCAAGGTCGACATCGACGCCAACCCGCAGCTCGGCGCGTACATGCAGCAGATGGGCGTGCGCGGCATCCCGTTCGTCGCGGCGGTCGTCGCGGGGCAGCTGCTGCCGTTCCTGAACGGCGCGGCGCCCGAGGCGCAGGTGCGCCAGGCCATCGACCAGCTCTTCGAGGCGCTGCGCAAGGAGGGCATCCTGCCGGACGCCCCCGAGGGCGAGCAGCCCGCCGCCGACGCCGCGGAGGCGCCCGCCGCCGACCCGGTGTACCAGCAGGCGGAGGACGCCCTCCAGAGCGGTGACCTGGACGGCGCCAAGGCCGCGTTCGAGCGGATCCTCGCGAGCGACCCGCGCGACGCCCAGGCCAAGCAGGGGCTGGCGGTGGTCGAGCTGAACCTCCGGGTCAGGTCGCTGGACCCGGAGCGCGCCCTCCAGGAGGCCGCGGAGAAGCCGGGCGACGTACAGGCGCAGATCAGCGCGGCCGACGTGGAGATGCTGACCGGACGGCTGGAGCAGGCGTTCGAGCGGCTGGTGGCGGCGGTCAGGGCCGGCGCGGGCGACGACCGCGACGCGGCGCGCAAGCACCTGCTGTCGCTGTTCGAGGTCCTGCCGCCGGACGACCCGCGCGTCGCCAAGGCCCGCCGCTCCCTGCAGTCCGCCCTGTTCTGACCAGCGACTTCCGGATCTGACCAGCGCCGCCCGAATGTGATCGCCGAGTTCCGTCCGTGCCCTGAGCGGGCATGGACGGGATGTGAGCGCGCGCGTGGTGACCATCTCCGCCACGTTCGGGACGGACGGTTCGACGATCGGTCCCGCCGTGGCGGAGCGGCTCGGGTTGCGCTTCGTCGACCGCGCGATCCCCGAGCTCGTCGCCGGCGAGATCGGCTGCACGCTGGAGGAGGCGCTCGTCCACGACGGCCGCGCCGAGAGCGGCATCGGCCGCATCCTCGCCGGGGCGGCGCGGCTGCCCACGGTCGCGCTCGGCATGGACGTCTACATCCCCGATCACGGGTTCGTCCCGCCGGAGGAGTTCGTCGAGCACACCGAGCGCGTGATCACCCGCATGGCCGATCGCGGCGGTGCCGTCCTGCTCGGCCGGGCCGCGGCGGTCGTCCTGGCCGGACGGGACGACGCGCTGCACGTCCGCCTGGACGGCCCGAAGGACCGCCGGCTCGCCCGCGCCATCGCCGGGACCCCGCCACCCGACCGCGATGTTGAGCGTATGCTCGAGGACAATGACCGCGCCCGTACGGCCTACGTGAAGCACTTCTACGGGGTCGACCCCGCCGATCCACGGCTCTACCACCTCGTGATCGACGCCACGAGGCTGCCCGCGTCCGCGACCGCCGATCTCATCGTCGGGGCGGCGCGGGCGTTCTGAGTCGAAGGCCGGCCGGGACGCGGCCCCCATCCGGAGCAGAGGGAGCAGCTGTCGTGGCGAGCGTGCCGAGCGTTTCGTACTCCATCACCGTCCGGCTGGAGGTGCCGGCCGGGGGGCGGGCCGTCAGCCAGATCACCCACGTCGTGGAGAACGCCGGCGGCATCGTCACGGCCCTCGACGTCAACACCGCCGGGCACGAGACGCTCCGCATCGACGTCACGATCGCGACCCGCGACACCCAGCACGCCGAGGCGATCGCGGCGGCGCTGGAGCAGATCGACGCCGTCAAGATCCACAAGGTCAGCGACCGGACGTTCCTGATGCACCTAGGCGGCAAGATCGAGATGCAGTCCAAGGTGCCGCTGCGCAACCGCGACGAGCTGTCCATGGCGTACACGCCCGGCGTCGCCCGCGTCTCCCTCGCGATCGCCCGCAACCCCGAGGACGTCCGCCGCCTGACGATCAAGCGCAACAGCGTCGCGGTCGTGTCGGACGGCTCCGCGGTGCTCGGCCTCGGCAACATCGGCCCGGAGGCCGCGCTGCCCGTCATGGAGGGCAAGGCCGCGCTGTTCAAGCGGTTCGCCGGGATCGACGCCTGGCCCATCTGCCTCGACACCCAGGACACCGACGAGATCGTCCGGACCGTGCAGATCATCGCGCCCGCGTTCGGCGGCATCAACCTGGAGGACATCTCGGCGCCGCGCTGCTTCGAGGTCGAGGCCCGGCTGCGCGAGCTGCTCGACATCCCCGTCTTCCACGACGACCAGCACGGCACCGCGATCTGCGTGCTCGCCGCGTTGACGAACGCGCTGGGCGTCGTCGGCAAGGACCTCGGCTCCGTCCGGATCACGATGGCGGGCGCGGGCGCGGCGGGCAGCGCCATCCTGAAGCTGCTGATCCACGCGGGCGCGCGGGACCTCGTCGTCTGCGACTACCGCGGCGCCGTCCACGCCGGCCGCGACGACCTGGACGACTCGCTCCGCTGGATCGCGACCCACACCAACGCCGGCGGCTACGCGGGCGACCTGCGCGGCGCCGTGAAGGACGCCGACGTGTTCATCGGCGTGTCCGCGCCCGGCATCCTGAACGGCGACGACATCGCGACGATGAACGACGACGCGATCGTGTTCGCGCTCGCCAACCCCGAGCCCGAGGTGTCGCCGGACGAGGCCCGCGAGCACGCCGCCGTCGTCGCCACCGGCCGCAGCGACTACCCCAACCAGATCAACAACGTGCTGGCGTTCCCGGGCGTCTTCCGCGGCCTGCTGGACGCGCAGGCCGACGGCGTCACGCTGGACATGCTCGCCGCCGCCGCCAAGGCCCTCGCGGAGGTCGTCACGCCGGACGAGCTGGGCCCGAACTACATCGTCCCGAGCGTGTTCCACCCGGACGTCAGCACCCGCGTCGCGGGCGCCGTTCGCGAGGCCGCGGGCGGCCGCCCCCGCACGGAGGCCTGAGCCGTCGCGCGAGCGCGTTACCTGCCCGGGGCGCCCCGGGACGAGGAGAACACGGCCTAGGAGTTCTTCTTCGCGAAGACCTGGTCGCGGCGGCGGGGCCAGACCCCGCCGTACCAGAAGATGATCGCGCCGGTGAGGATGATGCCGACGCCGGTCGCGGCGCGGGCCCACACGAGGTCGTCGGGGCCGGTGTGCGGCAGCTTCTCCGGCGGCTTCTTCGTAGGCGCCGGGGCGGCCCCGGCCTTCTCGCAGTTCGCCCTGACGGTCTTGGTCTCAAGCCGCTTGTTCGCCCAGTTGACCGTGATGAGGGTGCGGCGGTCCTCGCGGAGCCGGACGGCGACCGTCCGGGTCGAGTCCGGCCGGATCTGGCCGGGGATCGCGGCGGTGTCGTCGTTCTTCTCGATCCCGAAGTCCTCGGTCTTGGTGCCGGTGTTGCGGACCGTGACGTTCACCGTGCTCGCCGGGCACGACACCGACCCGATCGTGGCCGTCACCGCCTGCGCCCCCTTCGACCCGCCGGGGGACGGGCTGGACGACGCGGACGGGCTCGGCGAGGTGGTCGCCGACGCCCTGGGCTCCCCGTCGTCCGTGAACGCGTTGATCAGGGCCGGGATCGCGATCAGCGCCCCGATCACGAAGAACACGGCGGCGATGACGACCCTGGGCAACTGCATCGCGGTCCTCCCCGGCCCGCTCGGCGGCCGCCGCGCGGGTGGTCGATGATCCTAGATCATTGTCGACCTAGGTGCTTGTGGTGCCGATATCCCCATCGATAGGAATGCGTAACAGGCTAACGAGCCCTGGGACGTGCCGCCGGAGGTCCGCGCAACGCATGATGGAACGCATGGAAGACGGCATCAGGGTGGGGCTCCTGCTGGTGGCGACGCCTCAGCTGGAGGATCCGAATTTCCGGCGGAGCGTCGTCCTGCTGGTCGAGCACGACATCGAGGGCGGGACGCTCGGCGTCGTCCTCAACCGGCCGACCGAAGTACCGGTCGACCGCGTGCTGCCGCCGTGGGCCGAGCTCGTCACCGGCCCCGCGGTGGTGTTCCAGGGCGGCCCGGTCGCGCTGGAGAACGCGCTCGCCCTGGCCCGTCTCCCCGGTGAGGACGAACCGCTCGGCTGGCGCGCCCTGGACGGCGGCACCGAGGTCTCCCGCGTGGGCCTGGTCGATCTGGAGGCCCCGCCCGGCCTGCTGGCGGCCGAACTGCTGCAGCTGCGGGTGTTCGCCGGCTACGCCGGATGGTCGGCGGGCCAGCTGCGCACGGAGATCGAGGACGGCTCCTGGTACCTGGTGCCGGCCGAGGCGGGGGACGTGTTCGCGGGCGACCCGGACGGGCTCTGGCGGCAGGTGCTGCGCAGACAGGGCGGCGACCTGGCGTTCGTCGCCACGTTCCCCGACGACCCGACGCTGAACTAAGGTGAACGACGTGAGTACGAAGATCCTGCCCGACGGCGACACCCAGACAGATGTGCGGCCGGACCTCTCGCACGGTGACGGCGACCATGAGCGGTTCGCGCACTACGTGAAGAAGGCGAAGATCACCGAGAGCGCGGTGAGCGGCACGCCCGTGATCGCGCTGTGCGGCAAGGTCTGGGTGCCCAACCGGGACCCGAAGAAATTCCCGGTGTGCCCGGAGTGCAAGGAGATCTACGAGTCGATGAAGCCGGGCGGCGGCGAAGGCGACGAGTGACCGGCCGCCGCTGAGCGGCGGCCGGCGGCGCGTCGCCGGTACCGGCGTGCGCGTGTGAAGGGGTCCCGCGGTCGGGACGCGTGACCGCGGGACCTTGGTGTTGACACACTTACGGGGGATTCAATGCGGCGGATCGCCGGGGTTTCGCTATGCGCACTGCTGGTCACGGTGTGTGCCGTTCCAGTTTCGATGGGTGACCGGACGCGGATCAGGGCCGCCTCCGCGACGGGCGACCGGACACGCCTCAAGACCGCCCCTGCGGCAGGACGTGCCGAAGCCTGCCTCCCAGAAGACGCCCCAGAAGACGACGCACGAAGGGCCCACCCTCACGCCGGGGCGCCTCTCCGCGACGCGGGGCACGACCACGACGCCCGGCACGACCGCGCCGGGACGCATCTGCGTGACGTGGGGCCTCACCGGGATGGGGCGCATCTCGGCCATGACCAGGTCGTCGGGATGCTCGGCGATCTGCGCCGGACGCTGCGCGCCCGGTTCGGCACGTCCGACGAACGGCGGCTCGACTCGGAGTCGCGGCTGGGCCCGGGGGAGCGCAGGGCGCGGCATGTCGTCGTCCCGGTGCGGTTCCACATCGTCCACAGCGGGCCCAGGGGGCGGCTGTCCAAGGCGACCGTCCGGCGGCAGATCTCCACGCTGAACGCCGCGTACGGAGGGAGGAGGGGCGGCGCGGACACGCGCGTCAGGTTCCGCCTGGCCGGATATGGCCGGGCCGACAAGGCGGCGTGGTTCCACAACCCGCGAAGGTACGAGGGCCCGATGAAGCGACGCCTGCGCAAGGGCGGACGCGGCACGCTCAACGTCTTCACCGCCGCCGTGGGCACCGACGTGCTCGGCTTCGCCACGTTCCCGCAGCACTACAAGAAGAACCCACGCGTGGACGGCGTCATCATCGACTACCGCAGCCTGCCGGGCGGTCCGTACAAGCGGTTCGACCGCGGCTACACGGCCGTCCACGAGATCGGGCACTGGCTCGGGCTGCTGCACACGTTCGAGGGCGGGTGCCTGCCGCCGGGCGACGGGGTGGCCGACACGCCGTACGAGGCGGAGCCGGCGGAAGGATGTCCTTACTCCCGCGACACCTGCCCGCAGCGCGGCGACGACCCGGTGCACAACTTCATGGACTACGCCCACGACCCCTGCATGCGGGAGTTCACCGCAGGCCAGGGCCGCCGGATCCGCGCGGCCTGGGCCGCGTACCGGTCCCGCTGACGGGCGCCGGCCCGCCGCGGACCCGCCTCGGACCCGCCGCGGGCCCGCTGTGGATCTCGGCACATGTGCGGCCGCGGCGGCGCGATCTGTCGGTGGGGCTCGGTAGCCTTCGATGACCGTGAGCACCTTCGCCGCATCGAGCATGCCTCCCGCCCTCCCCGAGCGGGCCGCCTGGGGGACGGCGCCGTCCCTGCGCGCCTGGCAGCAGCACGCGCTGGAGGCCTACTTCGGGAGCGACGGGCAGCAGCCGGGCCCGCGCGACTTCCTCGCCGTCGCGACGCCCGGCGCCGGTAAGACGGCGTTCGCGCTGCGCCTCGCCCGCGAGCTGATGGAGCGCCGCGTCATCTCCGCGATCACGGTCGTGTGCCCGACCGAGCATCTCAAGCGGCAGTGGGCCGAGTCCGCCGCCCGCGTCGGCATCAAGATCAACCCTGAGTACCAGAACGGCGACGGCCCCGTCGGCAAGGACTTCCACGGCGTCGCCGTCACCTACGCCACGGTCGCCGCGCGTCCGGCGCTGCACCGCAACCGCACCGAGTCCCGCAAGTCGCTGGTGATCTTCGACGAGGTGCACCACGCGGGCGACGGGCTGTCGTGGGGCGACGCCGTCCGGGAGGCGTTCGAGCCCGCGACGCGCAGGCTCGCGCTGTCCGGCACGCCGTTCCGCACGGACATCAATCCGATCCCGTTCGTTCAGTACGACGAGGGCCCCGACGGCGTGCGCCGCAGCCGCGCCGACTACACCTACGGCTACGGCCCGGCCCTCGCGGACGGTGTCGTCCGCCCGGTGATCTTCCTGGCGTACGCGGGGGAGATGCGCTGGCGCACCCGCGCCGGCGACGAGATCACCGCGACGCTCGGCGAGCCCCTCACCCAGGACCAGACCGCCCAGGCGTGGCGCGCCGCGCTCGACCCCAAGGGCGACTGGATCAAGCAGGTCATCGCCGCCGCCGACCGCCGCCTCACCGAGCTGCGCCGCGTCATCCCCGACGCGGGCGGCCTGGTGATCGCCACCGACCACGAGACCGCCCGCGCCTACGCCAAGATGCTGCGCGCCGTCACCGGCCAGGGCGCCACGGTCGTGCTGTCGGACGACCCGTCCGCGTCCAAGAAGATCAAGCAGTTCACCGACACCGACGACCGCTGGATGGTCGCGGTGCGGATGGTGTCCGAGGGCGTCGACATCCCGCGCCTGTGCGTCGGCGTGTACGCGACGTCCACCAGCACGCCGCTGTTCTTCGCGCAGGCCATCGGCCGTTTCGTGCGCGCGCGCCGCCGCGGCGAGACCGCGTCGGTGTTCCTGCCGTCGGTGCCCACGCTGATGGGCCACGCCGCCGACATGGAGGAGGAGCGCGACCACGTCCTCGACCGTCCCGTCCCCGAGGACGGCCTGGACGACGAGCTGCTCGCCGAGGCCAACCAGCAGAAGGACACGCCCGACGCGGTCGGCGAGGAGCTGCCGTTCGAGACGGTCGAGGCGTCCGCGACGTTCGACCGCGTCCTGTACGACGGCGGCGAGTTCGGCATGCACGCCCAGCCGGGCTCGGCCGAGGAGGAGGAATACCTCGGCATCCCCGGCCTGCTCGAACCCGATCAGGTGTCGGCGCTGCTGCGCAAGCGCCAGGCCGACCAGCTCGCCGGCGAACGCAAGAAGAAGACGGGCGACCCCCGCGCCGACCGCACCACCGCCGAAGACCTCGCGACCCTCCGCCGCGAGCTGAACGGCCTCGTCGGCGCCTGGAACCACCGCACCGGCCAGCCCCACGGCGTCATCCACAGCGAGCTGCGCCGCTCCTGCGGCGGCCCCGCCATCGCCCAGGCCAGCGCGGACGACATCCGCAAACGCATCGCCAAGATCCGCGAATGGGCCGCCAAGCGCCGTCCCTGACCGAGCGCCGCCGGAGAAGTTCACCAGCCGTGCCCGCTCTTCCTGTCGGACGCCGTCAGGCGACGGCTACGGACGTGGCTGGGGGGAGCAGGTGTCGGGGGACGGGGAGAGGCCGAGGGCCGTGCGGAGGCGGGCGACCGTCTCCTCCGGCGGGCCCGTGACGGGGGCGGTGAGGACGTCCTCGTCCGGGCCGGGGAGCTCCAGGTCGGCGAACTGGGAGTCGAGGAGGTCGGCGCTGAAGTAGTGGTCCTTGCGGGCCCTCATGCGGGCGGCGATGAGGTCGCGGTCGCCGTCCAGCAGAACGACGCGGACGCCGGGACGTCCGCCCGCCACCAGGTCGCGGTAGCCGCGTTTGAGGGCGGAGCAGGTGACGACGCCGGGACGTCCCGTGGCGAGCCGGTCGTCGATCCAGTCGGCGATGGCGCGCAGCCACGGGAGCCGGTCGGCGTCGGTGAGCGGATGACCCGCGCGCATCTTCTCGATGTTGGCCTCGGAGTGGAAGGAGTCGGCCTCGGCGTAGTCCCAGCCGAGCCGTTCGGCGAGGAGGCTCCCGATGGTGGTCTTGCCGCTGCCGGACACGCCGGCGATCACGACGACCGTGGGGGGCGGTGTCCCGGGGGGTCGCGGGGTCATGGTCAGGCGGTCACCACCGGTGCCCCGGACAGGACGACGCCCTCCTGCGCGAGCTCGTCCAGGGCGCGGTCGACGGTCGCCTTGCCGACCCCGGCGGTGAGGTCGAGGAGCACGGCGGTGCGCAGGCCGGCGCGGGCGGCGTCCACGGCGGTGGCGCGGACGCAGTGGTCGGTGGCGATGCCGGCGATGTCGACGGCGTCCACACCGCGGGCGGCGAGCCAGTCGGCGAGGGGCTGCTCGTCGTCGGACACGCCCTCGAAGCCGCTGTAGGCGGCGGTCTCGCGGCCCTTGCTGAAGACGGCCTCGATGGGCGCGAGCGCCAGGTTGGGGTGGAAGTCGGCGCCCGGCGTGCCGATCACGCAGTGCGGCGGCCACGTGTCGACGAAGTCGGGCTCGACGGCGAAGTGGTCGCCGGGGTCGAGGTGGAAGTCCCGGGTGGCGACGATGTGCGCGTACTCGCGCCGGTGCCCGGCCATGTACCCGGAGATGGCCGTCGCCACGTCCGCGCCCCCGCCGACCGCGAGCGACCCGCCCTCGCAGAAGTCGTTCTGCACATCGACGATGATCAGAGCCTTCTTGCCCATGACCGCTCCCTGTACGAGTCGCGCCGAACGAAGAGTCCGTTTCATCCGCTCTCGTTCGGGGTTGTGGCATTCTCGCCCCGGCACAGGATGAAAAGGGCTCAATGGGGACCGTACCCCAGCTCAACCGGGATGGTCTCAGCGGCGCGGGCCACCGTTGACGAACTCGGTGGGGACTGCGGGCTCGCCCTTGGAAAGCTGCGTCGCCGTCGCGGGCAGTTCGGCGACCGCGCGCGCGTGGCGTTCCCTGGCGTCCAGGAGCGATTCGCGTCCCACGACCTCGCCGTTCCGCACCAGCGGCACCTGCAGGACGCGGTCGCGCGGGCCAGGAGCAGGTTCTCCGGTGGAGATGGTCTCGGCGTGGGCGGTGCCGTGGCCGTCGATGCGGCGGACGGCCGTCTTGCGTCCGCCTCGGCTCGGCTTGCCGGTGGAGCGTTTCGCGACCGGGCGCATGGGCGCGTCGTCTTCGGGGCCGTCTGAGCGGGCGACGAGTTTGTAGACGAGGGACGCCGTCGGCGCGCCGGAGCCGGTCACGAGGGACGTCCCGACGCCGTAGCCGTCGACCGGCGCGGCGGCGAGGGCGGCGATGCCGAACTCGTCCAGGTCGCCGGTCACCACGATCCGCGTGTCGTGCGCGCCGAGGGAGTCGAGCTGGTCGCGGACGCGCCGCGCCATCACCCCGAGGTCGCCGCTGTCGATGCGGACGGCCCCCAGCGACGGCCCGGCGAGCTCGACCGCCGTGCGGACGGCCCGTTCGACGTCGTACGTGTCGATGAGGAGCGTGGTGCCCTCGCCCATCGAGGCGAGCTGCGCCTCGAAGGCGTGGCGCTCGCTGTCGTGCAGGAGCGTGAACGAATGCGCGCTCGTCCCGGCGGTCGGCACCCCGTAGAGCCGTCCCGCCTCCAGGTTGGACGTGGTCGCGAACCCCGCGACGTACGCGGCGCGGGCGGACGCGACGGCGGCGCGCTCGTGGGCGCGCCGCGACCCCATCTCGATGATCGGACGGTCCTGCGCCGCCCGCACCATCCGGGACGCGGCCGACGCGATCGCGCAGTCGTGGTTGAGGATCGACAGCGCGAGGGTCTCCAGCAGGCCGGCCTCCGCGAACGTCCCCTCCACCACCAGGATCGGCGATTCCGGGAAAAAGCAGTCGCCTTCGGCGTAACCCCAGACGTCTCCGGTGAAGCGGTACTTCTCCAGCCATTGCGCGGTGGGCTCGTCCACGACGCCGTTGGACGTCAGGTAGTCGAGTTCGGCGGTGTCGAAACGGAAGCGCTCGATGGCGTCGAGGAGGCGTCCCGTCCCGGCGATGACGCCGTAGCGGCGTCCGGCGGGCAGGCTCCGCGCGAACACCTCGAACACGGCGCGCCGGTCGGCCGTCCCGCTGCGCAGCGCGGCTTGGAGCATGGTCAGCTCGTACCGGTCGGTCAGCAGGGCAGTACCGTCACCAAGGTCCACAAGTGGAACCTTACGGCTCGCCGCGGGCACGATGGTCGTGCAGGCCGCCACACCCGGGGACGGGTGGCGCATAGCATCGGGTGCGGTGGGCCACCGACTTCACGAGAGAGGGGGCGACGCGGAATGAGCGCCATGAGCACGGCGCCCGCGCCCGTCGAACTGGAGCGGCCGGACGTCGAGGAGGACGTCAGCGCCGATCGGCCCTGGCTGGCCATCGTGTGGAACGACCCGATCAACCTGATGTCGTACGTCACGTACGTGTTCCAGGCCGTCTTCGCCTATCCCAAGCCGAAGGCCGAGAAGCTGATGCTCGACGTGCACCACAAGGGCCGCGCCGTGGTCGCCAACGGCACCCGCGAGGAGATGGAGCGCGACGTGGAGATCCTCCATTCCTACGGCCTGTGGGCCACCGTCAAGCGGGACGACTGAGCGCGTGGGCGGAACGAGCGAGCACCTAGGCGAAACGGCCGCGGTCGTGGGCGGAGCGAGCCGATGAGCCATGTGAAGAAGACCCGCCAGGGCGTCCGGGTGCGGCTGGAGGCCGAGGAGGTCGCGCTCCTGCGCGCCCTCATGGAGCAACTGCTCGCGCTGCTCGGCGACGCCCCGGGCGCGGACGACGAGCTGGCGTCGATGGGCATCGCCGAGAACGCCACCACGCCGGACGACCCCGTCCTGGCGCGGCTGTTCCCCGACGCCTACCGCGACGACGGCGAGTCCGCGGAGGAGTTCCGCCGCTACACCGAGATGGGGCTGCGCGACGGCAAGCGCGAGGCGGCCGGGACGGTGCTGGCCTCGCTGGCCGGTCCCGGGTCCGAGGCCGTCCTGGACGAGAAGCAGGCGCAGGCGTGGCTGCGGGCGCTGAACGACGTCCGGCTGGCGCTCGGCACCCGGCTCGACATCACCGAGGAGTGGTACGAGGAGGCGGAGACCATGACCCCGGACGACCCGCGCGCCCCCATGTTCGCCGCCTACGACTGGCTCACGTCGTTGCAGGAGAGCCTGGTCCGCGTCCTCTGGTGACGGCCCGCGCGGTGTGCGGACGGCGCGGCCCGGGGACGGCGCGGCCCGGGGACGGCCCAGGACGCGCCGCCGGGTAGCCTTCGGGCATGCTGACGATCGAACGGGCCCTGGTCGACAAGATCGTCGCGCATGCGCGCGCCGACCACCCCGACGAGGCCTGCGGCGTCATCGCCGGCCCCCTCGGCTCGGACCGGCCCGTCCGGTACATCGCGATGACGAACGCCGAGCGGTCCCCGACGTTCTACCGGTTCGACTCGCAGGAGCAGCTCAAGGTGTGGCGGGAGATGGACGACCGGGACGAGGAGCCCGTGGTGATCTACCACTCGCACACCTCGACGGAGGCGTACCCGTCCCGCACGGACGTGTCCTACGCCGCCGAGCCGAACGCCCACTACGTGCTCGTCTCCACCCGCGACGAGGACGACTCCGAGTTCCGGTCGTACCGGATCGTGGACGGCGAAGTGACCGAAGAAGAGGTCGCGATCGTCGACTCCTACGCCTGATGGCGCAGGGGATCGTCCGGGACGCGACCGGTAAACTGGCCGTCATGTGGACGAGCGTGCAGGGAACGGTCGGCGTACGGCGCCGCGCCGGTTCCGTCGCGGTCCCACCCGTACAGAGCTTCCTGTTCGGGCATTCGCGCGCCGAGGTCGTCTACGACTGTCGCTGACGCGCTGATCCTGCCTGGAACATGCCCGGAATCATCCCGCTGCCCGCCCGGTTGTGAGCAGGTTAGAGGGCGGGGAGCCCCGTACGACGTAGAAGGAGACCACCGCGATGGCGATCGAGGTCCGGATCCCCACGATCCTGCGCAACCTCACCGACGGCGCCAAGGCCGTCGAAGGCAAGGGCGGCACGCTGGACGAGCTGTTCACCGACCTGGACACGCGGCACGCCGGCCTGCGCGACCGGCTGGTCGACGGCAAGGGCCTGCGCAAGTTCGTCAACGTCTACCTCAACGACGAGGACGTGCGCTTCCTCGGCGGCCTGGACACCGAGGTCGCCGACGGCGACAGCGTCACGATCCTGCCCGCCGTGGCCGGCGGCTGACCGGGACCCGCGAGCAGACTGATGCGTTTCGACTCGCTGCTGGACTCGCTCGGCGGCACCCCGCTGGTCGGGCTGCCGCGGCTCTCGCCGTCCGCCGAGGTGCGGCTCTGGGCCAAGCTCGAGGACCGCAACCCCACCGGCTCGGTGAAGGACCGGCCCGCCTTCTACATGATCGAGAAGGCGGAGAAGGAGGGGCTGCTGACGCCCGGCTGCACGATCCTGGAGCCGACGTCCGGCAACACCGGCATCTCCCTCGCCATGGCCGCCACGCTGCGCGGCTACAAGATGATCTGCGTGATGCCGGAGAACACGTCCGCGGAGCGCCGCCAGCTGCTGGAGATGTGGGGCGCGCGGATCATCTTCTCGCCGGCGGCGGGCGGGTCGAACGAGGCCGTCCGGGTCGCGAAGGGCCTGGCGGCGGAGAACCCCGACTGGGTGATGCTCTACCAGTACGGCAACGAGGCCAACGCGCTCGCGCACTACGAGACGACCGGCCCCGAGATCCTCGCGGATCTCCCGACCGTGACGCACTTCGTCGCGGGGCTCGGCACGACGGGCACGCTGATGGGCGTCGGCCGGTTCCTGCGCGAGCGGGTGCCGGACGTCAAGATCGTCGCGGCGGAGCCCCGGTACGGCGACCTGGTGTACGGGCTGCGCAACATCGACGAGGGCTTCATCCCCGAGCTGTACGACGACTCCGTCCTGACCACCCGGTTCTCCGTCACGTCCGGGGACGCGCTGCGCCGCACCCGCGAGCTGCTCCAGCAGGAGGGGATCTTCGCCGGCATCTCCACCGGCGGCGCGCTGCACGCGGCGATCGGGATGGCGAACAAGGCGGTCAAGGCGGGCGAGCGGGCCGACATCGCGTTCGTGGTCGCGGACGGCGGCTGGAAGTACCTGTCCACCGGCGCGTACGGCGGCACCCTGGAGGAGGCGGAGGCCCGCCTCGAAGGGCAGCTCTGGGCCTGACCCGTGCCGTCCCGGTAGGGTGCGTTCTCGAACGTCATTCTAGATTCGCGGGAGGGCGCGGGTGATCGGGTTCGGTGCGGCGACCGCGGTGGAGCAGGCCGGGGAGGGCCGGTACGAGACCGTCCTGGACGCAGGCTACGGCATGGCCGAGGCGCTCAACGGCGGCTACCTCATGGCCGTCCTGGGCCGCGCCGCCGTCGCCGCCTCCCCGCACGCGCATCCCGTCTCGACCGCGGTGACCTTCCACCGCGTCGCCAAGGCCGGCCCCGCCCAGGTGCACGTCGAGCCCCGCAAGGAGGGGCGCACGGCCGCCACGTCGCGGGTCACGCTCGTCCAGGACGGCCGTCCCGCCGCGGACGCGCTGATCACCACCGCCACCCTCGACGCCGCCGCCGAGCCCGGCTGGGCCGGCGCCGCGCCCGCCGGGCTGCCGCCCCTGGACGAGTGCACCGAGGTCCGGCCACCGTCCGGCAGCAGCGGCTTCGTCGACCGAGTCGAGATGCGCTTCGACCGGTCCACGATGGGCTGGCTGGACGGGCGGCCCAGCGGACGCCTGGAAATGCGCGCCTGGTTCCGGCTCCGCGACGGCTACGAGCCCGACGCGTACGCGCTCGCCATCGCCGTGGACGCGCTGCCGCCCGTCACGCTGAACCTCGGCGCGCGGGGCTGGGCGCCGACCGTCGAGCTGACCTGGCACATGCGGGCCGTCCCCGCGCCGGGCTGGCTCGCCGTCCACGGCGACGGCCGCCTCCTCGCCGACGGCTGGTTCGACGAGCAGGTCGAGGTCTGGGACTCCGCCGGACGCCTCGTCGCCCAGAGCCGCCAGCTCGCCCGCGTCCCCCGCCCCTGATTCTCGGGCGGCAGCTGATCCGCGGGCGGCCGCGTCCCCAGCCCTGATCCCGGGGGGCGCGTCCTCGGGCCTGATCCGCGTCCGGGGCCGTCCACGACCGGATCGCGCGCGCACCACGCGGGCCGGGCGGCCTTTCCGCCGCGTGACGATGTGATGTCCAACGCATGACGCGCCCGCGCGCGGCCGTGTCGCTTAGCCTTGTGGACCATGTCAGACCCATTCCGGGGGGACGGCCTCCCCGACGCCCCCAACGAGGTCTTCGACAGCGGTCGCGGACGCCGCGACGGCGCGCTCCGGCCCGGCCGCACACATTACCCGCACGTGGTGGACGCAAACTCGATTGTCGTCGGGGACCGGGTCACACTGGTGTCAAGCACCGACGAGACCGCCAAGGACGTCTACCGGGCGCCGCCCGATCGGGGACCGGCCCGCGCCGGGCCGGTGCCCCGGCCGCGGCGCCGGTCCCGGCTCTGACCACCTGATTCCTCGGGGACCCAAAGGAGGAGTGAGCGTGCGGGTCACAGTGATCGGCTGCTCCGGCAGCTTCCCCGGACCGGAGAGCCCCGCGTCCAGCTACCTGATCGAGGCGGACGGCTACGCGCTGGTGCTCGACCTCGGCAACGGCGCGCTCGGGTCGCTGCAGCGCTTCCGCTCGCTGTACGAGATCGACGCCGTCTGCATCTCGCACCTGCACGCCGATCACTGCCTCGACCTGTGCGGATACTGGGTGGCGCGCACGTACCGGCCGAGCGGCCCGGCGCCCCGGATCCCGGTGCACGGCCCCGAGGGCACCGCCGCCCGCATGGCCAAGGCGTACGACCTCGACCCCGAGCCAGGCATGTCCGAGGCGTTCGACTTCCAGACCCTGCGCCGCGGCCCCTACGAGATCGGCCCGTTCCGCGTGACGACCGCGCTGATGCCGCACCCCGTGGAGGCATACGCGTTCCGCATCGAGCACGGCGGCAAGACCCTCGCCTACTCCGGCGACACGGGCGCGTCGGAGACGCTGGTCGAGCTGGCGAGCGGCGCCGACCTCTTCCTCTGCGAGGCGTCCTTCCTCGACAAGCCGGGCCTCCCGGCCGAGCTTCACCTGACCGCCCGCGAGGCCGGCGAGCACGCCGCCCTGGCCGGGGCGGGACGGCTCGTCCTCACCCATCTGGTGCCGTGGAACGACGCCGACGTCTCCCTCAAGGAGGCCAGGGGGAGCGGCTACGAGGGCCCCATCGACCTGGCCCGCGTGGGCGCCCAGTACACCCTCTGAGTCCCGCTAGGGTGGAGCGCATGCCTCGCCCCGATGATCGCGCGTCCGACCAGCTCCGGCCCGTCCGCATCCAGCGCGGATGGCTCGACCACGCGGAGGGGTCGGTGCTCGTCGAGTTCGGCAAGACCCGGGTGCTGTGCGCCGCGTCCGTGCAGGACTCGGTGCCCCGCTGGCGGCGCGAGAGCGGTCTCGGCTGGGTCACCGCCGAGTACGCGATGCTGCCCCGCGCCACCAACACCCGCAACGACCGCGAGGCCGTCCGGGGCCGGATCGGCGGCCGCACCCACGAGATCTCCCGGCTGATCGGACGGTCCATCCGCGCCTGCGTCGACTTCAAGGCGCTCGGCGAGAACACCGTCCAGCTCGACTGCGACGTCCTCCAGGCCGACGGCGGCACCCGCACCGCCGCGATCACCGGCGCGTACGTGGCGCTGGCCGACGCCGTCGCCTGGATGCGGGAGCGCAAGCTGCTCAGGGGCGGGGGCGAGCCGCTCATCACGTCCGTGGCGGCGGTCAGCGTCGGCGTCGTGGACGGCGAGCCCCGCCTCGACCTCTGCTACGAGGAGGACGGCGCCGCCAACACCGACATGAACGTGGTCTGCACGGGCGACGGCCGCTTCGCCGAGGTGCAGGGCACCGCGGAACGCGCCCCGTTCGACCGCGCCGAGCTGGACGCGCTGCTCGACCTCGCCTCCGCCGGCTGCGCCGAGCTGACCCGCCTGCAAACGGCGGCCCTCGCCCGATGACGAGGCCCGCGCCCGATGGCGAGAGACACCCGATGACGAGGATCGTGCTCGCCACCCGCAACCGGGGCAAGGTCGCGGAGCTGCACCGCATCCTCGGCGACCTCGACGTCGCCGGGCTGGACGAGTTCCCCGGCGCGCCCGACGTGCCGGAGACGGAGCTGACGTTCGAGGGCAACGCGCTGCTGAAGGCCCGCGCGATCTCCGCGTTCACCGGCCTGCCCGCCGTCGCCGACGACTCCGGCCTGTGCGTGGACGCCCTGAACGGCATGCCGGGCGTCCTGTCGGCCCGCTGGTCGGGACGCCTCGGCGACGCCACCGGCGACCGCGACGCCGCGAACCTCCGGCTCGTCCTCGACCAGATCGGCGACGTGCCCGACGGTCAGCGCGGCGGGGCGTTCGTGTGCGCGGCCGCCCTCGTCGTCCCGGGCGGCGTCGAGCACTGCGTGGAGGGACGGCTGCGCGGCGCCGTCGTCCGCGAGCCCCGCGGCACGGGCGGCTTCGGCTACGACCCGGTGTTCGTCCCGGACGGCGAGACCCGCACGACCGCCGAGATGCCGCCCGAGGAGAAGGACGCCATCAGCCACCGCGGCCGCGCGTTCCGCGCCCTGGCGGCCCTGATCCCCGCCGCCCTCTCCTGACCCGCCGACCGGCCCTCCCGCCCGCCGACGGGCCGTCCCGCCCACCCGACCGGCTGGCCTGACCGCCGACCGGTGGCCTGGTCGGCTGATCTGCTAGCGGGACCGGAGGCGCACGAAGGTGCCGTCCCAGCCCGCGCGGAGTTCCATCAGGTCGACGAGGAGGCGGACGGTCCACAGGCCGAAGCCGCGCTGGAGGGCCGAGTCGGGCGGGATGAATCCCGTGAGCGGGCTCGGACCCGGACGCCAGAATCCGTTGTCGCCGATCTCGCAGACGAGGTCGGCGCCGTCCTGCCACACCCAGAGGCCGATCGGGGGCGTGCCGTGCTGCAGCGCGTTCGCGGCGACCTCGTTGGCGGCGGTGACGAGGTTCTGCGCCCGCTGCTTGGCGAGGCCGTGCTTGCCCGCGCGCTCGCCGACGAACGTCCGCAGCTTGTGCAGGTCGTCGCCGTCGATCGGAAGGTAGTCGGCGTCGCGGGGACGGTCGAAGCGCAGGCCGCGGTCGCAGCCGGAGCCGAACACCACCGGGTCGACGTACTCGTCGCTGGGGCAGCGCTGCCCGGAGGTCAGCAGCCAGGGGTGGGTGCGCCGCGCCTCCGCGACGACACGGGGCGGCAGCGTCGCGCTGTCGTAGGGGCACAGCGCGCTGGCCCCGGAGTCCTGGAACACCACGTTGATGAGGGACTCGTAGCGGATCCACTCCAGGGTCTGCCGCTCGTCCCAGCCGTCCCAGACGGGCTCGGCGAGCGCGCAGACGGTGCGCGGCGCGCTCTGCTTCACGACGTTCTGGTAGTCCCGCAGGGTGTGGACGGGATGCCGGTAGAAGTCGGCCGAGTCGAAGTAGTCGATCGGCGGGGCGTCGGACGCGAGCACGTCCCGCAGGGCGGCCAGGTTGGGTTCGCGGGCCACCGCGATCACGGCCTGGCCCTGTTCCAGCCCGGACTTGAGGAACGGGACGGTGACGGCCAGGAATTCGTCGACGTCGCGGTACAGGAACGCTCCGTGCTCCAGGGTCATCGGCCGACCCCCTCCGCACCGGGGACCGGTCGGCTGACGCCGCGGTCGGCGCCCCGTTCGCCGTCGCGCCCGCCTTCGCCCCCGCTGCCTCGGGTGAGGCCCGGCAGCCGGTGCCAGCCGACCATCTCGATGACGCCCTCCACGTCCGGCGCCAGGTGGTCGAGCACCAGCGGCTCGCCCGCCGGCAGGACGGTGGCGTGCCGCGCCAGCAGGTGCAGGCCGGCCAGGTCGATGAACGCGAGCCGGGAGAAGTCCAGATGGACGCGGCCACGCTCCCTGCTCACCTGGGTGAGCTTCTCGGCGAACACCGCGTGCCGCGCGGCGTCCAGCTCGCCTTCGACGCGCAGGCCGTCGGGTTCGAAAGTGCGCACTATCTTCAGGATCCCGTCATCGAATTCGGGGTTCACTTCCACGAGGACCTCGTGTGTGTCGCGGAGGGCGATGAGCTCTTCGCGCGGGCACGCGTGCCGGTCGATCTGGCAGATGGCCATCGCCATCGTGCTCGGCGACACGGCGTCGCCGACCCGGTGCTCGCAGCCCAGGATCTGGCCGAGGTCGGAGCGCCGCGGCTCGTCCAGCAGCCAGGTGTAGTCGGTGGTGATGCGGACGGCGCGGAAGCCCTGCCCGAACGCCGCGTCGACCTCGCGGCCGAGGGTGTCCAGCATCATGGCGGGCTCGAAGCCGCCGTACCGGTCGAGGCAGGCGTCCCGCCGTGAGATCACCTGCAGCTGGCCGGCCCTGCGGTAGGCGTCCACGTCGATCCGGTGCCTGGGCCCGAGGCCGGGGAGCCGCTCGGGCTGCGCGTCGGTGACGTACACGACCTTCTCGTTCGTCTGCAGGCCCTCCTGGACGAAGGGCCCGATGACCCGGTCACGCTCCTCGAAGCCGCTGTAGGCCAGCCAGCCGTGATCTCCGGGCCGGACGCCGCTCACGGGGCGCTTGGCGAACCAGGGTGTCTCCATGGCCTGCCCATCGAGTTCGGTGATTGGTTCAGCGTACGCCGCCGCGAGATTTTTGGAAGCCCAACGCATGGAGTTCCTCACGCTCCGTCGACGGCGGCGGGATCGCCGGAGGTGGGGAGCGTGAGCCGCAGCCGGACGACGCTGCCGTGGTCGCCCGTCCGGATCTGCACGATCGAGCACAGGAGGCGCACCGCCCACAGGCCGAACCGTCCGCCGGACCCGGTGTCCCCGCGGCGCGGCGGGATCAGCCCGTACCCGGTGCCCGGCGGCCATCGGCCCTCGTCGCCGACCTCGCAGACGAAGGCGGGGTCGGCGGCGTGGGCGTCCGTCCACATGCGCAGGACGATGGGCGGCTCGCCGTGCCGCAGCGCGTTCGTGACGACCTCGGTGACCGCGACGAGGAGCCGCTGGACGTCCTCCTCGGGCAGCGGCGTCTGCCGCGCGTACTCGGACACGTAGGCGCGCAGCCAGTACAGGTCCGGCCGGTCGATCTTGAACGTGTCGGCGTCGGGCGGCGGCTTCGGCAGCGGCTCCCGGTCGGACTGCGCGCAGTAGGCCCACGGGTCGACGAAGCCGGGGTTGGCGAGGGCCCGCGCGCCGCGCACGGTCTCGGGGTGCGTCTTGCGGGCCGCCGCGACGACGCCCGGCGGCAGCGTGGCCGCGTAGGGGCACAGGACCGACGCGCCGGTGCCGCGGAACGCGACGTTCACGACGGCCTCGACCCGCTGCCACTCGGCGACCTCCAGCGGCGACCGCGACGCCCACACCGGGTCGCCGAGGACGCGGAGCCGGCGTCCCCGCCAGGCGGTGTCGTCGGCGTCGCTGAGGCAGTCCGCGAGCGTCCGGGACGGGTGCGCGTACCAGGTGGACGCGTCGGTGAACTCGACGTCCGCGGCGGCGGGGCCGAGCACGTCGCGCAGCAGCGTCTCGCGCGCGGTCCCGCAGACGGCGAGGACGCGGTCGCCGGCGTCCACCCCGTCGAGGAGGAACGGGACGGCGCCGTCGAGGAACTGTTCCATGCCGTCGTAGGGGAGCACGCGGTGCGTGAAGGAGTCGTTCACGGCGGTCCCGCCGGGCTTGCGATCATGGCGTCACCGACTGTGCGGGCGGACGGACCCATCAAGCCTAGGCCGCCCGCGACCGCCTGCCGAGGCCGTTCCGCAAATACCGTGCCGAGATTCTCAGGGCCCCTGTCCGCAATTGCGGGGAGGGTGCGTCCCTTACCCGGACGGCCGGTCCGCGGCCCGCCGCGGCGCCGCGAAATCCGTTCACGGGCCCGCCGATCAGAACGCTAAGCTGAACGCGTTTCCCTGAGGAAACGTCGGCGGGCGTGGCGAAATCAGGTATACGCGGCAGGTTTAGGTCCTGTTGGTGGCGACACCGTGGGGGTTCGAATCCCCCCGCCCGCACTGTGTTTACCCAGGGGGGCGACCCCCTGGAACCCCCGTTACCGGCCGGTGAACCGTTTCCCGAGCCGCTGGCGCGTCTCGCGAAACGGCCCTCCGACCGGCGGGTCGTGCGACCTCCGGCGCTGGGCGCCTACGGCCGCACGACCCGTGGCCCCGGCTGAGGTCTCGTCCAAGAAGGTCGGACCGGGGTCAGAGGTCGAGGTCGCGGCGGAGGCGGTCTACGTGGCCGGTGGCCTTCACGTTGTAGTACGCCTTCTCGATCTTGCCCTCGGCGTCGATGATGAAGGTGGAGCGGATGACGCCGACGACGACCCGGCCGTACAGCTTCTTCTCCCCGTACGCGCCGTACGCCTGGAGGACCTCGGTGTCGGCGTCGGACAGCAGCGGGAAGGTCAGGCCTTCCTTCTCCCGGAACTTGGCGAGCTTGGCCGGCTTGTCGGGGGAGATGCCGACGACCGCGACGCCGGCGTCCGCCAGCTCGCCGAGGCTGCCCTGGAAGTCGACCGCCTCCTTGGTGCAGCCGGGCGTCAGGGCCGCGGGGTAGAAGTAGAGGATCGCGCGCCGCCCGCGCAGCGACGCCAGCGACACCGGCTGGGCGTCGGCGTCGGGAAGCTCGAAATCGGGGGCGACGTCGCCCGGCTGCAGCCGCTCGGACACCCTGACCCGCCTTTCGCTCGGAAGATGGGTCCAACGGTACCGGCTGGGGTGCGGCGGACGTCCGGCGGGAAGACCTGCCACACTGTTCGGATCACTCGCTGGTCATGGTTTCGCCCGACACGATAAGGACACGGCATGGCTGAAAGGGCCCGGGACCCGGACGCGCTGGAACGGGAGCTCGACCTCACCCGGCAGAGCTTCGCACGGACCATCGACGAGCTCGCCGCCCGGGTCAATCCCAAGAACGTCGCGCACCGGGGCACCGAGCGGCTGAAGGAGGAGGCGGGTCAGGTCGTGCGGGCCGTCGGCTCGATGGTGCGTCCGTCCGAGGGGTCCGGCGACACCGACGGCAAGGACGCCGAGGGCGGCGGGATCGACAAGCGCCTGGTGGCGGTGGGCGTCGGGGCCGCCGTCACCGTGACCGCCCTGATCCTCTGGAGCCGTAGGCGCAGGCGCCGCTGAGCCCGGCCCCCGAGGCGCCGGTCCGCGGTCTGCGGCCGGCGCCTTCGCGTGTCTGGACGGCGCGGCCGCGCGGCTGGCCGGAGGCGGGGCGCTGGACGATCGTCCGGCGGAGCAGTTCGGCGACGCTTCGCAGCTCGGCCAGTTCGGCGCGGCACGGCGGGCAGCCGAGCAGGTGCGCCGACAGCTCGTCCGCCTCGGCGCCGGGCAGCCGTCCCAGGGCGTACACGCCGAGGCCGATGCGGAACTCCCCGCAGTCCGGTCCTCCCACATCATGGAGTACGGGTTCCGGGCCTTGCCCGTTCAGCGGCGTCGTCTGCCAGCGGCCTTGGGCCGGGCGGGGTCAGTGTGCGTTGAGGTCGGGTGGGGTCACGGTGAAGCGGGCCTCCACGGCGGCGCGGACGATCTGCGTCGCGGGCTCCAGGTCGATCGGCTCGGGCTCCTCGGGCGCGCCGCCCACGCCGCCGTACGCGGCGGCCAGCGCGACGGGGCCGCCGGTGTCCTGGTGCCGGCCGAGGCCCTCGTCCGACAGCTCGACCAGTCCGGTGAGCCGGGCGCCGAGCGCCTCGGCGTAGCTGCGGGCGCGTTCGACGGCCTCGTGCGCGGCCTCCCGCGCCGCTCGTCCGTACACCTCGCTCTCGCGCCGCAGCTCCCACTCCGGGCCGTCCACGTAGGTGCGCTCCATGTCGCCGAGCCGGGTGATCAGCTCCCCGAGGATCCCGAAGTCGCTCACCGTGATCTTGATCCAGACGGTGCCGCGGTAGGCGCGGACGTCGCCCTCGCGCCGCTTGTACTTCAGCAGCGGCGTGATCGACAGCCCGCCCGTTTCCAGCTTCTCCACGGCCTCGCCGTAGGACCTGACCAGGTCGAGGCAGCGCTGGTTGCGCTCGGTGAGCCGGTCGACGGCCGTGCGCCGGTCGGACTCCTGCGACTGGACGTGCACCGACAGCCGCGCGATCTCCGGCTCGGCCTCCAGCACCGCCTCACCGCGAACACTGATCATCGGAGCGTCGCTCATACCCCCAACCTAGACCTCCGCGGACAGGACCTCAGCCGCCTCCGTTGAACGGGACCCAAGCCGGGGTCACGGGTCGTGCGGCCGGAGGCGCCCCGCGCCGGAGGCCGCACGACCCGCCGGTCGGGGGGCTGTTTCACGAGACGCGCCAGCGGCTCGGGAAAGGGTTCCCCGACCGGTGACGGGGGTTCCAGGGGGTCGTCCCCCTGGGTTGGAAGCGCCGTTTCGCGAGACTCGCCAGCGGCTTGGGAAAGGGTTCACCGGCCGGTGGCGGGGGTTCCAGGGGGTCGCCCCCCTTCACAAGAAGGTGCGGCCTTCGCCTCGGTAGGTGGGGACCGTTCGGGTGATCTGGTCGCCGTCGATCAGGTGCAGGGCGTCGAAGCGTTCGCACAGCTCGCCGGCCTTGGTGTGCCGGAACCAGACGCGGTCGCCGACGGAGAGCAGGTCGGCGGCGTGTCCGAGCAGCGGCGTCTGCACCTCGCCCGCGCCCTCGTCGCGGTCGTAGGCGAGACCGGCCGGGAGGTACGGCTGCGGGAGCCGGACGGCGTCGCCAGGACCGGACGCCAGGTAGCCGCCGCCGAGGCAGGTCGCCACGCCGGGCCCCGGGCGCCGGACGACGGGCAGCGCGAACAGCGCGGCGGGGCGCCCGCTGAAGTTGGAGTACTGGTCGAACAGGTGCGGCTGGTAGAGCCCGGAGCCCGCCGCTACCTCGGTGACCGCGCGTTCGGCGGCCGTCGTCTCGACGCTGCCGGTGCCGCCGCCGTTGACGAACTCCAGGTCGGTGAGCCCGCGCACGGCCCGGACGATCGCGGCGCGGCGGCGGGCCAGCTCGACCCGGGACCGCCGCTGCACGGCCCGGATGGCGCGGCCGCGCGCGGGCCGTCCGGGCGGGACGTCCCCGACGCCGGCGATCTGCGCCTCGTACGCCATCAGCCCGACGAGGTCGAGCGACGGCCGCTTGAGCACCCGCTCGGCGAACGCGGCGACCTCGGCGGGGGTGCGGAGCGGGGAGCGCAGGGCGCCGATCCTGACGCGTCCGCCGAGGGGGCGGTAGGAGGCGTCGATGTCGATGCACACGCGGATCCTGCGGTCGCCGGCGGCGTCCTCGATCAGGGCGAGATGCTCCGGCGAGTCGGTCATGAGCGTGACGGCGCGGGCGGCGGCGGGGTCGCCGGCCAGCTCGGCGACGGCGGTGCGGTCGGCGGTCGGGTAGGCGACGAGGACGTCGTCGCTGACGCCCTCCCGCGCCAGCCAGAGGGCCTCGGGCAGGGTGAACGCCATGATCCCGGCGAAGCCGTCCAGGGCGAGGACGTCCGCGAGGAGGGCCCGGCAGCGCACCGACTTGCTCGCGACCCGGATCGGCTTGCCGGCGGCGCGGCGGGCGAGGCCGGCGGCGTTGGCGCGGAAGGCCGCCAGGTCGACGACGGCGAACGGCGCCTCGACCCCGGCCGTCGCGGCGTCGTAGCGATCCCGGAGGTTCATGCTCGTCACGCCGTCCAGTATAGGGATAACGTGAAAACCTCTCACATACGCTGTGAGGACCGGTCAACACGTCCGTGGACGCGCGCGGCGTGGCGGGCGGACGCATCGCGCGGCGCGGCGGGTGGGGGGCGCGTAAGCTCGGAGGACGTTCTGAGCTGCCGTTTCCCGTGCGAAAGATGAGACCGTGAACGAATATGTGCTGACCCTGTCATGCCCCGACCGGCCCGGCATCGTCGCCGCCGTCTCGGGGCTGCTGGCCGAGCGCGGGTGCAACATCCTGGAGAGCCAGCAGTTCGGCGACGGCGAGTCCGGCACGTTCTTCATGCGGGTGCAGTTCGCCGCCCTGGACGACACCGACCCCGACGAACTGCGCGGCGCGTTCGCGTCCCTGGTGCCCGAGCTGGAGCTGGACTGGCGGCTGCACGCGCTCGCCGAGCGGCCGCGCGTCCTGATCATGGTGTCGAAGGGCGGGCACTGCCTGAACGACCTGCTCTACCGGACGCGGTCCGGGCTGCTCGACATCGAGATCGTCGCGGTCGCGTCCAACCATCCGGACCTGCGGCCCCTCACCCAGTCGTACGGGATCGACTACCACCACCTCCCGGCCGGGTCCGGCGGCAAGGCCGCGCAGGAGGCGGAGGTCCTGACGCTGGTCGAGCACTACGGCGCCGACCTGGTCGTCCTCGCCCGGTACATGCAGATCCTGTCGGACGACTTCTGCGCCAAGCTGCCCGGCGCGATCATCAACATCCACCATTCGTTCCTGCCGAGCTTCAAGGGCGCCCGCCCCTACCATCAGGCGCACGCGCGCGGCGTGAAGCTGATCGGCGCCACCGCGCACTACGTCACCGCCGACCTGGACGAGGGCCCGATCATCGAGCAGGAGGTCGCGCGCGTCGACCACACCCACAGCCCGGAGGAACTCGTGGCCGTGGGACGCGACGTCGAGTGCCTCGCGCTGGCCCGGGCCGTCCGCTGGCACACCGAGCACCGCGTCCTGCTCAACGGCGACCGCACCGTCGTCTTCCGCTGACCTGCGCTTTTGCCGCCCGATGATCGGGTGGGATGTCGGCATGGCGTGTTTCACTCCACGTGACGATGCCTCACCATGGGTGATGATGTCGGACGTGCCGATGGCTCACGGGGGTGGCCATGACCGAGACGCTGGTCAAGGACCTGATCGAGGAGGCGCAGAACGAGCGGCGGGCGCGGCGGCTGGCCGTCCGCGAGTTCCGGCCCCGGCGCGCGGTCGCCGGGGCCGCGGCCGCGCTGCTGGTCACCGCGGCCGGCGGGATCGCCGCGATCGAGCTGCTGGCCGCGGCGCTCGGGTCGGGCGTCCACCCGGTGCCGGGCGTGGCCGCGGCCGCAGCCACGCTGCGCCACCGCGCCTGGCATGACCCGGACGTCCTGCTCGGCGGGGCGGCGATCGCCGTCCTCGGGCTGGCGTTCCTGCTGGCCGCGCTGCCGGGACGCCTCCGCGGCATGCCGCTGGCCGGGGCCGACCCGCGCCTGGCGGGCGCCGTCGGACGCGCCGCCCTGCGCCGCACCCTGGCGGACGCGGCGCTCGGCGTGCACGGCATCGAGCGCGCCCGCGTCCGCGGCCCGGGCCTGTTCCGCAGGCGCCTCGTCGTCCGGGCGAGCACGCACTACCGCAACCCGGCGAACCTGGCCGAGCTGGTCGGGCACGCCGTCGGCGAGCGCCTCGACCGCATCGAGCCGATGCACCGGCCGGACGTCGACGTCCGGCTCGGCTGGCGGAAGGACTGACATGAGGATCGCGATCGCGGTGACCGGGGCGGTCCTGCTGCTGTGCGGCGGCGCGGTGCTCGCCGCCGGTCTCGGCGCGTTCGACGCGCTGGGCGCCGTCTCGGACAGGACGCCGCTCGACCCCGCCCTCATCCGGTTCGTCGACGGCAACGGCTGGTTCCTGCCCACCGCCGCGGGCGTCGCGGAGGCGGTGGCGCTCGCCGGGCAGCTGTGGCTGGTCCTGCAGTGCCGGTCGCTCGTCCACCGGTGGCGGCCGGACGTCGACCCGAAGATCCGCGTCCTCGCCCGGGCCGCGGCCGACGACCTGAACCGGGACGCGCGGGGGCTGCCCGGCGTCCGGGACACCCGTGTCCGGCTCACCGGCACGGTCACCAGGCCCCGGCTCCGCGTGCGGGTCGCCTGCGCGGACGACGCCGTCCTCAGCGAGGTGTACGGCGAACTGGGCGCGGGCCCGGTCGAGCGGTACCGCCGCGCGATCGGCATGCCGGACCTGCCGGTGGTGATCCGCTTCCGCGCCGCCGCCACACGCCCGGGACGGCTGCGCCGCCGCCCACGTCCAGAAACCACCTGAAACCGCCAGGAACCGACGCCCGCCAGGAGCCGAGGCCTGCCAGGAGCCGACGCCCGCCAGGAATCGACGCCCGCCAGGAACCGACGCCCGCCGGTACCGGCCGGGCCTGAAGTTCTGGTGGGGAGTTGACGGCCTGGGGAAGGGCCGCCCGGTGTCAGGAGCGGGGTGACTCTGACACCGGGCGCCCGGCTCCGGCCAGATCGGCAGCATGGCGACGGCCCGCCTGCCGGCCGGCCCGGGCATGGGTCGGCGGGTCCGACGATGAGAGCCGACCTCGTCCACCGGCTGAAACCCGCCGGGCTCGTGGAGCCCGGCGCGTGCCGCGCGTTTTGGTGCGGCGGACGTTCTGGCGATGTGCCCGGCCGGCCGGTGATGCGCCCGGCCAGGCCTACCCTGGCCATCCCTACGTACCGCGCGGTATGCGAAGCCGCGATGCCCCAAGCTGAGAAGCAAGGAGCGGCGCCCGTCCGGTCCCGCGCATTGCGGGGGCAGCGGATCCTGGACGGGCGCCGGCGCCTTGGCAGGCGCCCATGCGCCAAGCGGAGCGGGCGCATGCACACGGCGGACGCCTGCGTGTGGAAAAGGCTCGCAGGTCAGAAGCATGAATCGGCGTGGGCGGAGATCCGTGCACCCGTGACTATGCGCGGTCCCGTAACGATGGTCACGCTTGTGTACATTTCGTTCACGGCGTGGAGCGACGAAAGGTGCGACAGTGCGGCGTCCCGGATGGACGGCGCCCGGCCGCTGGAGCCTGGCGCGGCAGCTGCTTGTGCTGCAGGCCGCGATCGTCGGCCTGCTGGTGGCGGCCGGTGCGACCATCGCCTACCTGGACGCCGGACGCGCCGCCGACGAGGCCGCCCGGCAGAAGGTGACGGGGGTCGCGGCGAGCATCGCGAACGCCCAGAACATCCAGGCCGCGCTCGCCACCCCGAACCCCAGCGTCCTGCTGCAGCCGTACGCCGAGCGCGTCCGCCGCGACACCGGCGTCGACTTCATCACGATCATGAGCCCGGACGGGATCCGCTACACGCACCCGAACCCGGACCGGATCGGCGGGCACTTCGTCGGCAACACCGCGGCCGCCCTCGCCGGACGGACGTTCACCGAGACCTACACCGGCACGCTCGGCCCGTCCGTCCGCGCGGTCACGCCCGTGTACGACGGGCAGCGCCGTATCGTCGCGCTCGTGTCGGTCGGCATCACGGTCCGGGTGATCTCGGCGGAGCTGCGGCAGCGGATGCTGTCCTTCGTCGCGGTCGCCGCCGCCGTCCTGGCCGCCGGGCTCGGCTGCAGCTACCTGGTGTCCGCGCGGCTCCGCCGGCAGACGCGCGGCGCCGCGCCCGGCGAGCTGCGCGAGATGTTCGAGTACTACCAGGCGATCCTGCACGCCGTCCGCGAGGGCCTGCTCCTCCTGGACCGGACGGGACGCATCGTCCTCTGCAACGACGCCGCCCGCGACCTGCTCGGCCTCCGGGACGCGTCGCGCGGACGGCCGGTCGCCAAACTCGGGCTGTCAGACGAGCTGGTCGCCACGTTCGTGTCCGGCGAGCCGCGCTCGGACGAGATCCATGTCGGCGACACGCGCGTCCTCGTCGTGAACACCTCACCGGTCAAATCGCGGGACCGGGCGATGGGCAACGTCGTCACCCTCCGCGACCACACCGAGCTGCTGGGGCTGACCGGCGAGCTCGACACGGTGCGCGGCTTCGCCGAGTCGCTGCGCTCCCAGGCCCACGAGGCCGCGAACCGGCTGCACACGGTGGTGTCGCTGGTGGAGCTCGGCCGTCCCGACGACGCCGTCGAGTTCGCCACGGCGGAGCTGGCGACCGCGCAGCGGCTCACCGACCGGGTCGTCGGCTCGGCGACGGAGCCGGTGCTGGTCGCGCTGCTGCTCGGCAAGTCCGCGGAGGCGGGGGAGCGCGGCGTCGACCTCGTCGTCACCGACGACACCACCATCGAGGGCGTGGTGGAGCCCCGCGACCTCGTCACCATTCTCGGCAACCTCATCGACAACGCCGTCGACGCCGCCCTCGCGGGCGCGGGCAAGCGCCCGCCCCGCGTGGTCGTCAGCGCCAGGAAGGACAACGGCGAACTCGTCCTGCAGGTCGCAGACAGCGGGCCCGGCGTCGACCCGGACGCCGTGCCCGAGATGTTCCGGCGCGGCTGGACGACCAAGACGTCCGTCGGCCCCGTCGGCCACGGCCTCGGCCTCGCGCTGGTGGGCCAGGCCGTCCGGCGGCACCGCGGCGACATCCACGTCGGCCACGACGGCGGCGCCATCTTCACCGTCCGACTGCCCCTGGAGTCCCGATGATCAATGTGCTCGTCGTGGAGGACGATCCCGTCGCCGCCGAGGCGCACCGCTCCTACGTCGGCCGCGTCGCCGGGTTCACGGTCGCCGGCGTCGTCCACTCCGGCGCGGACGCGCTCCGCTTCTGCGAGCGGACGCCGGTCGACGTCGTCCTGCTCGACTTCTACCTGCCCGACACGCACGGCCTCAAGGTGTGCCGCGCGCTCCGGGCCGGCGGCAGCGACGTGGACGTCATCGCCGTCACCTCCGCCAGGGACCTCGCGGTGATCCGCTCGGCGGTGTCGGTCGGCGTCGTCCAGTACCTGCTCAAGCCGTTCACGTTCGCGTCGCTGCGCGACAAGCTCGTCGCGTACGCGCGGTTCCGGGAGCAGGCCGTCGGCTCCGGCGAGGTCAGCGGCCAGGCCGACGTGGACGGCATGCTCGCCGCGCTCCGCAGCCCTGACCACCGGTCGCTGCCGAAGGGCATGAGCCGCGAGACGCTCCAGGCCGTCACCGAGGTGCTCGCCGGCGCGCACGACGGGCTGTCCGCCGCCGCGGCCGCCGACCTCACCGGCGTCTCGCGCGTCACCGCCCGCCGCTACCTCGAATACCTGGCGGAGAACGGCCTGGCCCGCCGCCGGCCCCACTACGGTCAGGTCGGCCGCCCGGAAGTGCGCTTCTATCCCGGGTAGACGGGGTACGCATGGGACGACGGTGAAACGACATGGGGGAGTCGTCGTGAACGAGAAGCCGGAGAAGGCCAAGTCCGAGACGACCGGGAAGGACCGCGAGAAGCGTCCGCCCGCCAAGGACAAGCCCCAGCCGAAGAAGAAGCCCGGCGACGCCGCCCGGAAGATGCGCGAGATGTTCAAGGGCTAGCCCCCGGTGCCGTTTCCGGGGCCGCGGGCGTCCGCCGGGACCCGCCGTTTCGGGTCGGGGCCCGGCGACGCCCGCCCGGGTAAACCGGCGTTGACCTGGTCTTTCTCCGTAGCGGCGGTTCGGTGCGGCGTCCGCGAGCATGAACCGGACGTCAGCCGACGCGTGGGAGACCTCGCGAGCGGGACCGGACCGGGGGCTGCCGGGGGCGACCCCGCAGAGGGGGCAGAGTCATGAGCCAGGACGACGGGCCGGGCGCCGGCCGGGGCGGCGCCGGGACGTTGCGCAAGCGCGGCGCCGACGGCGGCTCCAGCGAACTCGTCACGCCCGGCGGCCGCACCAGGATCGCCGACGCCGTCGTCGCCAAGGTCGCGACGATGGCGGCCAAGCAGGTCGGCGGCGTCCACGAGATGGGCGCCGGGATGTCCCGCACGATCGGCTCCGTCAGGGAACGGCTGCCGGGGGTGGCGTCCGACGCCACCCAGGGCGTGGACGTGCAGGTCGGCGAGCGCCAGGCGGCCGTCGACATCGACCTGGTCGTGGAGTACGGGCTGTCCATTCCCGACCTCGCGGGCGCGGTGCGCGACAACGTCATCACCGAGGTGGAGCACATGTGCGGGCTGGAGGTCGTCGAGGTGAACATCACGGTGGACGACGTCCACGTCGCGGGGGAGGACTCGGAGGAACGGTCCGAGGAGCCCCGCGTCCGATGATCGCCTGGACGGACACGGTGCCCGCGACCCCGCCCCGGGAATCCCGCACCGGCCTGGCGGACCAGGTCGCCGAGGCGGCCATGGCCTGCCCGGACGTGCGGACGCTGTCGTCCGGCCCGCACGGCCGCGTCGCGACCTACCGCGCGGGCCTGCCGCTGGCGGGCGTCGCGGTGCGCGACGGCGAGGTCGAGGTCGGCGTGGTCGTGCGCTACGGGCGGCCGCTCCCCGAGATCGCCGAGGACGTCCGCCGCCTGGTCCGCCCGCTGGCCGGGCGGCGCACGGTCGACGTGCTCATCGCGGACCTGACCGATGACTGACGGCCCGAGAGGAGGTTCCGGGATGGACGTGAAACCGCCGTGGCCCCTGGTCGGGCTGGCCTTCGGAGCGGCGCTCGGCTTCGCCGGGGCGTTCGGCGGCTTCGGCGCGTTCTTCATCGTCCTGTTCCTCGGCGCGCTCGGCTTCCTGATCGGTCGCGCCATCGAGGGCAGCCTGGACCTCAGACAGCTCTTCACCTCCACGAACACCGGCCGCCGCCCCCGATGACCGGCCCACGACGAGCACCGGGAGAGCCAAGATGACGGACGCCGGCCAAGCCAGACCGGCCACCCCAGACCCGAACGACCCGCCCCCCACCCCACACGCCACGTCAGACAGCACTTCGGACGATGCACCGGGCACCGCGTCAGGCGCTGTGGCGGGCGGTGCGTCAGGTGGGGTGGCGGGCGGTGCTGCGGGCGGGGTGGGGGACGGTGGGCGTGGCGGGGAGCGGGGGCGGACGGTCATCCGTGATCGGGTGGTGGCGCGGATCGTGGCCGAGGCGGCGGCGGAGGTCGACGAGTCCGGCGGGCTCACCCGAACGGTCCTCGGAGTCCCGGTCCCCGGGCGCGGGCCGGTGCGTACCGAGGTGCGGGTGCACGGGGACGTCGTCACGGCTCGCGTGGCGATGTCGGTGCCCTACCCGTTGCCGGTGCGCGAGGTCGCCCGGCGGGTGCGGGAGAGCGTGCGCGGGCGGGTGGCGGAGCTGACCGGCTTCACCGTCCGGCAGGTGGACATCGACGTGGACGAGCTCGGCCGTCCCGCCGCGGGCGACAGGACCCTGCTGTGACCGCGCAGGCCGGTGACAGGACCGTGCTGTGACCGCGCAGGCCGGGCCGCGTCCCGCCACGGCGCGGCGCGCGCCGGCGGCGAAGCCGCGGAAGGCCGACCGTGCGGCCAGGCACGCGTTCCGATCGCGCCGCGTGCGGCCCGCGATGGTCGGCGCGCTGCTGATGACGGCGGCCGGGACGCTCACCGCGATCGAGGTGATCTCGGCGTTGTTCGACCGTCCGGCACACGTGTTCCCGTACGGGTGGGTGAAGGACGCGGCGTGGGACGACTGGTACGCGCTCGCGATCTTCGGTGCCGTGGCGGGGGTGGGCCTGCTGTTCCTGCTGTCCGCGCTGCTGCCCGGCAAGTCCAAGATCGTCCCGCTGCGCGGCCGGGTGCCGAGCCTGATGATGGGGGTGAGCCGGCGCGGGTTGAAGGGCGCCGTCGCCGCGGCGGCGGAGGACGCGCCGGGCGTGTCGCGGGTGCGGCGGGTCCGGCTGCGCCGCCGCCGGGTGAAGGTGGTCGCGGAGACGCCCGTGCACGCGCCCGAGGGGTTGGACGCGGGCGTCGCGGAGGCGGTGCGCGAACGGCTCGGCGGGCTGCGGCCGCTGCCCGCCCGGTCCGTCTCGGTGCGGATGAAGCGGCGGGACCGGTGATGGACCGCCGTCCCGCGCACCTGAACCGCACCGGCCTGACTCTGCTCGGCGCCGTCATGGCGGTCGCCGGTGGCGCGGGCTTCGCGCGTGGCCTGGGCGCCTTTGGGGACGGACGGGCGTCCAGCCCTGTGCTCACCGGCGAGGCGCGCCGGTTCGCCGACGGGCACGGCTGGTTCTGGCCCGCGGTGGCCGCGGCGGCCGTCGTCCTGGCGCTGCTGGGTCTGGCGTGGCTGGTCGCGCAGGGGCGTTCCGGCAAGCTGGCGGGGCTCGCGATGGAGCCGGACGCCGACGCGGGCGCGACGCGCCTGTCGGCGAAGGCCGTCACGGGTGCGCTTGAGGACGAGATCGGGGAGTACCCGGGTGTGCGGAAGGTGCGGGCGCGGTTGATCGGCTCGTCCAGCCGTCCCGAACTGCGGTTGAAGGTCGCGTACGGGCGCGGCGCCGACGCCGCCGACCTGCGGCGGCGCATCGAGGACGAGGGCGTGCCCCGGCTGTGCGCCGCCCTCGAACGCGATTCGGTGCCCACGGTGGTGCGGCTGCGCCTGGTGCCGGGGGAGCAGCCCCCGACCGTCGTCTGACGCCTCCGCTGTCGTCTGGCGCCTCCGCCGTCTGGCGCGTCCCGCCGCACAAGTCTTACGGGCACTTTGAAGTTGTTTGAGGGCCTATAGCGGCTTGCGCGGCTAATGTCCGAAGTGAACCTGACGTCGAGGCCACGAGGAGGCACGCTTGTCCGACTCTGCACTTCCGGGCGGCTCCGCCGAGGGACTCTTCGACGCATGGAGGGAACAGACGGACCACAGCATGGGCCCCTCCCGCTGAGCGGCCCGATAGGCCCGGGGGACGCGGCGACCCGCCGCGACCCCCGGGCTCTTGTGTGAGCGGCGCCACGACACGAGTGGGTTGTGTTTTCCAACTTACTGATCGGATACTTCGAGAGTGAGTTGGAAAAACAGACGGAGGTGGGGATCATGCGGGACGCGGTGATCGTGGAGGCCGTGCGCACGCCGCTGGGCAAGGGCAAGCCGAACGGGGCGCTGCACGACGACCACCCCGCCGACCTCCTCGCACGGACGCTGAGGACGCTCGTCGAGCGCACCGGCCTCGACCCGGCGCAGGTGGACGACGTCATCGGCGGCGTCGTGACCCAGGTGGGCGACCAGGCGCTCAACGTCACCCGCACGGCCGTCCTCGCCGCCGGGTTCCCCGAGAGCGTCCCCGCCATGACGGTCGACCGGCAGTGCGGCTCGTCCCAGCAGGCCCTGCACATCGCGGCGCAGGGCGTGCAGAGCGGCGCGTACGACATCGCGATCGCCTGCGGCGTCGAGTCGATGTCGCGGGTGCCGATGGGGTCGGGCGTCCTGCCCGGCAGCGACCCGTTCGGTCCGACGCTCGGCGAGCGCTACCCCGGCGGCCTCGTCGGCCAGGGCATCAGCGCCGAGCTGATCGCCGCCCGCTGGAACCTGCCGCGCGAGGAACTCGACGCCTACGCGTACGAGTCGCACCGCCGCGCCGCCGAGGCGTGGAAGAACGGCGAGTTCGACCGCGAGGTCGCGTGGCCGGGGCAGCGGGACGAGACCGTCCGTCCGGACACCTCGCCCGAGGTCCTCGCGGGCCTCAAGCCCGCGTACTACGACGAGGGAACGGCCGAGCGGTTCCCCGAGATCGGCTGGAAGATCACCGCGGGCAACGCGTCGCCCGTCAACGACGGCGCCGCCGCCGTCCTGGTCATGGGCGCGGACGTCGCCGAACGCCTCGGCCTGCGCCCCCGCGCCCGCTTCCACGCGTTCGCCGTCACCGGCGACGACCCGCTGCTGATGCTCACCGCGATCATCCCGGCGACCGAGAAGGTCCTGCGGCGCGGCGGCCTCACCCTGGACGACGTCGACCTGTTCGAGGTGAACGAGGCGTTCGCGCCCGTCGTCCTCGCCTGGCAGCGCGAGACCGGCGCCGACCTGGCCCGCGTCAACGTCCGCGGCGGCGCGATCGCGATCGGCCACCCCCTCGGCGCCAGCGGCGCCCGCATCATGACGACGCTGCTGCACGCCCTCGAAGACCGGGGCGGACGGTTCGGCCTCCAGACCATGTGCGAGGCGGGCGGGCTGGCCAACGCCACCGTCATCGAGCGGCTCTGACGGCGGTTAGGCTGCCCGGTATGCCGAAGGACGCCGCGCCGCGCGAGTGCTCCATCGCCGACACGCTGGACCTGGTCGGCGAACGCTGGAGCCTGCTCGTGATCCGCGAGCTGAGCTACGGGGTGCGGCGCTTCGACCAGATCGTCCGGAACACGGGCGCGTCCCGCGACATCCTCACGTCCCGGCTCCGGAAGCTGGAGGCGAACCGCATCGTCCGGCGCGAGCGCTACAGCGACCACCCGGCCCGCTACGAGTACCACCTGACGTCCGCGGGCGTGGAGCTGTGCGACGTCCTCCTCGTGCTGATGAGGTGGGGCGACCGGCATCTGCATCCCGACGATCCGCCCGTCCGCTGGACGCATTCCTGCGGCCACGCGCTCAACCCCATGGTCATCTGCCGGCACTGCGGCAACGAGGCCCGCCCCGGCGCCCACTCCCCGACCGGCCGCGGCACCCTCACCTCCTGACACACCCCGTCCTCCTCACGCGCGCCGACCGGCGAAGCGCGCCGTCCTTGTGACGCGCGCCGTCCTTGTGACGTGCGCTGGCCTTGTGACGTGCGCTGGCCTTGTGACGTGCGCTGGCCTTGTGACGTGCGCTGACTTTCTGATGCACGCCAGCCTTGTGATGCGCGCCGAACTTCTGACGCGCGCCGAACTTCTGACGCATGTCGGCCGTGCCGTCGGCGAGGAACTCCAGGGCGGTGAGAATGGCGCCGCGCATCGCGAACTGTGCTCACATATCTTCCGTTCTAGGATCGATCGACCGAGGCAGAATACGATCGGTAACTTGGCCATATTCTGATTCAGAATATGGGTCAGCAGGTCATCGAGATAAGCCTGAGCATCCGCGGGTTTCGCCGACCTAAGCAGGTCGTGTTGAGCGTCCCGGCGGTGGTGAATGGGCTGGACGGCGAGGGTGTCACGCGGACGGCACGCGCGCGTCCTTGGGGCGCTCGTCGGTGATTCGTGGGCCTCGGCAAACGCTCATCTTCTTGAAACGATCGTGTCGTCCGGTCAATGCCGGGTCAAGGGGAGCGTGCCCTGTTACCCGGGATGTAATAAGTCAAGGCCCGCGGTTACTGATCTTCGTTCCGGCAAAGGTGCAGGAGGGTTCGCGATGTTCACCGGCATCGCGGGCCGAATTCGACATTGGCGCCGGATTCGCGGAGATCGGGGGGTCATGGCAAGGGTGAAGCGGGAGCACAACGGTCACGACGAGGCGGCGGACGCCGGCGTCCTGTCGTCGGAGGAGTACGCCGCCGAGCTCAGGGACGACGCGAGCGGCCTCACCTTCGGGGCGATGAGCTGCGGCGGCCCGGCCGAGGGGCTCGAACAGCACGTCTGCATGGGGCTGAACGCGTGCAACGCCTTCGACGTCGACGGCGGCGCCGCGATGGCCGGGACGGGGAACTGCGCGACCGTGCGCCATGTCTGTCACGGCGAGGGGCAGTGCCGCGGGCAGGGCGGCTGCGGCTACGCCGGGAACGACGAGCAGCAGTGGCGGCCCGGCGACCAGGCGTGCCGGTTCAACGGCAGCTGCGCCAGCCCGCTCAACGTCAGCCGCGTGTTCAGCTGCGGGCCGATGAAGGGCAAGAGCGTGTGGTTGCAGGCCAGGCGCATCATGGAAGACCGGATGTACCGGGCGGGGCTGGCGTTCGGCCCGTCCCCGTCGGAGGGCATCCCCGACGACATGCTGCCCGAGTACGACATCGACGACGGCCACGACCTGCCGCACACGCGGTCGGACGGCCATCGCCGGACGAGCTCGCGCAAGAGCACGTCCGCGACGGCCCGGAAGGGTGCCGCCAGGAAGCGTCGATGACGCCGCCGAGCGCCGGGGAACGGCCGCTCGGTTTCGGGCTGGGCCTGCGCGCGCCGCACCTGGACCACGTGCGGCGCCACCGGCCCGACGTCGGGTTCTTCGAGGTGATCTCGGAGAACTTCATGGACTGCGCGGGCGGACGCCGCCGCGCCCTGGACGCGATCGCCGACCGCTACCCGATCGTCCTGCACGGGGTGTCGCTGTCGATCGGCAGCACCGATCCGCTCGACTTCGGCTACCTGGCCCGGCTGCGGGACCTCGCCGAGGCCGTCCGGGCCCGGCTGGTGTCCGACCACGTCTGCTGGACGGGCGTCATGGGCCGCACCACCCACGACCTGCTGCCGCTGCCGTTCACCGAGGCGGCCCTGGCGCACGTCGTCGAACGGGTGCGCATCGTCCAGGACTATCTGGGACGCAGGCTGGTCTTGGAGAACCCGAGCACGTACGTCGGTTTCACCGCGTCCACCATGTCCGAGCCGGAGTTCATGGCCCGGCTCGCGGAGGACGCCGACTGCGGCCTGCTGCTGGACGTCAACAACGTCTACGTCTCCGCCGCCAACCACGACTACGACCCGGTCGACTACCTCGACGCGATCCCCCTGGACAAGGTGGAGCAGATCCACCTGGCCGGGCACACCGACTACGGCACGCACATCATCGACACCCATGACGGCCCGGTCACCGACGAGGTCTGGGACATGTACCGCCGCGTCGCCGAACGCCGCGAGGAGATCCCCACCCTGCTGGAGTGGGACGACAAGCTGCCCGCCTTCCCCGTCCTGGAGGCGGAACTCGCCAAGGCCCGTCGCATCGCCGCCAAGGCCCGGCCGCCCGCCGCCGCCGGGCCCATCGCCGCCGACGCTCGACCGCGACCCGCCGACGCTCGCCTGAGTGCCGCCGACGCTCGCCCGTGGCGGCCGCTCCGGGCCGGGGGCGGCCGCGATGCCTGAGGCGTCCGGCCTCGCCGGGCTCCAGCGGCTGGTGCAGACGGCGATCCTGGACCCGGACGGTGACCTGGATGAGGCGTCCCGCAAGCTCACCCCGTCCTCTGCGCTGACCGCCCGGGAGCGGCTGGCGATCTACTGGCGCGGCTACCGGCTGAGGCTGCTGGAGAACATGCGCGGCCTGCATCCCGGCCTGACGCATCTGCTGGGCGAGGAGATGTTCGACCGCTTCGCCCTGGACTATCTCGACGCCCGTCCGCCCAGCGCGTACTCGCTGTCCCGGCTGGACGAGGATTTCGCCGCCCACCTGTCGGCGACCCGGCCCGACGGCGCCCCGGGCCGGAGCCGCGAGGAATGGCCCGACCTGATCATCGACATGGCCCGGCTGGAACGCGTCGTCACCGAGGTCATGGAGGGCCCGGGCACCGAGGACGCCCCGCTCCCGCACCCGGACGACCTTCCGGGGCCCGCCGACCTCCCAGGCCTGCGTCCCGTGGTCGCGCCCTGCCTGCGCCTCCCGGAACTGGCGTTCCCCGTCCACGAGTACCTGGCGGCGGTCCGGCGCGGCGAGGACCCCGAACCGCCCGCGCCGCGTCCCGTCCGGCTGGCCGTCCACCGGCGGGACTACCGGGTCACGATGCGGGAACTCGGCCCCGCCGGCCACCGGGCGCTGCGGGCGCTGGCCGGAGGCGCCACGGTCGGCGCCGCGCTCGGCGACGTCGACGCCGCCCACGCCGCCGACCTCCTCCGCCGCTGGACCGGCCTCGGCTACTTCTCCCGCTTCCACGAACCCGGCGTCCACGCGCCCGGAAGCGGCACCACCACACCCACAGGAAAGGTTGCACGATGACCACCAAGACGATCCGCTCGGGGAACGGCAGGACGGCGACGAAGGCCCCGGCGACAGCGGCAAGGGCCGAGCCGATCCGGCGCCTCGACCCGGAGAAGGGCATCCAGAGCGTGCAGGACCTGGCCGACCACCTGCACGTCGCGGCCCAGGTGGAGCTGTCCACCATCCCGCTGTACCTGTACGCCACCTACTCGATCAAGACCCGCGGGCACTCCCAGTGGGCGGCGCCGCGCGGCGTGCTGCGCTCGCTGATCGGGATCTCGATCGAGGAGATGCTGCACCTGGCCCTCGTCCGCAACCTGATGGTCGCGATCGGGCACGGCGACCAGATCTCCTTCTACGACAAGGACTTCATCCCGAAATACCCGAGCCTGATGATGCACCGCTACAACCCCGACGACGAGGACGGCGCGGAGATCCTCCTGTCCCTCGAAAAGCTGTCCACGGACCATGTGAGCACGTTCCGCAGAATCGAGATGCCGGACGACGTGGAACCCGACGCGGTCACCTTCGAGGCGCATCCCAAGGCCGTCGGCCAGTACACCAGCCTGGGCGCGTTCTACCGCTCCATTGAGGCGGGCTTCTGCGACCTGGACGCCAAGAAGAAGATCAAATGGGCGCTCGGCGACGCGCGCAAGCAGTACAAGCGCGCCTTCTGGAACGAGTTCGGCAGCGGGAAGCCGATCCGCGTCCACAACCTGGACACCGCCCGCAAGGCGCTGAACATCATCATCGAGCAGGGCGAGGGGACCCTCAAGGACCGCCAGCACATCAAGGTCAAGCGCGGCATCGAGGACTTCACCCACTACGAGAAGTTCCTGCGCATCCAGCGGGGCGAGGAGGGCATCGGAGCCGTCGACGGCGACAAGTACGAGATCAGCATCGACGACCCGCGGGCCACCTGGCCCGTCGTGTCCGACCCGAGCGTGGAGGACTTCGATGACCAGCCGGGCGTCCACGCCCTGATGACGCTGTTCAACGCCGCCTACTGCTACACCCTGTGCATGCTGGACGAGATCTACCAGCACACCACCGACGACGTCGTCACGAAGAAGTACCCGGGCACCGACCGCGAGGAGCACTTCAGCCGCCGGTACGGGCTCGAACGCAACGGCGTCGCCATCATGCAGGGGGTCCTGTACCCCATCGCCCAGGCGCTCGTCACCACCCGGATCCCCGCGGGCTCGTGGAAGGGACTGCACGCCGCGCCGTCATTCGAGTTCTTCGATTTCTCGAAGGTGCAGAACCGCTCCAAGAAGCAGCAGCTCATCGACCTGTGCGACGCGGCCATCGACCATTTCCCGGACCTCGGCGGCTCGGACGGCATCCAACGCCAGATCAGCCTCCTCGCCGACATCTGACACCCGGAATCCCGATCGCCGCGGTCAGCATTCGATGACGTTGACGGCCAGGCCGCCGCGCGACGTCTCCTTGTATTTGTCGAGCATGTCGCGGCCGGTGTCGCGCATGGTCTTGATGGCCTTGTCGAGGGAGACGAAGTGGCGGCCGTCGCCGCGGAGGGAGATGCGGGCGGCGCTGATGGCCTTGATGGCGCCGACGGCGTTGCGTTCGATGCAGGGGACCTGGACGAGGCCGCCGACGGGGTCGCAGGTGAGGCCGAGGTTGTGCTCGATGCCGATCTCGGCTGCGTTCTCGACCTGTTCGGGGGTGCCGCCGAGGACCTCGGTGAGGCCGGCGGCGGCCATGGAGCAGGCGGAGCCGACCTCGCCCTGGCAGCCGACCTCGGCGCCGGAGATGGAGGCGTTCTGCTTGAACAGGACGCCGATCGCGCCCGCGGTGAGGAGGAAGCGGACGACGCCCTCGTCGTCGTGGCCGGGGACGAAGCGGTCGTAGTAGTGCAGGACGGCCGGGACGATGCCGGCGGCGCCGTTGGTGGGGGCGGTGACGATGCGCCCCCCCGCGGCGTTCTCCTCGTTGACGGCGAGGGCGTAGAGGGTGACCCAGTCCATGGCGTGCAGGGGGTCGGACGGCTTCTCGACCGAGAGCTGGCGGTGGAGCTGGGGCGCGCGGCGGCGCACTTTGAGGCCGCCGGGGAGGAGGCCCTCGCGGGTGTAGCCCCGGGCGACGCAGGCGCGCATCACGTCCCAGAGGTCGAGGAGCCCCTGGCGGATCTCCTCGGGTGAGCGGCCGAACGCCTTCTCGTTCTCCAGCATCAGCGCGGAAATGGAAAGGCCCGTGTCGCGGCAGCGTTCGAGGAGTTCGGCGGCCGTGTCGAACGGGTGGGGCAGGACGGTGTCGTCGGGTTTGATGCGGTCGGCGCCGGTGGCGTTCTCGTCCAGGATGAAGCCGCCGCCGACCGAGTAGTACACCTTCGTGCGCAGTTCGTTGCCCGAGTCGTCGAATGCGGTGAAGCGCATTCCGTTGGGGTGGCCGGGGAGCGATTCCTTGCGTTCGAAAATGAGGTGCTCGTTGACGGCGAACGGAATGTCGTGGTCGTTGAAGAGGTGGAGCGTTCCGCGCTCGCGGATCGCCTCCAGGCGTTCGTCGACCTTGTCCACGTCGACGAGTTCGGGTTTGTCGCCTTCGAGGCCGAGGATGACGGCCTTGTCGCTGCCGTGGCCCTTTCCGGTGAGGCCGAGCGAGCCGTAGAGGGTGGCGTGGACGGTCGCCGTCTTCTCCAGAAGGCCGTCGTGGTGCAGTCCGCGGGCGAAGCGGTGCGCGGCGGCCATGGGTCCGCCGGTGTGGGACGACGAAGGCCCGATGCCGATCTTGAAGAGGTCGAAAACGCTGATGGCCATTGCTACCCCTTTGTAGCTGCGCCCCCTCGCCGGTGAGCGAGGGGGCGCGGAGAAATCACAGGTCGGGATACAGGGGATGCTTGTCAGCCAGGGCCTTCGTGCGCGCCGACAGGGCGTCGCGGTCGAAGGACGGCTGCAGCGCCAGCGCGATGACGTCGGCGACCTCCGCGAAGTCGCCGGCGGTGAAGCCGCGGGTCGCGAGGGCGGGCGTGCCGATCCGGAGCCCGGACGTCACCATCGGCGGCCGCGGGTCGTTGGGGACGGCGTTGCGGTTGACGGTGATGCCGATGTCGTGCAGGCGGTCCTCGGCGTCGCGTCCGGTGAGGTCGGAGCCGACGAGGTCGACCAGCACGAGGTGCACGTCCGTCCCGCCGGTCAGGACCTTGACGCCGGCCTTCGCGGAGTCCTCGGCGAGGAGGCGGTCGGCGAGCAGCCGGGCGCCCTCGACGGTGCGCTCCTGCCGGGCGCGGAACTCGTCCGACGCGGCGATCTTCAGCGCGACGGCCTTGGCGGCGATCACATGCTCCAGCGGGCCGCCCTGCATGCCGGGGAACACCGCCGAGTTGATCTTCTTGCCGTACTCCTCGCGGGCGAGGATCAGCCCGCCGCGCGGGCCGCCGAGCGTCTTGTGCGTCGTGGTCGTGACGATGTCCGCGTACGGGACGGGCGACGGGTGCAGCCCCGCCGCGACGAGCCCCGCGAAGTGCGCCATGTCGACCATGAGCAGCGCCCCGACCGCGTCGGCGACCGCCCGGAACGCCGCGAAGTCCAGCTGCCGCGGGTACGCCGACCAGCCCGCCACGATCATCTTCGGGCGGTGCTCGGCGGCGAGCGCGGCGACCTCGTCCATGTCGACGAGGCCGTCCTCGCCGCGGACGTGGTACGGCACCACGTTCAGCGTCTTGCCGGAGTAGTTCAGCCGCATCCCGTGCGTGAGGTGCCCGCCGTGCGCGAGGTCGAGCCCGAGGATCGTGTCCCCGTGTTGCAGCAGCGCGAAGTACACCGCCGTGTTGGCCTGCGCGCCGCTGTGCGGCTGGACGTTCGCGTGCTCCGCGCCGAACAGCGCCTTGGCCCGGTCGATCGCGAGCTGCTCGGTGACGTCGACGAACTCGCAGCCGCCGTAGTACCGCCTGCCGGGGTACCCCTCCGCGTACTTGTTCGTCAGGACGGAGCCCTGCGCCTCCAGCACCGACACGGGCGCGAAGTTCTCCGACGCGATCATTTCGAGGGTGGACTGCTGCCGCCGCAGCTCGGCGGCGACGGCCTCGGCCACCTCCGGGTCGGCGGCGGCGAGCGGGTCGTGCAGGCGCACCGGTCAGGCCTCCTCGATCAGCTTCTCGTAGGCCACGGAGTCGAGCAGGTCGCCCGGCTCGTCCGACACCCGGACCTTGAAGATCCAGCCCTCGCCGTACGGGTCGTCGTTGATCACCTTCGGCTCGTCCACCACCGCGCTGTTGATCGCGGTGACCTCGCCGCTGACCGGCGAGTAGATGTCGCTGACCGACTTCGTCGACTCGACCTCGCCGCACGGCTCGCCCGCCTCGACGGCGTCGCCCTCGGACGGCTGCAGCTCAAGGTAGACGATCTCTCCGAGGGCGTCGGCGGCGTGCGCGGTGATGCCGATGGTGACGATGCCGCCGTCTGATGCTGAACCAGCCGGGCCGAGGCCCGACACCCATTCGTGCTCTTCGCTGTAGCGGAGCTGCTCCGGAACGCTCACGATCACTTCTCTCTCTTCACTGCGGGGGCTCCCCCCGAACTTCAGGAACGCTTGTAGAACGGCAGGGGCACCACGTCCACCGGCTCGTGCCGGCCGCGGACGTCCACGGCGAGGCCGGTCTCCGCGGCGCCGCTGTCGAGGTACGCCATGGCGATCGGTTCGCCCAGTGTCGGGGACGGCGCGCCGCTCGTCACGATCCCGCACGGCGCGCCGCCGGACGTGACGACCCGGTACCCCTTGCGCGGGGCGCGCCGCCCCTGCGCCACCAGACCCACGAGCCTACGGCCCGGCGGGGTCTGCGCCACCGCTGCCAGGGCCGACTTCCCCACGAAGTCGCCCGGCTTGTCCAGCTTCACGACCCGGCCGAGGCCCGCCTCGAACGGCGTCGTCTCGGCGGTCAGCTCGTTGCCGTACAGCGGCATGCCCGCTTCGAGGCGCAGCGTGTCGCGCGCCGACAGGCCGGCGGGGACGACCCCGTCCACCCGTTCGAGCGCCTTCCACAGCGGGACGGCGTCGGCCGCGTCCACGAACAACTCGAAGCCGTCCTCCCCGGTGTAGCCGGTGCGGGCGACGAGCGCGTCGACGTCCGCGACCCGTCCGGCGAGGATCGCGTAGTACTTGAGGTCGGCCAGCGGCGCGCCGGTGAAACCTTCGAGAATCTCCTGTGAACGCGGCCCTTGCAGCGCGATCAGCGCATAAGAGGCGGACCGGTCGTCGACGGCGGCCTCGTAGCCTGCGGCCCGCTCGGCCAGCGCGTCCCGGACGACGTCGGCGTTGGCGGCGTTCGCCACGACCATCCACGTGGCCTCCGCGAGCCGGTAGACGATCAGGTCGTCGAGGACGCCGCCGTCCGGCGCGCAGATCATCGTGTAGCGGGCCTTGCCGACGGGCATCGCCGCGAGCTTCCCGACCAGCGCGTGGTCGAGCGCGTCGCCCGCGCCGGGGCCGGAGAGGAAGATCTCTCCCATGTGCGACAGGTCGAACAGCCCGGCGCCGGTGCGGACCGCCTGGTGCTCGGCGGTCTCGCTCCTGTAGCGCAGCGGCATCAGGTATCCGGCGAAGTCCACGAGGTTCGCGCCGAGGTCCACATGGACGTCGTGCAGCGGCGTCTTCCTGGGACTTCCCGGGGTGTCGGCGCTCTCCGGGTCGGCGGCGGTCTCCGCGTTCTTCGCGCTTTTCGCGGGCGGATCGGCGGGCATGGGTTCGGCTCCTTCGTCACGGGCACGCGTGGTCCATCGTCCCACTCGCGCACCGGGCGTCTCGGCGCCTCCCCCTCTGTCATCGGCGCCTGAGAGCTTCACCCATCTCCATGGACGGGCTTGCACCTTCGGCGGGGGACAGGGTCCCCGCTTTCCAGAGGTTGCCTCGCCCGTGCGGTCCGTGGGCCTGAGAGGTTCCGGGGAGGGGTTGCTCCTTCGGCGTCCCCCACCGGCTGCGAGGGACTCTCCCGCACGGGATCATCGGCTGTTGCGGGCCAGGCTAGCAGCGGCTTCGCCGTGCGACCACCCGCCGCCCGGCCGATCCCGCGGGTCGGGCCGGGCGGTCAGTGGGGGGTGACGTAGGCGCCGGAGATGCCGCCGTCGACGAGGAACTCCGAGGCGGTGATGAAGGACGCGTCGTCCGAGGCCAGGAACGCGACGGCGGCGGCGATCTCGGACGCCTCGGCGAACCGTCCGACCGGGATGTGCACGAGCCGCCGCGCCGCGCGCTCCGGGTCCTTCGCGAACAGCTCCCGCAGGAGCGGCGTGTCGACCGGCCCCGGGCACAGCGCGTTCACCCGGACGCCCTGCCGCGCGAACTGCACGCCCAGCTCCCGCGACATCGCCAGGACGCCGCCCTTCGACGCGGTGTAGGACACCTGCGACGTCGCCGCGCCCATCACCGCGACGAACGACGCCGTGTTGATGATCGAGCCCTTGCCCTGGTCGAGCATGTACGGGATGACGTGCTTGCAGCACAGGTACACGCCGGTGAGGTTGACGTCCTGGACGCGCTTCCACGCCTCCAGGCCCGTCTTCAGGATCGAGTCGTCGTCCGGCGGCGAGATGCCCGCGTTGTTGAATGCGACGTCGATGCGGCCGCAGGCGTCGTGGACGGTCCGGAAGAGCGCGGCCACGTCGTCCTCGCTGGTGACGTCGGCCTTGACGTACAGGCCGTCCAGTTCTTTCGCCGCGGCCTTGCCGGGGGTCTCGTCGACGTCGGCGACGACGACCCGCGCGCCCTCGGCGGCGAAGCGGCGCGCGGTGGCGAGGCCGATGCCGCTGGCGCCGCCGGTGACGACGGCCACCCGGCCCTCAAGCCGCCGCATCGGTGTCGCTGCGGTTTCCGTCGCTGCGGTTTCCGTCGTTTCGGTTCCTGTCGCTCCGGCTGCCGTCGCTCCGGCTCCTGTCACGCTGGCTCACTCCTCGGTGGCGATGAAGACGTTCTTCGTCTCGGTGAACGCGTCGAGCGCGTCTGGGCCGAGCTCCCGTCCGAGGCCCGACCGCTTGAACCCGCCGAACGGCGTCCAGTATCGGACGGACGAGTGCGAGTTCACCGACAGGTTCCCGGCCTCGACGGCGCGGGAGGCGCGCAGGGCCCGTCCGACGTCGCGGGTCCAGATCGACCCGGACAGGCCGTACGGAGTGTCGTTGGCGAGCCGGATCGCGTCGGCCTCGTCCTCGAACGGGACGACGGTGACGACCGGCCCGAAGACCTCGTCGTGCCAGGCCGGCAGGGTCCCGGGGGACGTGGTGGCGAGGACGGTCGGCGGGAACCAGAATCCCGGCCCCGCGGGCGCGGCGCCGCGGATCACCACGGGCGCGTCCGCCGGGACGTACGAGGCGACCTTCGCCCGGTGGGCGGCGCTGATCAGCGGCCCCATCTCGGTGTTCTCGTTCCGCGGATCGCCGACGACGACCCCTTGGACGGCCGGTTCCAGCAGTTCGAGGAACCGGTCGTACACCGGGCGCTCGACCAGGACGCGGGAGCGGGCGCAGCAGTCCTGCCCGGCGTTGTCGAACACGGCGTACGGCGCGGTCGCGGCCGCCTTCTCCAGGTCGGCGTCGGCGAACACGATGTTCGCGTTCTTGCCGCCGAGCTCCAGCGTCAGCCGCTTCACGCCCGGCGCGCACGCCGCCATGATCTCCGTCCCGACCCGGGTGGAGCCGGTGAACACGACCTTCCGGACGTCCGGATGCTCGACCAGGCGCCGTCCGGCCACCGGGCCCGCGCCCGGCAGCACCTGCAGCACGTCCTCGGGCAGGCCCGCGTCCAGCGCCAGCTCGCCGACCCGCAGCGCCGTCAGCGGCGTCAGCTCCGCCGGCTTGACGATCACGGTGTTGCCCGCCGCGAGCGCCGGAGCCAGCCCCCACCCCATGATCGGCATCGGGAAGTTCCACGGGACGATCACGGCGACGACGCCGAGGGGCTCCGCGAACGTGACGTTCAGCCCGCCCGCCACCGGGATCTGCCGTCCGGCGAGCCGTTCGGGCGCCGCCGCGTAGTAGTGCAGGACGTCCCGCAGGTTCCCCGCCTCCCAGCGCGCCTGCGCCACCGGGTGCCCCGCGTTGCGGACCTCCAGCGCGGCGAGCTCGTCCACGTGCGCGTCGACGAGCTCGGCGAACCGCCGCAGCAGCCGCGCCCGGTCCCCGGGCGCCACGCCCCGCCACCCCGCGAACGCCCGCCGGGCCCGCTCCACCGCCGCGTCCGCCTCCCCGGCGGACGCCATCCGGACGGTCTCGACGACCTCCTCGGTCGCCGGATCCACCACGTCGAATCCGCTCGCGCCGGCCCCTGTTTCGGCGCGGTCGGGTTCGCTGGAAATGGTCACTTTCCCCCCTGGGTGTGCGGCGGCCCCGAGCTGGATCGCGGGCCCGGCCGTGGCCACGGTCAAAGGCGTTCGAAGGCGCGGAACAGCTCCCAGTCGGTGACGGCGCGGTCGTAGGCGTCCAGCTCCACGCGGGCGTAGTTGGCGTAGTGCTCGACGACCTCCTTGCCGAACGCGTCCAGGGCCAGGGAGCTGCGGCCCCAGTCGGCGGCGGCGTCGCGGAGCGTCCGGACGACGGTGTCCGCGTCGGCCGCGTAGGCGTTGCCCACGAACGGCTCCTCCAGCGGCAGCTCGTGCTCGATGCCGTGCAACCCGGCGGCGATGAGCCCCGCGACGGCGAGGTACGGGTTGACGTCCCCGCCGGGCGCGCGGTTCTCGACGCGCAGCGACGGCCCGTGCCCGACGAGCCGCAGCGCGCACGTCCGGTTGTCGACGCCCCACTTGATCGCGGTCGGCGCGAACGAGCCGGACTGGTACCGCTTGTACGAGTTGATGTTCGGTGCGTACAGCAGGGTGAACTCGCGCAGGCACGCCAGCTGCCCCGCGATGAAGTGCTCGCCCAGGCGGGAGAGGCCGTGCGGCCCGTCCCCGGCGAGGACCGGACGCCCGTCCGCGTCGCGGAGCGAGATGTGCACGTGGCAGGAATTGCCCTCGCGGTCGTTCGGCTTCGCCATGAACGTGATCGACATGCCCTCCTGGGCGGCGATCTCCTTGGCGCCCGTCTTGTAGAGGACGTGGTTGTCGCACGTCGTGAGGGCGTCGTCGAAGCGGAACGCGATCTCGTGCTGGCCGAGGTTGCATTCCCCCTTCGCCGACTCGACGTACATGCCCGCGCCGGTCATGCCGTTGCGGATCCGGCGGAGCAGCGGTTCGACGCGGGCGCCGCCGAGCAGCGAGTAGTCCACGTTGTACTGGTTGGCCGGGGTGAGGTTCCGGTACGCCTTCGTCCAGGCGTCCTCGTAGCTGTCCTTGTAGACGATGAACTCCAGCTCCGTCCCGACGTACGCGCCCCAGCCCCGGTCCGCGAGCCGGGCGAGCTGGCGCCGCAGGATCTGCCGGGGCGAGGGCGCGACGTCGCCGCCGTCCTCCGCGACGATGTCCGCGTGGACGAGCACCGCCCCCTCCTGCCAGGGGATCCGGCGGAGCGTGGCCAGGTCGGGACGCATGACGAAGTCGCCGTAGCCGGTGTCCCAGGACGACATGCCGTAGCCGTCCACCGTGTTCATGTCGACGTCCACGGCCAGCAGGTAGTTGCAGCCGTCCGAGCCGTGCCCGGCGACCTCCTCCAGGAAGAAGCGGGACGAGAGCCGCTTGCCCTGGAGGCGTCCCTGCATGTCGGTGATCGCGACGATGACGGTGTCGATCCGGCCCGCCGCCGCCTCCCCGCGCAGCTCGTCGAGGGTGAGCGATGTGGTCACGATTCTCTAACTCTCCTTACCCAGGGACTGGAGTTCCTTCTCGATGGCGGCCAGCTCCTCGGCGGTGCCCTGCACCTTCGGGCCCTTGAACCACTTGCGGGCCGACAGCACCCACCACAGCCCGGCGCCGCCGAGCACCACCAGGATCGCGACCGGCGCGTAGTTGAACGAGTCCCTGTTGATCGGGTTGGCCGGCGGCAGCATGAACACCACCGAGATGAACAGCACCCACGCCACCGCGAGCGTGCCGACCGGCTTGCTCCAGCGTCCGAGGTTCCAGGGGCCCGCCTTGAAGTCGGCGCCCTGCCGCAGGCGCAGGAACGTCGGGATCACGTACGCGATGTAGAGGCCGATCACCGCGACCGACGTGACCGCGAGGTACGCGGTGAGATTCCAGATCGCGGGCAGGGCCAGGACGAACGCGCCGCCCGCTGCCAGCCAGATCGCGTTGGTCGGCGTCCGGCTGCGCTTGTTGATGCGGTGCCAGAAGGACGAGAGCGGCAGCGCGCCGTCCCGCGAGAACGCGTAGATCATCCGGGAGTTGGCCGTCACCGACGACATCCCGCAGAAGAACTGCGCGCCGAACGAGACGAGGATCAGCAGCTTCCCGGTCGTCTCCCCGGTCGCCGCGATGAAGATCGCCGCCGGGCCGCCCTCGACCGCCGCCGCGTAGTCCTGGATGGCGAACGTGACGCCGAGCAGCAGGATCCACCCGGCCACGACCGAGATCAGCACCGAGTTGACGATGCCCCTCGGCCCGGACCGCGCCGCGTCGTGCGTCTCCTCGGTCATGTGGGCGGACGCGTCGTACCCGGTCAGCGTGTACTGCGACAGCAGCAGCCCGATCAGCGCCGCGTAGGCCCCGTACTGCCAGCCGGTCTCGTTCACGAACTCGGTGAAGACGAACCCCACCGACTGGTGGTGGGACGGCTTGAACGCCAGCACGCCGACGACGATCGCGACGCCGAGGACGTGCCACCACACGCTGACGCTGCTCAGCAGCGACACGAGCCGGACGCCGAACTGGTTCAGCAGCGCGTGCGTGACCAGCAGGATCGCGAACAGCGTGAACGTGTGGCCGAGTGACACGTCGTACCCGAACTGGAGGTCGAGCAGCGGGTTCAGGAACGCGGCGGAGCCGTAGACGATCGCGGCGGTGACGGCCACCTGGCCGATGAAGTTGAACCAGCCGGTGAACCACGACCACGCTGGACCGTTCCGTTTGGCCAGCTTGGCGGACCAGTAGTACAGGCCGCCCGCGGTCGGGTAGCTGGAGCACACCTCGGCCATGGCGAGCGCGACCAGCAGCGTCATGGCGCCGACGCCGAGCCAGCCCCAGCTGATGACGACGGGACCGCCGCCCTTGAGGCCGATGGTGTAGGACGTGAGGCAGCCGCTCAGCACCGAGATGATGGTGAACGAGACCGCGAAGTTGGAGAAGCCGGACATGGACCGGCTGAGCTCCTGGGCGTAGCCCAGCTCGTGCAGCCGTTTCTCGTCGTCGGACACGGGGTCGGGGCCGGCGGAAGCCTTGTGCTCGTCGAGGCTCACGAGCACCTCCTCGTCCACAGGGGGTTCGGTGTCGCCCATAATGGGCTAACGACAGACCATTAATGTTTGCGACGGCCCCCACGTCAAGACCCTGATCGCCCCGAAATGCACCTGTAACGTGGGAATTTCCAGATTCCCCGCGGTCGAAGGACGGCAATGCCCGAGCCCGTCACGCCTGCCGAACCCGCCGAGCCCGCCGAGCCTGCCGGACCTGCCGGGGGTGGCTCGGGGCTGGTGGATCTCGCCGCGAGTGCGGTGTTCCGGCCCGTCCGGACGGGCAACGCGTTCGAGGAGACCGTGGAACGGCTCCTCCAGGCGATCAAGCTCGGCGTCGTCGATCGCGGCGAGCGCCTCCCGCCCGAGCGGGAGCTGGCGCCGCTGCTCGGCGTCAGCCGCGTCACGCTCCGCGAGGCGATCCGGGTCGTCCAGCAGGAGGGGTACGTGGAGTCGCGCCGCGGACGGTTCGGCGGGACGTTCGTCACCTACGAGCGTCCGAAACCGCGCCAGTCCGACCTGAAGCGGGCCCTGGCGCAGATGGGCGACGACCTCAACGGCACGCTCACCTACCGGATGGCCGTCGAGACCGGCGCCGCCCAGATCCTCGCGGCGGCGGACCTGTCCGCCGCGCAGCGCGAGCTGCTCCGCACCCGGCTGGCCGAGCTGAACGCCGCCGGCCCGGACGAGTACCGCCGCCTCGACACCCTCTTCCACCTCACCATCGCCGAGATGACCGGGTCGGCGCTGCTGTCGGCGGCCTGCGCGGACGCGCGGATGCGGGTGACCGACCTGCTCAACGCCATTCCCGTCCTCGGCCGCAACATCGAGCACGCCGCCGTCCAGCACGCCGCGATCGTCGACGCCGTCCTCGCGGGCGATCCCGGGGCCGCGTACCGCGCCGTCGCCGAGCATCTGGAGGGCACGGCGGCGCTGCTGCGCGGCTTCCTCGGTTAGATTCAACCGGACGCGGACCGTTGACGTACTCTGAGTTGATTGCTGGAGATCACCCCCCGGTGCGCGGGGTGCACGACCGGAGGGGCAAGCCGCATGGCCTACCTGGCTGGAGCATTGATCCTGTTCTTCGGCCTGCTGGTGTCCATCGCGCTGCACGAGCTCGGGCACTTCTCGTTCGCCAAGCTGTTCCGGGTGCGGACGACCCAGTTCATGGTCGGGTTCGGGCCGACGATGAAGTCGTGGCGGCGCGGCGAGACCGAGTACGGCGTCAAGTGGGTCCCGCTCGGCGGCTACGTCCGCATGATCGGGATGCTGCCGCCGCGCAAGGGCGACGCCCCGGGGCAGGTGCGGCAGGCCAGCACCGGCCCGTTCCAGGGGCTCATCGAGTCCGCGCGCGGCGCCGCGCTGGAGGAGGTCAGGCCCGGCGACGAGGACCGCGTCTTCTACTCCAAGAAGTGGTGGCAGAAGGCGCTGATCATGGTCGGCGGGCCCGCCATGAACCTGATCCTCGCGGTGCTGTTCTTCGCGATCCTGCTGATGGGCATCGGCACGAACCAGCTCCAGCCCGTGATCCGGGAGGTCCAGCCGTGCATGGTCCCGGCCAGCCAGGCCGGGCTCAAGGAGTGCCCGGCGAACGCCACGCCGACCCCCGCCCAGCAGGTCGGGCTGAAGGCGGGCGACCGGATCGTGTCGTTCGACGGCAGGAAGATCGACGACTACCGGCAGCTCCAGGAGCTGATCCGCGGGGCGGGCGGGGAGACCGCGGCGATGACCGTCCGGCGCGGCGGGCAGGACGTGCGGCTGAACGTGCCCATCACCCGCAACAAGATGTACGACCTGGACGACACCGACAAGGTCGTCAACGTCGGGTTCCTCGGCATCACCCCGGACAGCGAGGTCGAGCGGCAGGGGCCCGGCGCGGTCGCGAGCACGATGGGCGATCTGACCTCGCGCACGGCGGGCGCGCTGGTGCGGATGCCGCAGAAGATGGTCGGCGTCTGGAACGCGGCGTTCGGCGGCGAGGATCGCGACCCGAACGGCCCGATCGGCGTCGTCGGCGTCAGCCGCATCGGCGGCGAGGTCGCCGCGGACGACACCATCACCGGGTCGCAGAAGGTCGCCTACTTCGTGATGCTGCTCGGGTCGCTGAACCTCGCGGTCGGGCTGTTCAATCTCGTCCCGCTGCTGCCGCTGGACGGCGGCCACATCGCGGGCGCCCTGCTGGAAGCGATCAAGAAGCTGTTCGCCAAGATCTTCCGCAGGCCCGATCCCGGATATGTGGACGTCGCCAAGGCCCTCCCGGTGACGTATGTGATGGCGGCCGTCCTGATCGTCATGGGCGGGCTGCTCATCTACGCCGACCTGTTCAACCCCGTCCGCGTCACCGGCTAGCTCGGGCCCGCGGCCGCCGGACGACCGCGGGCGTCACGAGACCGCCGCGCGCGTTATTACGGCCGCGGGCGTCATTGCGGCTGCGGGCGTTATTGCGATTACGGCTGCGGGCGTTATTGCGGGACGTCCGGCAGCTCGCCGGTCTTGACGAAGGCGTCCAGCGCGGCCAGGTAGAGCTCGACGGCGAGGCCCTGCGCGGCGAGCCAGGCGTCCGACCCGTAGGTGCCGGCGTAGCGTTCGCCGCCGTCGCAGATCAGGGTGACGACGCTGCCGCGCTCCCCGCGCGCCCGCATCTCCGCGATCAGCTCCGCCGCGCCCCACATGTTCGTGCCGGTGGAGCCGCCGACGTCCCGGCCGCTGACCTCGCTCGTCCAGCGCATCGCGGCGATGGACGCCGCGTCCGGCACCCGGATCATCCGGTCGATCACCGTGGGCAGGAACGACGGCTCGACGCGCGGACGGCCGATGCCCTCGATCCGCGAGCCCGCCGCCGTCCGCTCCGGGTCGCCGTCGGCGAACGAGCCGTGGAACGCCGAGCCCTCCGGGTCGACGACCGCGAGCCGCGTCTGGAACCGGCGGTACCGGACGTACCGGCCGATCGTCGCGGACGTCCCGCCCGTGCCCGCCCCGACCACGATCCAGGACGGCTCGGGGAACCGCTCCAGCCCCAGCTGCTCGAAGATCGACTCGGCGATGTTGTTGTTGCCGCGCCAGTCCGTGGCGCGCTCCGCGTACGTGAACTGGTCCATGAAGTGCCCGCCGCACTCGGCCGCGAGCCGCCGCGACTCGGCGTAGATCGAGGACGGGTCGTCCACCAGATGGCAGCGCCCGCCGTAGAACTCGATCAGCTGGATCTTCTCCGGGCTGGTCGACGCGGGCATCACGGCCACGAACGGCAGCCCGAGCAGCCGCGCGAAGTACGCCTCCGACACCGCCGTCGACCCGCTGGACGCCTCGATCACCGTCGTGTCCGCGCGGATCCAGCCGTTCGCCAGCCCGTACAGGAACAGCGACCGCGCCAGCCGGTGCTTCAGCGACCCCGTCGGGTGGACGGACTCGTCCTTCAGGTACAGGTCGATGCCCCACTCCGGCGGCAGCGGGAACACGTGCAGATGCGTGTCGGCGCTGCGGTTGGCGTCGGCGTCGACCAGCCGGATCGCCTCCGCGACCCAGGCGCGGTACCCGGGATCGCAGCGGTCCACGGTGCGTCCCACGGCGGCCCTCCCCTCGATCGGCGCTGTTCCGTAACCGGGGTCCCACGATATCCGCGCATGTCACCGGGCATGATGGAGGCAGCGGGGGGCAGATGATCGAGATGTTCGACGCGCGCATCGTGGAGACCGGGCGGCTGCCGCTGTTCGGCTTCTTCGTCGCGTTCATGATCACATTCGTGCTGACGCGGGTGAACGTCCGGCTGATCCGCGCGGACGTGCGCTGGTTCCGCAACGTGACCACCGGCGACCTGCACATCCACCATGTCGTGTTCGGGGTCGTGCTGATGCTGACGGGCGGCGTCGCGAGCCTCGCCGTCCCGGACGGGCACGTCCGCTTCGAACTGGCGGCGGCCGTCGTGTTCGGGATGGGCTCGGCGCTCGTCCTGGACGAGTTCGCCCTGATCCTGCACCTCAGCGACGTCTACTGGACGGAGAAGGGCCGCGCGTCCGTCGACGCCGTGTTCGTCGCCATCGCCGTGACGGGGCTGCTGCTGCTCGGCGTCCGGCCGTTCGGCTACGAGGGCGTCGGCATCGTCCCGGGTGGCGGCGACCTCAGCGCCGTCTACGTCGCGTTCCTCGTTGGCAACCTCGTCCTCGCGGTGATCACGCTGCTGAAGGGCAAGATCTGGACCGGGCTGATCGGCCTGTTCCTGCCCGCGCTGCTGATCGTCGGCGCCGTGCGGGTGGCGCGGCCCGCCTCGCCCTGGTCGCGCTGGCGCTACGACGAGGCGTCGCGCCGCTACCAGCGGGCCGTCCGGCGGGAGAGGCGGATCCGGCGGCCCCTCATCCGCGGCAAGATCTGGGTGCAGGAGTTCATCGCGGGACGGCACGACCTCATCCCGCCGGAGCTGCTGCAGCGCCGCACCGAGACCGCCGAGCGCGCCCGGCGCCGCCTCCGCAGGGCGCGGACGACGGCCCGCGCCGAGGACCGGGCCGCGGCCCGCGCGGAACGCAAGGCCGCCGCCCGCGCCGCCCGGGAGGCCCGATCCGAACGGTCGTCCCGGTCGTCCCGAACCGCCAGGTCAGGGCGCGCCGGGCGCAAGGCCGGGGCCTGGGCCGACCGCCGGGCCGAGGCGCGCGAGCGCCGCACCGACTCCCGGACTCGCAAGGGCGCGTCCCGCCTGCGGACGCGCGCCGCGTCCAGGCGCCAGACCCACCGCGCCGCGCCCGAGGAGGAACCGCCCCCGAGCACCCCGCCCACCGGACGGCGCCCGCCCCCGAGCACTTCGCCCGCCGGACGGCGCCCGCCCCCGAGCACCTCGCCCGCCGGACGGCGCCCGCCGCCGAGCGCCCAGCCCGCCGAAAGGCGCCCGGCCGCGGCGCCCGGCCATGCCGAACCGGCCGCGCTCGACGACCGCCCGACCTGACCCCTGGGCCGGTTCAGTCCATGACGGGCGCGACGGCGCGCACCGTGTCGATGGTGTCGGCCTCGGCGGCGGACTTGTCCGGCCGGTAGCGCAGGACGCGCGCGAACCGCAGCGCGATGCCGCCCGGGTAACGGGGGCTGTGCTGGACGCCGTCGAACGCGATCTCGACGACCAGCTCGGGACGGACGTGGACCGTCCAGGAGTCCTCCCGCACGGCCAGCTCGCGGAGCCGCTTCGTCTGCCAGGCGAGCAGCTCGTCGGTGAGGCCCTTGAACGTCTTGCCGAGCATGACGAACCCGCCGGTCTCGGGATCGCGGGCGCCGAGATGCAGGTTCGACAGGAGGCCCTGCCGCCGCCCGTGCCCCCACTCGACGGCGAGGACGACGAGGTCGAGGGTGTGCCGCGGCTTGACCTTGATCCAGCCCGCGCCGCGCCGTCCGGCCGTGTAGGGCGTGTCGAGGGACTTGACCACCACGCCCTCGTGCCCGCGCGCGACGGCCTCGTCGAAGACCTCCTTCGCCCGCGCCGGGTCGCCGGTGATCACGCGGGGCATCCGCAGCCCCTCGGGAACGACCCGGACGAGCGCCGCGTTCCGCTCCGCCCCGGGCGCGTCGAGCAGATCACCGCCGTCCGTGCCTTCCGAGGGGGTACGACCTCCCGCGCCCCCCGGCACGCCTTCGGCTTCGACCAGATACAGGACGTCGAAGAGAAACACGGCCAGCGGGACGGGCTCGGTGTTCTTGGCGGTTCGGGTCGCGGTTCGGGCGGCCGTGACCTGGAACGGGTGGGGACGCCCGTCCTGCCGCAGCGCGATCAGCTCGCCGTCGAACACGGCCTCGCGAACGGGCAGTTCCTGTACCGCCGCCACGACCTCCGGGAGCCGGGAGGTGATCTCGTCCAGCGTCCGGGTGAACACCCGGACCTCCCCGTCCGAGATGTGGATCTGGGCGCGGATGCCGTCGAGCTTCCACTCCACGGCCGCGTCCGCCTTGAGCTTCTCGAACGCGTCGCCGATGGACGGCGCGGACGCCGCGAGCATCGGCTTGATCGGACGCCCGACCTCCAGCGTGAACCCGCGCAGCCCGTCCACGCCGTCGGCCATGGCCGCCGTCGCGACGGGCCCGAGGGACCCGCGCAGCATGAACGCCCGCCGCACCTCCGCGGACGGCACCCCGGCCGCCGCCGCGATCGCCTCCGCCATCACGCCGTCCAGCGCGCCTTGCCGCAGCTCGCCCGCCAGCAGCCTGATCAGGAAGTCCTGCTCTGGGCGGGTGGCGCGGCCGAGCAGCCCCGCGACCAGCTCGCGCCGCCGGGCGACCGAGCCCGCCCCGGACACCGCGCCGATCTCGGTGAACGCCGCGTCCACCTCCGGCACCGTCAGGGACGGCTCCGCGGCGGGCGGCGGGACGTCGCGCAGCGAGGCGTAGCCCACGCCGATCTGGCGCTGGGGCAGCTCGCCGGACAGGTAGAAGACCACGATCGCGGCCTCGCCGGGCTCCGCCGCGCGCAGGCACTCGGCGAGCGCCGCGACCTTGGCCTTCCGGCCCGAGGTGCCGGCCACGGCCGCCGACGTCCGGGTGAGGTCCGCTATCAGCATCCCCCCATTGTGTCCACCGGGGCCGACAATCAACACCGGCCGGGGGCCTGGTCAGGGCCCATCCGCCTGACTACGTTGGCGAGAGCGGGGCAAAGATCGGCCGGGGGAGGGAGGAGCGGGGCGTGAGCCTTCAGCGTTCGATCGGACCGTTCCACCGGCCGTACTCCCCGCCGGAGCCGCCGTCTCCCGAGCGCAGGCCGAAGCGGTTCGCGTTGTTCGTGGGCGCCGCCGTCCTCGCCGTCGCCGCCGTCGCGGCCTTCCTCGTGATCCCAGGACGGGGCGGCAAGGACGCGTCCGTACGCCCGACACCCGAGACGTCACGAAGCCAGGTGGTCAGAGCACTGCCCGCCCCATGCGGCGCCGTCTCGAAACGCACCGTCGACCGCACCGTGCCCATGGCGATGCGGACGGAGAACGCGAACTCGACGCTCACCACATGCACGTACTCCACGACGGGCTCGGCGTTCCCCTGGCTGCGGGTGGAGACGCACCTGTACGCGTCCGGCAACACCGCGACCCCGGTGCGGGACGCCGAGAACTACTACGACACGCAGTGGGCGCAGGCGCACGACACCCCGCTCGTCCGGACGATCAGCCTGGAGCGCCATCGCGGCCTCGGGGACGAGGCGTACCGCTGGCTCCGGGCGGACGAGGGGCGCCCGTCCGTGGTCGGGCAGGTCACCGCCAGGATCCGCAACGCGGTCTTCACGGTCAGCTACGCCGAGCGGGCGCCCGCCGGGGGCGTCCAGGACGGACGGGAACGGGCGTCCCTCGCCAAGGTGACCGCCGTCGCGCGCGAAGTGCTCACCGCACTAAATCGTTTCTGACCTGAATCGGCCGATCATGGCATATTTTCTGTCAACAGCTTCTAGGGTGTTCCGGTAAAGGGGAGGGGCCGCCGATCATGCTCCCGGGAACCAGCCAGGTGATCGGTGTGCTTGTGATGCCCGGGGAGGAGGAGGTCGACGACGTGACCGTGCAATCGGTAGGAGTGTCCTGGGTGAGATAATCCCAGGTCAGCAACCTGTACGCGTCGACGGGCCGCGGAGTGGACCTCGCTCCGCGGCCCTTTCGGTTCCTTGGCGTGTGCCAATGCCGCCCCATTCGCGAACCATTTTCTCGAACCCGTTTCGACCCAAAGCCAAATGGCCGCGAACGAGAACTCGTTACCGTTCGGCCGCCCGTTCCGGATGATCGTCGTCGACCGGCGCCGGACGGGGGACGGCCCCGGCTCGGCCGACGGCTCCTAGCCGCGCGGGGCGGGGATCCTGGCCAGGAGGCGGAGGGAGCCGGGGGAGACCCGGGAGAGGGCGTGCAGGAGGTGGCCCTCGAAGTTGACGGGCACCACGGGCTTGTTCTTGATGATCGCGTGGACGATCCGCTCGGCGACCTTCTCCGGCGGATAGTTCCGCATCCTGAGGGCGCGCTCACCGCGTTCGCGGAGCCGCTCCCGGGCCGGCTCGTCGCCCTCGACGTAGGTCCCGTTCTTCACGATGTCGGTGCTGACGAAGCCGGGGCACACGGCGGTGACGCCGATGCGGGAGCCCGCCAGCTCGGCGCGCAGGCACTCGCTGAGCATGAGCACGGCGGCCTTCGTCGTGCAGTAGGCGGGCAGCGTGCGGGTCGGGCTGTAGGCGGCCGCGGACGCGATGTTCACGATGTGGCCGCCGAAGTTGGGCTTGTCCGGCTTGTTGGGCAGGGCGTGGACGCGGTCGCGCATCTGCCTGCCGAACAGGCGGCAGCCGTGGACGACGCCCCACAGGTTGACGCCGAGGACGGCGTTCCAGTCGTCCAGTCCGGTGTCGAGGAACGAGCCCGCGACCGCGATGCCCGCGTTGTTGACGACGATGTCCGGCGCCCGGCGGGACTCCTTGACCTCGGCGGCGAAAGTCTCCATGGCGGCGGCGTCGGACACGTCCACCCGGTACGGGGTGCCTCCGGCGCCGACCGTCTTCGCGAGGGTGACGGTGCGTTCGGCGGCGGGCAGGTCGATGTCGGCGGCGATGACGTGCGCGCCGCGCTCGGCGAGGGCGAGGGCGGTGGCCCGGCCGATCCCGCTGCCGGCTCCGGTGACGACGGCGAGCGCTCCGTCGAAGTGCGCGAGTGGCATGCGGTCAACCGTACTCAGGACGCGTCTGACAGGTACGGATTAAGGCCTTTCCAGCAGAAGTCGGTCATATGGCGGGCGGCGTCCTCGGCCGACACGTCGGGACGCCGCGCCTGCCACTGCGCCAGCCGTTCGCTGCCGCCCATGATGATCTGCGTGAACGCGTCGATGACGTCGGCGGGCGCGCACGGCGCGAACGTGGACAGCACGCCCGCGATCAGCGCGCTCTGCTGCCTGCGCGTCGCCTCCACGGCCTCCATCGCGGACGGCGGCGCGGAGAGCGGCTCGCGCAGGAGCATGGAGAACGACCTGCTGTGCGCGTCGACGAACCCGAAGTAGGCGACCATCCCGCGCCACAGGATGTCCTTGGGGTCGGTCGCGCCCGCCATGGCCTTCTGCGTGACGTCGAGCAGCTCCGCCTTGGACCGGCTCACGCACGCCACGAGCAGCCCGTCCTTGGAGCCGAAGTACTCGTAGAGCATGGGCTTGGAGACGCCGCAGCGCTCGGCGATCTCGTCCATGGAGGTGGCCTGGTAGCCGCGCTCGCCGAACACCTCTTCGGCCACGTCCAGCATCTGCCGTTCGCGCTCGGCGCGCGACATCCGCCGCCGCCGGGACGGCGCACGGCCGGACGACGCGCGGCCGGACGACGCGCGGCCGGACGACGCGCGGCCGGACGGCGCGCGGCCGGACGGCGGGCTGGGTGTGGCGGCACTCACAGGAAATCCCCTCAATTGGACCTGGCGTCAGTAAGTCTACTCCGGGTAACTTACTGCGAGTAGGTTACGCGAGAGGACGGGACATGAGCGAGCGCGCACCGGCGATCGTCATCATCGGCTCCGGCTTCGCCGGCCTCGGCATGGCGATCCGATTGAAGCGGGCCGGCTTCCACGACTTCACGGTCCTGGAGAAGAGCGAGGCCCTCGGCGGGACGTGGCACGACAACACCTATCCCGGCTGCGCCTGCGACGTCCCCTCGCACATGTACTCCTTCTCCTTCGAGCTCAACCCGGGCTGGACGCGGATGTTCGCGCCGCAGCCCGAGATCCGCGCCTACATGGAGCGGACGGCCGACCGGTACCGGGTCCGCGAGCACATCCGCTTCGGCGCGGCCGTCGACTCGATGGAGTACGACGACGCCGCCCGGCGCTGGAACGTCACGCTCGCGGACGGGACCGTCCTCACCCCGAAGGCCGTCGTGTCCGGCATCGGCGCGCTGCACGTCCCGTCCTTCCCTGACCTGCCGGGCATCGAGCGGTTCCGCGGCACCGCGTTCCACTCCGCCGAGTGGGACCACTCCTACGACCTCGGCGGCAAGCGCGTCGCCGTCATCGGGACGGGCGCGTCCGCGATCCAGTTCGTCCCGCGCGTGGCGGAGCGGGCGGCCGAGCTGGTCGTGTTCCAGCGGACGCCGCCGTGGATCCAGCCGAAGCCCGACGTCCCCATCCCCGCGCCCGTCCGCAAGGCGTTCGAGAAGATCCCGGGCGCCGCGCGGGCGTTCCGCGGCGGCATCTACTGGGCGCTGGAGGCCCGCGCGATCGGCTTCACCATCGACCCGCGGCTGTCGGGGCCGCAGGAGCGGGTCGCCCGCCACCACATCAAGAACCAGATCGCGGACCCCGAGCTGCGCGCCAAGGTGACGCCCGACTACACGATCGGGTGCAAGCGGATCCTGCTGTCGAGCGACTACTATCCGGCGCTCGGCCGTCCCAACGTGGAGCTGGAGACGTCCGGCATCGCCGAGGTCCGGGAGCACTCCATCGTCACCGCGGACGGACGCGAGCACGAGGTCGACTGCGTCATCTACGGCACCGGCTTCAAGGTGACCGACGCCCTCGCCGACCTGCGCGTCACCGGACGGAACGGCGTGAAGCTCCAGGAGCTCTGGGCGGACGGAATCGAGGCCCACCGCGGCACGACGATCCCCGGCATGCCGAACTTCTTCATGCTGCTCGGCCCGAACACCGGACTCGGCCACAACTCCGTCGTCTTCATGATCGAGGTGCAGATCCAGCACGTGCTGAGCTGCCTGCGCCTCTTGCGGGACCGGGGCGCCGGGACCATCGAGCCGCGGCCGGACGCGTCCCGCCGCTTCAACGACCGCCTGCAGCGCCGCCTGCGCCGCGCCGTCTGGAACGAGGGCGGCTGCGACAGCTGGTACCTGGACGACGAGGGCGTCAACCGCACGCTGTGGCCGGGCCACACGTTCGAGTTCTGGGCCGGGTCCCGCAGGGCCAGGCCGGCGGAGTACCTGCTGACCCGCTGACCCGGCGGAGGCTACTTCGTGGGGGCGAAGATCGGGCGGAAGCCCGCGATGAGCTGGCGGATCACCGGGCGCTGCTCGGCCGGGGTGCGGCCGCGCAGCTCGTGGATCGGGTCGATGCCGTCGTAGTACGGGGCGAGGGCGAGGAACGGCAGGATCACCATCATCCAGGTGGCGATGACGTCGAGGTCGGCGTCCTCGCGGATCTCGCCCCGCTCCTGCCAGAGCCGCAGCAGCGGGCGGATGACCTGCAGGTAGTGCTGGTTGGCGGTGTCGCGGACGACGGACCGGACGCCGTTGTCGAGCTCGAAGTTCGTCGCGGCGGTGACGCCGCGCTCCAGTGGGTGCTCCGCCATGTACTCGGTCCAGTCGCAGAAGGCGTCGACCAGCCATTCGTCGAAGGGCTGGTCGAAGTCGATCCGCTCCATGCGGCGTTGCATCTCCTCGCGGACGCGGCGCGACGCCTCGTCGCAGACGAACGCGTAGAACTCCAGCTTGTCGCTGAAGTACTGGAAGAGGGAGCCTTTGGCGATCCCGGCCTCGCGCGCGATGGTGTTCAGGCTGCCCGTCGAGTACCCGTTCTCGCCGAACTCGCGCATCGCCACCTCGAACACGCGCTCACGCTTGGCGACATTGAGGCGGAACCAGGTCGACGTTGGCATGGACCCTTCGACTTTCCGTCAGGAACCGGTAACCCATAGGTCAGGATAACGGTCCATGGCGTCACGCGTGACCCAAAACATCACCGGCGCCCCGGCGCGGACCGGTCCAGATACTGGAGCGTGAATTCGGCGGACGCGTACTCCCCGCCCTGCGGCACGCCGGGTCCGACGAATGTGTCCGGAATGTCGTAGGTCGCGGCGTCGTCGAGCGGTTCGTAGCCCAGCCGTTCGTCCAGTTCCCAGAACCGCCGCGCGTTGGCGGACACGGCGTAGGCGGCGAGGAAACCCGGCGACGGGACGGTCAGCGCCGCGCGGACGAACCCGGCGCAGTCGCGGTGGCTGAGCCAGGTGGACAGGTGGCGGGGCTCCGTGGGACGCGCTTCGACGCTGCCGATGCGCAGGCACACCACGTCCAGCCCGAACTTGTCGGCGTAGAGGCGGCCGAGGGCCTCGACGGCGACCTTGCTGACGCCGTACAGGCCGTCCGGTCTCGGCGGCATCTCGGCCGACACGGTTTCGGTCGAGGGGTAGCAGCCGGTCAGCCGGTTGCTGCTGGCGAGCACGACGCGCGGGACGCCGGTGACGCGCGCGGCCTCCAGCACGCGCTGCGTGCCGAGGATGTTGCCCTCGACCAGGTCGGGGAACGGCGCCTCGTCGGACACCCCGGCCAGGTGGACGACCGCGTCCGCGCCGCGCATGATCTCCGCCGCGTCGGACAGGTCCGTCCGGTGGACGGTCACGTTCGGCATCTCGGCGTGCAGGGGCGCGCGATCGGCGAGGACCAGGTGGTCCGTCTCGTCCCGCAGCGATGCCCTGAGCACACTGCCGACCCGGCCGGCGGCGCCGGTCAGCATGATCGTCCCGAGTGTCATGCCCAGCAGTGTCGCATCCGCCGCCGGGCCGGGCGACGCGCCCCCGCGCTTGGGATCATCCGGGTTTCGCGGGGCGCGGCGTGCCGTCCTCGTGCCCTGCCGCACAGGGCGGCACGCCGCGAGCGAACGGTGGCGGGTCAGGTACCGGGCGCGGCCCCGCCGGGCGCGGCCGCCTCGCCGGGTGTGCCCCGCCGGCCGAGCGCGCGGCGCCGGTGCAGCCTCGCGGCGCGGAGGGTGGCGTCGAGGGAGAAGCGGGCGTCGGCGTCGTCCAGGCTGTCGCCCAGGTAGCCCTCCAGCTGGCGGAGCCGGTACCGCACGGTCTGCGGATGGATCTTGAGCCGTTCGCCGATGTCGACCGCGGTGGCGCGGGTGGTGACGGCCTCGGCGAGCGTCTCGACGAGGCGCCTGCGCTGCCCGTCGGACACGTCGCGCAGCGGCTCCAGGTGGCGCCGGGTGAGCTCCTCGATCAGCGGCGGGTCGGACAGCAGCCACATCGTCATGAGGTGGTCCCGGCACGGGATGAGGGAGCCGTCCCGGATGATGCCCTCCTCGGCGAGCCCGAGGACGCGGCGCGCCCAGCGCAGCGAGTGCGTCGCCCGCTCCAGCGGCAGGGTGAGGCCTACGACGGAGCTCGCGTCCGACAGGGCCGCGCGCAGCATGCCGTGGCGCGCCGTGGTGAGCGGGCCGGGGACGAGCAGGCACGGCTCGGTGGAGTCCAGGTCGGCGAGGACGTCGGCGTCCAGCGCGGCGCGCGTGTACGGGGCGTCGGGGTGGATCGCGACGAGCGTGGCCTCGCCGGGCAGCGGCCACCAGCCGGTGGACTTGGCGAGCTCCTCGATCGCCTCGGGCACGACGGCGGGTTGCTGGAGGATCAGGTGCAGGAGCCGCCTGCGGTCCTCGCGGCGGCGGATGTCGGCGTGGCCGGTGGCCTGCTGGTGGCCGAGGCGGGCCTGCGCGACGGCCTCGTCCAGGTAGACGAGCATCGCGTCGACGATCGTGGAGACGACCGCGGTGGGGACCTGCTCGCGTTCGGCGACGATGACCGTCCGGCGCCAGGCGATGTGGAAGGCGACGCGGGTGGCGGCCTGGAGAAGGTCCAGGCTCCGCCCTTCGACGGCCTCGAAATGGCCGATCGCGCGGCAGGTCTCGTCGCGCTGGGCGGTGGAGGCGCCCGGGTCGGTGACCTTGTCCAGGAATCCGGAGAGCAGAATGTCGACGCTGAGCCGGAGTATCTGGTCGTATGCGGAGAGTTGCGTCCGGTCGTACTCCGGGATGGTCTGCTTGATCTCGGTCACGACCTCCTGCGCGACGTCGGGCAGCTCCGAGCGCAGCAGGTCGAGAAAGCCGGCGACAACGGTCGTTTCCGGGGGGTGCGGGGGGTCGCCTCCCCACAGGGAACGGGCCTTTTCCTGGGGGTGCGGGGGGTCGCCCCCCGACAGGGAACGGGTCTGGCTCCGGTCGGTTTCGGACAATTCCAATGCCTGCGACATGGGAAAGGTGACCTCCGCATCGGGCCGGCTCGGTCCCGGTGCCGTGCTGCCCGTCCTTGGGTGGGACGGCGGCCCGGGAGGGGGTGTCCGAGCGGGGAGGGGCTGACACCCGGGGGCGGGACTGAGAACACCGCGAACATAAAGTCGCCACCCGCCGCTGGCAAGAGTTTCACGTTCGCCGGCCCGGCGGACGACGCGCTTTTGCGCGCGAAGTGACAAGAACGGCATTCGGTTGCTGGCTCGTTGACAAACCGGTGCCGCGGGGCCCGCCGGACGGGCCCGCGAACCCCCTCAGGTTACCGGCGGGTAATCACCGGACACGGATTCCGGGAGATCAAAGACTAACTCGATGACAATTTTGGACGCCATTCATCGAATAGCCTCCAGAATCCTGCGAACGCCTATTGAGTTCCAGTGCTACTCGGCCGTAACGTCCTCGCGACGTGCTTATCGCGAGTGGTGGTGTTCGTTGGGAATTGAAGTCGTCGTCGAGGGCCTGACCAAAGCGTTCGGGCCGCAGGTCATTTGGCGCGATGTCACCCTCACCCTGCCCGCCGGCGAGGTGAGCGTGCTGCTCGGGCCGTCCGGCACCGGCAAGACCGTGTTCCTCAAGTCGCTGATCGGCCTGCTCAAGGCCGAGGAGGGCCGCGTCCTGGTCGACGGCGTGGACATGGTCAACGACCGCGACCGCAAGGTCTACGAGGCCCGCAAGCGGTTCGGCCTGATGTTCCAGGACGGCGCCCTGTTCGGCTCCCTCACGCTCTACGACAACATCGCGTTCCCGCTCCGCGAGCACACCCGCAAGAAGGAGGCCGAGATCCGGCGCATCGTGCTGGAGCGGATGGAGATGGTCGGCCTCACCGGCGAGGAGCGCAAGCTGCCGGGCCAGCTGTCCGGCGGCATGCGCAAGCGCGCCGGGCTCGCCCGCGCGCTCGTCCTCGACCCGGAGATCATCCTGTGCGACGAGCCGGACTCGGGGCTGGACCCCGTCCGCACGGCGCACCTGTCGCAGCTGCTCATCGACGTCAACGCGCGGATCGACGCGACGATGCTGATCGTCACCCACAACATCGAGATCGCGTCGACCGTCCCCGACAACATCGGGATGCTGTACCGGCGCGACCTGGTCGCGTTCGGGCCGCGCGAGGCGCTGCTCACCAGCGACGAGCCCGCAGTCGCACAGTTCCTGCACGGCGACGTCCGGGGCCCGATCGGGATGTCGGAGGAGAAGGACGCCGCGCTGCTCGCCGCGGAGGCCGCCGCTGCCGCCGACCGTCCGCGCCCGCGCCGCACGATCGAGATCCCGCCGCAACTGCGCCCGACGCCCGGGATGCCGCCCCGCCAGGGCGAGTTCCGGCACGCGCTGCGCGTCGACCAGATGTTCCCGCGGCTCTCGCCCCAGGCGCAGCAGGCGATCCGGGCCAACCGGAGCCACCGGCAGGAGGGGACCGGTCATGGCCGGCGCTGAGACCGCGACACCCGGCGGCACGGGACTCGACCCCACGACGCCGGAGCCCGCCGCGGCCAGGGCGCCGGGCGCGGGCGCGCTGCGGCAGGTCGGACGGCTGTTCGCGCTCGCCGGGACCGTCCTCGCGATGACGTTCCGGCGGCCGTTCCAGCTCCGCGAGCTGATCCAGCAGTTCTGGTTCATCGCGTCGGTCGCGATCCTGCCGACCGCGCTGGTGTCCATCCCGTTCGGCGCGGTCATCTCGCTGCAGGTCGGGTCGCTCGCCAAGCAGCTCGGCGCGCAGTCGCTCACCGGCGGCGCGAGCGTCCTCGCGGTGGTGCAGCAGGCCAGCCCGCTGATCGTGGCGCTGCTGATCTCCGGCGCGGCCGGCTCGGCGATCTGCGCCGACCTCGGCTCCCGGACGATCCGCGAGGAAATGGACGCCATGGAGGTCATGGGCGTCTCGCCGATCCAGCGTCTCGTCGTCCCGCGCGTCCTGGCCTGCATGGCGGTGGCGGTGCTGCTGAACGGGCTCGTGTCCGTCGTCGGCGTCGCGGGCGGCTACTTCTTCAACGTGATGATGCAGGACGGCACGCCCGGCGCGTACCTCGCCTCGTTCTCGGCGCTCGCGCAGCTCCCCGACCTCTACATCAGCGAGCTGAAAGCGCTGATCTTCGGGTTCATCGCCGGTGTGGTGGCCGCCTACCGGGGGCTGAACCCGAGCCCGGGACCGAAGGGCGTCGGCGACGCGGTCAACCAGTCGGTCGTCATCACGTTCCTGCTGCTGTTCTTCGTCAACCTCGTGCTCACGGCGATCTACCTCCAGGTCGTCCCGCCGAAGGGAGCGTGACGTGGCGGTCCCCGGGGCGCGCCGGCTCCGTCCGGTGAAGCTCGTGTCGTGGCTGGACCAGCCGGGCGACCAGCTCGGCTTCTACGTCCGCGCGCTGCTGTGGACGCCGCGCGCCGTCCGCCGGTACATGAAGGAGTCGCTGCGGCTGCTCGGCGAGGTCGCGTTCGGCAGCGGCGCGCTCGCGGTCATCGGCGGCACCGTCGGCGTGATGATCGGCATGACGGTGTTCACCGGCGTGGTTGTCGGGCTCCAGGGCTACGCGGCGCTCGACCAGATCGGGTCGGCGGCGTTCACCGGGTTCGTGTCCGCGTACTTCAACACCCGCGAGATCGCGCCGCTCGTCTCCGGGCTGGCGCTGTCGGCGACGGTCGGCGCGGGCTTCACCGCGCAGCTCGGCGCGATGCGGATCAACGACGAGATCGACGCGCTGGAGGGTATGGGCATCCAGTCCGTCCCGTACCTGGTGACGACCCGGATCATCGCGGGCACGGTCGCGATCGTCCCGCTGTACGGGATCGGGCTGCTCAGCTCCTATCTGGCGTCCAGACAGGTGACGCTCTGGTTCAACGGGCAGTCGGCAGGAACGTACGACCACTACTTCAACATCTTCCTGTCGCCCGAGGACGTGGTGCTGTCGTTCGCCAAGGTGCTGATCTTCAGCGTCATGGTCGTGCTGGCGCACTGCTACTACGGCTACCGCGCGGTCGGCGGCCCCGCCGGCGTGGGCGTCGCCGTCGGCCGCGCGGTCCGCACCGCGATCGTGCTGATCAGCGTGACGGACTTCTTCATCAGCCTCGCCATCTGGGGCGCGACGACGACGGTGAAGGTGACGGGCTGACATGCCGCGACGAACCACCCGGCACGTGGCCGGACAGCGCCTCACCGGGGTCGCGTTCCTGCTCGTCCCGGCGCTGCTGATCTGGCTGTCGATCGCGATCTACGACAAGCGGTTCACCGAGGTGACGAAGGTGACGCTGCGCACCTCGACGGCCGGGCACGAGATGCACCCGCTGGCGGACGTGAAGGTCCGCGGCGTCGTCGTCGGCGAGGTCCGCTCCATCAAGGCGGACGGGACGGGCGCGAAACTCGAACTGGCGCTGAAGCCGGGGATGACCGATCGGGTGCCGTCGGACGTCCAGGCGCGGCTGCTGCCGACGACGGTGTTCGGCGCCCGGTACGTGTCGCTCGTCCCGCCGTCCACGACGTCGGGGCGGCCGATCGCCGAAGGCGACGTGATCTCCGAGGACCGCAGCGAGAACGCGGTGGAGCTGTCGGAGGTCCTCAACCACACGATGGACCTGCTGAACACCGTCCAGCCGGCGAAGCTGTCGGCGACGCTGAACGCGATGGCGACGGCGCTGGAGGATCGCGGTGACCAGCTCGGACGCAACTTCGAGCAGCTCGACGCGTTCCTCCGCAAGCTCAACCCGGAGCTGCCGGCGCTCACCCGCAACCTCGCCGAGCTGGCGGAGTTCACGCGGCACGCGTCCGACGCCGCCCCCGACCTGCTGCAGGCCCTCGACGACTTCACGGTCACCAGCCGGACGCTCGCCGAGCAGCGCGCCGCGATCGCGAGCCTGTACGAGGCGGTGTCGGGATCGTCCGCCGACCTCACCGACTTCCTGAACGCCAACTCCGGCAACATCATCGCGCTGGCGTCGGCGAGCAGGGGCAGCCTCGATCTGATGCGCCGGTACGCGCCGGCCGCGCCCTGCACGTTCCGGGCGCTCGCAGGCTTCGTCCCGAAGATGGACCGGGTGCTCGGCAAGGGCACCGATGAGCACGGCGTCCACGGCGTGGTCGTCTCCATCCCGCAGAAGGGCCGCTACCTGCCGGGCAGGGACGCGCCGCGGTACGGCTCGGGCGGCGGGCCGCACTGCCCGAGCGTCCCGTACCTGGCGGCCGGGGCCGGGGCGGCGCGGATCCTGCCCGCGGGCGGGGTCCCAGGCAAGGGCGGCGCGGCCGGGAGCGGGCTCGGCCCCGCCAACTCGGCGTCGGAGAACGACCTGGTCAACGAGCTTGCCGGGCCCGCGCTCGACGAGGTCCCCGAGGAGCTGCCGGACTGGTCGAGCGTGCTCGTCGGGCCGATCTACCGGGGCACGGAGGTGACGGTCAAGTGAGGCTCAGCGGACAGGGGCTGAAGGGCCTGGCGGTCCCGCTCACCAGCTCGCTGATCTTCATCGCGGTGACGGTGACGGCGACGCTGCTGCTGGCGTCCAGCATCACCGGCGCGACCAGCGGCGACCGCGTCACCTACTACGCCAAGTTCACCGACGTCGCCGGGCTGCATCCCGGGCACGGCGTCCGGATCGCGGGCGTCGAGGTCGGGCAGGTCGAGGAGATCAGGGTCAGCGACCGGCGGCTGGCGCGCGTGAAGTTCGAGGTGGACCGCGACCGTGAGATCCCGGCGTCGGCGACCGCCGCCGTCAAGTACCTCAACCTCGTCGGCGGACGGTACATCGCGCTCGGCCGCGGCACCGGCCCGCCCGGGCAGGCGCTGCGGCCCGGCGGGACGATCCCGGTGCGGCAGACGACGGGCACGCTCAACCTCACCCAGCTCTTCCAGGGTTTCCAGCCGCTGATGCAGGCGCTCTCGCCCGGCGACGCGAACAAGCTCTCCGAGTCGATCGTCAGGGTCCTCCAGGGCGAGGGCGGCACGATCGAGAGCCTGCTGCGCACTGTCGGGCAGCTGACCACCACGCTCGCCGCCAAGGACCGGGTGATCGGCCAGGTCATCACGAACCTGAACAGCGTCGTCCAGACGGTCAACGCGCGGGACCGGCAGCTCGTCGACCTCATCACGACGCTGCGCCGCTTCACCTCGGGCCTGGCCGCCGACCGGAAGCCGATCGGCGAGGCGCTCGGCTCGATCGCCGACCTGACCAGCGCGACCGCCGGCCTGCTCCAGGTCGCGCGGCCGCCGCTGAAGGACGACATCGTCCACCTCGGCCGCCTCGCCGACAACCTCAACCGCGACAAGCCGCTGCTGGAGCGCTTCCTCCAGCGGTCGCCGGGGAAGCTGGCGACGCTCGGGCGGCTGGGCTCGTACGGGTCGTGGATGAACTTCTACCAGTGCGAGGTCGAGCTCGTCGGCGCCACCTGGGCCGGGGCGGACGTGACGGACCAGCCGCCGCCGACCGGGATCCCGATCAAGGACGCGAGGTGCCGCGGATGACGCCCCCGAACCCGCCACCGTCGCCCCCGCCCCCACCGTCGTCTCCGCTGCCTCGGGCGCTGCCGCGTCTGAAGAAGGGGCGTCCGCGGTTGAAGCCGTTGCGCGAGCGCAACCCGATCGCGGTGTCCGCCGTCGGCATCGCCGTCCTGCTGGTGCTCGGCCTGCTCGCCTTCCGCGCCGACGACCTGCCCGTCATCGGCGGCGGCACGACCTACAGCGCGCACTTCTCCGAGGCGGCCGGGCTGAAGGACGGCCAGGAGGTCCGCGTCGCCGGGGTCAAGGTCGGCAAGGTCACCGGCGTCGCGCTCGCCGGGAACAAGGTGGAGGTCACGTTCCGGGTCAAGGACACCTGGGTCGGCGACGCCACCCGCGCCACCATCATGATCAAGACGCTGCTCGGGTCGAAGTACCTCCAGCTCGACCCGCTCGGCGCCCGCGAGCAGGACCCGGGACGGCCGATCCCGCTCGACCGGACGATCTCCCCGTACGACGTCACGACCGCGTTCGAGGACCTCGGCCGGACGTTCGACAGGCTCGACACCGCCAAGCTCGCGGCCAGCCTGGAGACGATCTCCACGACGTTCGAGGACACCCCGGCGAGCGTCCGCGTCGCGCTGAAGGGCCTGTCGTCGCTGTCCACGACGATCGCGTCGCGGGACGCCGAGCTGGCGCGGCTCCTCGCCGGTACCAAGAGGCTGTCCGGCACGCTCGCCGCGCAGAACGACCAGTTCAGGACCCTGTTCAAGGACGGCAACCTGCTCCTCGACGAGCTCCGCCGCCGCCGCGAGGCGATCCACGCGCTGCTGGTCGGCGGGCGCCGCCTCGCGGACGAGCTGGTCGGGCTCGTCAACGACAACCGCTGGAAACTCCAGCCGGTGCTCACCTCGCTCAACGAGGTCACCGACGTCCTCGAACGCAACCAGAAGAACCTGGACCGGACGCTGGAGACCGCCGCCCCCTACATCCGCGTCGTCGGCAACGCGATGGGCAACGGCCGCTGGGTGGACGGCTACCTGTGCGGGACCGTCCCCAAGAACTACCTGGAGAACGGCAACTGGAAACCGCCCGTGACCGGCTGCAAACCGCCGCACTTGACGGGAGGTCGCTGATGGCCACCACGCGCACGGTGAAACTGCCGCGGCTGCCGTCCCCGATGCGCCACCACCGGACGCGGGTCCTGGAGGCGCTCATCGCGGGCTTCGTGATCCTGGTCGCGGTCGCGCTGATCCCCGTCCTGGGCGGCGGGCCGTCCCGGCGGATCACGGCGTACTTCGCCACCGCCATCGGCGTCTACCCCGGCTCCGACGTGCGCGTCCTCGGTGTGAAGGTCGGGTCGGTCGACACGATCGAGCCGCTCGGCAACCGGGTCAAGGCCGTCCTTCGGGTGGACGAGGAGGTGAGCGTCCCCGCCGGGGCCCGCGCCGTCGTGATCGCCCCGAACCTGGTCTCCGACCGGTACGTGCAGCTCGACCCCGCCTACGACGGCGGCCCGCGGATGGCGGACGGCGCGTCCATCGACGAGAGCCGCACCGCGACGCCGCTCGAACTCGACCAGCTGTACGACGCCGTCCGGCGGTTCTCCTCCGACCTCGGGCCGCGGGGCGTGAACGCGCAGGGCGCGCTGTCGGACGTCGTCCGCGTCGGCGCCGCCAACCTCGGCGGCAACGGCAAGGCCCTCAACACCACGATCGCCGACCTCGGCAAGGCGTCGCAGACGCTGTCGGACTCCAGCGACGACCTGTACGCCACCGTCGCCAACCTCAACAAGTTCAGCGTGATGCTGCGGGAGAACGACGCGCAGATCCGGCTGGCGGAGAGCCAGCTCGCCGAGGTCAGCGGGTTCCTCGCCGCCGACAGGGACGAGCTCGGCGCGGCGCTGCGCAGCCTCGCCAGGGCGCTCGCCGAGGTCAAGGGATTCATCGAGGACAACCGGACGCTGCTGAAACAGAACGTCGGCAAGCTCGCCGGGATCACCCAGGTGCTCGTCGACCAGCGCGCGTCGCTCGCCGAGCTCCTCGACACCGCGCCGCTGCTCACGCAGAACGCGCTGAACGCCTACGACCCGAAGACCCGCTCGCTGATGACCCGCGGCAACCTGCTGGAGATCACCAAGGCGTTCGGCGGGACGGGCCGGCCGGGCGTCGACCCGCCCGCCGCCGACCTGCGGCCGGTGTGCGCGGCGGCGGCGTCCGCGACCGCGACGCTCCGCGAGCAGTGCGAGCGGCTGAAGACGTCCGGGCTGGTCGCGGTGCCGCCGTCGCAGACGTCCGGGGTGCCGCCGCTGCCGCTGCCGCCCGCCGGACGCACCTACGCCGGGCCCGGCGGAGAGGCAGGCCGCTGATGCGCGCGCCCAAGCTCGTCGCGGCCCTCACCGCCGTCGCCGCCTTGGTCGTGGCGGCGGGCTGCTCGATGCGGATCGAGGACGTCCCGCTGCCCGGCGGCGCCGACCTCGGCGACCATCCGTACACGGTGAAGGTGCAGTTCGAGGACGTGCTGAACCTCGTCCCGCAGGCCGCCGTCCGCGTCAACGACGTCCCGGTCGGACGGGTCAAGAAGGTGTCGCTGCCGAAGGGCTCGTGGAACGCCGAGGTCACGCTGCTGGTGAACGGCGACGTCCGCCTCCCGGCGAACGCGACCGCGAACCTGGAGCAGTCGAGCCTGCTGGGGGAGAAGTACATCAAGCTCGCCGCCCCGGGCACGGCCCCGTCCGCGCAGCCGCTGGCCGACGGCGCCACGATCCCGGTGCACCGGACGACGCGGAACGCCGACACCGAGGAGGTGTTCGGCGCGCTGTCGCTGCTGCTGTCCGGTGGCGGGCTCCCGCAGATCCGGACGATCAACCGGGAGCTGAACAAGGCGCTCGGCGGGCGGGAGGACAAGGTCCGCTCCGCGCTGGAGAACCTCAACCGCCTGACCGCCACGCTCAACCGGAACCGCACCTCGATCGTGGACGCGCTGGACGGCCTGAACCGGCTGTCGTCGACGGTCGCGTCCCGCAACGGTCAGGTCGAGACCGTCCTGGACGACCTGTCGCCCGGCCTGAAGGTCGTGGACGAGCAGCGCGGCCAGCTCGTCGAGATGCTGCACGAGCTGGAGAAGCTCGCGGACGTCGCGGTGAGGACGATCAACGCGAGCAAGGACGACACGGTCGCTAACCTGCGCTCGCTCGCGGTGATCCTGCGCAAGCTCGCCGACTCCGGCCGCGACCTGCCGAGGTCGCTGCAGGTGCTGCTCACGTACCCGTTCACGGACGAGGCGCTGAAGGCCGTCAAGGGCGACTACCTCAACGGCTACCTGACCGTCGTCGCGACCACGGGCAACAACTGCGTCGTCCCGCCGGCGAAGGAGTACGACCCGCGCGCCGACCTGCGGAAACTCCGGGCCCTCGCGGCCGAGACGCCGCCGCCCTCCGGCCCGCTCCCGATCCCGTGCCCGGACGTCGGGAACGGCGGCGGCCCCGAATCCGGCGCGCCCGCCCCGCCCGCCACCACCCAGCCGCCGCAGCCGGTAGCGCCGGTCGCGCCGCCGGGCGGCACTCCGGGCGACCGGCCCGCCCTTCCGCTGCCGACGCTCGGGGAGGGGAACTGACATGCTCACCGCGGTCACCCGAATCAAGATCGTCGCGTTCGCCGTCATCGCGGTGCTGGTGATCGGCTACATCGGCGTCAACTACGCCGACCTCGGCCGGTACGTCGGGATGCGCGGGTACTACACCGTCCGGCTCGACCTGGCGACGACCGGCGGCCTGTTCGAGGGGTCCGCGGTGTCGTACCGGGGCGTCACCGTCGGCACGGTCGGGAAGCTCGACCTGACCCGGGACGGAGTCGCCGCCGAACTGCACATCGACTCCTCCGCGCCGAAGATCCCGCAGAACCTCCAGGCGATCGTCGCGAACCGCTCCGCCGTGGGCGAGCAGTACGTGGACCTCCGGCCGAGCGCGCCGTCCGGGCCGTACCTGGCGCAGGGCAGCACGATCCCGCGCAGCGTCACCACCACGCCGGCGCCGGTGAACGAGACGCTGAAGAGCGTCAACGACCTGGCCGCCTCGCTCCCGCTCAACGACGTCCGCGTGCTGATCGACGAGCTCGGGCTGGCGTTCACCGGGCAGGGCCCGCACCTCCAGCAGCTCCTCGACACGAGCGCCCAGTTCGTGTCGGCGTCGGACGCGGCGTTCCCCGACTCCCGCGCACTGATCCACAACGGGCGGGCGGTGCTGCGGACGCAGAACGAGATGTCGGCGGCGTTCAGGTCGTTCGCGTCCAGCTCCAGGCTGCTGGCCGCGCAGCTCCGCGACTCCGACACCGACCTGCGCGAGGTCATCGCGTCCGGCCCCGGCGCGGCCAACGAGCTCTCAGGACTCCTGCGCGATCTGGACCCCGACCTCGGCATCCTCCTCGCGAACCTCCTCACGACGGCGCGCGTCGGCGAGCCGCGCCAGGCCGCCATCGAGGAACTGCTCGCCAACCTGCCGAAGGTCGCCGGAGTGGGCTCCTCGATCGTGTCCGGCGGCAAGCTCCGGCTCGGCCTGGTGAACACCTTCTTCAACCCGCAGCCGTGCACGCGCGGCTACGGCGGGACCCGCTACCGCAACGGCCTCGACCTGTCGCCCGCCCCCGGCTTCAATACCGGCGCGCGCTGCGCGGAGGGCCCGGGTACCGGCATCAACGTCCGCGGCACCGCGAACGCGCCGCGCAAGGGCGTCCCCGCACCCGCCAAGCCCGGAACGCTGAGCGCCACCCCGACCGGCGACCTCCTCACGGCACTGGGCCTGCCCGGCACGCCCGCCCCCGCCCCCGCCGGCGACCTCCGCACGCTCCTCGGTCTCGGAGGCCCGCGATGACCGGCCCGGCGGCGGCGCTTCGCGAGTCCGCGTGGACGACCCGGTGGATCCGTCCGGCCGGGTACGTACTCACGGCCGCCGCCACCGCCTTCCTGTGCCTGTCGCTCTGGTCGCTGATCCAGTCGGGACGCGGCGCCGACCACGACCTCGCCGCCGCGCGCGACGAGGTGAGCCGGACGGCCGTCCGCGATCTCACGCTGCTCAACAGCGTCGACCCCAAGGTCGCCGAACTCGACCTGGCGCACTGGCTGGACGTCGCCACCGGCCCGTTCCACGACGCCCTCAAACGCGACATGCCCGCCGCGCGCGCGAGGTTCGGCAAGCAGAAGGCCGCCTCGCACGGACGGGTCACCGCGCTCGCCGTCACCTCCCTCGACCGGTCCGCCGGGGAGGCGACCGTCATCGCGTCCGTCAGGGTCAGGACCGACCCATCCGGCGAGGCCGCCGAGGGCACCGAGCAGCGCAAACGCTACGAGGTCGGGATGCGGCGCGTCGGCGGCGTGTGGAAGGTCGGCTCGCTGAAGCCGCTGTCGCCCGGGGGGAGCAGGCCGTGAGCGTCACCGACCAGGACCGGCCCGCCGACCGCACCGGCGGCGCCCGCCGCGTTCCCATCCCGCCGAAGAAGAAGCCTGCCCGGCGCCCGCTCGTTCCAGCATTCAGGCGGGCCGCCGGACGGGGGTGGCCGGTGGCCCTCGCCCTGGCGATCTGCCTGTCCGCCCTCGCCGTGGACGGCTGGGCCGACAGGCGGAGCGAGGGTTCACCGGCCGCCAACCGCGCGCTCGTCGACAAGGCCCGCACCGCCGAGGTCGTCGCGGACGTGTCCGCCAAGGTCGCGCGGATCTTCACCTACACCCACGCCGACCCCGCGGCCACCGAACGGGCGGCGGGCGAGGCCCTCACCGGCCGCGCCACCGGCCAATACCGCAGGCTGTTCGGCCTGGTGAAGCGGAACGCCCCGGTCATGAGGCTCGCCCTCACCACGAAGGTCGCGAAGGCCGGGCTGATCGAACTCACCCGTGACGGGACGGCGGTCCTGCTGGTCGTCCTCGACCAGACCGCCACCCGCGACGGCAGGCCGACCGGCGCGCCCGTCGCGGCCCAGCTCATCGTCACGGCCCGCGACGACCACGGCTGGCGCATCAGCGACCTCCGGGCCGCCTGAAGGAAAGGGGTGGAATTCAGGTGACCAAGACCAGGACGGCCGACCCGAACGCGGAAGCGCCCGAGTCCCGAGCCGACGAGTCCACGGCCGAAACCACAGAGCCGGAGCCGTCCGCCAGGAAAAGCACTGACGCAAAGCCGCCACGCGGCCTCTCCAAGGGGCCGCTGATCAAGGTCGCGCTGGCGGTGACCGTGATCGCCGCGCTGGTGTGCGCGTGGTTCGGCCATGCGTACCGCTCGGCGTCCGACGACGCCTCGCTGACCTACGCCGCCGAACGCGACCGGGTCCTCGCCGCCGCCGACCAGGCGATCGTCAACCTCAACACCCTCGACCACCGTGACGTGGACGGGGGCCTGAAGGTCTGGCAGGACTCGTCGACCGCCCAGCTCTACGACGAGATCGTCCAGGGCCGGGCCCGGCTGAAGAGCGACATCGAGAAGGCGCAGACGACGAGCACCGCGAAGGTCCTGGAATCGGCGCTCACCGAACTCGACACCCGCGCCGGAAAGGCCGCCGTCATCGCCGCCGTCAACGTCACGATCACGCGTGCCGACGGAAAGCCGGTGAGCAATCTGCGCAGGTTCGCCGGTCAGCTCACGAGGACGTCGTCGGGCTGGAAACTGTCGGCCCTCGGCCAGGCCCCGACCGGAACCCCCTGACGAGGAGCACCCCAGAATGGCAGCGATCAGCACACTCGGACGCGCGCTCCCCGGCAATGGCCGCGGCCGCCTCGTCGTTTTCCTCGGCGCTCTCACCATCGCGTTCGGCGTCGCCGCGGCCTGGCTGCACGGCCAGGCGGGCGACCTGGCGGGCGCGGCGTCCGCGAGGAACGACGCGCTCACCGACAACGCCCGTACGGCCGAAGTCAAAGGCCAGATCACCACGGCGGTGAACACGGCGTTCTCCTACAACTACGCGGACGTGGCGAAAACCGAGAAGGCGGCGCAGGAAGTGCTGACCGGCAAGGCCGTCCAGCAGTACAACGAGCTCTTCGCGCTCGTCCGCAAGCAGGCGCCCGCGCAGAAACAGGTCCTCACCACCACGGTCACGGACTCCGCGGTCAAGTCCCTGACCGCCGACGACGCGCGCCTGCTCATCTTCGCCGACCAGCGCAACATCCGCACCGACAAGAACGAGACGAGCTATTCCGCGGCCGTCTTCGCCGTGAACGCCGTGCACGCCGACGGCGCCTGGAAAATCAGCAACATCGACACCCTGACCGAAAAATAGCCGAACTTCTCTTTGGAGTAAGATGCGCGATGCTTAAAATCGGTCACCGCAAGCCCGCACTGGCCGCCCTGGCCGGAGCCGCCATTCTCGCGACCGCGGCCGCCGGCACCGCCGCGACCTGGACGTTCCTCCCGGGCGGAAAGATCACCGCGCACAACGACCTCAATCTCATTGTCGAGAACATCGACAACGGTGCGGTGGTCACGTGCGACACCTCCGCCGCGACCTCGACCGCGAAATCGGGCACGGGACTGTCCGGCGACGATCTCGTCACCATCGACGCCATCAGCTTTTCGCACTCCGACAATGGCGTCGGCGGTGATTGCAACGGCCCCGGGGGACTGCTCGTCCGCGTGACCGCGCTCGCGTTGCCGTGGAAGTTCCAGGCCCAGTCCTACGACGTGACCGGGGGAACGGTGAAAGGCAAGGTGACCGGGGTCGTCGCGAAGGGCGAGGGCAGTGACGGCTGCGAGCTCGAACTGGGAGGCCCCAACGGGGGTCGGTCTCTCGTATCAGAATTCGACCGGCCGTCTCACGCTCGACGACGCGCTGGGGACCAATCTGGTCATCACCGGTACGAACGGCTTGTGCGACCCGCTGCTGGTCGAGGTCGGAAATCGGATCGGCCTCACCGGCGGATATGTCCAGGACGGAGATCCGCACACCGTGACGAGCCCGTGACGGACCCATTGCGGACTGGAATCAATTGTCAGGCGATGACAATGCGACCAAGATCGAAAACTCAGTGCATGACAATTATTTGAAAGGCCACAAGAAATGCCCGAGAAAGTTGCGGCCAAGTATTGAGGAACAAGTTACCGATGCGTATCTTTCTTGGTAGCAGAGCAGCGAGACAGGGTGGTCCGGTGCCGGAGTCCGCTGAGACCGGCGGATTCCAGGGGGTCTCGCGAGTTCACCGTCCCGTAGAGGAGTTGCCCCTTTGTAAAACGCGGTCAGTGTCCCTACTAGTCGAGAAACCACCCCTGAAGGGAAGCAGAACTGACATGCGAAAGCTCATCCGCACCGGCCTGACCGCGGCGGTCGTCACCGGCACCGCCCTCTCCCTCGTCGCGACCCCCGCCTCCGCCGCGACCTGGACCGTCCAGAACGGCGGCGCGAAGACCTTCCAGAAGGCGTCCACGAACCTCATCGCCGAGGACATCGAGACGGGCGCGGTGGTCACCTGCAACGTGGTCAACGGCGGCGCGACCCTGGACAACGGGGTGAGCGACAACAACCCGCTCGCGACGGTCGACAGCATCGCGTTCCACCACACCGACAACGGCGCCAACGGGCCCTGCAACGGTCCCGGTGGCCTCCTTGTGGAGATCCAGCCGGGCAACCTCCCCTGGGGTCTCACCGCCGTCAGCCAGACCGGCGGCGTGACCACCGGCTTCCTCAGCGGCGTGAAGGCCCACATCGTCGGCAGCGACGGGTGCGAGGCGGACATCACCGGCCCCGGCGGCGCGGCCGGCACCGTCGACGGCAACTACGACAACGCCGACGGCACGCTCAACCTGCTGTCGGGGACGAGCAACAACCTGGAGGTCACCGCCGACAACGGGCTCTGCGACCCGCTGCTGATCAACATCGGCGACCACATCAGGCTCGACGGAGAGGTCGTGGTGAACGGCAGTCCGAAGCCGATCATCACCATGTCCTGATCGGTCGCACCGACCGGGACTCGTCACCGTGCGGCCGCGTCCCCCGGCGCCGGGGGACGCGGCTCCACCCGAAGAACGAGGATGTCCATGAAGCTCGTTTCCCGCAGATCGGCCCTGAGCGCCGGAACGACGGGGCTGGTCGTCGTCGGCGGCCTTTTCGCCCATCTCCCTCAGGCGGTGGCCGCGACCGGGAACGACCTTTCCTACGTCTGCTCGACGTCGTCCGGCATCTACGACATCACGCTGCGCGCCGGCAGTTCGCGCTCGCGACTCGTGGCCAAGCCCGGCAAGCCGCTCGCACCGGGAAAGGTGACCCTTTCGCTAAGGCTGCCGGAACGAATGGTCTCGGACGTCCTCAAACAAATTCCGGCGACAGAGGCTCCCGCGCAAGCGGCGGGCATCTCGGGCCCGCGCCTTTCGGGCACCCTTCGCAGCGCCGTGGCGATCAGCCATGGCGGCCGGCTGACGGACGCGGGATGGCCGAGCTTCACCCTTGAGGCGACCAATACGGAGCCGGACCATCGCGGGCCGGTCGAATTGAAGGGGACGGGTCCCGTCCCCCCGGTCACAATCGACTCTCCGGGAGAGGTGGTGTGGATCGCGCCGAACCTCAACCTCGACCTGAACGGCGACGAAGGCAACACGGACGCGCGGCCCGTCCAGGCGGTCTGTGCCCTGAAGAGCTACGGCACGGTCATGCGCGGATCTGTCTCGGGTAGTGGAATCGCTCGCGCACCCGGCGCCGGATCCGCCGGCGGCGCGGGCGCGAATGCACAGGTTCCCGATGAGGATCCGACCTGCGCCGGAATGCCCGGGCCGACCGAGCCCGGCGGGGGATACAACGACGATCCGGAGACGTCGATGGACACGCCGGACCTTCCGAAGGCGCCCCCGGACGCCCGGCACACCTCAAGCGCGGGCCGCCCCCAGTGCGCCCGCCAATCGGGATTCGCCAATTCCAAGAAGCTTGGAGCCGCGCTGCCGCTCGGCGCGCAGGCCCGCATCCGCAACAGCGTCGACGCATGGGTCGACCGAGGCGACAACAACTACATTCAGTATCGCGGCTACATTCTGGCTGTGCCCGCCGCGACACAGGCGACCATGCTGGGCTTCGGATTCATGCCCACCACCGTCACGGCGAAGGTGGCGCAGGTCCCGACTCCGCGTTCCAACGGGAACAGGAACGCCAACTTCCGCGCCGACTTCTGGAGCAACAGCATCATCCCCACCGTGGCGGAGAACACGGTCTGGGTCAAAGCGGCGACGAAGATCCAGGTGGCGGGCGTCCTGGTCAACGGGACGCCGGTCGCCGTCGGCGACGGATGCGCCGCCGGCCCGATTCCCCTGAAACTCTCCAGCTATCTCGGAAACAACGTGATCGGGGCGAACAACTTCACCGACGGCGGCACCTACACGGGCCATGCCGAGGTGCCGGCCTTCAGCGGCTGCGGTGTGGGCGAGGACCTCAGCCCGCTGCTGACGGCGACGACGTCCGGGACGGGAAACTACGTGCAGCTGGAGTCGGGCAAGTGGTGCACCCTGAACCCGAACAACCCTGACCCGTCGAAGTGCCAGCCGGACACCAACACCGAACCGAAGACCATCACGGTGTCGCCGGGCGGCGAGGTGACCGCCGTCGCGAAGCCCTTCGAGATCCGCGAGGCGGACGGGGCGTTCCGCTCGATCAAATGCGAGACGGCCACGATGAAGTTCACCCTTCCCAAGGGGCTTTGGCAGCCGAGGTTCAAGCTCGCCACGATCAAGTCCCGGAAATTCGCCGGATGCACCTATGGCCCGTCCGATGTCCCGGTGACCGTGACGGCCAACACCGAATCGTGGAGCCTCAACGTCCGCCAGGAACTCACCGACGCCGGCGACATCATCGCGCGGGTCTACGGGCTGCAGCTGACGGTCGCGATCAGCGGCACGGACGTCGACGGCGACGGCGACGAGGACAGCTGCCGGCTGCGGCTCGGCACGAAAGGAAAGACGCCGTCCGGGAAAGAGTTCGATGGTTTCAGTTCCATCGGGGGCGAGTATTCGGACAACTCCCTGCACGGGACCTCGGTACTCGACACCCTCGCGAGCACCGACTGCCCGGCCGGTGCCTGGACGCCCAACTGGGCCTCGGGGGAAGGAAATTTCGCGTTCAGGCCCGGCCAGAAGATCACCATGTCCAAGACGCCCGAGTAGCAGGGCCCCGAGTGCCGTCCTTTCTCGCCAGGAAGGCCCGCAGTTTCCCGCCGCTGTTCGCCCGAGACCGGTCCACGGTCTCGACCAGGTAGGAGGAAAGGACCCACAGTGAAAGCAACCAGAGCGCTCAGAAGGATGGGCAAGGTCGCGCTGCCCGTCGCGGGCCTGGCGACCGCACTGACGATGGCCGGGGCGCCGGCGCAGGCCGCGCCCGCGGCCCCCGCCGCGCCGGCGCTCGCGGACGACCCCATCCCCACCTTCGACTTCTCCGACTGTCCGACGCTGCCGGCGGGCGCGTCGCCGCGGTCGTCCATCTGCTTTAACGCGGTGGTGACCAGCGGCAAGATGATCCTCGGGAAGTTCACGCAGAACATCGACAAGCCGATCCGGATGACGTTCGCGACGTCGTACAACCCGGATACCCGTGAGCACACGCCCATCTTCGGCAACCTCAGGTCGGAGAAGATGCTCGTCATGCCGGGCATCTTCGGCGACCCGATCCTCACGGCCGTCTACGCCAAGCCCGAGTACGCGGGCGGTTTCCAGTACTCGAACTTCCAGGTGAAGATGAACCTGCAGATCCGGCTCACCAACCCGTTCCTCGGCGGCAGGTGCCTGATCGGCGACTCGGCCCACCCGATCAGGCTGGACCTGATCACCGGCACGACCAGCCCGCCGCCGCCCAACACCCCGATCTCCGGCAAGCCCCCGGTGATCATCGGGACGGACGGCACCACGGTGACCCGGTCGCTCGGCCACGTCGACAACGCGTTCTCGGTGCCGGGCGCCCGCGGCTGCGCCCTGGACTTCGGCCTGGTCAACGAGATCGTCAACAGCCAGGCGGGCGTCCCGTCCGCCGCCGGCCGCAACACGATGATCTTCAACGAGTACGTCGGCTACCGGACGTACGCCACGCTGCCGGCCTGATCCGCGCGAGACCGGCCGCGTCCGCGCGCTGACCACCCCCAGCGGGCGCGGCCCGCACCCGCCCGGCGGTTCACCCCGCCGGGCGGGCGCCCACGCCGAAGGAACGTGCCAATGACGTCCTCCCTGTTCTCCGCACTGAGACCGGCGCTCGCACTGGCGACCGCGCTCGCACTCGTCACGACCGCCCCCGCCCCCGCCCCAGCGCACGCGGACGCGGACGCGGGCACCTGGACGGTCTCGCCCGGCGGCGCCGTCTCCGCCACCGCCCCCGCCGAACTCCGCAACACCGCCAAGGGCTGGACGATCCGCTGCACGGCGGCGTTCTCCGGGACGGCCCCGGCGGGCGCGGGGCAGTCGGGCTACGGCCTGATCTCGTTCGACCAGGGCTCGCTCACCGCCTGCACCGGACCGCACGCCCTCACCACCGCGGCCACGGCGGCCAACCTCCCCTGGGACTTCTACGCCGACTCCTACGCCGCCGCCGAGGGCACGACGACCGCCACGTTCAACAACCTCAACCTCACGCTGGACGTCTCGAACGGCTGCCGCGCCGACGTCGGCGCCCCCGACGGCGCCCCCGGCACGACCGGCGCGACGTACGCCAACGGCGACCGCACCCTGACATTGAGCGGCGCGCACCTGAGCGTCACGTTCACGAACTACCGATGCACGGCCGACCTGGTCGCCCCGGGAGACGCCATTGAACTGGCGGCGTCCCTCCCCGTCACCCCCGCCCAGACCATCACGAGCCCCTGACCGGACGATCACCCACCGCCATTGTCATCGGACAGTTTTGTCTCCAGATGACTATTCGGCGACGGCAATTCTGTCGCCAAGTGAGCATGCCCGGAATTAGCCGCCGCCGATCGCCGCTGAATGCTGCACGGCAGCCGTTGTTCGGGTAATTTTATTGAAGCCTTTTCGACGGCGCGAAGGAGGGCTGAATGACGGGGACCCTCGCTGGGCGGGGGCGTCGTCCTGGGCCGATCCCGCCTCAGGTCATCGCCATTCTGAGCGCCGAGCTGCCCTCGCTCGCCGAGGAGATCATCGGAGAGGTGCGCCGGTCGGTGCCCGAGTACGGGCGGCAGGAGGGGACGCCGAGGCCGGCCGCGTTCCGGGTCACCGTCGAGCAGGCGATGGCGGCGTTCGTCGACCAGGTGTCCGGCGGCCGCGACTCCTACGAGCGGCGCGACGAGCTGTGCCGCGAGCTCGGGCGCAGCGAGGCGTACCAGGGGCGGAGCCTGGACGCGCTCCAGGCCGCGTACCGGGTCGGCGTGCAGGTCGCGTGGCGGCGGGTCGCGCACGTCGGGCGGACCAGGCGGCTGCCGTCGGACGTGATGACGCGGCTGGCCGACGCCCTGTTCTCCTACATCGACGAGCTGGCGTCGCTGTCGGTGCAGGGCTATCTGGAGGCGCAGTCGTCGGCGGACGAGGTGTCCGGCGTCCACCGGCGGCTGCTGCGCCTCGTGCTGCGGCCCGGGGCGGCGAGCGGCGCGCTGGCCGAGTCGGCGGAGGCCGCCGGGTGGCGGGTGCCCGGCGAGGTGACGATGGTCGCGCTGCCGTCCGGGGCGCGCTGCGTGCGGGACGCGCTGGACGCGGACGTACTCGCCGACCTCGCGGACGCCGAGCCGCAGCTGCTGATCCCGGGCGGCTTCGGCGCGGCGCGCGGGGCGATGCTGCACCGGGCACTGCCGGACCGCCGGGCCGCGGTGGGGCTGACCGTCCCGCTGGCGGAGGCCGGCGACTCGCTGCGCTGGGCGCGGCGCGCGCTCGGCCTGGTGGAGGCCGGTGTGCTGGAGGACGCGGGCCCGACGCTGTGCGAGCGGCATCTGCTGGAACTGTGGCTCCTGTCGGACGGGTCGCTGCTCGACCAGCTCGTCCGGCGGGAATTGGCGGCACTGGCCGGAATGACGAATTCTCGGAGAATGCGCATGACCGAAACCCTGGGCGCGTGGCTGGAGGCACAGGGGAACGCGGTCGAGGCGGCGCGGCGGCTGCGGCTGCATCCGCAGACGGTGCGGTACCGGATGCGGCAGATCAGCGCGGCGTTCGACGCGCAGCTGGCCGATCCGGCGGCGCGTTTCATGCTCGACGCGGTGCTCCGGGCGCACCGGCTGCGGGACCGGAGGCCCTCGCCGCGATGAGCCCGCCCTTATTGGACGCCGAGTGTCACTACAGATTGACACAGTGGTGAATTTGCGTTTTCTTTACCTTGAGACCGGACGTAAGTGATCTACCTTCAATGTGGTTCGGCTCACATGTCGCGGGGGGCGTGCAGGGGACCCCCGCTCGGCGCGCCCTCGACGTCCCGCCGCACCGCCGACCGTCCGGGACGCCGGGTGCCCCTCCCGGCGACACGCCAGGACCCGCGACGGCGGCGTTCTCGGAGGTGTGCCGATGGCGCAGACGATGACGCCGGGCGTCGTGCGGCGGCGGACGAGGCTGCCGCGCCGGCTGGCCGTGCTGATGCGGCCGGAACTGCCCAGCCTCGCGCAGGAGATCGTCCACGAGGTGCGCGGGACGATCCCCGAATACGGCCGCCATTTGAAGGGCCCCTACGTGGAGGCGCTGAGAATCGGCGTCGAACGCGCCCTGACCGATTTCGTGGAACAGGTCGCGAACCCCCTCGCCCCGCGCGAGCGGCACTACGAGACGTACCGGCGGCTCGGCCGCTTCGAGGCGCAGGAGGGCCGGACGCTCGACACGCTCCAGTCCGCGCTCCGCCTCGGCGCGCAGGTCGCGTGGCGCCGCATCATGAAGGTCGGCCCGCGCAGGCACCTGTCGCCCGAGGTCATGGCGCAGCTCGCCGACGCCCTGTTCGCCTACATCGACGAGCTCGCCGCGCTCGCGCTGGAGGGCTACCTGGACGCGCGTCCCGAAGGCGAGGTCGAGAGCCACCGGCGGCGTTTGCTGGAGCTGCTGATGCGCCCGCTCGGGTCGCCGCGCGTCCTTGCCGACGCCGCCGGACGGGCCGGCTGGCCGATCCCCGACGAGGTCACCGTGGTCGTCGCCCCGCCCGGCGCGCAGTACGTGCGGGCCGCGCTGGAGGACGACGTCCTCGCCGACCTGACCGCGGCCGAGCCGTTCCTCGTCGTCCCGGGCGGCCTGACCCCGGAACGGCGGCGGGCCCTGCTGCGCGTCCTGCCGGACGGTCAGCTCGTCGCGGGCCCGGCGGTCCCGGCCGGGCACGCCGCCGACTCGCTGCGCTGGGCCCGGCACGCCCTCGGGCTGGTGGAGAACGGCGTGCTCGGGGACGGCCCGGTGACCGACTGCGAGGACCATCTGATCACGCTGCTGCTGCTGTCCGACCAGGCGCTCATCGACCAGCTCGCGCGCCGCCACCTCGGCGCGATGGCGCGGTTCAGCCCCCGGCAGCGCGACCGGCTGCTGGACACGCTGCGCGCCTGGCTGGTGAGCCGCGGAACCGCCGCCGGGATCGCCAAGGAGCTCGACATCCACCCGCAGACCGTCCGCTACCGGATGCGGCGCCTCGAAGACATCCTCGGCGACCGGCTGACCGATCCCGACGCACGGTTCGCGATCGAGGCCGTGCTGCGCGCGATGTGGCTACGCGAGGGCGCCGCGACGGAGAGAACAAGCACCGATTGACAAACGGCGAGCGCTCGGCCGCAGGTCGATGAGCACTGTGCGACGACCTTGATGCACAGGGTTGATTCCCCCATTCGCCCATGCTTCCATCCAATTCGGAGCTATTGGACGGATAGTCGCGACGCGGTGGAGGTGCGTTCAGGGTGCGCTCACGATCGGCCTGGTCGATCCTGGCGGGACTGGCCGCGGCGGCGGTGATCGGAGCGGCGAGCGCACCCCCGGTGCTCGCGGAGCCCACGCCCGACCCGAGCGCGACCGCCTCCGAGACGCCGAGCGACCCGCCCGCCACCGACCCGCCTCCCAGCGATCCGCCGGCCACCGGCACGCCGACGGACCCGCCCGACCCGTCCGATCCACCGGACCCGTCCGATCCCCCCGATCCGCCGGACCCGTCCGACCCTCCGGACCCGCCTGATCCGACCGACCCTCCGGACCCGCCTGATCCGACCGACCCTCCGGACCCGCCTGATCCGACCGACCCGCCTGATCCGACCGACCCGCCCGGGCCAGGTCCCGGTCCCGGTACGCCCGCGACTCCCGAACTGGCGCTCGGGCTGTCGGTGTCGGCGGCGACGATGCGTCCCGGCGGATCGATCACCGCGACCGTGCGGGTGTCGTCGAGGAAGGCGACCGCGCAGCACACCGTCCTGCGGCTGTCGTCGTCCGGCGCCGCGGTGAGCCCGCGGACGCACAATCTCGGCTCCGTCGGGGCCGGTGGAACCTCCGCCCTCGCGACGGTGCGGGCGGCGTCCGACGCCAAGCCCGGTGTGATCCTCGTGAAGGCCGCGGCCGCCGCGACGAAGGCCAAGGGCGCGTCCGGCAGCTACAAGCTGATCATCACGGACGCGTCCGGCGCGCCGCCGCCCGGGGTGAGCCTGTCGAACCTGCCGCCCGGCGTCCCGCCGCTGACCCCGACCGGCTTCAACCCGCTCGCGGGCATGCAGGGACCCCAGGTCGCGCTGCCGCCGATCGCCCAGCCGCAGATCGCGCCGAGCCTGGGGCCGCTCGTCCCGGTGTCCGGCCTGCGGGAGCTTCCCGACGAGCCGCTCACCGTCGACGACATCGGCGCGCTGCAGGCCGGCTTCCTGGCCGCGCTGACGGTGTCGGTGACGTTGCTGCTGCTCAGGCTGCGGCTGATCCGCCGTGCCGCGGACGTCCGGCCGCCGCGGGCCGTCCGCAGGCGGTCCCGGTCCCGGATCGCGGGGAAGCGGCTCACGGCGGCGCGGCTGCGCACGCTCCCGCCGCAACCCGCCCGTGCCAAACGCGTCCGGCGCATCCGCCTCGCCTGACCCCTGTTCGGCGGCCCGCGCCGTCCGCCTCCGGGTTCAGCGGGCCAGGCGGATCAGGATCCGGCACACCTCTTCGATGATCTCCGTGGCCTCGGACTCGCTCTCGGCCGTGGCGATCTCCCGTCCGGCCTCGCCGATCACCGTGGTGAGGACGAGGCTCAGCACCTGCTCGGGACGTCCGGCCGGCTCGCCGGAGGACGGGCCGCGCAGCAGCTTGGTGTTCTGCGCGATCCAGTGCTGGGCGCGGCTGCGCCGCATCAGCGACGACCCGGACGGGCCCTCCCCGCCGAGGAACAGCCGGGCCGCGTCCCGGCGCTCCCAGCACACCCGCAGGTAGGCGCGGGCGCCCGCGATGAACAGCGCGATCGGGTCGGACTCGCCGCCCTTGCGCGCGGCGGACACGGCCTGCGCGGCGCTCGCCTCCTGCTCGCCGCTGAGGTCCTCCCACAGCGCGACGTACAGCCCGGCCTTGCCGCCGTAGTGGTGGTAGAGGCTGCCGACGCTGATCCCGGACCGCTCGACGATCTCGGCGATGCCCGCGTCGGCGTAGCCGCGGTCGGCGAAGACGTGCAGCGCCGCGCTCAGCAGCGCCTGCCGCGTCGCGTCGGCCCGCGCCCACTGGCGCCCGCCGCCGCCCGAGTCGCCGCCGGTCCCGTCGCCCGCGGCGCCGTTCGCGTGGTGCGCCCTGCTCGCTCGCATCCCCCCATGGTGCCAGGACGCGGACGCCCGCACCCGGCGCCCGCCGCGCGCGGTCAGTACCAGTTGTGCGACTGCCAGAACGACCACGCGCCGCACGGGTCCTTGTAACGGGCCTTGATGTAGCCGAGCCCCCAGGCGATCTGCGTCGGCGAACTGGTGCGCCAGTCGGACCCGGAGCTGGCCATCTTCGTGCCCGGCAGCGCCTGCGGGATCCCGTAGGCGCCGCTGGACGGGTTCTCGGCCCGCTCGTTCCAGCCGCTCTCATGGTTCCACAGCGTCAGCAGCGACGACCAGCAGCCGCCCCACCCCTTGAGGGCGTTCATCTTCTTGCCGTACGCCTTGTTCTGCTTGGCGCTTGGGTTCAGCTTGGCGAGCCGCTCCTTCTCCTGCTGCGCCTTCAGCTTCGCGCGGGCGGCCGCCTCCTTCTCGGCCCTCTTCTTCAGCTCCGCCATCTCGCGCTTGTGCTTCTCGTAGGCGCGCTTCTTGGCGGCGGCGACCGCGTCCGCGATGACCGGGTCCATGTCGGACCCGGCCGTGAGCCGGGTGAGCATGTCGTTGGTCGACAGGTCACCGGCGGCCATCTTCGGCGGTTTGGTGTCGTCGTCGCCGACGAAGCGGCCGATGTCGACCAGCACGACCGCCGCGGCGATCGCGCCGGTCGCCACGACCGTGATCACGATGTTGCTGCTGAGCAGCCGCCACAGCCGCCGCTCCCTGGACGGCCGGACGTCGCCGGGCGGCGGCGGCCCGCCGCCGTACGGGTCATAGGGGTCGTAGGGCGCGTACGCGCCGGGCCCGCGCTCGCCGCCGCGCGGCTCGGGAGCCTCGCGGGGCGGGGGCACCTGCGCGGCGTCGCGCCCGCCCGAACGGTCCGGTCGCCCCGGCCCGGAACGGGCGCGCCGGGAGGAGGCTGGGGGACGTCTGCGCGTGCCGTGACTCTGTGGCATAGGAGAAGACTGCCTTATCGCCCGGGGTCGTGTCGTCCATGGGATCTTCCATGAACGGAGTCCATGAGCCTGTACGGGGGCCGGGCGACACGTGGTTCACCCGTCGCGGCGCCCCCGATCGCGCCCCGCGCCAGGGTTCAAGAGTTCCACATCTCCGGCCGCCAGTCGCGCCGGTTGCAGCGCTTCGAAGATCTCGCGGTGCATGCCGTCGAACGCGGCGAGCTCGCCGCCCGGCGACTCCAGCGCCAGGCTGACGTCGTTGGCCCGGTCCCGTCCGGCGGCGGTGATCGCCACGAGGGTGGCGCGCCGGTCGTGCGGATGGGGGGCGCGGGCGACGAGGCCCGCCGCCTCAAGCTGGTCGACGGTGAGCTTCACCGTCGTCGGATGCATCATCAGGATCCGGCCGAGCGTGCTCAGCCGCGCCCGCCCGTGGGTGGTGAGGGCGAGGGTGGTCAGCAGGAAGTAGCCGGTCCGGGTGAGGTCCAGCCGCTTCAGCTCGGTGTCCAGGGCCTTCTTCAGGAGCTGGTTGAGCCGTCCCACCGCGCAGATCGCCATGAACGGCCAGGGCCCGCCGCGGAGCCCCTGCTCGTCCCAGCGGTCGCGGACGCCCATGACCAGCGGGTCGACGTCGTCCGCCGCGCCCGTCGTCCTGTCCGCCGTCGCCCTGTCCTCCGCCGTCGCGTCTCTCTCGGTGTCGTGTCGCGCCTCGGTTCGCACCGGATGATCTTAGCCGCGGATAAAACGACATGTAAGTACTCGCTTCTTAGACCTTCTTCCAATAGAGTGCCTCAGATCACATGCGGTGCCCGAGTGCTTGCTTGGGCGCGGGCTCCGCGTGTGATCCCGGTCTCGGCCGAGACCACGGTGGCGCGCGAACGAGCACGACGACGGCGCCCCGTGCCGCGGCAGGGGTCCGGAGTATCGGATGAGCGCCGACGTCCGAGAACGAAGGAGGCTGGTTTGTACCTTCACCAAACCCCCTTGGGGGAGGGCACCGGCTGATGGCCCTGAGCCTGACGAAGGCCCCGGACCTCGCGCGCAGACGCGTCGGGCGGACGCTCGACGAGACCGGACTGCTGTGCGTGACCCTCCTGGAGGGTCTGCGCCGCACCTGGGACCTGCGCCAGTGGTGGGGCGAGTTCGTCGAGCAGTGCTGGTTCCTGGCGCGCGTCACGAGCGTCCCGGTGATGCTGATCGCGGTCCCGCTCGGCGCGACCATCTCGCTGCAGGTCGGCGACATCGCCCGGCAGCTCGGCGCGCAGTCCGGCACCGGCGCGCTGCTGACCGCCGCGATGATCCAGCAGGTGGCGCCGCTGGCCGCGGCGCTGCTGGTGTCCGGGGTCGGCGGGTCCGCGATCACGTCCGACATGGGGGCCCGCAACATCCGCGACGAGCTCGCGGCGATGGAGGTCATGGGCATCAACCCGGTCCACCGCCTGGTCACGCCCAGGCTGTGGGCGGCGAGCACCGTGTCCCTGCTGCTCTGCTCGGTGGTGATCCTGGCGGGCGTCCTGGGCGGCTACTACTTCAACGTCATCCAGCAGGGCGTCAGCCCCGGCGCGTTCTTCGACGGCGCCACGACCCTGCTCCAGTTCCCGGACCTGGTGATCACCCTGTTCAAGGCGTGGGTGTTCGGGTTCATCGCCGCCGCCGTCGCCTGCCACATGGGCATGAACTGCGACTACGGGCCGGTCGGCGTCGGCCGCGCGGTCAACCGGGCGGTGGTGGTCACCTCGATCGTGGTGTTCGCGACGAACTACGTCCTCACCATGATCTACCAGGTCCTCTTCCCGCCGAGGTTCTGATGGTCGCCATCTCCCCCGTGCGCAGGCTGGGCCGGGCCGTCCGGGGCCGGACCGCCGGGCTCGCCGCCTCCGCCGACCTGCCCGTGTTCCTCGGCCGCGTCCTGTACCACCTGGTTGTCGACATCATCGTCCGCCGCAAGTACGGCAGGACGCTCGCCAAGCAGGTCAGCGACATCACCGTCGGCGTCGGCGCGCTCGTCATCGGCGGCGGCATGATCTTCGTGATCGCGACGATGTCGCTGGCCACCGGCGCGATGGTCGGCCTGCAGGGCTACCCGGGCCTGGAGCGGATCGGCGCGGAGGCGTTCACCGGGCTGGTGGCGAGCTACTCCAACGTCCGCGAGGTGACCCCGATCATCGCGGGCGTCGCGCTGGTCGCGCAGGTCGGCACCGGCTTCACCGCCGAGATCGGCGCGATGCGGATCTCCGAGGAGATCGACGCGCTGGAGGTCATGGGCATCAACTCGCTGGCGTACCTGGTGTGCACGCGGGTCGCCGCCGGGGTCATCGCGCTGGTGCCGCTGTACCTGGTGTCGCTGTTCATGGCGTTCTTCGCGACCCGGTTCATCACGATCCACTACTTCGGGCTCTCACCCGGCATCTACGACTACTACTTCCACCTCTACCTGCCGCCGATCGACGTGTTCTACAGCGTCGTCAAGGTCGCGGTGTTCGCGTTCATCATCATGTTCGTGCACTGCTACCGCGGCTACTACGCGGCGGGCGGGCCGGTCGGCGTCGGCGTCGCCGCGGGCCGCGCGATCCGGGAGTCCACCATCCTGATGATCCTGATGAACCTGGTCCTGTCGTACATCTTCTGGGGCCACGGCAGCACGGTGAGGCTGACCGGATGAGCGAGGAGACGCTGTCGAGCCGCTCCCGGACGGTCTTCGGGCTGGCCGGCGCGGGCGTCATCGCGGCCGCCGTGGCGTTCGTCGCGGTCGGGACGACGCCGTCGCACGAGGGCTCCACCTACTACACCGCGACGTTCGGACGCGCCGGCCAGGGCCTCGACCCCGGCAAGTCGGATGTCAAGGTCCGCGGCATCGCCGTCGGCGCCGTCGACGAGATCACGCTGGTCGACAGCGGGCGCGTCAACGTCCGGTTCCGCGTCGACAAGGGGGTCAGGGTCGCGGACACGGCGGTCGCGGCGGTCGAGCCGATCTCGGTGTTCGGGCCGAAGGACCTCGCGCTCGACCTCGGCGCGCACGAGCTGACCGGCCCGTACCTGAAGGACGGCGGAAAGGTCGCCAAGACGCGCGACCCGGAGGAGCTGTCCGACACCGCCTGGCCCACCTACAAGCTCACCAAGGCCATCAACCCGGACGAGGTCGCCACGATCCTGCGCACGTTCGGCAGCGGGCTCTCCGGCCAGGGCCCCGCGCTGCGCCGGACGATCGACAACGGCGCCGAGGTCGTCGACGCGACGTACGAGAGCCGGGCGGCGATCAACGCGCTGCTGGGCGACATTCACGGGCTGTCCGGGACGCTCTCGTCCCGCGGCGACACCCTCGCGGGCTTCGCGGGCGACTTCAACCGGCTCTCCCGCACGATCAACGAGCGCCCCGACAAGATCACGCAGCTGCTCGACCAGTCGGGCCGGCTCGGCGACACGCTCGGCACGAACCTCCAGCGGCACGGCCGCAACCTCGGCACCATCATCGACTCGGGCGGCCAGGTCGTCGCCGTGTTCAACGGCCAGCGCCGCAACATCCCCGTGCTGCTGGACAGCCTGAACGGATTCTTCAACCTGCTCGCGCAGATCATCCGCGTCCCCGGCCCGGAGGGCACGATGATCGCGCAGGCGCGCGACGACCTCCCGCTGGATCTCTGCCAGATCCTCATCGACATCTGCCCCGTCAAACCGGCCACGACCGCCTTCACCGCCCCGATGCCCGGGGGACGGCCGTGAGCGGGCGGCGGCGCGCCAAGGCCGCGCGCGGGCCCGGCCGCGCCACGACGGTGAAGTTCCTGGTGTTCGTCGCGGTGACCGGGCTGCTCACGTTCTACATCGGCCAGCAGATCCTCGGCGCGAGCTTCGCGTCCCGCTACCGGCTGACCGCGACGTTCGACGACGTCACGGGCCTGCTGGAGGGCGACGACGTGAAGGTCGCGGGCACGCCCGTCGGCCAGGTCAAGGGCATCAAGGTGGTGCGCGGCAAGGCCGTGGTGGACATGGCCGTCGACGACGACGTCCGGCTGCCGTCCGACTCCACCGCCGCGATCCGCTGGCGCAACGTGATGGGCCAGCGGGTCGTCTACCTGGAGCCGGGCAGGAAGCGCGCCATGCTCGGCGACGGCGACCGCGTCCCGCACACCAGGTCGGTCGTCGACCTCGGCGCCATCGTCAACGACCTCGGCCCGCTGACCCGCAGCCTCGACCCGAACCAGCTCAACAAGATCCTGTTCTCGTTCTCGCAGGCGCTGGACGGCAACGAGCAGAACGTCTCCCTGCTCACCGACAACTTGGACATGCTGCTCCAGACGTTCGCCGCCCGCCGGACGACGATCCAGAAGATGATCGACGACTACGAGACGGTGAGCGACGCCGTCGCCGTCCGCGACAGGCAGATCGCGGCCAGCGTCGACAACCTGGAGTCGCTCACCAGGGTCTTCGCGGACAACCGCAGGCTGCTGGAGAACGCGGTCGTGGAGGTCTCCGGCGTCACCGCCAACCTCAACCAGGTGCTCGGCGGCAACGACGCGCAGCTCGCCCGCATCATCGACAACCTCGGCAGGTTCAGCGAGACGTTCCGGCTGAACGTCGACGAGCTGGAGAAGATGGTGCAGCAGCTGCCGCTCACGCTGCGGCAGCTGTTCTCGTCCGCGAACGGCGGCCACTACCTGCGGACGAACGCGCTCTGCCTGAACATCGTGCAGGGCCCGTGCCCGTTCCCGATGACGCTGCCGAAGTCGCCCGGCGCGGGGGCCCCGTCCAAGGGCGACCTCGCCGAGCTGCGGAAGATGCTGCTGGGGGTGCGCGGCTGATGGCGCTGAAGTCGCTCCGGGACGCGAACCACAGGGTCGTCGCGCTCGTCACCCTCGCCGCGCTCGCCGCCGGATGCGTGTTCGCGTTCGCCGTGGGCCAGCTGCACCTGCTCGACCGCGGCTACACGATGACCGGCGAGTTCAGCGACGCCGCCGGGCTCAAGAAGGGGCAGGACGTCCGCGTCGCGGGCGTGAAGTCGGGCCGGGTCACGTCCGTCGAGCCGGACTTCCGGCGCGGCGTGGTCGTCGTCACCTGGCACGTCGACGCGGGCATCGACCTCGGGCCGAAGACCCGGGCGGAGATCCAGACGACGACGCTGCTCGGCGGCCGGTACCTGCGGCTGTCGGGCCCGGTCGCCGCGCCGTACATGGCGGACGTCCCCGAGTCGCGGCGGCGGATCCCGCTGTCGCGGACCAGCGTCCCGTTCACCGTCCCGGACGCGCTGGAGGGCGCGCAGAACATCGTCGGCAGGCTCGACCAGCGGACCATCGACCGCCTGCTCACCCAGGTCAACAAGATCAAGTCACCGGGCGCGGCGAAGCTGAACCGCGTCCTGGTCAACGTCCAGGACCTGTCCCGGATGCTCAACGACTCCTATCCCGAGATCCAGAAGCTGATCGAGAACAGCAAGACGATCACCGGCACGCTGGCCGGCAAGGACGAGCGGCTCCGCGAGATCATCAACGCCAGCCAGGTGCTGCTGCGGACGCTGGTGCGCCACCGCGACGAGCTGGCCGCGACGATCGGGCAGGGCAACCGCACCGTCCGGACGCTCTCCAACGTGATCTCCACGAACCAGAAGGAGCTCAACACGCTCCTGGACAACCTGCACCTGCTGACCACCAGGCTCGCCCCAAACATGGACGCGCTGAACACCGACTTCTCGCTGCTCGGGCCGACGTTCCAGCAGCTCGCCATCCTCAGGGGCAACGGGCCGTGGCTGGAGGGCGTGCTCACCGGCCTCGGCCCCCTCCAGCCGCCGGGCCCGGTCTCCACCCGCCGCCAGCAGGGAGGCAACTGATGCGCCGAGCCATGACGGACGCGCGCCCCGGAAGGAGCATTGGGAGAGGCGTCGCGATCGCGGCCGGTCTGGCGATGACCGCGTCGCTCGGCGGCTGCTCGATCACCTCGCCGGGCAGCGACGGCGGCGATGAGCGGACGATGGTCGTCTACGTCCCGAAGGCCCGCTCCTTCTACCCGGAGTCCAAGGTCAAGGTGATGGGCGCGGACGTCGGACTCGTCGAGAGGGTCGAGAACCAGGGCGACAAAGTCAAGGTGACGTTCCACGTGCGCGACGACGTCCCGCTGCCGAGGGGCGTGCAGGCGTCGATCGTCCCGCTGAACCTGATCGGCGAGCGCAACCTCGTCCTGCATCCGGCGTGGAAGCCGGGTCAGCCGAAGGAGACGTCCGGTGTCATCCCCATCGAGCGCACCCACGTCCCGGTCGAGGTGGACGACGCGCTCAGCTCGTTCACGAACCTCGCGAACGCGCTCGACCCGACGAAGATGCAGAGCGCGCTCGGCACCGCCGCCGGCACGGTGAACGGCAACGGCCGGGAGTTCAACGCCACCCTGGAACAGAGCGCCCGCCTCGTCGAGAACGTCGCCGGGCAGGACGAGGAGCTCATCGAGGTCGCGCGGAACCTCAGCCGCCTCGCCGGGGTGGTCCGCGGACGCGAGCAGGTCCTCGGCTCGGTGATCCGCGACTTCGGCGAGGCCAGCCGGGTCCTCGCCGCCGAGCGCGGCGAGCTCCAGCAGCTGATCGGCGGCGTCCTCGACCTGGCGAAGAACGGCGACAAGCTGATCCAGAAGTACAAGGGGCGCCTGCCGTACGACCTCGCCGTCCTCACCCGGACCGCGCTCACCCTCAAGGGCGACTCCAGGGAGCTGGCGCAGCTGATCCACGCGCTGCCCGGCGTCAACGAGCTGCTCCTCAACGCCTACAACCCGAAGAACAAGTCGCTGCAGATCCGGTTCGCCACCGACGCGTTCCTGCGGACGTGGCTGAAGGGCCTGCTGAACAACGACGACATCGGCTGCCCGCTGCCGCCGCCGAACTCCAACTGCCCCTGGCAGAACGGAGGCAACTGATGGGCAGGACCCTTTTCGTCCTTGTGGCCGTCCTGGCGCTGGCGGTCTCCGGCTGCTCCTACACGACGGCGGGCGCGCCGAAGGGCGACCTGACGCTGACGGCGACGTTCGACGACGTCCAGCAGCTCGTCGCCGGGCACAGCGTCAAGATGTCCGACATCACGGTCGGCAGCGTCACCAAGGTCCGGCTCGACGGCTACCGGGCGAAGGTGACGCTGTCCATCGAGGACGACGTCAGGATCCCGAAGGGCACCCGCGCCGAGATCAAGGTGACGTCGCTGCTCGGCGAGAACTACGTCGACCTGCGGATGCCGCCCGGCGCGAGCATGGGCCGCGGCCCGTTCCTCGCCTCCGGCGACACGATCGCGCAGACCAGCGTCCAGCCGGCGTTCGAGCAGGTCGTCGGGCAGGCGGGCCCGCTGATCCAGGCGCTCGCCGGGAACGACGTCGCGACGGTCGTCAACGCCGGGGCCACCGCGCTGGACGGCAACGGCCAGAAGCTCAACACGACCGTCGCGCAGGCGAGCGTCCTGCTGAAGATGTTCGCCGACCAGCGCCGGGAGCTCGGCGAGTCGGTCGACCGGTTCGCCAGGCTGGGCCGGTCGCTCGCCAGGGGCAGTGACGCGCTGAACGAGACGCCCGTCCAGCTGGAACGCACGACCCGGATGCTGGACGACGACAAGGAGAAGATCCTCAAGACGGTCGACCGGCTCACCCGGATGGCCCGCGAGCTGAACGACAAGGTCCTCGAAGGACGCATCCTGCGGTTCCGGAAACTGCTCGCGGACCTCGACCCCGTCCTGCAGCAGCTCGGCGGCAACCGCCGGCGGCTCACCGCCCTGGTGAACGGCCTGGTCGCCTTCTCGAAGAAGATCCCGCTGGCCACCTATGACGGCCAGCTGCTGCTGTACCCGATCGTCCGCATCGTCTGGCCGGACGGCACGCCGATCTTCCCCGGCCTGAGCGAGAAGCCCAAGAACGGCAACAAGAACGGGAACGGGAAGTCCCCCGCCCCCGCCCCGGAGCTCCCGGACGGGCTCGAAGGCGCGCTCCCCGATCTCGACGCGATCCTAGGAGGGCGGGGATGAACAGGCGGCTGACGGTCAACCTGGCGGTCTTCGCCGCGCTCGCCGTGGTGATGGCCGTGTGGGCGTTCAACAACGTCATCAGATTCGACTTCATCGACCGGCCGTACCGCATCACGGTGGAGTTCGAGTCGTCGCCCGGCCTGCACCCGAACTTCGAGGTCGACTATCTCGGCCTGCGCATCGGCAAGATCGACTCGGTGAAGCTGGACGGGGACAGGGTCGTCGTCCGGCTGGACATCGACCGCGGCGTCAAGATCCCGCAGGGCGTCACCGCGGCCGCGGCCCGCAAGTCAGCGGTCGGCGAGCCGGTGGTCGAGCTGACCCCGGGCCCCGGCAAGGCGGACGCGCCGCCGATGAAGCCCGGCGGCGTCATCCCGGTGTCGCACACGAAGGTCCCGCCCAAGTACGGCGACCTGTTCGGCGCGGTCATCGACACACTCAAGGCGATCGATCCCGCTGACGCGAAGGTCCTCACCCACGAGCTGGCCGAGGGCTGGGCCGGACGCGAGGACTCCCTCCGCCAGATCATCAACGGCGGCGACGACCTGACGCGGACGTTCGCGCAGAACACCGAGCTGCTCGACGGCCTCACCCATGACCTCGCCCGGATCACCCGCGTCCTGAACCAGAACCGCGGCTCGCTAGGCGCCGGGATCGACGACCTCGCCGCGCTCACCGCCGCGCTCGGCCAGGTCCGCGGCCGGATCGCCGAGCTGCGCGACCGCGGCCCCGGCCTGCTCGACACGGTCAACGACCTGCTGGACGAGACCGGCCCCGACTTCGGCTGCGCCGTCGACATGCTCGGCACCCTGGGGATCTCGACGCACAACCCCGGCTACCTGACCGACCTGCGGAAGACGCTCCAGTACGCGCCGTCGCTGAGGGTCGTCCTCGACAACGTGATCGGGATCGACCAGGGCAAGCCCGTCCTGAACGTCGTCTTCCAGGTCACGCTGAAGGAGCCCGCCGCGCTGGAGTACAAGTACCCGCTGCCGCAGCCCGCGGTGAACAAGGTCCCGGCCTGCCCCGGCGGGCGGACCCCTGCGGTGACACAGCAGAAGCCCTACAAGGCCAAGAACCCGGGTGAGACGATCCCCACCCACGATCCCGCGCTCGACCAGCGGAGCGTGCGGGCCGGGAAGGCCGCGAACACCGGCGACGACTCGTCCGGCGGGCCGCCGGCGTGGCTGGTGTACGTCCCCCCGGTCCTCGCGCTGCTGGTGCTGATCAGGGTCATGATGGGCTCGGTGCCCGTGGTGTCCCGCCTGACCCGACTGCGTCGGGGCAAGGACTGACCCCAATCCCGAGGAGTGCCCGAAGTGACAGCCAAGACCACCAGGGACGAGCCCGACAAGGTCTCGGACGAGGCGGACGCGGCGCCGGCGGAGACCGAGGCGCCGGAGACCGAGGCGCCGGAGACCGAGGCGCCCGAGGACACCGAGGTCGCGGAGCGTCCGGCCCCTCCGGAGCGTCCGGCGCGTCCGGCCGCCAAGCGCAAGCGCCGGGTGCGGGTCATCGAGGTCATCGACGACGAGGACCTCGACGAGGTCCTGCAGGCCCTGGACGCCGAGGACGAGGAGCTCGACGAGCCCGAGGAGGAGTCCCCGCCCCGCCCGACCAAGCCCGCAGCGAAACCCGCGAAACCCACCGCCAAGCCCGCGAAGCCGACGCGCCCCTCCCACCTGGAAGCCCCAGACGAGAAGGAGCCCGCCGGAAAGAACGTCGCGCCGGAGGCTCATGCCGCCCGGCCGACGATCTTCGGGCTCGGCATGGTGCAGGCCGTCGTGGTCGTCGTCCTGGTCGCGCTGCTGGCCAGCCTGGCGATCTGGCAGTGGCGGAGCGCGAGTTCCCGCTCCGCCAAGGAGGACGACCGGGCGGCGGTGAGCAGGGCCGCCTCCGCCTACGGCGACCTGGCGTTCAGCTACAACGCGCAGAACTACCAGACGCAGTCCGGCAAGGCGCAGAAGCTGATGGCCGGCGACCTCCTCGACGAGTTCAAGAAGAACACGCTGCCCTCGCTGACCAGCGCGTTCCAGGCCGATCCGCAGGTGGCGGTGTCGTCCAAGACCGAGCAGGTCTTCGTGGGCGGCGTCGACGGCAGGTTCGCCACGGCGGTGGTCATGGTGGAGATCTCGCTCAGGACCAAGGACGGCCAGGCCAGGGAGCCGGCGACGCTGCTGCGGCTGTCCCTGAGCAAGGTCGAGGGCGAATGGAAGGTCACCCAGCAGTACGCGTCGGGCGTCAACGAGCAGAACAAGAACCAGCAGCCGGGGCAGCAACTCCCGGGCGTCCCGGGCGGCGGCGCGTCGAAGTCGCCGAAGGCGGAGAAGAGCGACAAGCCGAACAACTGACGATCAACCGGGGCGCCCGCGTGGAAGCCGCGCGGGGCGCCGCGCGTTGTCCGGATGGACGGGGTCGCTGGACGAAGGCGGGGCATCATGTCGACCGTGACGGAAACGGAACCGGGCGAGCGCAGGACCGACGGCGGAGTCGTCCCGGACGAGCTGGTCCACGAGTTCGGCGCGCTGCTCAGCGCCGCGTCCGTGCTGGAGCGGATCGCGGGCCGGGAGCTGGAGCGCCGCTGCGGCATCCGGCACGCGGTGTTCGAGGTCCTGCTGAAGCTGTCCGGCGCCGCCGGGTCCGGCCCGCACACGATGGGCGACCTGGCCGGCGAGCTGATCCTGACCAGCGGCGGCATGACCCGGATCATCGACCGGATGGTGGAGGCGGGCCTCGTCCGCCGCGAGCCCGCCCCCGGAGACCGCCGCCGCCAGCTGGTGGAGCTGACGGACGCCGGCCGCGCGAAACTCGACGAGGCCCTGCGCGTCCACGCCGAAACCCTCCGCGAGCACTTCGCGGCCCCCCTGACCGACGACCAGCGTCACGTCCTCGTGGACGCCCTCCGAACCCTCCGCACCAAGGCCCGCAAAGAACTAGGCGCCCTCCACTGACCCAAGACCCCAGCCCGCCACCACGGGTCGTGCGGCCGGAGGCGCCCAGCGCCGGAGGTCGCACGGCCCGCCGGTCGGGGGGCCGTTTCACGAGACGCGCCAGCGGCTCGGGAAACGGTTCACCGGCCGGTGACGGGGGTTCCAGGGGGTCGCCCCCCTGGGTTAACGCGAGTAGTGCTCGACTACCAGTTGCTCGTCGCAGATGACGGGGATCTCGTGGCGTTCGGGGAGCCTGGTCAGCTGCGCGACGAGGGCGTCGTGGCGGACGTTCAGGTAGGCCGGGACGTGCTCGGTGTTGCCGCCGGCGGCGGCGATCTGGAAGGCGTCCATGGCGCGGCTGCGGGGCGCGACGGTGATCACGTCGCCGGGGCGGAGCCGGTAGGACGGACGGTCGACCCGCCGCCCGTTCACCAGGATGTGCCGGTGCACGACGAACTGCCGGGCCTGGTAGATGGTGCGGGCGAACCCGGCGCGCAGGACGGTCGCGTCCAGCCGGCGCTCCAGGTCGACGATCAGCGCCTCGCCGGTCTTGCCGCCGGTCTTCGCGGCCTTGGCGAAGGCGTTGCGGAGCTGCGCCTCGCGGATGTTGTACTGCGCGCGGAGGCGCTGCTTCTCGCGGAGCCTGACCTTGTAGTCGGACTCCTGCTTGCGGGCGCGGCCGTGCACGCCGGGCGGGTAAGGGCGGGCCTCGAAGTACTTGACGGCCTTCGGCGTCAGCGGGATGCCGAGCGCCCGCGAGATCCGGACTTTGGGACGAGGGTTGTTCATCACGCTCCTTGGTGGTTAGGTATGCCTAAGTTAGGTAAGCCTAACCTGGTAGGTCAAGGAGGCAAGGTGCGGCGAGCGGAGACCACGAAGACGGTGGACGGCCCCACGGCGGCGGAGCGGGCGCGGACCCTCGCCTACGGCATCGCGGACGGCGTCCTCGTCGCGCCCGGCGTGCCGTACGCGCCCGTCCCGGCGCACGCGACGGACCGGGACGGCAGGCCGCTGCTGCTCGTCCAGTCCGCGTCGCCGATCGCGGCGGGGCTGCGGAACCCGGCGCCGGACGCGGACGCCGACGTGCCCGCCACGCTGCGGATCTCCGACGTCGCGCCGGTCGCGCTGGCCGACCGCGTCCGCGGCCGGGCCTGGCTGCACGGCTGGCTCAGCGAGGTCCCGGACGCCGAGCTGCGCGCCGCGGCGCTCCGCGTCTCGCACGCCCATCCGCGGCCCGAGCTGCTCGACCTCGGCGCGGAGCGGGACGGCCGCCGGGAGTGGACGATCCTCGCGCTGGAGGTCGCCCAGGTCGAGATCGACGACGCGTGGGGGAGCGCCACCCTCGAACCCGAGGAGTACGCCGCCGCCGCGCCCGACCCGTTCGTCGCCGTCGAGTCGGGCATCCTCACGCATCTGGACGCCTGTCACCGCGACGAGCTCGCGGGCCTGCCGCCGGAATCCGTCCCGCCCGGACCGGTCAGACCACTCGCGCTCGACAGGTACGGTATGTGGTTGCGCTGCTCCGCACCGCCATCGGACGCGCACGCGACGTTCGACCTGCGGCTCCCCTTCGCCGAGCCTGTCAGTGATCTCCACGGTCTGCGGTGCGTGTACCGGCGGCTGTTCGCCCGAGCCACCCCGTAACGCCCTCGTAGTACGTAGAAACCCGGATACCGGACTAACCCGGCAATTTGCCGGTGATCTCCCGGATGGCGCGCGGACCCCTCGCCGGGCGATGCTCAAGTCTCCGGCCGAGGGACGCCGAGCGTCACCCGTCCGGGACGACCCCGATCACCGGCTCGCCCTCGCGGGGTGGGTGAGCCGGTGACGGGGAACCGTACCGGGCCGCGGGGGCGTCCGGTGCGCCTTCGGCCGGGCCGGTGGTCCGGCGCCGCGATGACGGGGGGCGTGGTCCGGGCCACTGGTTTGGAAATGGGCCACTGGTCGGAATTGGCCGTTTCCATCGGCCGGTCCGCCGCCGCAGGCTGGAGTCATGACCGGACACCATCCGCAGACCAGAGCCGTCCACCCGCCCGTGATCACGCCGGTGGGCAGCCGTCCGCTCGCCGTGCCGCTCTACCAGGGCCACCTGTTCGCCTTCGACGCCGCCGACGACCTCGCCGCCGCCTTCCACGGACCGGACGAGGCCTTCTTCTACGCCCGCATGGCCAACCCGACCGTCCGCTCCCTCGAACGGGCCGTCACCGAGCTGGAGGGCGGGCAAGGGGCGCTCGCCACCGCGTCCGGCATGGGCGCGGTCAGCACCGTGCTGATGAGCCTGCTGCGCAGCGGCGACCACGTCATCGCCCAGACCACCCTCTACGGCGGCACGTACGCGCTGTTCCAGGACCTCGCCGAACGGTGGGGCGTCGACGTCACCTACGTTTCCGGCGACGACCCGGCGGAGGTGCGGGACGCGCTCCGTCCCACCACCCGCCTCCTCTACCTGGAGACGGTCGCGAACCCCAACACGCACGTGACCGACCTGCCCGCGTTCACCGCGGCCGTCCACGGGACGGACGTGCTGACCGTCGTCGACAACACCTTCGCGCCGACCCTCTGCAAGCCCATCGACCACGGCGCCGACATCGTCGTCCACTCGACGACGAAGTACCTCAGCGGGCACGGCGACGTCATCGGGGGCATCGCCGTCTTCGCCGACAACGCCGTGTACCGCCGCGTCTGGGACTTCTCCATCGACATGGGCTCGGTCGCCGACCCGTTCGGCGCCTGGCTGACCGTGCGCGGCCTCGCCACGATGCCGATGCGGGTGGAGCGGCAGAGCGCGTCCGCGCTGGAGATCGCCCGCCGCCTCGCCGCGCACCCGTCCGTCGCCCGCGTCCACTATCCGGGGCTGCCCGACCATCCGCAGCACGAGGTGGCGCGCCGGCTCCTGCCGGACGGGAGCGGCGGCGTCCTCGCCTTCGACCCCGCCGGCGGACGGGACGCGGGCCGCACCTTCTCCGAGGCCGTCCGGCTCATCTCGCTCGGCCCGTCGCTCGGCAACATCGCGACGCTCGTGATGCACCCCGCGAGCACGTCCCACCGGCAGATGGACGCCGCGACCCTCGCCGCCGCCGGGATCGGGGAGGCGACGGTCCGGCTGTCCATCGGCCTTGAGGACCCCGACGACCTGTGGACCGACATCGACCAGGCCCTCGCCAAGGCGACCTGATCCGCGTCGACGCCTACAGGTAGAAGCCGGTCGCGGTGGTCGGGGCGTCCTGGTCGTCATGGCGCTTCTCGCCCTTGCGGAGCGCGGCCAGCTCGGCGAGCGTCGCGCCGTCGGCCCCGATCTCGCTGGACGGCGCCTCGGCGCCGTCCAGCCAGGACACCGCCTCCGCGCGGGTGAGCCGCCCCACCTCGATCTGCGCGAGGCAGCGCCCGGGACGGACGACCGCCGGATGCAGCATCGCGAGGTCCTCGTTGGTGGTGATGGCGACCAGCACGTCCCGGCCCTGCCCGAGCATCCCGTCGGTGAGGTTGAGCAGCCGCGACAGGCCCTGGCCCGTCGACTGCTTGGCCTCGCCGCGGATCAGCTCGTCGCAGTCCTCCAGGACGAGCAGCCGCCAGCGGCGGTTCTCGTCCTCGTCGTCACCGACCGCGACCTCCATGAGGTAGCTGGGCGTGCCGAACAGCGCCTCCGGGTCGAGGACGCAGTCGGACTGGCACCAGTCGTTCCACGCCCGGGCGAGCGCGCGCAACGCCGTCGTCTTGCCGGTGCCGGGCGGGCCGTGCAGGAGCAGCAGCCGTCCGGACACGTCGTCGCGGCCGAGGCGCATCACCTCGTCGAGGGCCTCGGCGACCGGCGCGGTGTAGTTGCGGCGGATGTCCGCCCACGCGTCGGCGGTGATCGCGCGCTCGTTGCGGACGGGCCCGTGCGTGCCCATGTGCCAGAAGCCCATCTCGACGCTGGTCTCGTCCACCTTCGGCGGGTCGGTCGCGTCCTTCACGGACGCTTCGAGGACGGCCTCCGCCAGTTCGTCCGTCACGGCGGACACGGCGACGTAGGCGACGCCGCTCTTCCACCGGTTGGTCAGCAGCGTCCAGCCGTCGCCCTCGGCGAGCAGCGACTCCTTGCCCTTCTCGTGCGCCACCCGCACGGTCCGGGCGTCGCCGGGACGCAGCGGCGCGTCCGCGCGGACGTGCTCCAGCCGCGTCGACCGGGACCAGGGCTGCTCGCCGGACGCGAACGGGCGCAGCGACAGCACGTCCATCACGTCGGCCGGGGAGTTGTTGTCGCTGAGGTTGAAGACCACGGGCAGCACGGACTCAGGCCCGGGGTCGGTGACGTTCTCCCGGGGCTCGACGAGATGGAGGATCTCCTGCGTCCTCTCCTGTGGCGTGGTCATGCCATAAATGATCAGGCGCGTCGGCGGACCGCGTCCACCGAATTAGCCCCGCCGGGGGCCGCCGACCGCCCGTCAGTAGCCGTCGCAGCCCGTCAGGATGCGCCGCCGCCGCCGTCGTCGGCGGCGGTCTTGCGGGCCTCGGCCTCCCGCAGGTCGAGCTTCTCGGCCTCCTCCGGAGTCGGGGCCGTGCCGCCGAGGTAGGCGGGCTGCCACCACGTCTCGCCCGGCTTCGGGACGTCCGGGTACTCGCGCTGCGCCTTCTCCAGCAGTTCCGACATCCGGGCGTGCAGATCCCGGGTGAACTGGTCGTAGTCGTCGCCGCGCTTCGGGTGCAGGGGCTCGCCGACGAGGATCGTCACGTGCACGCCGCGCTGCAGCAGCCGGCGCTTGCGGCCCTTCGTCCACAGCCGCTGCGGGCCCCAGATCGCGACCGGGATCAGCGGCACCTTCCCGGCGACCGCCATCCGCACCGCGCCGTTCTTGATGTCCTTCACCGTGAACGAGCGGCTGATCGTCGCCTCCGCGAACACCCCGACGATCTCGCCGCCCTTCAGCGCCTTCAGCGACGCCGCGTACGACGAGGCGCCCGCGTCCCGGTCGACGGGGATGTGCCGCATCCCGCGCATCAGCGGCCCGCCGATCCGGTTGTCGAAGATCTCCTTCTTCGCCATGAACCGCACCAGCCGCTTCGCCGGATGCGCGGTGAGCCCGGCGAAGATGAAGTCGAGATAGCTGATGTGGTTGCTGACGAGCACCGCGCCTCCGGTACGGGGGATCTGGTCGGTCCCCTCCAGACGGATCTTGATGTTCAGGGCCTTGAACACGCAGCGAGCCGTCATGATCACCGGTGGATACACGATTTCGGGCATGGCAGCACGGTACTTGAGGCCTCCATGATCAGCGAGTGCGGGCGGGGATCCGGATGGGTCCCACAACCGACCGGAACTCTGAGAAGGTGGGGTTGTGACGTGAGCCGTTGAAGCCCGAGGATCCCCCTGAGGGTGTGAAAGGGGATGAGCATAGATGGAACCGTTGGACGCGGCGGCGGACGTGCACGAGCTCATCCGCGACGTGCTGCCCGCCCTGGCGCCCAGCGCCTGGTTCGACTCCGGCACCTCCGAGGTGGTGCTGCCCGTCGGCCGGTCGGAGGCGCGCGCCTCCAGCTGGACCGTGCTCGAACGCTGCGCCAGGGAGCCGCGCTCGGCGTGGCCGAAGGTGGTGGACGAGTGGGTCCGCGAGGTCGGCGACCGCGCGTTCCTCGCCGTCGGCGAGATGGAGCTGTTCGGCGACGTCAGGGAGCTGCTCCGGCTCCGCATCGTGCCGAAGCTCGCCCCCCGCGACCGGGAGGGCCTCGTCGTCGTCCCCGCCGGGGACCACTTCGACGCGATGGTGATGATCGAGCACCCCCGCTACGGCGGCCCCCTCACCAAGGCCCGCGCCGGGCTGCTCGGCCTGCACAAGCTCGGCTACGTGATGACGAACACGCATGACCGCGAGCTGGCCGACGTCGCCGTCCGCGACCAGCCGCTGCTGCCGGGACGCAACGTCCGCGTCGTCACCAAGCCGGGCAGCCGGTACGTGTCGGCGCTGCTCAGCGAGGTCGACCAGTTCCTCCCGTGGCCGAACGAGCACGGCGCGCTGGTCGGCGTCCCGTGCCACAGCACGCTGCTGCTCTACCCGATCATGTCGGCGGCTGTCCGGGAGGTCCTGCCGGTGTTCTCCGACGTCGTCCGGGAGATGCACGCCGACGCCGACGACCCCTGCGCCCCCGGCGTCTACTGGAGCCACGGCGAGCGCCGCCTGACCCCCCTCCCCGCCAACCCCGACGCCTCCCCCGAGTTCGCCTCCCTTCTCCACCGTCTCCCCGGAGAGGTCTAAAGCTCAGCGCCGGTCACGGGCAGGCGCGTGGAGCGAGCTCTGCGAGCGGAGGGCGCATGCCCGCCGAGCCGGGCGACCGCAGCGCCACGGTCACGGAACCCGCACGGTCACAACACAGCCGCACCGTGGCGTGAGGATCGACCGGCTCGTGACGGGGGTTCCAGGGGGTCGCCCCCTGGGCTAGAACAGCTTCCAGTCGACAGGCTGGGCGCCCTGCTGTTCCAGGAGCTGGTTGGCGCGGGAGAAGGGGCGGGAGCCGAAGAAGCCGCGGTCGGCGGACATCGGGCTCGGGTGCGGCGACTCGACGCACGGGACGCCGCCGAGCAGCGGCTTGAGGTTGCGGGCGTCGCGGCCCCACAGGATCGCGACGAGCGGGCGGCCGCGGGCGGCGAGGGCGCGGATGGCCTGCTCGGTGACCTCTTCCCAGCCCTTGTTGCGGTGCGAGCCCGGCTTGCCGGGCATGACGGTGAGCGACCTGTTGAGCAGGCAGACGCCCTGTTCCGTCCACGGGGTGAGGTCGCCGTTGGACGGTTCGGGATGGCCCAGGTCGTCGCAGTACTCGCGGAAGATGTTGATCAGGCTGCCGGGCAGCGGCCGGACGTCCGGCGCCACGGAGAAGCTGAGCCCGACCGGGTGCCCGGGCGTCGGGTACGGGTCCTGGCCCATGATGAGGACGCGGACGTCGTCGAACGGCCGGGTGAAGGCGCGCAGGATGTGGTTCCCGGCGGGGAGGTAGCGGCGTCCGGCGGCGACCTCGGCGCGGAGCCAGTCGCCGGCGGCGGCGATCGTCCCGGCGACCGGCTCCAGCGCGGTCGCCCACCCGGTTTCGACGATCTCCGTGAGTGGTCGTGCCGTCATGGGGCACAACCCTAATGCGATGATCATGCGCCCGCTGGGTGAACGCCCGGCTTGGGCGGCCATGTGAACCGCGTGAAACGTCCTGTTAAGTCCGGGTTACTTCCTGCCGGACCGCGTTGACCTGCGGTCTCAGGCGGCATCTCCTAGAGGACATGCAGGCGCAATCCGAGCGGACGGACAAGAGAGCATGACCCAGCTGACCACCGTGGACGCCACCTTCCTCAACGCGGAGACCGGCACCACCCAGGCCCACATCGCCGGGCTGGGCATCGTCGACGCGGCCGCGTGCCCCGGCGGACGGCTCACCGTGCCGCTCGTCGCCGAGCTCGTCCGGAACCGCGCGCATCTCGCGGCCCGGCCGCTGCGGCAGCGGCTCGTCCAGGTGCCGTTCGGCCTCGACCACCCGTACTGGGAGGACGACCCGGACTTCGATCCCGTCCGGCACATCTTCGAGATCGGCCTCCCGGCGCCGGGCGACGACCGGCAGCTCGCCGACGTCGTCGCGATGCTGCACGAGCAGCCGCTCGACCGGTCGCGCCCGCTGTGGGAGATGTTCCTCATCCAGGGGCTCGCGGGCGGCCTGACCGCCGTCTACGTGAAGGTGCACCACGCCGCCGTCGACGGCGTGATGGCCGCCGAGGCGCTCGCCGCGCTGCTCGACCTGTCGCCGGAGCCGCGCGAGCTGCCCGCCGACGAGTCGGAGCCGGCGCGCGCGCCCGGCACCGCGGGCATGGTCGGCACCGGGCTGCTGAGGACGGCGCTGCATCCCGTCCGCACGGCCGTGTCCGTCGCGCGCACCGCCCCGTATCTGGACGAGATCCCGGGGGTGGCGGCGATCCCGGGCGTGGGGCTGATGTCGTCGGTCGTGCAGGGCGCGCTGCGGCGTCCCGAGGTGCCGCGGGCGCCGCGGATGAGCGCGCCGCCGACCCCGTTCAACCAGCAGATCGGACGCCGCCGCGCCGTCGCCTGCGGCGAGCTGCCGCTGGACGCGATCAAGGAGATCAGGCAGGGGCTCGGCGGCAGCGTCAACGACGTGGTCATGGCGCTGTGCGCGACGGCGCTGCGGCAGTGGCTCGACAAGCGCGGCGACCTGCCGGACCGTCCGCTCGTCGCGGCCGTCCCGGTGTCGCTGCGGCGCGGCGCCGCGCGCACCGGCGGCGCGGGCGCCGGCGCCGGGAACCAGGTGTCCGTCATGGCGACGCGGCTGGCCACCGACGTCCCCGACCCGGCCGAGCGGTACCTGGCCGTCCGGCGCGACATGGACAACGCCAAACGGCGGTTCACCGGGTCGTCGGGCGGCTGGGTGCAGGAGATCAGCGCCCTGCTGCCCGCGCCGATCGCGGGCGCCGCCACCCGCCTCGCCCTCCAGGCCGCGCCGACGATGTCGCTGCGGCCCATCAACCTGATCATCTCGAACGTGCCGGGACCGCAGTTCCCGCTGTACATGTGCGGGGCCCGGGTGCTCGCCTACTATCCGATCTCCGTCATCACGGACGTCACCGGCGGCCTCAACATCACCGTCTTCTCCTACGACGGCAAGGTGAACGTCGGGATCGTCGCCTGCCGGGAGCTCGTCCCGGACCCGTCCGAGATCGTCGACCACCTGGTGGACGCGCTGGACGAGCTACGGGACCTCAGCCGGGAGTGATCCCGAGGCCCGCCCGGTGCCGCCACGCCAGCCGCAGCGCCGCGGCCCCGGCCGGCTGCATCGGCCGCGGGACCGTCCCGTCGAACGGCGCCGTCGAGACCTCGCCCTCGTCGTTCACCGCGACCAGCTTGCCGAACAGTTCGCGGAATGCGTCGCCGTCGATGACGACCACCGTCAGCAGGTCGAGCGCAAAGGTTAGCGGGTCTACGCCAAGGCCGAGGAAGTGCGCGCGCAGGCGCCCTTGTTCGCGGGCTGACGTCAACGCGCGGTGGAAGGGCCACTCCTCCTGGACGAATCCCGCGCCGTAGTTCTCGTCCATTCCGAGCAGTTCTTCTGCGAATTCGCGGACCATGCACGCCCAGATGTCCGGCCGTTCGTCGTCCAGGGGCTGGAACACCCCGACCGGCATCACCTGGTAGAGGCCGCCTGCGTGCGCGACCTTCGCCGGATCTCGCCAATGCAGGACGTACTCGGTTCCGGTGACGGTCAGCGTCGTGATCGCGGGGAGGGCCGTCCGGCGGGTCAGGCCGCACGGGTCGCCGACCCTTGTGCGCAGCGGCAGGCCGTCTACTGCGGCCGCCAGTTCGTGCGCGACCGGCTCACCCACGTTCACGCCGTCGAAGTAGCGCGCCGGGCCGAGGCGGAGCAGGGGCGGCCGGGCTTCGAGAAGCCGGTAGCTCGGTCGGTCCTCGAACACCTTCGGCGGTGTCAGGGCGGCCATGGCCTCGGCGTACGTGCGGTAGCCGTCCGGCAGCCCGTCCGCCGGGTCGGCGACGGCCGGTGGGACGTCCCGCGCATCCCACTCCAGCCGGACGTCTTCCAGCGGTATCGGCACGTCCGGAACCCATTCCTCGCGGCACAGCAACGGCGTGCCCGCGACGCGCGGAACGTCCGGGTACAGCGCGCTCGCCGCCTCGCCGAGCGGTCCGCGCGAGGCGTTGAGGCTCGTTCGCTCGTCTCGCCACCGCCGCTCGTCCGGTCTCATGCAGGTCACCCTAGAGGGAGGCCGCGGGGTCCGCGTTTGACAAACCGCTTTGCCGTTCCTGCAATGAACGCATGGAGACGACCGAGGACGTCCTCGCCGGTGTGGGCCCCAGGCTGAGGCGGCTGCGGCAGGAACGGAACGTCACGCTGACCGCGCTCGCCGAGTCCACCGGCATCTCGGTGAGCACGCTGTCGCGGCTGGAGTCGGGCAAGCGGCGGCCGAGCCTGGAGCTGCTCCTCCCGCTGGCGCAGGCCCACCGCGTCCCGCTGGACGAGCTCGTCGGCGCCCCGGACGTCGGCGACCCGCGGATCAGGCCCCGTCCTCAGCGCATGCACGACATGACCGTACTGCCGCTGACCAGGCGTCCCGGCGGTGTGCAGGCGTTCAAGATAATCGTCCCTGAGCGCCGCTGGACGCCCGACCCGCAGACCCACGAGGGCTACGACTGGCTGTACGTCCTGAACGGGCGGCTCCGCCTCTTCCTCGCCGGACGCGAGCTGATCCTGGAGCCGGGCGAGGCCGCCGAGTTCGACACCCGGCTGCCGCACTGGTTCAGCGGCCACGGCGGCACGGTCGAACTGCTCAGCCTTTTCGGTCCACAGGGCGAGCGCATGCATCTGCGCGCCAGGCCCCGGCAGAAATGACGCGCCGGCGCTAACGCAGTTCCAGGGTGCAGCATTTGGGGCCGCCGCCCGCTTTCCGGAGCTCGGACATGTCCACCGGGACGGGTTCGTATCCGCGGCCGCGCAGCGTCTCGATCAGCTCGGCGGCCTCGGCGTTGATGACGACGTTGCGTCCGTCGCACACGGCGTTGAGGCCGAGCACGGCCGCGTCGCGTTCGGCCGCCAATATCGCGTCCGGGAACAGCCTTTCCAGCACCGCGCGGCTGCCAGGTGAGAACGCCCCGGGAAAGTACGCCACGTTCCCGCCGCCGAGCGCGAACAGCGCTGTGTCCAGGTGATAGAACCGCGGGTCGACGAGCCGGAGCGTCACCACCGGACGGCCGAGGAATTCCTGCGCCTCCTGATGTGCGGCGATCTCCGTCCGGAAACCGGTCCCCGCCAGGATCACCTGGTCCAGCGTGAGGAAATCGCCTTCTCCCTCGTTGGTGTGCTCCGCGTCCAGCACTTCGGAGAAGCCGTTCTTCCGCAGCCATCGCGCATAGGCGGGCCCTTCCGCATGCCGTTCCGGATGCGTGAATCGCGCGCCGTAGACCCGTCCGCCGACGACCAGGGCGCCGTTGGCCGCGAACACCATGTCGGGCAGCCCCTCGATCGGGTCGATGAGGCTCACCTCATGCCCGAGCCCCAGATACGCCGCCCGCAGGGCCTCCCACTGCTCCACCGCCTTCCCGGCGTCCGCTCCCGCCGCCGGGTCCATCCACGGATTGATGGCATAGCTGACGGCGAAGTGCTCGGGGCGGCACATCAGATACCGCCGCCGCAGCGCCGTCCGCTCAGAACCGACACCGGGCGCCGTTACCGGCAGAACGCTCATGCGCATCTCCAGGGGGCTAGGTCCGACCGATCGAAAGCCTAGAAAGCAAGCGCTCGCGAACCAATGCGCCAACCTTGCTCCCACCTGGAGTTTCGTTGCGTCTTTCGCCGCCTGCCGGCACTTTGTTGCGCGTTGGCGGGATCGAAACCGTCAGTGACCGCCCGGGGTGTCATAGGCTCCGTACGTGGCACGCATCCCGTACGCAGACACGTCCGCATTGCCTGCCGATCTGCAGGAGTGGCACGCGAAACTGCCGCCGAACTCGCATTTGTTCATGATGGTCGCCCACGCCGAGGCGACCGCCGGGACGCTGATGCAACTCGGCTTGCAGCAGATCACGCAGCTCGAACTCCCGGCCCGGCTGCGTGAGCTCGCGACGAACGCGACCGCGGGCGTTCTGGGTGCGGAATATCTGCGCCTCCGGCACGTCCTGCCGGACGATCCGGTCACACCGGCGGAGCGCGAGGCGATCTACCGCGGCGACCACTCCGGCTTCAGCGGACTCGACCTGGCGGTGCTCACGTTCGCCACGGCGGTCGCGCGCGGACTGCCGGTGGACGACGCGACGTTCGCGCCGGTCCGCGCCGGGCTGAGCGACCGGGAGATCGTCGAACTGGTGCAGGTCGTGGGTTACTACTGGATGTTCGGGCAGTTCGCGAACGTGCTGGCGATCGAGGCGGAGCCGCACGCGTAGTCTCACCGAGACCAGCGCAGTCTCACCGAGACCAGCGCACCGTCGAACCATCGATCAGCGTTGGTGGCGGGCCTTGCGGGAACGGCGGCCGGTGCGTGCTTTGCCGGGACGAGGCGTCGGCACGTGTTCCACACGCAGCGGCCAGTTCAAGGTCAGGCCCTGGTCGACGGGCACCGCCGACCAGCGTGCGGCTTCACGGCGCAGGGCGGCGGACGCAGCCTCGATATCCTTGTCGCCTACGGGCAGAGGTGCGGGACTGATGACGCCCCAGAGCGCGCGCAGCCGGGCCACAACCTCCTTGGACGTGAGGTCGTGCTCGACCGCGTCGTGAATCGCGCCGGCTGCGGCCTCGGCGAGGCCGATGTCGTCCGCGTGGGCTTTGATGATCCGCTTCGACCGTTCGGCCGCGTCCGGCTTCTGCCGTCCCGAGGCCACGGCCATGTTGGTGAACAGCGCCCCCGCGGCGACGCTGCCCCAGAATCCGCGCGTCATCCCGAACTCCCGCTCCGCGACGAAGTGCGCCAGGTCATGCGGGATCGCGCTGGTGCGGTCGTATCCGGGAGACGTCACCGTCACCCCGTCGGCGCGGACCGCTGTGGTGATGTAGAGATTCCCGGCCAGCCGATGAAATGTGACGTCCATGAGACCTCCCTCCGCCACCTTTGCCAGCCACCCCGATCAGGGCAACTGGTTTTCCGGCTCGGCCTAGTCCAGGACGGCGGTCAGCTGGAGGCGGAGGGCTAGGCGGGTCTGGGAGGACGCCAGGTCCAGGGGGGTGACCTCGGCCATTCTCTTCAGGCGGTGGCGGAGCGTGTTGGGGTGGACGCCGAGTGCCTGCGCGGTGCCCTTCGTGTCGCCGTAATGGTCCAGCCAGGCGGCGAGTGTCGGCAGGAAAGCCGTTCCGTGTTTCTCGTCGTGGGCCTGGAGATCAGGGAGAGGGCCGCCCAGGAAATGGGTTCCGGTGGCTTTCCGTGCGCGTTCGACGGTGATGGCGTCCCAGGTGTCGTCCAGGAGGAGGAGCCCTGGAGCGAGGTGGCCGGAGGCCGTGAGGGCGGCGAGTTCGGCGGCCTCGGTGCGGGAGCGGGGGAGTTCGGCGGGAGTCCGCGCGAGGCCGCCCGCCGCGGCGTAGAGCCCGGGGTCGTGGGACCGGACGCGGGAGAGGACGTGCTCCAGCCACGGCATCGAACCGGCGTCGCGGCCGGGGTGACCCGGGTCGGTGAGGACGGCGAAGAGCGCGCCGTCGACGTCGGCGAGGAGCGGCCGGTGCCAGCCGAAGCGGTGCGTGATCGCCTCCCACAGGTCGAGGCGGCGGCGCGGGTCGCCGGTCTCGCCGCCGAGGGCCGCGACGCGCCACGGCGGCCGCGCCGGAACGGGCTCCGTGCCGTCCCGCAGCGCGGCGCGGAGCTGGTCGGCGGAAGCGCGCCGCGCCACCCCGGTCTCGGCGCGCAGGCGCAGCAGGTGCAGGGCGACGACGGACGCCAGCTCGGTCAGCCGCCGGACGCGGTCCACCGGGATCGGCGTCCTGGCCACCACCCAGATCGAGCCGAGCCATTCGCCCCCGGCCCGGACCGGGATGACGAGGCGGGGCAGCATCCCGTCCGGTCCGGCGGGGACGCGGATGGGGTCGCTCGACCGGGCCAGCCTCCGGAACACGCCGCAGGCCCGCAGGTGGGCGATGACCTGCGGCGGGACGCGCCGTCCCACGATGGTGGAGACGCGCGCCGGGTCGGTGCTGTCCCGGCGGGCGGGGCGCCGATGACCCGAGTAGGCGAGGACGCGGGAGCGCGCGTCCTCCAGCGTGACCGGCGCGTCCGCGATCTCGGCGGCGGCGTCGGCGAGGGCGAACAGGTCGTCGCCCGACTCCCCGGGCGGGGCGTAGGCGTGGTCGATCGCGGCGCGCACCAGCCAGATGACGTGCGTCCAGGACGTCTCCGGCTGGAGCTCGATGAGCGCGGGCCCCGGCCGTCGGGCGGGCCCCGGCCGTCGCGCGGCGGCGACGACCTCGGCGGCGAGCGGCGCCTTCAGGACGAGCCCGGCCGCGCCCGCCGCGCCGACCCGCTCCAGGAGCGCCACGGCGTCGGCGGCGGCGGTCACCCCGGCGCCGAGGACGATCTCGCCCGGCCGTCCGGCCGCCTCGCCCGGCTCGGCCAGGACGACGTCGTACACCTGCGTGTCGCGGCCCTCCGCGGCCAGCCGGAACAGCCCGGGTCCGAGGGATTCGACGAGGTCCGTCACCGTGATCATTGTGCGTTTCACACTATGTGATCCACTCGAATTGGCCGAAATGAACAGGGGCGTCCGGCCGGGACGGGTTCACCATCGAGGTGACATCGTTGACGAAGAGGAGTTGTCATGGCTTCCAGCGCCGGTCCGCGCCGCGTCGCCGTGGTGGGCGCCGGAATGGTCGGGCTGTCCACGGCGTGGTTCCTGCAGGAGCGAGGCGCCTACGTCACCGTGTTCGACCGGAAGGACGTCGCGGCCGGAGCGTCCTGGGGCAACGCGGGATGGCTGACGCCCGGCCTGGCGACACCGCTGCCCGAGCCCGCCGTCCTGTCGTACGGGGTGCGCGCGGTGCTCAGCCCGTCGTCGCCCGTCTACGTCCCGCCGAGCGCGAGCCTGCGGCTGCTCAGGTTCCTCGCGGGCTTCGCGCGGAACAGCACCGCGGCGCGGTGGCGGCGCGCCATGGAGTCGCTGGTGCCGATCAACGGCCGGGCGCTGCCGAGCTTTGACGCGCTGGTCGGAGGCGGCGTCAAGGCGGAGACCAACGAGGCCGGGTCCTTCCTCGCCGCCTACCGGACGGCCGAGGAGCGCCGCTTCCTGCTGGACGAGGTCGAGCACATCCGCGCCGCCGGCCAGGACCTGGAGTTCGACGTCCTCACCGGGGACGAGGCGCGCCGCCTGGAGCCCGCGCTGTCCGGCGAGATCGGGGCGGCGATCCTGCTGCGCGGGCAGCGCTTCATCGATCCCGGACGGTTCGTGCACGCGCTGGCCGACTCCGTCCTCGACCGCGGCGGCAAGATCCAGACCGGGGCCGCCGTCACGGACGTCCGCGACGTGCCGGGCCGCGGCGCCGCCGTGCGGGTCGCCGGGGGCGGCGGCGAGGCGTTCGACGCGGTGGTGATCGCGAGCGGCGTGTGGCTCGGCGGTCTCGCCCGGCGGTTCGGCGTCCGCACCCTGGTGCAGGCCGGTCGCGGCTACAGCTTCAGCGTGCCGATGGAGCGCGTCCCGGACGGCCCGCTGTACTTCCCCGCCCAGAAGGTCGCGTGCACGCCGCTCGGCGACCGGCTCCGCGTCGCCGGGATGATGGAGTTCCGCGATCCCGAGGCGCCGCTCGACCCGCGCCGGATCAGCGCGATCGTCGAGGCCGTCCGCCCGCTGCTGCGCGGCGCCGACCTGGACGCCCGCCGCGACGAGTGGGTCGGGTCGCGGCCCTGCACCCGCGACGGGCTGCCGCTGATCGGCGCCACCCGGTCGCCGAACGTGTACGTCGGGGGCGGGCACGGCATGTGGGGCATCACCCTCGGCCCCGCCACCGGGAGCCTCCTCGCCGAGATGATCACCACCGGCCGCCGTCCCGCCGAACTGTCCCCGTTCAACCCGCTGCGCTGAGCCCGCCGCTACTGGGAACTCGCCTGCCCCGCCGACCTGGGGCTTCTGGGCGGTTCTGGCTGTTTCGTCCGGACGGGCGCGCCGGCGCGCTACGGTCACCTGGTGATCGCGTAGACACCCCTGTGCGGGAGGACGTCATGACCAGCGAGGTGCGGACGGCCACGCGGACGGCCGTCGTCCCGCTGACCCGGGCGCAGAAGGTCCTGGCCGGGGTCGGCGGGCTGTTCTTCGCCGGGCTCGCCGGCCTGGGCGGGTACGGATCGTTCGCCTCGGTCCGGGACGTGGCCGAGCCGTGGTTCGGCGACGAGGCGTGGATCGTCCCGGCCGGGGTCGACCTCGGCATCCTCGCGCTGGTGTCGGTGGCACTGCTCCTCGAATGGCTGGCCATGCCGATGCCGGCGCTGCGCTGGATGGCGATGGCGTTCACCGGCGCGACCGTGTGGCTGAACGTGTCCGCCGCGCACGGCGACGCGACCGGCATGGTGATGCACGCCGCGATGCCGGTGCTGTTCGTGACGTTCATCGAAGCCGTCCGGCACGCGATCCGGCGGCGCGCCGGGATCGCCGCCGGGACCGTCCGCGAGGGCGTTCCGGCGACGCGGTGGCTGCTGGCGCCGTTCTCCACGTTCCGGCTGTGGCGGCGCATGGTGCTGTGGCAGATCACGTCCTACCCGCAGGCGCTGGTCGCCGAGCAGCGCCGCCGCCACGCCCTGGCCCTGCTGGACGCCCACTTCGGCCGCAAGTGGAAGTCCAGGGCGCCCGCCGACATCACCTGGATGCTGCGCGACGGCGTCATGCTCGACCAGGCCCTCGCCCGCGTCACCGAACTCACGGCGCCCGAGCCTCAGCCTCCGGCGCCCGAACCCGCGTCGCCGGAGCCGCTCCCGCCTCCGAAGCGGGCCGCTCCGAAGAAGGTGCCGCGACGGCAGGTCCCGCAACAGCGGGTCCCGCGCAGCGTCGCCACCGACAACGAGGCCCGCGCGCTCGCCATCCTCGACGCCGAGCCCGGCATCACCGGCGCCGAGCTGGGACGGCGCCTGGACATCAGCGTCCGCCAGGGCCAGCGCCTGCTGAGCAGGCTGGCCCGCCCGGCCCCAGCCTCCGCCCCCCGCACGTCGACTCCCCAGTCGTCGACCGCCCAGGCCTCGACCCGGGCCTCGACCACGCGGGCGTCCTGACGGGGTCACGTTTCCCTCCACCGTTTCGTCAATGCGGTGAATGGAAGGGGAGACAGTGACCAAGCACGACATGACCCTTATGTACGCCATGCACGACGCCCTCAGGCGGGAACTGGACCATCTGGCCAAGCTCGCCGCCCGCGAGGACGACGACCCGCGCCGCATCCTGGCGTCCGCCCCCGGCTGGGAGCTGTTCAAGAAGGCGCTGCACGCCCACCACACCGCCGAGGACGAGGCGCTGTGGCCGGTGATGCGCGAGGCCCTGGCCGGACGTCCCGACGACCTCGCCCTGCTGGACGCGATGGAGGCCGAGCACGCCCGCATCGACCCGGTCATCGAGGCGATCGACGAGGGTTCGGAGCCGCTCGCCGACCTGGTCGAGACCCTGTCCACCGGCCTCACCGCCCACCTGAAGCACGAGGAGGACGAGGCGCTGCCGCTGATGGACGAGGCCGTGACGCCCGAGCAGCTGGCGCGGTTCGGGCAGGCCCACGCCGCCGGGATCGGACCCGACGCGCCGCGCATCTTCCCGTGGCTGGTGGACGGCGCCGACGCCAAGACCGTCGAGACGGCGCTCGCCCCCCTCCCGCCGCCGGCGCGCGCCGCGTTCGAGAACGAGTGGCGTCCCGCCTACGAGGCCCTCAACAGGTGGAACACCCCGTAACCCGCCGGCGGCCGCCGCGTGCCCGGACGGGCCCGCCGCGACCCGCCGGCGGCTCGCCCCGGGGCCCGGACTCGTCCGGCGCCCCGGCGGCCGGGGTCAGAGGTTGATCATGTGTCCGGCGAGGCCGTGCACGGCCTCCTTCATCGCCTCGCCCAGCGACGGGTGCGCGTGCACGTTCCGGGCGACCTCGTGGACGGTCAGGTCCCACTGCTGCGCCAGCGTCAGCTCCGGCAGCAGCTCCGTGACCTCCGGGCCGATCATGTGCGCGCCGAGGATCTCGCCGTACTTCGCGTCGCTGATCACCTTGACGAACCCGTCGCCCTCGCCGAGGCCGAGCGCCTTGCCGTTCGCGCTGAACGGGAACTTGGCGGTCTTGACGTCGAAGCCCTTCTCCCCTGCCAGCTCCCGCGCCTGCGCCTCCGTCCAGCCGAACGAGGCGACCTGCGGCTGGCAGTAGGTGGCGCGGGGGATCATCACGTAGTCGAGCTCCATCGTCTCGGCGTCCGCGATGGTCTCGGCCGCGACGATGCCCATCGCCTCCGCCGCGTGCGCGAGCATGAGCTTGGCGGTCACGTCGCCGATCGCGTAGATGTGCGGGACGGACGTGCGGCAGCGCCCGTCCACGTCGATCGCGCCCCGCTCGGTCAGCGCGACGCCGGTCTTCTCCAGCCCGTAGCCCTCCACGTTCGGCTGGAACCCGATGGCCTGCAGCACCTTGTCGGCCTCCAGGACCTGCTGCGCGCCGTCCTTGCCGGTGACCGAGACCCGCACCTTGTCGCCCGAGTCGTCGATGGCGTCCACGCGGGTGGACGTCAGCACGTCCACGCCGAGCTTGCGGTACCGCTTCGCCAGCTCCCTGGACACGTCGGCGTCCTCGTTCGGGACCATCCGGTCGAGGAACTCGACGATCGTCACCTTCACGCCGTAGTTGTGCAGCACGTACGCGAACTCGACGCCGATCGCGCCCGCGCCCGCGATGACGATGCTCTCCGGCAGGTCCGAGCTGAGGATCTGCTCCTCGTAGGTGACGACGCGCTCGGACAGCGACGTCCCCGGCAGCAGTTTCGTGTGCGCCCCGGCCGCGATGATGCAGTTACCGAACGTGACCGTCTCGCTGGAGCCGTCGGCCTTGGCGACCTGCAGCGTGTTCGGGTCGGTGAACGTGCCGCGCCCGTCATAGGACGTGATCTTGTTCTTCTTCATCAGGAACTGGACGCCCTTGACGAGCTTGTCCGACACCTGCCGGCTGCGCTCGTAGGCGACGCCGTAGTCGAACGAGACCCGCCCCTCGACGTTGATCCCGAAGGTCTTCTGCTCCTGGGTGAAGATGTGCGCCAGCTCGGCGTTGCGCAGCAGCGCCTTCGAGGGGATGCAGCCGACGTTGAGGCAGACGCCGCCCCAGTACCTCTCCTCGATGATCGCCGTCTTCAGCCCGAGCTGCGCCGACCGGATCGCGGCGACATATCCACCCGGGCCCGCGCCCAGGACCACGACGTCAAAGTGTTCGCTCATATCCATGGACGATATTCGCCACGGGAGGCGCTCGCATCCCGGCCGGACGTGACCCCGGTCGCGCGACCCGCCGAGTGACCCTGTCCGCGCGACCTCCGTCATCGGGCGGCGGTCGCCGGAGCACTGGTCACGGGCTGTTAGTGTTTCGATCGGCCCCCCGCCGGTCAGGGAACCGCGGGAGGCGAGGCGGCGCCCGAGCGGCGCGAGCCCGTACCGCCCCCGGCCGCGGAGTCCGGCGGCACCCGCCAGCAGCCGTGCCGAGAACGAGGACCACCCTCGCGGGCGGCGCAGGAAACCCTGCGCCGGAGGCGTGCATGGAACGTCGCGCCGCGGGCCGGTCGTTGTCCACGTTCCGAGCCGAGTGAGGAGAAGACGAGTGCGAATTCCCAAGCGCGTCAACACCGTCCTCGACTGGATGGAGGAGCACTACCTCGCGCTTGGAGCGGTCACCGCGCTGATCGCGGTCGCGCTGGTGGCGACGCTCGCGCCGCGGTCGGTCGGCATCCCCGTCGCCGCGTTCATCCTGGGCCTCGCGGCGGGCGGGTTCACCGTGCACGTCCGGGCGAGCCGCCGCGTCGCGCGGGTCCGCGCCGACGTCGACAACCTGCTCCGCGAGAACGGCGCGCTGCGGCACCGCAACACCGTCCTCGCCAGCGGCGTCATCACCCGGGAGGCGCAGGAGACGCAGGCGCTGATGTCCATCCCCGAGGACGACCTGCCGCCGGACGGCCAGGAAGTCCGCGGCCCCGGTGACACCCAGGCCACCGCCACCCTCGACGAACTGCTCGACGGAGATCCGCAGAGCACCGACGAGCTCCCCAAGGACCGCATGGCCATGGCCGAGGAGATCGAGGAGGCGAGGGAGGACGATCCGCAGCGCACCACCGTCCTCCCCACGCTGCCGGACGACCCCGCCACCGAAGCCCACGACGCCGACGAAGCCCGCAACGCCCCCAACGCCCCCAAGACCGACGCGGAGGACGCGGCGAGCGACGCCCGGAAGGCGTGACCGTACGCTTCCCCTAAGTAACCGAAATCCCTCACCCGGCGTTATCTTCGCAGATCTCGGGGCAGATCAACGCCCGTGGAAACGCCGACGAACGCGGGCTCCGGGAGCGACCCGGAACGCGCCGGGCCGCCCGGCGCCGACCCGCGCGTGGACCTGACGAAGGACGAGGCCGACCTCACCGCCGTCCACAAGGCCGTCATCGCCTCCGCGATCGGGAACTGCGTGGAATGGTTCGACTTCGGCGTGTTCAGCGCCGGGGTGATGACGGCGATCATCGGCACGGTGTTCTTCCCCGAGGACGCGGGCGGCAGCGCGTCGCTGCGCTCGTTCGCGCTGATCGCGGCGGCGTTCCTGGCCCGCCCGTTCGGCGGGATGTTCTTCGGCCCGATGGGCGACAAGCTCGGCCGTAAACGGGTGCTGGCCACCACGATCATGCTGATGTCGGGCTCCACGTTCGTGATCGGCATCCTGCCCGGCTACGGCACGATCGGCGTCGCCGCGCCGTTGCTGCTGCTCGCCGTCCGGCTGATCCAGGGCTTCTCGACGGGCGGCGAGTACGGCGGCGCCGCCACGATGATCGCCGAGTACGCGCCGACGCGCCGCCGCGGGTTCTTCGGCAGCTTCCTGGAGATGGGCACGCTGACCGGCTACATCCTCGGCGCGGGCCTCGTCCTGCTGATGGACCTGGCGCTGACCGGCGAGGCGATGCACGACTGGGGCTGGCGGATCCCGTTCCTGCTCTCGCTGCCGCTCGGCCTCGTCGGCCTGTACGTCCGGACGCGCATCGAGGACACCCCCACGTTCCAGCAGATGGAACAGGCGGGCAAGAAGGCCCAGTCGCCGCTGAAGGAGACGCTGGAGCACTACTGGCGCGTCATCCTGATGCTGATCGGCATCGTGTTCCTGCTGAACGTCGCCGACTACACGCTGCTGACGTTCATGCCGTCCTACCTCGTCGACTTCCTGGACATGAACGACACGACGGCGCAGCTGATCACCATCGGGGTGGAGGCGGTGATGATCACGGCGATCGTGCCGCTGGGCGCGCTGTCGGACCGGATCGGCCGCAAACCGCTGCTGATGACCGCGGCGATCGGCTACATCGTGCTGGCGTGGCCGGCGTTCGCGCTCATGCAGACCGAGAACGCGGTCGGCGTCGCGTTCGGGTACGCGATCGTCGGGGGCCTGCTGGTGCTGATCCTGGCGGTGATCGCGGCGACGTTCCCGGCGATGTTCCCGACCAAGGTCAGGTACGGGGCGTTCGCGATCGGCTACAACCTCTCGACGTCCCTGTTCGGCGGGACGGCCGCGGTACTCGTCGGGTCGCTGATCGACGCGACGGGCTCCAACTACGTCCCGGCCTACTACCTGATGCTCGCCGGGCTGGTGGCGCTGGTCCCGATCATCAAGATCCCGGAGACGGCCGGGGTGCCGATCGAGGAGGCCGGAGAGCAGAAGACCCCGGAACCCGCGAGTTCCGGGGTGGGCTCGCGCACCTAGCGGTCTCGTCCCGCGACTCGCCGTCCAGGTGGGCGCGCACGGCGTCGAGCCAGTCCCATCCGTCGATCTCCGTGCTGGACCCGAAGTCCTCGCCGCGCGCCAGCGCGATGTCGACGAGCGCCCGCACGACCCTTGGCAGGTGCAGGTTGAGGACAGTGTCGTCGCCCGCGCGCCGCACGCCGCCACTGTGCGTGTAAGGGCCGCCGTCCGGGACGATCCTGCCCGGCCCTGCGCGGAACACCACGTTGATGCGGCCGGGACGTCCCTCCTTGCGGAGCAGGACGACCTCACGGCAGTCGACGAAACGCCGCCCGTCCCCGCTGTGCTGATGCGCGGTCCGCCAGCGGTAGGTGTCGGGGCCGACGAGGAGCCTGCGGTAACGACGCCTGCCCACGTCAGTCTCCGGCGTCCAGGCCCTGTTCGCGGGTGTCGAGGTGTGGTTCGACGGTGTCGAGGTGGTTTTCGAGGGCGTCCAGGCGGGCCGCCCAGGCGCGGCGGTACGGGGACAGCCAGGCGTCCACCTCGGCCAGCGGTTCCAGGCGCACCTCGTACACGCGGCGCTGCGCGTCCTGCCGGGCCCGGACGAGCCCGGCGTCGCGCAGGACCCGCAGGTGCTTGGACGTCCCCGGCTGCGTGAGCCCGAGCCGCTCGACGAGTTCGCCGACCGGCCGGGGGCGCTCCAGCAGCAGGTCGAGGATGCGGCGGCGGGTCGGCTCGGCGAGCACGGCGAACGCGGAGGACATGGCCTCATCATAACCGTCCGCTCATATAAATTGCCCGGCATATGCGACCGCCTCCGGCGGGGTGTCGCGGACGGGTGCGACTTGTGTGGCGGCACGGCAAGGAGAGGTGAGGCAATGCCTAATTGCGATCCGTCAATTACCGTCTGTAGCGTCACGGTTGGCCGAACCCGGCCCCCTCCTGGCAGACCGGCGACGAAACGGTGGTGTGGACGTGACGGAACAGCAGGACCAGCAGCAGCAGGACCAGCAGCAGTTGAGCCTCGGTACCGCGGCGGCACGGAACCTGGCGACCACGACCAAGTCCGTCCCCCAGATGCAGGGCATCACCTCGCGGTGGCTGCTGAAGCTGCTGCCGTGGGTCAACGCGGGCGGCGGCACGTACCGCGTCAACCGGCGCCTCACCTACACGCTCGGCGACGGGCGGGTCACGTTCGTGACCACGGGCGCCGACGTCCGCGTCATCCCGCGCGAGCTGGGCGAGCTCGCGCCGCTGCGCGGCTTCGACGACGACCTCACGCTGGACGCCATCGCGGGCCGCTTCACCCAGCAGGAGCACGAGCCCGGCGACGTCATCGTCGAGCGCGGCCGTCCCATCGACCGGGTCATCCTCGTCGCGCACGGCAAGCTCAGCCAGATCGGCGCGGGCGAGTTCGACGCCGACGCCGTCCACCGGACGCTCGCCAACGGCGACTTCTTCGGCGAGCAGGCCCTCCTCGGGACGCCCGAGGGCGAAGAGCCCGCCCAGTGGGACTACACGGTCAAGGCCGTCACGGCCTGCACGATCCTCAGCATGAGCGAGTCCGACTTCCAGGAGACGCTCGGGCAGTCCGCGTCCCTGCAGGCGCACCTCGACGAGTACCGGGCCAGCCCGAGCCGCTCCCACAACGAGCACGGCGAGGCCGCGATCGACCTGGCGTCCGGGCACGCCGGAGAGCCCTCGCTGCCCAGCACGTTCGTCGACTACGAGGGCTCGCCGCGCGAGTACGAGCTGAGCGTCGCGCAGACCGTCCTGCGCGTCCACACCCGCGTCGCCGACCTCTACAACGAGCCGATGGACCAGGTCGAGCAGCAGCTCAGGCTGACCGTCGAGGCGCTGCGCGAGCGCCAGGAGAACGAGCTCGTCAACAACCGCGACTTCGGGCTCCTGCACAACGCCGACCTGTCGCAGCGCATCCACACCCGCACCGGCCCGCCCACCCCCGACGACATGGACGACCTGCTCACCCTCGTCTGGAAGGACCCGGCGTTCTTCATCGCCCACCCGAAGGCGATCGCCGCGTTCGGCCGCGAGTGCAGCGCGCGCGGCGTCTATCCCGACAGCGTCGACGTCGGCGGCCACAAGGTCCCCGCGTGGCGCGGCGTTCCGATCTTCCCCTGCAACAAGATCCCGGTCAGCCGGACGCGGACCAGCTCCATCCTGCTGCTGCGCACCGGCGAGGAGACGCAGGGCGTCATCGGCCTGCACCAGATCGGGCTGCCGGACGAGTACCAGCCCGGCCTCTCCGTCCGGTACATGGGCATCGACGAGAAGGCGCTCATCTCCTACCTGGTCAGCGCCTACTACTCGGCCGCCGTCCTGGTGCCCGACGCGCTCGGCATGCTGGAGTCCGTCGAGATCGCGCACGGCGGTGCCGCGTCGTGACCGAGACGCCCCCCGAGACAGCGCAGTCCGCCACCGAACAGCAGTCGGCGCTCGGCACGAGGGCCGCACGCAACCTCGCGACGACGACCAAGTCCGTCCCGCAGATGGTGGGCATCACCCCGCGGTGGCTGCTCCGGCAGCTCCCGTGGGTGCGGGCGGACGCCGGCAGCTACCGGGTGAACCGCAGGCTCACCTACCAGCTCGGCGACGGGCTGGTCACGTTCGTCAACGACGGCGCCGCGATCAGGGTGATCCCGCCGGAGCTGGCCGAACTGCCCCCGCTGCGCGGCTTCGCCGACGCCGCGCTGCTGGAGGGGCTCGCCGGACGGTTCGTCCAGCACGAGTACGCGCCCGGCGACACGATCGCGGAGGCGGGCCGCCCGACGGACGCCGTTCACCTCATCGCGCACGGCAAGGTCGAGGAGATCGGGCCGGGGGAGTACGACGCCGACGCCCGCGTCGACATCCTCGACGGCGGCCGGTTCTTCGGCGACCGCGCCCTCCTCGCGGTGGACGACGCCTGGCCGCACACCTACCGCGCGCTCACGCCCACGACCGTCCTCAGGCTCTCCCGGGAGGCGATCGACGAGCTGACCGAACGGTACGACGCCCTGCGCGACCACCTGGAGGAGTACCGCAACGCGCCCGTCCCGCCGCAGACCAGGCACGGCGAGGCGGCGATCGACCTGGCGTCCGGGCACGCCGGCGAGCCGGCGCTGCCGGGCACGTTCGTCGACTACGAGGGCTCGCCGCGCGAGTACGAGCTGAACGTCACGCAGACGCTGCTGCGCGTCCACACCCGCGTCGCCGACCTCTACAACGATCCGATGAACCAGGTCGAGCAGCAGCTCAGGCTCACCATCGAGGAGATCAGGGAGCGGCAGGAGCACGAGCTGATCAACAACCGCGACTTCGGGCTCCTGCACAACGCCGACCTGCGGCACCGCATCCAGACCAGCGGCGGGCCGCCGACGCCCGCCGACATGGACGAGCTCCTGGCCCGGCGCCGCAAGACGCGGTTCTTCCTCGCCCATCCGAAGACGATCGCCGCGTTCGGCCGCGAATGCACCCGCCTCGGCGTGTACCCGGCGAGCGTCCAGGTGGACGGGCACCGCGCGCACGCCTGGCGCGGCGTCCCGATCTACCCGTGCGACAAGATCCCGATCAGCCCGTCCGGGACGAGCTCGGTGCTCGCGCTGCGCACCGGGGAGGACGACCAGGGCGTCATCGGGCTGCAGCGCACCGGGATACCGAACGAGGTCCGTCCCGGGCTGTCCGTCCGGTTCACCGGCATCGACGACAGGGCGATCATGTCCTACCTGGTCAGCGCCTACTACTCGGCGGCCGTGCTGGTGCCCGACGCGCTCGGCGTCCTGGAGAACGTGGAGATCGCCCGCTAGCGACCCGGAAGCCCGAGGAGGAGAGGGGACGACATGCCCGTCTGGGGAGACGACCCGGCGATCATCCGCTGTGATCACCGCTCACCGCCGTCCGTCCCCGAACAGGCCGTCCCCGAGCCGGGCGATCCGTGTCCGGAGGGCGCCCGGCCGGCGGCGGAGATCCTCAGCTGGAGCCGCCGCCTCCTCGACCCGGCCCTGCGGAACGCGGTCGAGACCATGCCGGACACGATGCGCGGCGTCGCCGCGTACCACCTCGGCTGGCGGGACGAACGGGGGCACCGCCTGGCCGGCCGCGCCGCCGGCGCGGCCGGCAAGGCGATCCGTCCCGCGCTGACGCTGCTGACGGCGCGGGCGGTGGGCGGCACGGCGGAGGCCGCGCTTCCCGCCGCCGTCGCCGTCGAGCTGGCGCACAACTTCTCGCTCCTGCACGACGACGTGATGGACGGCGACCTCACCCGCAGGCACCGCCCGACCGCCTGGACCGTCTTCGGGACCGGCGTCGCGGTCCTGGCCGGGGACGCGCTGCTCGCCGCCGCGTTCGAGGCGCTCGCCCGCGGGGCGGCCCCGGTCGTCCCGCGCGCCGTCCGCACCCTCGGCCGCGCCGTCGTCGACCTGGTCGAGGGCCAGAGCGCCGACCTCGCCTTCGAGGAACGCGGCGACGTGACCCTCGACGAATGCGTCGTCATGGCGGGCCGCAAGACCGGCGCGCTCCTCGGCGCCGCGTGCGCGCTCGGCGCCGACCACGGCGGCGGCACCGCCGACCAGGCCGCCCGGCTCCGCGCCTTCGGCGAACGGCTCGGCCTGGCCTTCCAGCTGGCGGACGACCTGCTCGGCATCTGGGGCGACCCGGCCGTCACCGGCAAGCCCGTCCACTCCGACCTCCGCGCCCGCAAGAAGTCGCTGCCCGTCGTGGCCGCGCTCACCTCCGACACCCCCGCCGGCGCCGAGCTGGCCGCCCTCTACCGCCGCGCCGAGCCCCTCACCGGCGACGACGCCGCCCGGGCCGCCGAGCTCATCGACGCCGCCGGCGGCCGCGCCTGGACCATCGCGCGCGCCGACGCCCTCCTCGCCGCCGCGCTCCGCGAGCTGGACGCCGCCGACCCCACCCCCGTCGCCGCCGCAGAGCTCCAGACGCTCGCCCGTCTCATCGCGCACCGCGACCGCTGAGCTTCGCCCGCGCCCGCTGACGTTCGCCCAACACTGCAAGGCGTGCCGCCTGTACCGGCTCTCCGCCCGGCTCGGACAGGGCGGCCAGGGCGTCGTGTACCTCGGCCACGCCGGAGACGGCACCCGCGTCGCGGAGAAGCTCGGCTGGGAGTGGGTTCAAGGGCAAATCGAACTACTGCTACGCGATGACGCCGGCTTCCTGATCGGTCAGGCGTCCCGATCTTTGATGCCGGTGATGAAGGCACGCCAGGCCGCGCCGCCGATGACGAGTTTCGGCCCGTCAGGGTCCTTGGAGTCGCGGATGGCGACGGCCGGGTCGAGCGCCGCGACCTCGACGCATTCGCCGCCGGTCTCGCCGCTGCGGCTGCTCTTCACCCAGGTCACGTCCGCGACTTCGACGCATTGCCCGCCGGTGTCGCCGCTGTGGCTGCTCTTGATCCAGGTCACGTCCGCGACTTCGATGCAGTCGCCGCCGGTGTCGGTGCTGCGGCTGCTCTTGCGCCACCTTGCGGACGACAGGTCCAGACTGATCACGTGCCCTCCGAAGCGTCGTTCAGGAGTTTCAGGGAGCCATCGGCCGACATCGCCGCACTCCTGATCAAGTCGTAGCGTAGACGGTACTCCTGGACGGCCGACGTGTAGTCGGTGAGATGTCCGCCGATGTGCCCCTCGGTGTAGACGATCGCGGGTCTGCTGTGAAATTCAAGGATGGTGAACGCGCCCATGAGTCCCGCGTACGCACCGGCGGTGCTGGGAACGATCTGGATCGAGATGTTGTAGCGCTGCGCCAGTTCGATCAGGCGTTCGTACTGGCTGCGCATGACCTCCGCGTTGCCGATGACGCGGCGGATCGCCCATTCGTCGAAGATCGCGATGATGCGCGGCGGGTGCAGCCGCGTGAGGATCTCCTGCCGCTGTATCCGCTCGGCCAGCAGGGTCTCGGTCTCCTCCTCGTCCCGGCCGGACTTCAGCAGTTCGCGGGCGTATTCCGGGACCTGGAACAGTCCGTTGATCACCATCGGGTCGAAGAAGTACATCGTGGAGGCGATGGCCTCGTGCCGGACGTATTCGGGGAAGCCCGGCGGCAGGGCGGCGTAGCGGCGGTTCTCCTGGATGCGCTTCCAGTGGCGCACGAAGACGCCGTTGGTGTTGAAGTAGGTGTCGAGGTTCTCCGCGAACTCCTGGGACGGGACGGCCTTGGCGCTCTCGATCTGGCTGATCCACTGCGGCGTGTAGCCGAGTACCTCGGCCAGCTTGGTCTTCGTCAGACCGGCGAGCTCGCGCCAGGCGGTCAGTTCGTCCGCGAACGCGTGGATGGCGGGTGCGTCGTGCGGTTCCTTCTGTGCTGCCATGGGTGACCCCCGGGGAGTAGAGCCGGATGGCGCTGTCACCTCGGGAATATCACACTGGGAAACGATGCGTTGCTGAAAGTGACGAATCAGAGGGCGGCTTTTTGGTCGATCACGTGTTCGAGTAGAGTTCCGTGTCGTGCAGCAGGCGAACCCGGCGGGAATCCGCGATCATGTGCCGTTCCTGTGCCCGGCTGGGCACCGGCTCGAACCGGGACGGGTCATCGTGGGCTGGTCGCCGTGCATCTGCCCGCCGTGCGACGCGCACGGCCGCGGGCTGCGCGGCCACCGCACGTACCTGTGCCTCGACTGCAAGGACGAGCACGTCACGACCAAGTGCTACCTGCCGCACCACGTCCCCGCCAAGGACGCCGCCTACCGCTGGCCGTGACGTCGCACCGGTCAATACGCATTGCGCGGTCAGTAGGGCAGGACGCGGCCGGACGGGGTGCGCAGGTCAAGGTCCGAGCCGCCGGGGCGGCGGACGGCTGGGCGCTTGCGGATTCTGACGCGGACTTGGCCCTTCATGGTGTCTCCCTCCTCCTGACCTCACCCTTGCGCGCCCGCGCGTCCCGCGCATCGGCCCATGGGGGGTGACGCGCCTCCGCCTTTCGGCGCAGGCCCGCCGGGACGGCCTACGCCCGGCGCGTTAGACGCCCCGCTCCTGAGCGACCTGCGCGCGGACGGCCGGGACGACGTCCTCCGCGAAACGCCTGATCTGGGCCTCCTGGTCGCCCTCCGCCCAGAGGATGAAGGTGTCCATCCCGGAGCCGACGGCGAGGTCGGTGAGCTCGTCCGTCCACTGGGACGCGGGGCCGCGCAGGAAGCCCTCGGACGCGCCGCCGGTGATCGTCCCGCTGACGTTGTAGAGCCTGCGGACGGCCGCCGGGTCCCGCCCCGCGGACGCGGCCGCCTCGTCGATGCGGGCGTGCAGCTCGGGCAGCCGGTCCGGGGTGGCCCAGGGGGACGACGGGAGCCAGCCGTCGGCGGAGCGTCCCGTCAGCGCCAGGCCGCGCGGGCCGCCGACCCCGAGCCACAGCTCCATCCGGTGCGCCGGGACGGGCCCGGCCTTCGCGCCCTTCAAGCGGTAGTGGTCGCCGTCGAAGCGCAGGTTGCGCTCGCCGCTCCACACCTTGCGGATGACGGTGACCGCCTCCTCCAGGGCGTCGGCGGCCTCCTTCGGCGTCCGGCGGGGACCGCCGAACGCCTCGACCGCGTCCCAGAAGCCGCCCGCGCCGAGGCCGAGCTCGGCGCGGCCGCCGCTCAGCACGTCCAGGCTCGCGGCGGCCTTGGCCAGCACCGCCGGGGGACGCAGCGGCAGGCTCGCCACGTCCGGGAAGACGCGGACCCGTTCGGTGACGGCCGCGATCGTGCTGAGGAGCGTCCACGTGTCGACGTATCGGCGCTGGTACGGATGGTCCTGCACGCCGATCAGGTCGAGCCCCGCGCGGTCGGCGGCGCGCGCCGTGTCCAGGAGGGGGTCGCCGGCGTTCGGGACGAGGAAGTAGCCGAATTCCAGTGGCCTGCCGTAGTCGCTCATGCCGCCGAGAACCCCGGGCCGCGACGCCTTGTTCCCGGACGGTTCCCAGTTGGTGCCCGGAGGCCTCAGCCCTTGATCTGGGTCCAGGCCTGGCCCCAGCGGGAGTAGTCGACGCACGCGTCGCCGCGGTCGTCGCCGCAGTCCTTCGTCGGCGTCCGCCAGAACGCCAGGCGCTTGTAGAACCCGGGGTCGCCGACGCGGAACGTCGAGCAGAAGCCCTTCGCGGTGTACCGGCACGCCTTCGGGTTCGCGGGCGCCTCGCCGAACCACTGCGCAACTTGGGCCTGCACCTTCGGCGCCGCGATCCAGTTCATCCACTTGTACATGCAGGTCGGATGCTGGGCCTTCGAGGAGATCATCCAGGTGTCGGACCAGCCGGTCGCGCCCTCCACCGGGATCGTCGTCGCCACCGGCGCCTTCTCCGCCAGCGCCAGGTTCGCGGTGACCTGCCAGCCGATGCCCGCGTAGTTGTACCCGCTCTTGAACGACTGGAGCTCGTCCAGGTAGGACACGAAGTACTGGTTGACGTTCGGCCGCTGCCGCTTGAGCAGGTCGACCGCGGCGGCGAACTGCTCCTCGTCCAGCGCGTAGACGTCGGTGATCTTCAGGTCGGGGCGGTGCGCCTTGAGGTAGAGCGCGGCGTCGGCGATGTAGATGGGCGAGTCGTAGGCGACGACGTGGCCCGCGGCCGGGGAGTCGTCGTCCCAGATGACGTTCCAGGATGTCGGGCGCTGCTGGAACTTGTCCGTGCGGTACATCAGGACGTTCGCGCCGTACCCGTGCGGGACCCCGTACATCTGGCCGTCGACGGAGTTGTACGGCTGGTTCTTCAGGTACCCGGCGATGTCGGCGTAGTTGCCGATCAGGCCGGTGTTCACGGGCGCGACCAGCCCGCCGTAGACGAGCCGCAGGCTCGCGTCGCCGGACGCGGACACGCCGTCGTAGCGTCCGGTCTCCATCAGCGCGACCATCGCGTCCGACGTGTCGGCCACCTTCGTGGTGACCTTGCAGCCGGTGGCCTTCGTGAACGGCGTGACCCAGTCGACCTTCGGGTCGTTGGAGCCGTTCTCGGCGTAGCCCGTCCAGACGACCATGTCGAGCCGCCCCTCCGGGGTGCCGAGCTGCTGCGCCATCGGGACGTCGGGCGGCGGGGCGGGGCCCTCGGAGCCGCCGCCGCACGCGCCGGTGACGGTCACGGCGGCGGCGAGCACGCCCGCGGCGAGCAGGGTTCTCGTCGCGCGCGGAGTCCGCAACAGGCGCGGGCCTCGCCTCAGGTGCGGGGCTCGCATCGGGTGCGGGCCTCGCATCAGGTGTGCGGTTCGCCTCGTGTGCCGAGTTCGCGGCATGCGCGGAGTTCTCGTCGCGTGCGGAGTACGAGCAGTCACGCTGAGGCATCGTAGGGGGTTTTCGGCCTGTTCGTGAGTACAAAACGTGATGATCTGGAAACTGTCGACACACGGCGGTGCACGGTTCTAGGCTCTCCTGCGTCCCATAGCTCGCCCTCCGCCCGTTCGCGCGAGCGCTCCGTCACCGTCGTCCGTCCGAGTGAAGGTTCAGCCGAAGTGCCAAATCGAGGCCGCACCGTGGACTCAGCCGCCGGCCGCCGGCCCGTCCCCAGGGCCGCGCGATTCCGTTCCATCCGGTTCAAGGTCGTCCTCATGGTGACCGTGTCGGTGGTCTCGCTCGGCGGGCTGTGGGCGTTCGCCGCGAGCATCGCGCTCGGCGAGGGCCTCAACCTGCGGCACGTCGAGACCGTCCAGGACCACTACGGCTACCCGTCCGGCGCGCTCGGCAGCGCGCTGCAGGCCGAGCGGCGGCTGTCGATGGTCTACCTCGGCGGACGGGCGGTGGGCGACCGGGCGTCGATGGAGTCGGGCCGGCTGGTCACCGACCGGCAGGCCGCCCTGTTCCGCCGGCTCGCGAGCGACGCGGGCGCCCGCGACGCCGCGCCCGCCGACACCCGCCGCCTCGCCGGCACGATCCTCCGCGAGCTGGACGGCCTCGACGCGCGCCGCCGCGCCATCGACGCCGGCAAGACCGACCGGACGCACGCCTTCGACGACTACACGACCCTCCTCGCCGACGTCGGCTCGCTCCAGGGCTCGCTCGTCACCCTGGACAACTCCGAGCTCGCCAGGGACGCCCGCAACGAGGCGGCGTTGTCCCGCGCTCGCGAGACCCTCGCGCAGGAGGACGCGCTCCTCGCCGGCGCGCTCGCCGCCGGACGGGTCACGCCCGCGGAGCACGCGCAGTTCGTCAAGCTCGTCGGGACGCAGCGCGCCCTCTACGGGTTCGCGGCGTCCGAGCTGCGCACCGCCGACCAGGACTACTACGAGCGCGTCGTCTCGATGCCCGAGTACGGCCGGCTCCGCGCGCTGGAGGACCGCTTCGTCGCGTCCCCGCGGCTGATCAGCGCCGCCGGCGGCACCGGCGTGCTGTGGAAGACCACGGCCGACTCGAACCTGACCCGGCTGCGCGGCCTCGAACTGGCGGTGTCGGCGGCCGCGGAGAAGCGCGCCGAGCCGATCGCGGGCGGGATCATCACCCGGGTCGTCCTCGCGGGCGCGCTCGGGCTCGTCGCCGTCGCGGCCTCGCTCGTCCTCGCGGTCTGGCTCGCGCGGTCCATCGTCCGCGAGCTGGCCCGGCTGCGCCGCGAGGCGATCGACCTGGCCGACGTCCGGCTGCCCGGCGTGATCCGCAGGCTGCGGCGCGGCGACGAGGTCGACGTCGCCGCCGAGGCCCCGCCGCTCGGGTTCGGCACCCGCGAGATCGACGAGGTCGGGGAGGCGTTCAACGCGGCCAGGCGGACGGCGATCCAGAGCGCGGTCGAGGAGGCCACGCTCCGCCGCAACGTCAGCGACGTGTTCGTCAACCTCGCCCGCCGCAGCCAGACGCTGCTGCACCGGCAGCTCAAACTGCTGGACGCGATGGAGCGCCGCATCGAGACGCCCGACGACCTGGAGGACCTGTTCCGCGTCGACCATCTCGCGACCCGGATGCGGCGGCATGCCGAGGGCCTGATCATCCTGTCCGGGCAGGTGCCCGGCCGCGGCTGGCGCAGCCCCGTCGCGATCGTGGACGTCGCCCGCGCCGCCGCGTCCGAGGTCGAGGACTACACCCGGGTCAACGTCGCGCCGATGAGCCGCGCCGCGATCGTCGGCCCGGCCGTCGCCGACGTGATCCACCTGCTCGCCGAGCTGATCGAGAACGCGACCGTGTTCTCGCCGCCGCACACGACCGTCCAGGTGCAGGGGCAGCGCGTCTCGCACGGCTTCACGCTGGAGGTCGAGGACCGCGGCCTCAGCATGGACGCGGCCAGCCTCGCCGCCGCGAACGAGCGGCTCGCCACGGCCGCCGAGTTCGACCTGTCCGACAGCGCGCAGCTCGGGCTGTTCGTCGTCGGGCGGCTCGCGCGCCGGCACCGCATCAGGGTCACGCTGCGGACGTCCCCGTACGGCGGGATGACCGCGATCGTCCTGCTGCCGGAGGACCTCGTCGTCCCGGACGGCGTCGACGCCGGAGGCGACACCGAGCCGGGCAAGGCGGCGCTCACGACCGGCCGCGCCGGAGACGCGCTCGCGCCCGCGGGAACGGTCCTCGGCGGTCAGCCCGCGTTCGACCAGGGCGGATCCGTCCTGCAGCTTCCGCCGGGACGGCACCAGGCTCCACCGGACGCCGCCGACCCGCTCGACCCGCTCGGCGTGCCCGCGTCTTCTTCCTCGTCCGGCACGACCGGGAGCCAGGACGCGAGCACGGGTCCGCTTCCGGTGTTCGAGGAGCCGGTGCAGGGCCCGCTGCCGGCCCGGCGGACGTCGTCGCCGTCGGCCTGGGGCGAACCGCCGTCCGCCGCCGGGCCAGGGGCGGAGCCGGAGCCCGAGCCGGAGCGGCGGCCCGGCATCCCGCGGTCGCCGCGCGAGGTCCGGCGCCGTCCCGCCGGGGCGGGCACCGCCGGACGGCCGCCGCTGCCGCGACGCGTCCGGCAGGAGAACATGGCCGCCCAGCTGCGCGAGGCCCCCCTCTCCGCGTCCGTTCCCCTCTCCGCACCCGTTCCCGACGCCGGGTCCGGGCCCGGGTTCGCCGCCGAGTCCGAGTCCGAGCGGTCGCGTCCCCGCCGGACGCCCGAGGAGCTGAGGTCGATGATGTCGTCCATCCAGCAGGGCACCAGGCGCGGCCGCGCCGAGATCCTGGACGACGACGGGGACACGTGACGGGCCATGACCGGTCCCGGGGCCGAATGGCTCGATGAGGAGGCCGGGCCGATCGTCAGGTCCTACGCCCTGACGCGCGGCCGGGCCAGGCCCGCCACCGGCGAGCCCTTCGACATGATCACGATCATCTCGACGGCGGCCCGGCCCCGGTCGGGCTCGCCGGGCATCGGGCCCGAGCATCTGGACATCCTGGAGATGTGCCTCCAGCCGCAGCCGGTCGCCGAGATCGCCGCCCGGATGAGGCTGCCGCTCGTCGTCGTCCGGGTCCTCCTCGGCGACCTGTTGCACCATCGGCTCATCACCGCCACCCGCCCCCCGCCGGAGAGCGCGCTCTCCAAGGAACGCCTGCTGAAGGAGGTGCTCGATGGCCTCCAAGCGCTCTGACGGCGCGGAATCGATCGTCCCGGCCGCGGCCCAGGCCCCGGCGCCGGTCGCGGTCAAGATCCTCATCGCCGGGGGATTCGGCGTCGGTAAGACGACGCTGGTCGGCGCGGTCAGCGAGATCCGGCCGCTGCAGACCGAGGAGCTGCTCACCGACCGGAGCGCCGGCGTCGACGACACCGGCGGCGTCGAGCGGAAGACCACCACGACGGTCGCGATGGACTTCGGCCGGATCACGATCCGCGACGGGCTCGTCCTGTACCTGTTCGGCACGCCCGGCCAGGACCGCTTCTGGTTCATGTGGGACGAGCTGTCGTACGGCGCGCTCGGCGCCGTCGTCCTCGCCGACACGCGCCGCCTCACCGACTGCTTCCCCGCCGTCGACTACTTCGAGAACCGCGGGCTGCCGTTCATCGTCGGCGTGAACCGCTTCGACGACGGCTACGACTACACGCCCGAGGAGATCAGGGACGCGCTCGACCTCGGCGAGAAGACGCCGGTCGTGCTCTGCGACGCCCGCGACCGCTCGTCCGGGAAGGACGTCCTGACCACGCTGATGAAGCACATCCTGGCCATCCACCGGGCGCAGCGCACGTCGAGCACGCCTGCCCTGTAAGCGGGCTCGCCCGCTCGGTAGGCCGCGCGGCCCGGCCGGTGACGCGCCGGTAGGGTGCCGGTGAGATGCATCGGACACGCGCGCGGCTGTCGGACGGCCGCGAGATCGTCTACTACGACGAGGCGCCGGGCCGCGCGCCCGCCGCCGACCCGCGGGGCCTCCCGCCGGTCGAGCCGGTGTGCGAGGTCCGCCGCGACCCGCTGACCGGCGACCACGTCACGATCACCGCGCACCGCAACGCCCGCACGTTCCTGCCGCCCGCCGACCAGTGCCCGCTGTGCCCGGGCGGCCCGGCGTCGGAGGTCCCCGACCCGTCCTATGACGTCGCGGTGTTCGAGAACCGGTTCCCGTCCTTCGACGTCCGCACGCCGCCGCCCGTCCCGCCCCTGGTCGACGGCGTGGAACGCTCCCGGGGCGCGGGACGCTGCGAGGTCGTGTGCTTCACCGACGAGCACGCCACGTCGATGTCGCGGCTGCCGGTGTCCCGCGTCCGGACGGTCGTCGACGCCTGGGCCGACCGCACCGCCGAGCTGTCCGCGATGCCGGACGTCGAGCAGGTTTTCGTCTTCGAGAACCGCGGCGTCGAGATCGGCGTGACCCTGCACCATCCGCACGGGCAGATCTACGCCTACCCGTTCGTCACGCCCCGCACCGGACGGACGCTCGCGCAGGCAGCCGCCCGTCCCGGCCTGTTCGGCGACGTGCTGATGGCCGAGCGGGCGGGTTCCCGCGTCGTCCTGTCCGGGGAGCACTGGACGGCGTACGTCCCCGCCGCCGCCCGCTGGCCGGTCGAGGTGCACCTGATGCCGCACCGCCACGTCCCCGACCTGGCGGCCCTCGGCTCCGCCGAACGCGACGAGCTGGCCGTCCTCTACCGCGATCTCCTCCGCCGCTGCGACGCCCTCTACGGCGCGCCGCTCCCGTATGTGGCGGGCTGGCATCAGGCGCCGGTGGGCGAGGGGCGCGACCTCGTCCGCCTGCACCTGGAGCTGTTCTCCGTCCGCCGCGCCCCCGGCAAGATCAAATACTTGGCCGGGTCGGAGTCGGGCATGGCGGCCTGGATCAACGACGTCCCGCCCGAGGACGCCGCCGCCCGGCTCCGCGCCGTCCCCGCCGGCTGAACGTCTATTGGCGGCTGATCGTCCGGCTGACACCGGCCGCGATCGTCGTCGCGAGCACCCAGCCGCCGATGACCAGCCCGTACGCCAGCCACTGGTACCCGCCGGACGGCTTGAACGCCTTCTCCTGGCCGAAGTCGATGATGGGCAGCAGCAGGTCCAGCGTGTAGAACAGCGCGTTGAACGGCGGATGCTCGTCGGCCTTCAGCGGCTCGGGCGGACGCGACCCGAACGCCGCGGCGCCCGCCGCCAGCAGCCCGGCCAGCCAGGCCGCAGCCCACACCGGACGGAACCCGTACCCGACCGTCACGTCCTGCAGGTAGCCCCAGAGCCGCGCGTACCCGGGACGCGTCCGGCGGAGCCGCCGCTGCTTGGCGAGTAGCACGTTCCGCGCCGCCCGGTCGTCCCCTGCCTGCCGGTACGCGGCGGCGAGCTGCTCGTAGGCGTGCGGGACGTACCCCTCCGCGTCCCGTTCCAGCATCGCGATGCGCACCTTCGCGGGGAGGCGCGGGGCGAGCGCGCCGTAGGTCAGGCCGTCCAGCCAGACCGTGCCGCCCAGCGCGCCCGGCGGGACGTGGAGCAGCCCGAACGCCCCGCGGAGCAGGTTGGCCTCGCCGTCGACCCTGCCCTCGCGCAGCCACACCTCCCCGATCGTGGCGCTGGTCGCGCGCAGCGACGACAGCCGCGCCTGCGTGAAGACGAGGAGCCCGGGGATCGTCGCGCCGCGCAGGTTCACCTCCCCGTCGAACCGGGCGCGCGTGGCGATGACGTCCGTCCCGACGGTGAGGTTGTCGGCGCACAGCGACAACCCGCCCGGGTTGGCGATCACGGCGTCGTCCAGCTTCACCCTGCCGGACACCCGCGCCCCGTCCAGCCGGACCTCCCCGTGCACCACCAGCTCGTCGCCCACGACGTCGCGTTCGATGGTGGAGTGGCTGAGCTGCAGGACCTCCCGGCGCGGCCCGTCCGCCCGGCCGAGGCGCGCCCGCTCGATGAAGAGGGCGTCGGACAACCGCGCGCCGATGAGCCGGACCTCCCCGGGGACCCGGCAGTCGGTGAGGCGCAGCGTCGTGTCCACCCGCACGCCGCCCGCGTCCAGTCCCGGTAGGTATGACTCGGACAGATTCAGTCGCCTGAGGTGCGCCCCGAAGAGCATGGGCGCCTCCTCGAAATGGCACGCGGTCAGCCGCACGGGATGCTCGACCGTCGCGTAGTACGCGCTGAGCACGCCGACGATGCGCGCGCCCGTCAGCCGCAGCGCCGCGACGTCGCCGTCCACCGGCGGTCTCAGCAGCAGCTTGCGCAGCACCTCGGCCCGCACGGTGCGCCCGGGGCCCCAGGCGGCACCGTTCTCCGGGTCGTCGTCGGCGCCGTCCCGGAGGTCGACCGGCGTTCCGGTGGGGAAGGCCCGCCAGACGCGCCGCTCGACAGGGGTGAGATCAACCGGTTCCACGCCGCACGAACCTAGCCCAACCCGGACGTATCGCGGCGGCATACCGGATAGGCAAGGTTTCGCCACTTCGTGGAACGATCTGAGGCCGGTGCCCTACCCTCCGTCGCATGCCGGAAAGCGTGCAGGCGGCCCCGCTGGCGGACGGGTCGTTCGACGGCGTCGCCGCCACCGCCGCGGGGCCACCGCTGGCGTTCACGTCCCGGACGGCCCACGACGCGAACACCGGCCAGGCCTGGGACCTGACGACCGGCGCCGCCCTCGGCCCGCCGGTCCCCGGCTTCCCCGCCGACCGCGCCGCATGGACGTTCGGCGTCCCCGCCGGATCGCCGGCCGTGGCCTGGACGCACCGCGACCGCGTCCACGTCCAGGACGTCCGCACCGGACGCGAACTGGTCCTGGACGGCCAGCCCGACCTGCTCGCCCTCGCCGTCCACGGCGGCCGCGGCGCCGTCGTCGCGGTCTTCGGCCCGGCGACCGACGCCGAGGTCGTCGTCTGGGACGCCCTGACCGGTCACCGCCTGGCCGAGTTCGCCCTCTGGCTCGGCCACCGCACGGCCATCGACCGCTCGGCCCTGCACGCCGCCCCCGCGAGCGGCCCGCTCGTCGCCCTGGCCGGCGGCGCGGACGTCGTCGTCCTGGACGTGGAGCGCGGCGAGGACGTCGTGGCCGTTCCGTCCGCCCGCGCGGTGCTGGCGCCGTCGGCGTCCGGCCTGGTCCTCGTCCGGCCGGTGGAGAACGCGCTGCACGTCCGCGGCCTGGACGGCGACCGGCTCACCGTCCTCACGGCCCCCGGCCCCTGCGACCGCGTGGCCGCGACCGGCGCCGCCGGCCGCCTCCTGGTCGCCGCGGGCCTTGAGGGCGACCCCTGCACGGTCCTGGCCTGGGACGCCGCGACCGCCGCGCCGTCCCACCGCGTCAAGGTCCCGGCCCCCGTCAACGACCTCGCCCTCACCCCGGACGGCACGCTCCTGACCGCCACCGACGAGGGCCTCTACACGACCCGCCTCTGCCCCTAACCGCCGGGCAGGCCCCCGATGTCAGCCGCCGTTGGAAAGCGCTTTCGAGGGTACGGTGAGAAAGGTCGCACGGCGTGGTCAGCGAGGGCCTTCGCCAGGGTCCGCCGCGCCGCCCCGCGACGATGGGGGCGCTCATGACGGAGGAGCACCGGCCCAGCGGACGCGCATACGTGACCCTGCAGGACGTGGCGCGGCGGGCGGGCGTCTCGCTCGCCACCGCGTCGCGCGTCCTCAACGGGACCTCGCAGGTCCGCGCCGATCTGCGGGAGCGCGTCGTCGCGGCCGCCGCCGACCTCAGCTACACCCCGAACGCGCACGCGCAGGCGCTCGCGAGCTCGTCCAGCACGTCCGTCGGGGTGGTGTGCCACGACGTCAGCGACCCGTACTTCGCCGCCATCGCCCAGGGCGTGATGCGCGCCGCCGCCGAGCACGGCATGCTCGTGATGCTCGCCGGCACGTTCCACGACCCGGTCCGCGAGGTCGAGTACGTCGCGATGCTGCGGGCCCAGCGGGCGCGCGCGATCCTGCTCATCGGGTCCGGCTTCGAGGACCGCGGCTGGGAGCGGTCGATGGCCGCCGAGCTGGACCCGTACCAGCGGACGGGCGGGCGCGTCGCCGTCCTCAGCCGGCACCGCGGGCTCAGGGCCGACGCCGTCCTGCCGCAGAACCGGGAGGGCGCCGCCGCCCTGGCCCGCGCCCTGCTCGACCTCGGCCACCGCCGCTTCGGCGTGCTGACCGGGCCGCGCACGCTCACCACCGTCACCGACCGGCTGGACGGCTTCACCGGCGCGCTCGCCGCCGCGGGCGCCCGCGTCCTGCCCGAGCACATCGTCGAGACGGGCTTCACCCGCGACGGCGGCTACGCGGCCGCGGCCGGGCTGGTCCGCCGCGAGGACCGTCCGACCTGCGTGTTCGCCGTCAGCGACGTGATGGCGATCGGCGCGCTCGCCGCGTTCCGCGACCACGGCCTGTCCGTGCCGGGGGACATCTCGCTCGCCGGTTTCGACGACATCCCGATCGTCCGCGACCTGACCCCGGCCCTCACCACCGTCGCGCTCCCGCTGGACGCGATGGGCGAGCGCGTCATGGGCCTGGCGCTCCGCGAGCCCGCGTCCCGCCGCAGCCGCATCGAACGCGTCTCCGGCGAGGTCGTGCTCCGCGCCAGCACCGCTCCGCCGTCCGGGAGCCGCCCCCGGTGAGCAGAGGACCCGCCCGGAGACTCCGGACGGGTCCTGATCTATCGGCCGTGCGGCCGTCAACGCGTGGCGTCCTCTTTCGCCTCGGCCTCCGCGGGAGGCGTGGAGTCCGCGTCCGCCGGCGGCTGCTCGGGCCACTCCACGACCTTGGTGCGACGAGGGTTCGCCAAGGGATTGCTCATCGTTACCGCTGTCCTCCTGTTCGGGTCGGCCGAAACAAGGGAAATGTTCCCGATGACCGGCCCGGTTCCGCAAAATGGTCTAGACCGCAGGCCCGCTGGCTCGCGACACGTGTCCCAACGCCGCCGCCCGATCGCCCATTCCCGTCCGAAACCCGCTCGTCGCGAGGTCGCTCCAGGTAGAGGACAGGATGTTGGCCGCGAGCACGAGCCCGATGGTGATGGTGCCGGATCTCATCGCGCGCTCCTGTCCGCGCCGCGGGCGACGGCCGGGGCGGCGGCCGCGAAGCCGACCGCGGTGAGGCCCCAGGCCAGCCCGTCCAGGGTGGCGTTGGGCAGGGCGGCGGCGAAGATCGCATGGAGGGGCTGGGAGGCGATCAGGGCGATCCCCGCCCAGGCCGGGATGATCCGGCCGCGCCACAGCGCGATCCCGAGGAGCACCACGCCGAGGATGTGCCCGGCGACGAACAGGCCGCTGCCCGCCGCGACGGTGGGCAGGGCCTGCAGGTCGTCGAGCAGGCGTGCCGTCTCGGCGGATGCGAGCCCGGTGCGCGTCGCCGACAACGCGACGTGGTCGCTGATCCCGATGGCGTACAGGGAGGAGACCCGGCGACCGCCAGCACCAGCCCGGCCGTTCCCAGCCGTGGAGAGCGCCGGACGGCCGGCAGCCCGATGGCGATCGTCCCCGGCACCAGGGTGAGGAGGGCGATGAGGATGAGCCAGAGCACTGCGCCCTGCGCGCCCTGGTGGGCGGACGTCTTGGCGGCGAGCTCGGCGGAGCCGTCCGTCGTGGAGTAGGGCAGGATGGCGCGCAGGACCCCGACGGCCAGCGGACCGACGGGTACGAGCAGCGCGAGCGCGACGCGGTTCAGCGGGACGGTCGCCCGCGTCGGCGCCGCCGTGGTGGCGGTCATGGAGAGCCTCCGGAGTGGGTGGGTCGTTTCCTGATGCCCGAAGTGTCCGGTCGCGCCGTTCCGGTGTGCATGGGCCGAGGCCGCTGGCGGGCCGGGAGGATCTCCCGGCCTTCCTGGGAGTACGCACCCAGGACAAACCGGGGCGGCGCGCCTCATCATGAGGCCATGTGCCGTTCGCCGCGCTGCGCGGCCACAACACCGAGTTCGCAGCTTCCGGCACCGCACCGGAGTCGCTGCACACGGTCCCGCTCACCTACGGCGGCGACCGGGTGGGTGAGCTGGTCATCGGGCTGCGCGCCGGGGAACGGCGGCTCGGCGGCCGCGATCGCGCGGTCCTGGAGCTGCTGGCGGCGCCGCTCGCGGTCGCGGTGCACTCGGTCGTGCTTTCGGAGCAGGTACAGCGTTCCCGCCAGGCCCTGGTGACGGCCCGCGAGGAGGAACGGCGGCGGCTGCGCCGCGATCTGCACGACGGCCTGGGCCCGGTGCTGACCGGCGTCGCGTTCAAGGCCGACGCTGCGGGCAACCTGCTGGACTCCGACCCCGCCTCCGCCCGCGCGCTCATCGCCGAGCTGCGCGCCGAGGCCATCGACGACATCCGGCGGCTGGTCCACGACCTGCGGCCGCCCGCCCTGGACGACTTCGGCCTGGCCGGCGCGATCCGGCAGCGCGCCGCCCAGCTCGAACGCCCGGACCTGGCCGTCCGGGTCGAGGCCGACGGCCTGCCCGCGCTGCCCGCCGCGGTCGAGGCGGCGGCGTATCGGATCGCGGTGGAGGCCCTCACCAACGCCGTCCGGCACTCCGGCGCGGCCCGGGTGGACGTGCGCATCCGCGCCGACGGGCGCCTGTGCGTGGAGGTGGCCGACGATGGGACCGGGCCGGGCCGCGAATGGCGGCCCGGCGTCGGCATACGGTCGATGCGCGAACGCGCCGCCGAGCTGGGCGGCACCTGCACCGCGGGTCCCGGCCCGGGCGGCGGCCGGGTGACCGCCGCGCTGCCGCTGGGAGGATCATGATCACGATCGTGCTGGCCGACGACCATCCCGTGGTGCGCAGCGGGCTGCGGGCGCTGCTCGACTCCATCAGCGGCCTCACCGTGGTCGCCGAGGCCGCCGACGGCCGCGCCGCCGTCCGGCTGGCGGTCGAGCACCGGCCGGACGTCCTGGTCATGGACATCCAGATGCCCGGCCTGGACGGCATCGAGGCGACCCGCCAGATCGTCCGGACGGCGCCCGAGACCGCGGTGCTCATGCTCACCATGTACGAGGACGACGACTCGGTCTTCTCCGCGATGCGCGCGGGCGCCCGCGGCTACCTGCTCAAGGGCGCCCAGCAGAACGACATCGCGCAGGCCATCCGCGCCGTCGCCTCCGGCCAGGCCGTCTTCGGCCCCGGCGTGGCCCGCCGGGTGCTCGGCTTCTTCGCGACCCCGCCCGCGGCGCGCCACCCCTTCCCCGGCCTCACCGCCCGGGAGCGCGACGTCCTCGACCTCATCGCCGCGGGCCGTCCGAACGGCGAGATCGCGCACCGCCTCGCCATCGCCCCGAAGACCGTCGCCAATCACATCTCCAGCATCTTCACCAAGATGCAGGTCGCCGACCGCGCCGAAGCCATCGTCCGCGCCCGCGACGCCGGCCTCGGCCGATCCTGACCCGCGCCACGGCCCCGACCCCGCCTAGGTCGTGTGACCGAGTCGGTGTGAGACCTTCGGCCGAGTCAGGCACATCACGGAATGGAGTGCTCAATTGACGGCTTCTTACTCGTAGGCGACTGGCCGCCCGCGCGGCCGGACGGCTGAACCCCGAGCAAGGAAGGACCGGATATGGTGGCCGTTCGCAGGCGGTGGATCGGGCTGATTGTGCTCACTCTGCCCACGCTGCTCATCTCGATCGACATGACCGTGCTGCATCTGGCGGTCCCGCACTTGAGCGCCGACCTGGGCCCGACCGCGAACCAGCTGCTGTGGATCCTGGACATCTACGGCTTCATGATCGCGGGATTCCTGGTGAGCATGGGGGTGCTGGGGGACCGGATCGGGCGGCGCAGGGTCTTGCTGGCCGGCGCGGCCGCCTTCGGTGTGGCGTCCCTGCTGGCCGCGTACTCCACGACCGCCGAGATGCTCATCGTGTCCCGCGCATTGCTCGGCGTGGCGGGGGCGACGTTGATGCCGTCGACCATGTCGCTGATCCGCAACATGTTCACCGATGACGCGGAACGCACCAAGGCCCTGGCCGTCTGGATGGGCGGGTTCATGGTGGGGTCCGCGATCGGTCCGCTGGTCGGCGGGCTGCTTCTGGAGTTCTTCTGGTGGGGTTCGGTCTTCCTGCTGGGCGTTCCGGTGATGGCGATCCTGCTGCTCGCCGGGCCGTTCCTGTTGCCCGAGTACCGCGACCCGGAGGCCGGACGGCTCGACCTTCTGAGCGCCGTCCTTTCCCTGGGCACCGTGCTCTCGCTCATCTACGGCGTCAAGCGCATCGCCACCCATGGCACGGACGCGACAGTGGCGGTGACCATCGTGCTCGGCCTTGCCCTTGGCGTCGTCTTCGTGCGTCGGCAGCGGCACCTGGCCGACCCGATGATCGATCTACGGCTGTTCCGCTACCGCAACTTCAGCGTCTCGCTCGCCTCGATGATGGTGGGGCTCATCGCGATGGGCGGCGTGATGCTCTTCGTCAACCAGTACCTGCAGCTGGTCCGGGGCCTGTCGCCCCTTGAAGCGGGTCTGTGGATGCTGCCGCAGGCCGCTTCGGTGCTGCTGAGCACCCAGTTCGCGCCGAGGGTCGTCGGCAGGTTCCGCCCGGCGGTGGTGCTGGCGGGATCCATGGGCGTCGTCGCGGCCGGCGTGCTGCTGATCAGCATCGGCAGCCTGGCCTGGGTCATCACCGGGCTGGTCGTGATGGGCCTGGGCTTCGGCCCATGGATCCTCCTGGCAATGGACCGGATCATCTCCACGGCGCCACCGGAGCGGGCCGGCGCGGCCTCGGCGATCTCGGAGACCGGCCAGGAGTTCGGGCTCGCCGCCGGGCTGGCGTTGCTCGGCAGCCTGGGAACGGCGATCTACCGGAGCGGCCTGAGCGACTCCCTGCCCGCCGGGGTCCCGCCCGCCGCCGAGAGCGCGGCCCGGGAGAGTCTCGCCGGCGCCGTCGAGACCTCGGAACGGCTTCCCGGACCGGCCGGCCCCGAGATGCTGGATGCCGCACGGGACGCCTTCACCACCGGACTACAGGTGACGACTCTGATCAGCGCCGCCATCGTCGCCGCCGGAGCGATCGTGATCGGTCTGCTGACCCGCCACGAACAGGCCCCCGTCCGCGAGGAGACCGAGAGCACGCCGGAGACGTCTGATGCCCTCACCTGAATCTCGCAGCGGGTCATCCGCCGCCGTACGGCACCGTGATGATCTCCAGCATGTGGCGGTCGGGGTCCTCCCAGTAGACGCCCCTGCCGCCGTCGTTGGTGTTGAACTCTCCGGGCCTGGTCTTGAACGGGTCGGCCCAGTACGGCAGGCCCCGCTCGCAGATGCGGGCGAAGATCTCGTCCCATTCGGTCTCGCCGACCAGGAACGCGTAGTGCTGCACCTGGATCGGGCCCGCGTCGTCGACGTAGTCGAGTGACACGTCGTTGTCGATCTGGACGACCATGAACGGCCCGTAGGCGGTCGGCGGCTGAAGGCCAAGGATGTCGGCGAGGAACACCGCTGATTTCCGTTTGTCCCGCGCGTGCACGATGGTGTGGTTGAGTCGGACGCTCATCACTCCACCGTAAACACTCCTGCCTCCGCGGCCGTACGGCGACCTCCGCGGCCGTACGGCGACCTCCGCGGCCGTACGGCGACCTCCGCGGCCGTACGGCGACCTCCGCGGCCGTACGGCGACCTCCGCGGCCGTACGGCGACCTCCGCGGCCGTACGGCGACCGGGCGTGATCTTGGCCTTGGGGACGAAGGCCAGGGGTCAGTCGTACGGCTGGTTCGCCGATCCGCCGGACGAGGGAAGCGCGGCGGCCGGGACGCGGACCATACTCGGGCCAGATCCGTGAGGGGAGACCCGATGCGCCCGCTGGATGCGCTGGCCGCGAGGCTGCGACGTGTCGATCCGCGGCTGGTGGACCTGAGCCTCGCCGTGCTGGTGATGGCCACCCAGCTCACCGTCCTGAACCTCTCCGACGAAGGGAGGGCCTACGAGCGGCCCTGGTGGGGATACCTGCTGTCGGCCGCCACCGCCGTCCCGCTGCTGGGGCGGCGGCGGGCGCCGTTCCTCGTGCTGGCCGCGGTCGGCGTCGCCGCGATCGTGTACGAGAACAGCGAGTCGTTGCCAAGCCAGCCCATCCACTACGGGGTGCTGTTGGCCGTCTACACCGTCGCCGATCGCGGTAAGCCGTGGGAACGGACGTTCACGCTGGTGACGGCACCGCTCGGGGCGCTGTTCGCGGCCGGTTCGCTCCAGGAGACGGTGCTGGGGGAGCACTTCCCGGTGCTGACGGTCATCGCCGCCTACGCGCTGGGCGCGGCCGCCCGCACCCGCCGGATCTACGCGGTCACGCTGGAGGAACGGGCCCGCGCGCTGGAACGCGAGCGGGCGGCCGAGGCCGAGCGGGCCGCCGCGCGCGAACGGGCCCGGATCGCCGCCGACATGCACGACATCCTCGGCCATGCCGTCAGCCTCATGGTGATCCAGGCCGAGGCCGGACGCGCGGTCGTACGGACCGATCCGGACCGGGTGGAGACCGTCCTGGCCGCGATCGGTGACGCCGGGCGAGACGCGATGGCCCAGCTGCGCCGCCTGCTCGGACTGCTGAAGGCCGACGCCGGCAACGACCGGCGGCCGGCCTCGGGTTCGCTGGAGGACCTGGTCGAGCAGGTACGCGCGGCCGGGCTGGAGGTGCGGCTCAAGGTGGCGGGAACGCCGCGGCCCATGGCGCCGGACGCCGACGTCGCCGCGTACCGGATCGTCCAGGAGGCGCTGACCAACACCGTCAAGCACGCGGGGCGGACCACCGCCGAGGTCCGGCTGAGCTGGACGCCCCGGCGGCTGCGGATCGAGGTCGCGGACCGGGGCCGCGGCGGTCGCCCATACCGGAGCGGCGGCCAGGGCCTGGTCGGCATCCGGGAACGGGCCCAGGCCTGCGGCGGGACCGCTCAGGCCGGGCCCGGTCCGGACGGGGTGGGATTCGTGGTGACCGCGGAGCTCCCCGCCGGGGAGACCGGGAGACCGATTTCGGGCACCATGTCCGCATGAGCATCCGGGTGGTGGTCGCCGACGACCAGGAACTGGTACGCGGCGGCTTCGCCATGATCCTTGAGGCCCAGCCGGACATCAGCGTGGTCGCCCAGGCCGGCGACGGGGAAGAGGCGGTCGCCGCGGCCGGCGAGCACCGGCCCGACGTGGTGCTGATGGACATCCGCATGCCCCGGCTCGGCGGGATCGAGGCCACCCGGCGGGTCTGCGCGGAGACCGAGAGCCAGGTCCTCATCCTCACCACCTTCGACCAGGACGACTACGTGTTCGCCGCCCTCCAGGCGGGGGCCAGCGGCTTCCTGCTCAAGGACGTCCGCATGGAGGACCTGGTGCACGGGGTGCGGGTCGTCGCCTCGGGCGAGTCGCTGCTCGCTCCCACCGTCACCCGGCGACTGATCGCCGACGTCGTACGGTCCCACCGCCCAAGGCCGCCCGCCGACGACCGGCTGGACACGCTGTCGGCCCGCGAGCGGCAGACCATGGAGCTCATCGCCCGCGGCATGTCCAACGCCGAGATCGCCGCCGAACTCGGGGTCAGCGAGCACACCGCCAAGAGCCACGTCAGCAGCATCCTGACCAAGCTCGACCTCCGCGACCGCGTGCATGCCGTCATCTGCGCGTACGAAACCGGCCTGGTGGTCGCCGACCGCTAGCCACGCCGTCGCCGACCGCCAGCCACGCCGTCGCCGACCGCTAGCCACGCCGTGGGCGGCCGTTCAGCCGCGCGAGGGACGGCGGCGGGGACGGATCAGCCGATCGGGTGAACGATGAGTCCGCTCTTGTCGGCGATGTTCTGACCTGCGGATTCGCGAAGCATGAGAAGCCCCCATCACAGGAGCTTGTCATGAAGACACTGATCGCTCGCCGGCCCCTCACCGTCATCGCCGTATGGATCGCCGTCATCGCCGCGGGATTCGTCGTGGGCACCGGCGTCTTCGAGCGGATGACCGATCTGACCGGTACCGCGCCCGGCAGCGAGTCGTCGCGGACGGCCGAGCAACTGCAGAGGTTCGAGGCCGCCTCGCACACCGTGACCGCCGTCGTCGCCGGCCGTTCCGTCGACGACGCACCGCTGCGGGACTCGGTCGAGCGGGCGACACAGCGCGTCCGGCAGCTGGACGGCGTCCTCGGGACGAGCCAGACGCCCGCGCCGGACCGCCGGGCGCTGGCGATCAGCGTCCGGATCGTACGCGGCGACGACGACGTGTCAGTGGCGGTGGCCAAGCGGGTGGCCGCTCAGCTGCGGACCATCGACGCGCCGACCGTGCGGGTGGGCGGCGGTCCGCTGCTCGGCGACGAGACCAAGGCGCAGGCCCAGAAGGATCTCCAGAAGGCCGAGACGCTGTCGCTGCCGATCGTGCTGGTGCTGCTGCTGGTGGTCTTCGGCGGTCTGCTGGCCGCGGGGCTGCCGCTGATCGTGGCGATCGCCGGGATCGGCTCCACCTTCCTCATCCTGTACGGCATCAGCGAGATCACCGAGGTCTCGGTCTACGCCATCCAGATCACCACGATGCTGGGGCTCGGGCTCGCGGTGGACTACGCCCTGCTGATGGTCACCCGGTTCCGCGAGGCCAGGGCCACCGAGCCGGACGTCCGCGCCGCCGTGGACAAGACCATGGCCACCGCCGGGCGCACCGTGCTGTTCTCCGGCCTGACGGTCGCCGCGGGACTGGCCGGCCTGCTGGTCTTCTCCGACCCGTTCCTGCGCAGCGTCGGGTTCACCGGCGCGGCGGTGGTCGGGGTCGACATGCTCGCGGCCCTCACCCTGCTGCCCGCGCTGCTGGTCCGCTTCGGCAAGCGGATCCGCCCGGCGCGCGAGCGCAGGCACCAGGGCCGGACCTTCGGCACGATGGCCCGCATGGTCCAACGCCGGCCGCTGGCGGTCATGCTCGTCCTCGCCGCGGGCCTGCTGGTGATCGCCAGCCCGGCCGCCGAGCTGCACCTGTCCAACGGCGACGCGCGGTCCCTGCCCGCCGGCGCCCCCTCCCGCCAGCTGTTCGACGAGGCCGTCCGGCACTTCGGCACCGCGGCCGTCGCCACCCCCGTGACCGTCGTCGCCCAGGCCGACCCCAGCTCGTCGCAGGCCCGCCAGTTCCAGGACCGGGTGCGCACGCTGCCGGGCGTCGTCTCGGTGACCGGGCGCTCGCCGCGGCCGGGCGTCACCGTCCTGTCCGTGATCCCGAGGGTCCCGGCCGGCCAGCCCGCCGAGGACGGCTCGGTCGCCCGCCAGGTGGTGCGTGACGTACGCGACCTGCCCGCCCCCTTCCCCGTCACGGTGACCGGCGCCGCCGCCAAGATCGTGGACTACCAGGCGATGGTGGGCGCCCGGCTGCCGTGGGCGCTGCTGGTGAGCGTCATCATGACCCTGGCCCTGCTGTTCGCCTTCACCGGCTCGGTCCTGCTCCCCGTCAAGGCCGTGCTGTCGAACGCGCTGAGCCTGGGCGCGGCCCTCGGCCTGGTCGTCTGGATCTTCCAGGACGGTCACCTGGGCGTCAGCGGGCTCGGCGCCCTCGACTCCACCGCCCCGATCCTGATCGCCGCGATCGCGTTCGGGCTGTCGACGGACTACGAGGTGTTCCTGCTGGCCAGGATCCGCGAGGAGTGGCGGCGCGAGGGCGCCACCCCGGACTCCGCGGTGGCGCTGGGCCTGCAGCGCAGCGGCCGGGTCGTCACCTGCGCGGCCCTGCTGCTGATGGTGGTCTTCGCCTGCTTCACCCTTGGCGGCTTCTCCCCGATCAAACAGATCGGCCTGGGCCTCACGCTGGCCATCGCGCTGGACGCCACCGTGGTGCGGATGCTCATCGTGCCCGCCACGATGACCGTCCTGGGCCGGCGGGCCTGGTGGGCACCGCCCGCCATGACCCGCTGGCACGCACGCCACGGCCTGACCGAATCCCCCTGACAGCGACAAGCCCACCGCCGGGTTTGTCATTGCTGTGCCTGGTCATCGGGGGCCCGCGTTGTGTTCGTCCAGACCTTTGAAGACGGTCAGCGCGTCACTGATGGCGGCGACGTCGTGAGTGCGGATGAAGTCCACACCCTGACGTGCGGCATACAGTTCCGCCGCCAACGTGGCGGGACCGATACGCTCCAGGTCGCGCCCGGTGAGCGCCCGGAGGAACGACTTGCGCGAAGGCGATACCAGGACCGGCAGGCCGAAGCGGGACTTCAGCGTCCGCAGCCGCGACAGGGCCATTACCGACGGCTCTGGAGTGCGCCCGAGAAAGTAGCCGAGTCCAGGGTCGATGACCAGCCGTTCCGGGTTGACGCCCGCCGCCTGAAGTGCGGTCAGGCGCTTGCAGAAGAACCGCTCGATGCCCGTCCACACGGTTTCTGCATCGGTCAGCACCTTGGTGGCGGGCCCTGTCCGCTGGACGGAGTGCATGACGACGAGCCGGCAGCTCATGCCGGCCAACTCCCGGTACCGGCCAGGATCGGGAAAGCCCTGGATGTCGTTGAGGTAATCGGCCCCGCGTGCGACGGCAAAACGCTGGGTCTCGGGACGAAAGGAGTCCACCGACACCGGTATGCCATCAGCGACCAGTTCGTCGATGACGCCGGCCAGCCGCCGTATCTCCTCATCGGCGGACACCGGCTGCGAATCCGGATGACTCGCCGCAGGGCCGAGCTCAATGACGTCGGCGCCCTCCGCGCGCAATCGCCGGGCGTGCGCCACCGCGTCTTCGGCGTCCAGGAACCTGCCGCCGTCCGAAAACGAGTCGGCGGTGATGTTGACGACGCCGATCAGCCGAGGCCGAGCCGAGGGAAGAAGGAGGGAGGGATCCGGATGCCGCATAGCGCCGCTTCTCCTAGTTTCGACCAGAAGCCCAGGCGCACGGCACAACATCTTGAAACGGAGCCGCTTCCCGATGGTTACATCCATCCCAAGACGCCAGTCACGGCTCGATCGCACTTTACCAAGAGCTGAATTCTCCGGGGCAGGAGCTCCCGCCTGACCCACTGTGTCGGCCAGCACAGAGCGACGCATTGGCCACTTAGGGTCAAGAACCGTCCTGGCGGGGTCTCGGCTCGTAGGTTCTTGGCTAACACACCCCAGGGGGCTTACGGGAGGCCGGTGTGGTCGCTGACGGAGACGGCGCCCAGGTCAGCGTCGAGGGCGCGTTCAAGGGCCAGCTCGTCGTGGGGGACAACAACGTCGTCGTTCACTCGGGTGGCGCCGCCGAGGTGGTGGTGAGGCATGAGCCGATGCCCGCGCCCCGGCCGCGGAGCCGGCCCGCCGGAACGCCCCTGCCCTTCGACGAGCCAGACCTCCTCGGCCGCGCCCCCGACGTCGACCGCGTCGTCCGGTTACTCGGCGAGCGGACGCCGGTCCAGGTCACCGGGCCGCCGGGCATCGGCAAGTCCGCGCTGCTGCGCGCGGCGGGGGTGCGGCGCCAGGCCGCCGGGACGGACGTGGTCCATCTCGCCGCAGCCGGTATGGACGTCGAGGACGTTCTCCAGGAGCTCTTCCAGACCTGCTACGACACCCGGCACTACCGGCCCGCGCGGCCTCAGCTCCGGCGGCTGATGGGGACGATCAACGCGCTCGTCCTCGTGGACGACTTCGGCGGCGACGCCGACGACCTGGCCACGCTTCTGGACGCGCTCCCCGGCTGCGGCGTCGCCGTCGCGACGCCGCGGCGGCTGCCCTGGGACGGCGAGACGTTCGAGCTCGCCGGGTTGGGTCTCGACAGCGCGGTGGAACTGCTCGTCCGGGAGACCGGGAGGGAGTGCTCGGCGGAGGAGCGGCGGCTCGCGGAGCGGTTCGCCGGGTCCGTGGACGGGCATCCCGCGGCGCTCGTCCAGGCCGGGACGGCCCTGCGGTCGGCCGCGGTCGAGGACGTCCCCGCCGACCTGGACGCGCTGGCCGGGGCGCTCGCCACGGGACTCGGCGACACGGCGCGGGACGTTCTGGCCACCCTGCGCGCCGCCGAGGGCGTCGCCGTCCCGCCCGGTCTCGTCGCCGAACTGACCGGGAGTGTCGGTGCGGACGCCGCCGGGAAGGCGCTGGAACGGCTGGAGACCGCCGGGCTCGCCGCCCGGGAAGGAGCCGGATACAGCCTGTGCGGGCCGCTCGCCCACAAGGTCACGCGCGAGGATCCCCCGACGGAACCGGGCCGCCGCGCCGCGGTGCTGGCGGCCTGGGCCCGCTCGGCGAGCGCGGACGAGATCTCGGCCGCCGGGCCTCTCGTGGCGGCCGTCCTGGAGACCGCGGTCGAGGGAGGCCATCACGCCGCGGCCCGGGACCTGGCCAGGGCGGTCGCGCCGGCCCTGTGCCTGACCTTGCGCTGGGGGGCGTGGCGCCGCGTCCTCGCGCTCGGCCGCCGGGCGTCGCGGTCACTGCGCGCCGCCGGCGACGAGACGTACTTCGACCAGCAGGACCGGATGCGCCGCAAGGCCCTCGCCAAGGGCGTCCTCGCCGGCGCGGCGGTCGGCACTGCGCTGCTCGCGGGCAAGCACCTCGCGGGAGGGACGGCCGCCAAAGGGGGCGCCGCGGGCGCCAAGGGGGCCAAGGGACTGCTGGCGAAGCCGGCCGTGCTGGGGCCGTTCGCCGCAGTGGTGGTGGGCGGCGCGATCGCCGCGGCGGGCCTGGGGTGGACGCCCGCCTCTTCCAGCGGCGACCGCCCTCAAGCGTCGCTGTCCGCTGTCCCGTCGGGCGGCGGGAACGGGGGCGGCACGGGGAACGGCTCGGGCGGGCAGGGCCGCAATCTCAACGGCGAGAAGCCGGACGACGGCAACGGCAACGGCGGAGACGGAGGCGGAGGCAACCGAGGCGGCTCCACCTGCGTCGCCGAGCAGCCCAAGGCCTTCGACTTCGGTTCCTTCGCGCCGCGCGATGACCCGCACAACCCCGCTTGGCGCACCGCGTGGACGTTCCCGGTGTGCGACCGGCGGCTCGACGGTCCGAACTGGACGATCAAGGGCGGTGAAGGGCGTTTCCACAAGGCGGTGGACGATACCTGCGGCTCCGCGATCGTCGAGCCCGGAAACCGCTGCCTCCTCGGGCTGACCTTCGACCCGGGCCCGATGCCCAACCGGCAGTACAGGGCGTCCGTGGTCATCCCGGGGCTGGCGCTGTCGGGCGGTCCGGCGGCGCCGCAGGAGATCACGCTTCTCGGCTCCACCCGCGCCGGAGATCCAGCGACCTTCAACCTTACGATCACGGGCCAGGGCGTGATCGGGCTGAACCGCAACGGTGCCAAGTTGGGTGACAGCGTGGGCGGCACGACCACGAACCTGGCGGTGCGGCGCGGCGACCGGATCAGGCTCACGCCCTCCGGAACCGTCTCCGACCCCGGGACCGGGCAGCCGACCTGGCCATCGCCGTGCCCCGCGGGCACGCCGGGCGACCAGCCGTGCGAGTTCGTCGTCGGCGGCGACGCATCGATGACCGTCGCCTTCAAGTGACCGTGCCCGCGCCGGGCGGGAGAGGAAGGGAGGACCGCATGACCAGCCGGTACCCCGGTCCGCGTATCAAGGTCGGCGGGGACTTCGACGGGCAACTCGTCGTCGGCGACCACAACGTAGTGGTGACCGCCCCGGAACGAAGCGGCGTGCGCGCCCGAAATGACGAGCGCGGCGAATCCGGTCGGCCGGTGGCCGATGCGGCCGTCCACAACACGATCGTCTGCGTGGACGTCGCGGGGTTCGGCGACCCACGGCGGACACTCCCACACCAGACGGCCGTCCGGGACGGTCTCTACCGCGCGCTCATGGCCGCCTTCGAGCGATGCGGAATCTCCTGGCGAGACTGCCACCACGAGGACCGGGGCGACGGCGTCCTGGTGCTGGTCCCGGCGGACGTGCCCAAGGCCCGCCTGTCCGGCGGTCTGCCACCCGCGCTCGCGGTGGCGCTGGAGGAGCACAATGTCGTCCACGCTGAGGAGTCGCGCATCCGGTTGCGCCTGGCCCTGCACGCGGGCGAGGTCCGCCACGACGCACACGGCGTGACCGGCCCGGCGCTCAACCACGCCTTCCGCCTCCTGGACGCTCCGGTCCTGAAGGACGCCCTGAGCGCCTCGCCGGGCGTCCTCGCCGTCGCCGCGTCGGACCGGTTCTTCGACGACGTCATCCAACACGACCCCGCAAGCAGACCGGACGCCTACCGCCGCGCAGAGGCTGCGGTCAAGGAAACCCGAGCACCCGCCTGGATACGCACCGCCGTCGGTGCGGACTGCGGATTATGAAGGGGGCCTGTTCTTCTGGGGTCACCGGACCCCCGGCCCCGGCTATCTCAGCCAGTGGGGGCCGTCGCCCTTCACCGTGGACGGCATCACCTACGCCACCGCCGAGCACTACATGATGGCCGGAAGGCGCGCTTGTTCGGGGACGAGAAAGTAGCGGACGCCATCGTCGCCGCGTCCCATCCCCGCCGCGCGAAAGACCTCGGCCGCCGTGTCCGCGACTTCGACGAGCAGACCTGGGTGGACAACCGCGTCGCCATTGTCACCAAAGGCAATGAGGCCAAGTTCGCCCAGAACGAGGAACTCCTCGACTACCTCCTCGGCACCCGCGACCGCGTCCTCGTGGAAGCAAGCCCCCTGGACCGCGTCTGGGGCATAGGCATGACCGCCGACGACCCTTACGCCGAACAGCCGTCCGCCTGGAAGGGCCAAAACCTCCTCGGCTTCGCCCTCATGGCCGCCCGCACCGCCCTCACTTCGAGGTAGCCGCTGAGCGAGGCGGCTTCGACGTCCCGGCCTCCTGATCGCCCCGGCCCCCGGGGGCGGGGCCGGGGCGGGTGGGGTCAGTTGGAGGGGGTGGGGCCCACGAACAGGAGGACCTGGCCCTTGGCCCATGCGACGGCGTCGTGGACGTACCAGGCGGACGGCACCTGGTCGGGGGTCAGCACGTTGTTCTCCTTCCCGTCCGTGGCGCGGTACTCGGGCACGGTGACGTTCCGCTCCTTCAGGGCGGCCAGCACGTCGCCGACGCGGTGGTTCCGGAAGGTCATCCCGTGCATCTCCTCGCCCGGCGCGGTCACCGGCGCGCTGCTGTTGTACTTCTCGCCCGGACGCGCCGCGCGTCCGAAGACGATCTCGGCGGAGCCCGTGTAGTCGGTGCGGATCCGGACGCCGACCGGGCACTCGTCGCCCCCGCCGCCGGTCTCGCACTCGCCCTTGGCGGTGATGGCCTTGACGTCGTTCTCGCCGGTGCCCTCGCTCGTGCTCTCCATCACCACGGTGCCGACGATGGACGGCGAGGCGGGCACCAGCGACAGGGTGACGTCCAGGCCGCGGGCCTTGAACTCGGCGCGGTACCGCTTCGGGTCGGCCAGGGGGTCGCGGACGCGGACGTCGATGTGGTCGCCCTGCGCCGAGAAGGCCAGGGCCGCGGCCAGCGTGACCCGGGGGGCCACCCGGGGGCTCGGCTGCGACGGCTCGTCCCGCGCGACCAGGACCGCGACGGCCGTGCCCGCCGCCGCCGCGGTCGCAAGCGGAAGGCCGACGGTCACGAGCACCCGGCGCCGCCCGCGCGGCCGGGCGCTGGCGCCGGCGCCGCCGAAGGGAGCGGGGTCGGAGGCGGCGGCCGTGATGCGGTCGGCCAGGCCCGCGGCCGCCTCGTCGGACAGCAGCTGCTCGGCCCGGTCGTCGGTGACGGGGGCGAGCCTGCCGATCAGTGTGTCGAGGTCGCGGTTCATGTGCGTTCTCCGTTCGGGACGGTGGCGGGCAGGGGACGGGCGACCGCCTCCGTGCGCTCCAGCGCGCGGGCGAACCGGCGGCGGGCGCGGTGCAGGCGGATCCGGACCGCGTTGCGGGAGCAGCCGAGGACGGCGGCGATCTCGCCGTGGTCCAGCCCCTCCCAGCCGACGAGGGACAGCAGCTCCCGGTCGGGTTCGGGCAGGCTCCGGAACGCGGCGGCGACGTCCGCCAGGTCGCTCGCCGGGCCGGCCGGGTCGGGCAGGTCGGCGAGCTCGGCGCGGAGCCGGGAGCCGAGGTCGGCGGCCAGCGCGGACCGGCGGCGCTCACCGCGGTGGTGGTTCGCCAGGGTCCGGCGGGCCACGCCGTACAGCCACAGCCGCGCCTGCGCGCCGGGCGGGACGTCGTCCAGCCGCCGCCAGGCCGTCAGGAACGTCTCCGCCAGGACGTCGGCCGCGTCCTGCGGGTCGGCGGTGCGGCGCAGCGCGTAGCCGAGGATGCGGGCGCGGTTCGCCGTGTAGATCTCCTCGAAGCGTCGCCGCCTGTCTGGCTCCGGCTGGCAGGGCGGATGGGAGTCGTCCAAAGGGGATGGCAATGCCCCTCCTCTCGGCGCACGCCCCGGGGCGTACTGAATTGACCGGACACAGGCCACATGTCCGGACGCCGTCCAGCATTTCGCGTGCGGGGCTGATCAACCGCTGGGGGCCCGCGGACGTAGCATGGGCAGGGTTTGCGTTCTGCTTCCGGAGGATTTGCATGCGGCGTCGGCAGGGTCCCGTCTTTCCCGGGTACCTGATGATCCTGCTGGTGGCGTTGCTGGGGCTGGCATTGCAGGTCTCGCCACAAACAACGAACGTGGTACAGAAGTGGGCGCTCCCGGTCATTGTGCTCTGCATGCTGCTGATCCCGCTCGTCCTGGCATGGGAGAAGGGGCAGGAGCGGCGGAACCTGGCGCGGCCGGTGTGGAAGGGCGACCGGCCGCCCTATCCCGGGCTGGACGCGTTCACCGAGGACGACGACGCCGTCTTCTTCGGACGGGACGGCGAGATCCAGGAACTGGTGGAGCGGCTGCGAGGCGAGCGGCGGTCGATCGCGGTCACCGGGCCGTCCGGGGTGGGGAAGTCGTCGTTGCTGCACGCCGGGCTGCTGCCGCGGATAGCGCAGCAGCGGCGGTGGGTCGTCGTCCCGCCGATGACGCCCGAGGACGACCCGTTCCGATCGCTCTCCTACAGCCTCGCCGACGCCCAGGGCGTGACCGCCGGAGACGCCGAGAACATAGCGGCAGAATTGCGGCGGGACGGCCAGGACGCGCTGGCCCGAAGCCTCGACGCGCTGCGCAAGGGCCGCCGGAACCGCGCGGCGCTGATCGTCGTCGACCAGGCCGAGGAGTTCCTGACGCTGAGCGGCGACGACGACCGGGACGCGTTCCTGGGCCTGCTCAGGAACACGCTGGACGGCGACCCGAAGCTGTGGGTCGTGTTCGTGTTCCGTGCGGAGTTCCTGACCGCGTTCCTGAGCGGCGAGCACGCCGAGCTGTTCCGGCATCCGTTCACGGTCACGGCGCTCGACCGGGCCGCGCTGCGGACGGTTATCCGGGAGCCCGCGGAGCGGGTCGGGATCACGTTCGAGCCGCCGGAGCTGGTCGCGCAGATGGCCGACGACACCGGCGACGGGACGGCCCTGCCCCTCCTGGCCTACCTGCTGCACGAGCTGTACCTGCACGCCGGGCGGAACAGCACGATCACGGTGGAGGACTACCGCAGGACCGGCGGCGTCGACGGGGCCCTGACGCGCCGCGCCGACCGGCTGATGGCGGAGCTTGAGGCGGCGGAGCCCGCGCCGCCCGTCCTGCAGACGCTGCTGAAGTTCGTCAAGTTCACCGACGGGCGGCCGACGCGGCGGCGCGTGCCGTCCGGCGAGCTGGACGAGGCGGGCCGCCTGGTCGTGGACGCGTTCGTCCGGGAGCGGCTGTGCACCAGCGGCCGGGACGGCGACGACGCCGTGTTCGAGGTGTCGCACGAGGCGCTGTTCTCCGTCTGGGCTCCGCTGCGGCAGACGATCGCGCTGCACGCCGAGGTCCTGCGCCGCATCGCCGACCTGGAGCAGTGGGCCGCGGAGTGGGACCGCTACGGCCGCCAGGAGGCGTACCTGCTGCGCGGCGACCGGCTGGCCGGGGCCCGCAAGTGGATCGCCGAGGCGGACGGCCTCGCCGCGATCGAGCCGCTCGCCGCCGAGTTCGTCGAGATCTCGCACCGCTCGGACGGCGTCGCGATGCGGCGGCTCGCCGACTCGATCGCCCGGCAGGCGCTCACCGGCTTCCAGACCGACCCGGAGCACAGCCTGCTGCTGGCCCTGGCGGCGCACGAGGAGTGCGCGCCCACCCCGCTCGCCCGGCGGGCCCTGTCGGCCGCCCTCGCCGTGTCGCGGGTGCGGGGCGTGCTGCGCGGCCACGACGACCGGATCTGGTCGGTGGCCTGGTCGCCGGACGGGTCGCTGGTCGCGACGGCGTCCTCGGACCGGACGGTCCGCGTCTGGGACGCCGGGAGCGGCGCCGAGGTCGCGGTGCTGCGCGGGCACGAGGCGCCGGTCGTGTCGGTGGCGTGGTCGCCGGACGGGCTGCGGCTGGCGTCCGCGTCCGACGACTCCACGGTGCGCGTCTGGGACGCCGCCGCCCACGCCCGGATCGCGCTTCTGCGCGGCCACCGCGACCAAGTGTGGGCCGTGTGCTGGTCACCGGACGGTACGCGCGTCGCCTCCGCGTCCCGCGACGGGGACGTGAAGATCTGGGACCCGGCGGACGGCACGGCGACGGCCTCGCTGCGCGGCCACGACGGCTGGGTCCGGCATGTGGCCTGGTCGCCCGACGGCGCCCGGCTCGCCAGCAGCTCCGACGACCGCACGATCCGGATCTGGAACGCGGCCGACGGGAGGACGACGGCCGTCCTGGAGGGCCACGAGGACACCGTCCGCATGGCCGCCTGGTCGCCCGACGGCGCCCGCCTGGCGAGCTGCTCCTACGACCGGACGGCCCGGGTGTGGGACGCGGCGACGGGCGAGTCCCGGCCGGTGCTGCGCGGGCACGCCGACCTGGTGTGGGAGGTGGCCTGGTCGCCGGACGGCGCCCGGCTCGCCACCGCGTCCCACGACCGCACGATCCGGCTCTGGTCGGCCGTGGAGGGCACCGAGCTGGCGGCGTTCCGCGGCCACGGCGAGCCGCTGCGCTCGGTGGCCTGGTCGCCCGACGGCGCCCGCCTGGCCAGCGGTTCCAACGACCGGACCGTCCGGTTCTGGGATGCGGAGCGGGCGGCGGAGATCGTGGTGATGCGCGGCCATGACCACAGGGTCACGGCGGTCGACTGGTCCACCGCCGGGGTGCTCGCCTCGGCGTCCTACGACGGGACGGCGCGGATCTGGGCCGACGACGGCGCCCGCGTTCTGCGCGGGCACGCCGACGAGGTGTGGAACGCGGCCTGGTCGCCGGACGGCGCCCGGCTCGCCACCGCGTCCCGGGACCGGACCGTCCGCATCTGGACGGCCGACGGCGCCGAGGAGACCGTCCTGCACGGGCACGGCGACTCGGTCCGGGCCGTCGCGTGGTCCGCGGACGGGACGCGGCTCGCGTCGGCGTCCGACGACCGCACGGTCCTGGTACGGCGGTGGCGGGACGGCGGGGAGCCGCTCGTGCTGCGCGGGCACGGCGACACCGTCCGCGCCGTCTCCTGGGCGCCCGACGGCGAGCGGATCGCCACCGCGTCCGCCGACGGCACGGTGCGGGTGTGGGAGTCCCAGACCGGTTTGCAGGTGATGGTGCTGAACCTGCCGCGCAGCCCCGTGCGGGCGATGGCCTGGTCGCCCGCGGGCGGCCGCGTCGCGGCCCTGTCCAGCGACTCCGAGGTGCAGGTCTGGGACGCCGCGACCGGCGCGGAGGTGTGCGTGCTGGCCGGGCATGACGGCTGGGTGTGGTCGATGGCGTGGTCGCCGGACGGCCGGATCCTCGCGACGGCCTCCGCGGACCGGACCGTCCGGCTGTGGGACCCGGAGACCGGGCGGGAGCTGTCCGTCGCCGCCGTGCACGACGACGAGGTCCTGGACGTCGCCTGGTCACCGGACGGCACGCGGGTCGCGACCGCGTCCGCCGACCGGACGGTCCGGGTGTGGGAGGCCGTGACGGACGGCGACGCGCTCGTCGAACGGGCCCGCGGCCGCGTGTTCCGGCGGCTCACACAGGACGAGCGCCACACCTTGATGATCCCCGCCCCGCGCCCGGCCCCGGAGGGCGAGCGCTCACCGACCTGACCGCGCCGGACGGCGTGCGCTCACCGACCTGATCGCGCCGGTGGGCGGTCTTCCGGGCCGGGCCTGGTCAGCGGCCTGAGCGGGTGAAGGGGCGGAACGCGGAGGTGCCGAGGCCCGCGGGTTCGGGGACGCGCGCCGGAGATTCGCGTTCGTCGTAGCGGTCGGTCTCCCGGTGCCATTTGAGGATGCCGGCCATCCAGTCGCGGAGTTCGCCGAGATAGGCGTCGAGCGCGGTGCGGGCGGTGTCGTCGAGTTCCAGTTCGTCGGCCAGCGCCGGGAGTTCGTGGGCGGCGAGGTGCTCGAACTGGCGGCGGCGGGACGTGATGAGGTCGTTGACGATGGGCAGGGCCTCGTCGCGGCCGCAGCCGAAGAAGTTCTGCACGGCGAGGACGCCGTTGTTGACCTCGCCCTCGTACTCGATCTCCTTCTGGTAGGAGAAGCAGTCGTTCATGAGGCAGGCGACGTCCATCACGGAGGCGTCGATCTCGCGGAGCGTGCGGGTCTCGAAGACGTGGGCGGGGATCTCGTGCGCGTGGCCGATCCGGGAGAGGCTCATCGTCATCTCCGAGCCGAAGGTGTGGTGGCGCATTTCGAGATAGTCGACGGGGTCGGGGACGCGCGACTGGAGATGGTTGTGCAGTTCCCAGAGCCAGCTTTCGACCATGTGCTCGACGGTGGCGCGGAATTCGCGGCGGCCGTTCTCGTCCATGGGGGTGGCGGTGCGCCGCCACAGGTCGGCCAGCCCGGCTTCGAAGGGGTTCTCCGGGTCGGGTGTGGCGCCGCAGTCGAGCGGCATGAACGCGGGGACGCGGGCGTTGAAGCGTTTCGCTCCGGCCATGTCGCGGTCGCGGTTGAAGACGGCGGGGAAATAGTCGTCGCCGTAGGTGCCGCAGGCCAGCCACTGGGTCGCGAGGTCGAGGGCCTCCGGGGACGCGTCCGGGGCGATGGACGCGGCGCAGATCTCGAACGCGAATCCGGTGAGCTTCTCCTCGTTCCAGATCGGGTCGGGATGGCGCGGCTGCGGGTCGTACATGCCCATGTCGCGGCACCAGGCGACGGTGTTGTTCCCGGCGCGGGTGCGGTGCGGGTTGACGCGGGCCTGATAAGGGATGTCGAACTCCGGAAGCGGCGTCGGCCCCACCTTCTGGTACGGGACGTGCGGAATGCTGATCCGCGCCGACCGGAGCAGGGCGGGAATCCGGGCCGCGGACATGCCGAGCGACTTCTTGTTCATGTAGCGGCCGGAGCGGGTGTGCCATTCGTGGCAGCCGGACTGCCAATCCTGGAGCGCTTTCACGTAGACCGAGGCGTGCGCGCGTTCGACGGGGTCGAGGGCGTAGTCCTCGAAGAGTTGCGGCAGTTCGGTGAGGGTCGTGTTCTCGAACTGCCGGAGCCGGGACGTCAGCAGGTCGTTGACGGTGTCGGCGGCGGCCTGCGGGGCCACGTCCAGGAACCGCTCCATCACCAGGACGGAGTTGTTGATCTCCCCTTCGGACTCGGTCTCGCGCTGGTAGGAGAAGATGTCGTTGCGCAGGTGGACGGCGTCCGCGAACGTGTCCTTGAGGACGCGCAGCGGCCGCGTCCCCACCACGCGCCAGGGGACCTCGATGCCCGCCGCGTGCTCCGCCAGATCGGCCGACCAGGGCGCGCCGCCGACCTTGCGGCGCATCTCGACGTACTCGACCGGGTTCGGGACGCGTCCGGTGCTGATGTTGGACAGCTCCCACAGCGATTCGCGGAGCAGGTTCAGCGTGCTCCGGGCGAAGCGGCGCCGCCAGCCGCCCGACTTCGACGGGACGGTCCGCGCCCACAGGTCGGCCAGCCCGCGCTCGACGGCGTTCGTCGGCTCCGGCGGGTCGAGCGACATGAACAGCGGGAGCCGGTCGAGGTAGGCCTTCGCGCCGGGCTGGTCCTGGGTCTTCTTGAAGACCTCCAGGAAATGGTCGTCGAAGTAGAACACCCAGACGTACCAGTCGGTGATGAGGTCGAGTTCCGGGCCGTCGCAGTCGGGATGGGTGTAGGCGCACAGGAGCGGGTAGTCGGCGCCTTCGAGCTTGGCCTCGTCCCAGATGTCGGGGGTGCCGGGGTCGCGGTGGTCGTCCAGCATCCTCATCTCGCGCGCCCACGCCTTGGTGTGCGTCCGCGCGCGCTCCAGATGCGGGTTCAGCCGAGCCGGGTACGGGACGTAGAAGTCGGGCAGCTCGAACGGTTGCATCGACCGGCCTCTCTCACGGGGTCGGGGACGGTCGGGCCGCGGGGACCCGCCCCGCAACCTACAGCACCCGCAAAGTAACCGACGGTGACATATTTCTCTCCTGGTTCCCATGCACGCCTACGGGTAAAGCGAGGTCATGACGGAGTCGTATGAGCCCGCGGAGGTCGACGACGACTCGCTGGAGCAGAACCTCTTGCTCGTCCGGCGGGTGATCGACGCCGCGCAGGCGGAGATGCTGGACAAGGCCAGGCGGCGCGTCCCGGCGCTGCGGCTCGGCGCCGTCGCCGGGGCGTTCGGGGTGCTGGCGACGGCCGCGACCTACCGGATGAACGTGCTGCTGCTGGAGCGGAAGCTGCCGCCTGAGCTGGCGTCGTTCGTCGCGGCCGCCGTGTACGGGGGCGGGGCGGGGGCCGCGGCGATGGCGGCGTCCCGCAGGTGGAAGGGCCTGCCGCCCCCGCTGCCCACCGAGACGGCCCGCCAGGTCGTGGAGATCCTCTGCGACTCCGGCTCCGACTCCGGCCCGTCCCCGGCCTGATCGACGACCGATGGCGGACGTCAGCGGGCACGACGACGTGCGCGACGGTGATCGTGAAGGCGCGGGCGGGGGCGTGCGGGCGGGGGAGCTCGCGGACGTGCGGGCCGCGCGCCCCGAGGCGATCGCCGAGGCCGCGGCGGCCAGGAGGCGCAGGTCCGGGCCGCCCGGCGCGTCCGGCCGGCTGCTGATCATCGCGGCGGACCATCCGGCGCGCGGCGCGCTCGGCGCCGGCGGCGACCTGACGGCGATGGCCGACCGGCGCGAGCTGCTCGACCGGCTCTGCGTCGCGCTCGACCGGCCCGGCGTGGACGGAGTGCTCGGCACCCCCGACGTCATCGAGGACCTCCTGCTGCTCGGCGTCCTGGACGGCCGGCTCGCGATCGGGTCGATGAACCGGGGCGGCCTCGCCGGGACGGCGTTCGAGATCGACGACCGGTTCACCGCCTACGACGCCGACGCGATCGCCGCGTCCCGGCTGGACGGCGGCAAGATGCTGCTCCGCGTCGACGACGGCGACGCGGCGACGGTCCGCACGCTGGAGGCCTGCGCGGGCGCGGTGTCGGCGCTCGCGCGGCACCGGCTGATGGCGATGGTGGAGCCGTTCGTCGCGCACCGCGTGGACGGTCGCGTCCGGAACCTGCTGACGGCGGAGGCGATGATCCGGGCGGTGTCGGTCGCGTCCGGGCTCGGCGTCACCTCGGCGTACACGTGGCTGAAAGTGCCGGTCGTCCCGGAGATGGAGCGGGTGATGGCGGCCACGACGCTGCCCGCGCTGCTGCTGGGCGGCGCCGCCGGCGGCCCCGGCGAGGTGCGGGACGGCTGGCGGCGCGCGCTGCGGATCCCGGGCGTCAAGGGCCTCGTCGCCGGGCGCGCCCTGCTGTATCCGCCGGACGGCGATGTAAGGGCCGCCGTGGACGCCGCCGCCGAGCTCCTGTGATCGGCCGTGGATCCCGGGTAGGGGCGGAATCATGGACAGCGAATCCACCCCGGTACAGGCCGGAATAACCCTTGTCGTAAACGGGCGGGAGCACCGGCTCAGCGTCGACACCCGCGCGTCCCTCCTGGACGTGCTGCGCGAGGACCTCGGGTTGACCGGTTCCAAGAAGGGCTGCGACCACGGGCAGTGCGGCGCCTGCACCATCCTCATCGGCGGACGCCGTGCGAACGCGTGCCTCGCGCTGGCCGTCGCCCATGACGGAGCGGACATCGTCACGGTCGAAGGGCTCGCGCGGGATGGGCAGCTGAGTCCCGTCCAGGAGGCGTTCATCGAGCACGACGCCTTCCAGTGCGGGTATTGCACGCCCGGTCAGCTCTGTTCCGCGACGGGGATGCTGGACGAGGTCGAACAAGGCTGGCCCAGTGCGGTGACCGGCGACGTCGATTCCGACCCCGTCCTGGACGACGACGAGATACGCGAACGGATGAGCGGCAACCTGTGCCGATGCGGCGCGTACCTCGGCATTGTCGCGGCACTGAGGGAAGCGGCGCGGCAGAAGGAGGCGGCGGAGGCATGAGGCCGTTCACCTACGAGCGCGCCACCAGCGCCGAAGACGCCCTGACGCGGCACGACGGCGAGACCTACTACCTCGGCGGCGGAACCAACCTCGTGGACCTGATGCGACTCGGCGTGGAAACGCCCGCCAGGCTCGTGGACGTCGCCCACCTTCCGTACGACGACGTCCAGCTGAGCCCGGACGGCACGCTCCTCATCGGCGCGGCCATGAGCAACAGCGCTCTCGCCGCGGATCGGACGGTCCGTGCAGGGCACCCCATGCTTGCGCAGGCCGTCCTGGCGGGGGCGTCCGGGCAGATACGGAATCTGGCGACCGTCGGCGGCAATCTCCTGCAACGCACACGCTGCTCCTACTTCCAGGACACCGCCAAGCCGTGCAACAAGCGGGACCCCGGCAGCGGATGTCCGGCGCGGGAAGGCGAGCACCACAACCTGGCGATCCTGGGGCATTCGGAGGCGTGCGTGGCGACGCATCCGTCCGACATGGCGGTTGCGCTGTCGGCGTTGGGCGCGTCTGTGCACGTCCTAGGACGCGCCGGTGCGAGAACCATTCCGATGGACGAGTTCCACCGGTTGCCCGACAACGAGCCCGAGCGTGACACCGTCCTGGAACCGGGCGACCTGGTCACGACGGTCGAGGTTCCGCCGCTGGGCATGCCGTCCCGCTACCGCAAGGTCAGGGAACGTGCGTCGTTCGCGTTCGCGCTGGTCTCGATAGCGGCGGCCCTGGATGTGGATAGAGACGTGGATGGCGGCGAGGTCCGGGACGTCCGGCTGGCGCTGGGCGGCGTCGCGCACAAGCCGTGGCGGGCCTGGCGGGCCGAAGAGGCGTTGCGCGGGAGGCCCGCGACGCGGGAGTCGTTCCTGCGCGCCGCCGAGGCCGAACTGGAAGCCGCTGAGCCGCTGCGCGACAACGCGTACAAGGTGCCGCTCGCGCGCAACCTCATCGTCCGGACGCTGACGGAACTGGCCGAAACGGCCGAGCCGACCGATACGGCAGAGCCGGGGGAGGGGACGGCGTCATGACCGAACGTCTGGAAAGCCGCGAGAAGGTCACGGGAGCGGCGCGTTACGCGTTCGAGTACCCCGTCGAGAACGTCGCGTATGCGGCGGCCGTGCAGGCGAGCGTTGGACGCGGTGAGGTCACGGCCGTCGACGCCGAGGCGGCGCTGGCGCTTCCTGGTGTGCTCGCCGTCCTGTCCTGTGAGAACGCGCCGAGGCTCAGCGATCCGCCAGACGGAGAACTGGCGCTGTTCCAGTCCCGGACGGTTTCCTACCGTGGCCAGTTCGTCGCGGTCGTGGTCGGCGAGACGCTCGAAACCGCACGGGAAGCGGCCCGTCTCGTCCATGTCGAGTACGTGTCGGAGCCGCCGGACGTGCGGCTGCGCACCGACCATTCCGGCCTCTACAAGCCCGACCAGGTGAATCCGGTCTTTCCCACGGACACCGAGCTGGGCGAGCCCGAGGACGCGTTCCGCGATTCGGCCGTGCGCGTGGACGTCACCTACACGACGCCCGCCGAGCACAACAATCCGATGGAGCCGCACGCCACTCTCGCCCTCTGGGACGAACACGGAACCCTCACGCTCTACGACTCGACCCAGGGCGCGTCGACCGTCCAAAAGATGATCGCCCAGACCTTCGGCCTCGACGCGACGAAGGTGCGCGTCATAGCCCCGCACGTCGGCGGCGGGTTCGGCTCCAAGGGAATCCCCAAGCCGAACGTCGTCCTGGCGGCGATGGCGGCAGGGGCCGTAGGACGTCCCGTCAAGTTCGCCGTCCCGCGCCAGCAGATGTACGCGACGACCGGCTACCGGACGCCGACGATCCAGCGATTCAGGGTCGGCGCGGACGCCGACGGACGTCTCAACGCGATCCTCCACGACGTGGTGGAGCAATCGTCGACCGTCAAGGAGTTCGCCGAGCAGACCGCCACACCGACCCGCGTCATGTACCAGGCGCCCCACCGGCGGACGTCCCACCGCCTCGTCCGCCTGGACGTCCCCACCCCGTCGTGGATGCGCGCCCCAGGCGAGACACCCGGAATGTACGCGCTCGAATCCGTCATGGACGAACTCGCCGTCGCCACCGGCATCGACCCGGTCGAGCTGCGCATCCGCAACGACACCGACCGGGATCCGGAGAGCGGCCTGCCGTTCAGCTCCCGCAACCTCGTCGCGTGCCTGAAGGAGGGCGCCGACCGCTTCGGCTGGGCCGGGCGCGACCCCGCGCCCGGCGTCCGCTGGGAGGGCCGCAAGCTCATCGGCACGGGCGTCGCCTCGTCCACCTATCCCGCCTACATGAGCCCCAACCGGGCGACCGCCCGCGCCGAGCCGGACGGGACGTTCACCGTCCGGATCGCCGCCGCCGACATCGGCACCGGCGCCCGCACCGCCCTCGCCCTGATCGCCGCCGAGACGCTGAAGGCGGACCTCGGCGACGTGACGGTCGAGCTCGGCGACAGCGCGTTTCCCAGGGCGTCCGTCGCGGGCGGCTCCTCCGGGACGGCCGGCTGGGGGACGGCCGTCGTCCGCGCCTGCGAGGGCCTGCGCGGCAAGTTGAACGGCGCCGTCCCGCCGGAGGGGCTCGAAGTGTCGGCTGACACGACCGAGGAGGTCAAGGGGCGGGACGAGTACGCGCGGCACGCGTTCGGCGCGCAGTTCGCCGAGGTGGAGGTGGACGCCGACACGGGCGAGGTCCGCGTCCGCCGGATGCTCGGCGTCTTCGCCGCCGGGCGGATCATCAACCCGACGACGGCCCGCTCCCAGTTCATCGGCGGCATGACGATGGGCGTCGGCATGGCGCTGATGGAGCAGAGCGTCATGGACGAGGAGTTCGGCGACTTCCTCAACCGGGACCTCGCGCAGTACCACGTCCCGGCGTGCGCCGACGTCCGCGACATCGACGCGGCGTGGGTGGAGGAGTCCGACCCGCACCTGAACCCGATGGGCTCCAAGGGCATCGGCGAGATCGGCATCGTCGGCGCGGCGGCGGCCGTCGGCAACGCCGTCCACCACGCGACCGGCATCCGCGTCCGGCGCCTGCCGATCACCCCGGCCGCACTCGTCCACGATCTCTGAGCAGGACGGTTCCTGACCGGTGGAAAGGTTCACCGGCGAGGTGAGGCCCGTCCGGAGACGGGTATCGACGACCTGCTCGGGGGCCGCTCCCAACCCGCGAGGTGATCGCCGTGTACCAGCAGGTCCTCGATCCCGTCGCCGACTCGCTCGGCTGGAGCTCACTCGTCGCCGCGCTGCCGCTGGCCGTGCTGTTCGTCCTGCTCGGCGGCGTCCGCATGCGCGCCTGGCTGGCGTCCCTGATCGCGCTGGCCGTCTCCCTGGCCGTCGCGATCTGGACGTACGGGATGCCCGCCGGCCAGGCGTTCCTGGCCGGGACGGAAGGCGCCGCGTTCGGCTTCTACCCGATCCTGTGGATCGTCATCAACGCCCTGTGGGTCTACAACATCACCGTCGCGACCGGCCACTTCGACGTGCTGCGCCGCACGTTCGCGCAGGTCAGCGACGACCGCAGGTTGCAGGCCGTGCTGATCGCGTTCTCGTTCGGCGCGCTGCTGGAGGCGCTCGCCGGGTTCGGCACGCCGGTCGCGGTGACGTCCGTGATGCTGATCGCGCTCGGCTTCGAGCCGCTGAAGGCCGCCGTTCTCGCGCTCACCGCCAACACCGCGCCGGTCGCGTTCGGCGCGATGGCGACGCCGATCCTCACGCTCGGCAAGGTCACCGGCGAGTCCAGCGACACGCTCGGCGCCATGGTCGGGCGGCAGACCCCGATCCTCGCGGTGTTCGTCCCGCTCGTCCTCGTCGTGATCGTGGACGGGCGGCGCGGCCTCCGCGAGACGTGGCCGACCGCGCTGCTCTGCGGCGCCGCGTTCGGCGCCGCGCAGTACGTGACCGCGAACTTCGTCTCGGTGCCGCTCGCGGACGTCGTCGCGTCGCTGGTGTCGGCCGCGGCGGTCGTCCTCGCCGTCCGGCTGCGCCCGGACGCGCGGCCGGTCCCCGCCCCGGTCGCGGGCGGCGCCGCCGACGAGCCCACCCCCGAGTTCGCCGCCCGCGTCGGGGGCGGCGGCCGCGTCGAGGACGGTGCCCGCGTCGGGGACGGTGCCCGTGTCAGGGGTGATCGGCGGGTCGCCCCGGTCAAGGAGGACTCGCGCGCCGAGATCGTCCGCGCCTACGCCCCCTACGCGATCATCATCGCGGTCTTCGTCGTCTGCCAGATCGAGCAGGTCAAGGACGTCCTCGACCGGGCCACGGCGACGTTCTCCTGGCCGGGTCTCGACCTCACCGGCCCGACCGGCGAGGCCCTGACGCTCCCCGCCTTCACCCTCAACTACCTCACCACGCCGGGAACGCAGATGCTGGCCGCCGGGCTGATCACCATGGCCGCCCTCCGCGTCGGCCCCGGCCCGGCCCTGCGCGCGTACCGGACGACCCTCGTCCAGCTCCGGTGGGCGATCATCACGGTGATGGCGGTGCTCGGCCTGGCGTTCGTGATGAACGCGTCCGGGCAGACGGTCACGCTCGGCACCTGGATGGCCGGCGCGGGCGGCGCGTTCGCGCTGCTGTCCCCGATCCTCGGCTGGCTCGGCACCGCCGTCACCGGCTCGGACACCTCGTCGAACTCCCTGTTCGGCGCCCTGCAGGTCACCGCGGCCGGCAAGGCCGACCTCTCCCCGGTGCTGATGGCGGCGACGAACAGCTCCGGGGGCGTCCTCGGCAAGATGGTGTCGCCGCAGAACCTCGCCATCGCGGCGGCCGCCGTCGGCCTGGACGGACGCGAAGGGGACATCTTCCGCCGCGTCGTCCTGTGGAGCCTGCTGTTCCTCGCCGGGATGTGCCTGCTGTCCGGGCTCCAGTCGACCGGCGTCCTCGGCTGGACGGTGCCGTGACGGGCGACCGCTACTGCCGGTAGTTCTCGACCTCGCCGGCGGGACGGACCTGCGCCTCGTCCGGGTTCTGTCCCGCCGCGACGCGGGCGCGCCGCTGCCGGAGCAGGTCCCAGCACTGGTCGAGCGCGACTTCGAGCGACCGGAGCCGCTGCTGCGCGTCGGCGTTCGACGTCTCGCCGCGTTCGTGCGCCTCCCGCAGCGCGTGCTCCTCCTCGATGAATTCGGTGATCCGGCCCAGGATCTCCTTCTCGTCCAATGAAATCGCTCCCGATCGTGGTTTTCCCGCCCGGTGGGGGTCAGAAGGCGCCGACAGATGAGAGCCTGGCATATACGGGACCGCGCACGGTAGCGGCGCCCCCGGTCCGAGGCGAGGAGCGGATGACGGTCTGGCGTATCACCGGTGGTGAGGACGGCGTCGAGTCCGGCGGGCGGGCGTCCCCCGCCCACGGGCCCGGCTACGACCTCGTCGAGCTCGACACGGCGCTGCTGCGCATCGTCGCCGCGACGGCCGCACCGCGCCTCGCGATGAGCGGCGAGATCGACGTGTCGAACGCCGGGGACGTGACCCGCGCGCTCGACACCGCACAGCGGCGCGTGGCGGGGGACGTGCACGTCGACCTGACCGAGGTCGACTTCGTCGACGTCGCGGGGCTCCGCGCCTTCACCCTCGCCGCGCGGGACCTCCGCGAGGGCGACCGGCTGCTCGTCCTGCACTCGGTCTCGCCGCACATCGACAAGCTGTTCGCGACGATCGGCTGGAGCACGACCCCGGGCCTGGAGATCCACTGCCGCCACCGCGGCTGAGCCCGGCCGCCCGATGCGGCGGATCGGGTGCTGAATTCGCGGTCGTTAATGGGAACACCACGTCCGTCCCCGCACGCGGCAAATGACTCGGCCAATGTCTGAGATGTCATTGAGTATCCGTTCTGATGCAGTTTGACCCTCAAAACCCCGGTTAGGAGCCCTTTACAGCTCTCCGATTCCAGAGGGGGATCTCATGGCAAGGCGTAGAAAGCATGAGGAAACGCCTATGGCCAGCGAGCGCACCGAAGCGGCGACGCCGGCCCAGGGCGCCGCGGCGGCGGCCCCGGGCGGCCGGGGCGCCGACATGCCCGGCGAGCACGCGCTTTGGGAGGACCGGACGCGCATCGCCCTCCAGCCCGTCGCGGCGCCGTCCATCCTCGGGCTGTTCGGGTTCGCGGGCGCGACCATGATGGTCGGGGCGTGGCAGGCCGGCTGGTACGGCGAGCCCGGCACGCCGCTGGTCCTGTGGCCGTTCGTGCTGACGTTCGGCGGCCTCGCCCAGTTCCTGGCGGGCATGTGGGCCTACCGGGCGCGCGACGGCCTGGCCACCGCGGTACACGGCATGTGGGGCGCGTTCTGGATCGCCTACGGACTGATGTTCATGCTGATCGGCATGGGCGCGTTCCCGCTGGAGGCGGCCCCGGTCCTGGGCTCCGTCAGCGAGGGCTTCGCGTTCTGGTGGATCGCCCTGGCGGTGATCACCGGCCTGTGCGCGATGGCCGCGCTCGGCGCGAACCTCGTCCTGGCGCTGCTGCTGATGGTCCTCGCCGCGGGCGCCGGCTTCACCGCGGCGGGCTTCTGGACGCCGTCCGACTGGGCGCTGGACGCCGGCGGCTGGCTGCTCGTCGCGTCCGCGGTCCTCGCCCTGTACCTGGCGGCCGCGATGATGTTCGAGAACACCTACGGCCGGACGATCCTGCCCACCTTCAAGGTCCACGCCGCGGGCAAGGCCGCGGGGCGCGGCAGGACCAGGCCGCTGGAGTACCGGCACGGCGAACCGGGAGTGAAGATCGGCCAGTGAGGATCGGCCGGTGATCGGCCGCTGAGGATCGGCCGGTGAATCCGCTGATCTTCGGCGTTTCGCCTTGACATTCCCGTTGCCCTATCCTGGGCCGATCCAGTGGGATCCGGCTCGGAGGGAGCGGGAATGTCATCGGCCGTCCGGCGGACGTGGCGGCGCCTCGTCCAGAACTACCACCTGCTCTGCGCACGGGACGACGCCGCCGCGCACGGCTACAGCGTGCCCAGCGGGGTGTGGGCCTGCGTGCGCTGCCACCAGCCCCACCTCGAACTCTCGGCCCTCCACCACCACCTCCGCACCGAGCACTCCTGACGCGTGCGGAGGGCCGACATGGACGAGCCGATGCGCACCAACACCGCCGCCTACGAGCAGACGATCCGGTCCACGCTCGCGCTCGCCGCGACGCTCGCCGAGCCCGACTGGGACCTGCCGACCGAATGCCCGGGCTGGACGGTCAAGGACCAGGTCGCCCACCTCGCCGGGGTCGAGCTGACGCTGCTGGGCGAGCCCGCGCCCGACGTCGAGGTCCCCGAGTTCGACCACGTCCGGAACGACTTCGGCCGGTTCCTCGAGGCCGCGGTCCAGGTGCGGCGGCCGCTGCCGGGCCCGGTCGTCGCCGCCCAGCTCGCGGACGCGCTGGAGCGCCGTCTCGTCCAGCTGCCCGGCCTCGATCCCGACCGGATCGTCATGTGCCCGGACGGACGCGACGGCCCCTACAGTCGCCTGGTGAAGTTCCGCGCCATGGACTGCTGGACGCACGAGCAGGACATCCGCCGCGCGGTCGGCCGTCCGGGCAACCTCGACGCACCGGCCGCGCTGTGCTTCTGGGAGCTGCTGAGCGCCGCCCTGCCCCGCATCGTCGCGCGGCCGGGGAAGGCGGAGCCGGGCCAGTCCGTGGCGTTCAGGATCTCCGGGCCGCCCGACTTCCACGTCGCCGTCCGCGTGGACGACGACCGGCGCGGCCGGTGGGTCGAACCGGAGGCCCCGACCGCCGAGCTCGCCATGGACTGGGAGACCTACGCCCGCCTCACCGCGGGCCGCCGCACCGCCGGCGACGTCACCGTCCAGGTCGACGGCGACGCCGAGCTGGCCGCCAGGGTCCTCGCCAACATGGCGATCACGCCCTAACCGCGCCGGTCGCTCAGCCGTGCTGGTCGCTCAGTCGTGCCGGTCGCTCGGGCGCTCGGCCGTCGGTCGGCGGACGGTGTCGCACGGCGCCCGGGAAATGGGAGGCCAGGAGGTCGGGGGACTCCTCGCGGCCGTCCAGGACGCGGCTCGTCCGGTTCGTGACGCTCCAGCCGGACGCGGTGCGGCGCAGCCGCCAGTGGTTGGCGGTGGCGCGGCGCAGCGTGAACCCCTCCTCGGGCCGGTTGACGATCATGAGGGTGTAGCCGACCGCGGCGGCCTCGTCCCCGGACGCGGAGACGGTGACGTGCGGCGGGCCGACGAAGTGCGCGCAGCCGCCGCCGATCCAGCCCTGGTGGCCGGCGGAGCGGACCATCGCGTCGATCTCCGCCCGCCCGGTCATCAGTATCTCGTCGACGTCGTAGACGCCGTCCTCGTCCCAGAGGGCGGCGACGTCGCCGGCGCAGCCGCTGTCGACCAGCGGGCCGTAGGACAGGATCAGCCGAGTGATCGCGCGCTCGTCCTCCAGGAGGCGCAGCCGCTCCTCCAGCGCGGTCAGGCGGGTTTCGAGATCGGTCACCGTTCCTCCTCGGCGTCCTGGGCGTCCTCGAAGGTCAGCCCGTACGGGTCGGCGAGCTCGCGCAGCGCGGCGAGCTGCTCCCGGTAGTGACCGGGCGACGAGGACGCGAACCGGACGCCCGCGATCGTCGCCCCCGCCTCGCGCAGCCGGGCCAGTGCGGTGCCGGCGGCGTCCGGGTCGCCGATCGGGTCCAGCGGACGCGACGGCCCCAGCACCACGTCGAACCCGGCCGGAAGATCGCACGAGGCCAGCATCCCGGCGAGCGTGCCGAGCGGCAGGCCGAACGGGACCCAGCCGTCGGCGGTCAGCGCGCGGCGCAGCGAGCGTCCCGTCCGGCCGCCGATCCACAGCGGGACCCGTTCCTGGACGGCGTGCGGCTCCACCACCAGGCCGGAGAAGTCGTAGTGCGCGCCGTGGTACTCGGGCATCCGCCGCGACAGGGCCGCGCGGAGCGCCGCGAGGGCGTCGTCGGCGCGGGCGCCGCGGTCGGCGAACGGGGCGCCGAGCAGGTCGAACTCCTCCTCCAGGCTGCCGACGCCGAGGCCGAGGGTGAGGCGTCCGCCGCTGACGCGGTCGAGCGTCCCGTACCTCTTGGCGATCGCGAGCGGATGGTGGTAGCCGAGCACCAGGACCTGGGTCGCGAGCCGGATGCGGGACGTCCGGGCGGCGATGTAGCCGAACGTGGCGAGCGGGTCCCAGTACACGCCGCCGCGCTGCTCGGCGGCCGCGGCGGGGACGGCGACGTGCTCGCTGCAGGTGAGGTGGTGGTAGCCGAGCCGGTCGGCGGTCTCGGCGATCCGGCCGACGTCCTCGGCGCCCGCGTCGCGCTCCCACTCGGCAGGGCCGGGCGGCGGCTGCGCCACCACCGGCGTGACGATGCCGACACGCATCGTTGCTCCCCTCGTCGTAGAAAAACGTTCTATCACGGGCTGAGCGGGCCATCAGGAGCCGGACATCGCGCCACAGGGTCTGCCGACCTGGGCTTACACGCCCTCTTCCCAAGGGACCAAGCGGTTGCTAGATTCCAGCTAACAAGAATTCATTTCAGTCTGCTGGGAGGTGCGATGACCGAGGTCATGACGGTGGACTCGGCGACGCGGGCGCGACGGGAGTCGCCGCCGTCCATGATCGAGCGGATGACGCTGATCCTGGACGCCTTCAACGGCCCGTCCGCCCGGCTGACCCTGGAGGACGTGGCGCGCCGCACCGGGCTGCCGCGGTCCACCGCGCACCGGATCCTGGACCAGCTCGTCCGGCAGCGCTGGCTCGCGCACCACTCGTTCGGCTACGGCCTCGGCCGCCGCGCCCTCGGCCTCGGCGGCCGGGACGGCGGGCACGGCAAGATCCGCGAGGCCGCGGCGCCGCTGCTGCACGAGCTGCAGGTCACCACCGGGCTCGTCGCGCACCTCGCCGTCCTGGACGGCCCCGAGATCTACTACCTGGACAAGCTCGGCGGACGGCTCGCCGCGTCCGTGCCGTCCCGGGTCGGCGGGCGCGCCCCGGCGCACTGCACCGCGCTCGGCAAGGCGATGCTCGCGTGGCTGGAACCCGAGCAGGTGGACGCGCTGCTCGGCCACGAGATCACCCGGTTCACCGACCGCACCATCGGCGAGCTCGGCACCCTCCACCAGGAGCTGCACCGCGTCCGGCAGCGGCGCGGGCTGGCGTTCGAGCGCGGCGAGGCGTTCCCGGGCATCGCGTGCGTGGCGGCCGCGATCCGCGGCGCCGAGGGGCCCGTCGCCGGGATCTCCCTGGTCGGCGACATCCGCGCGCCGCTGGAGAACGTCGCGCCGCTGGTCGTCACCGCGGCCCGCGAGGCGTCGCAGACCCTGTTCCCCGGCTCGGCCCCGGGAGCCCGCGGCGCCGGTCGCGGCCCCGCCCGCGCCCGCCGGAACGGGACGGCCGCCCCGGCCGGAACGGCCCAGGAGCCGACCTGGTCGCCGGAGACGATGAACCGGCTCCTAGCCGTGGACGGCCGCGGCGACTGGATGTGAAGCCGGGCCCGGGGGCCGGGCGGCCGGGGCCGGACGGCGTGTCGCCGGGGCCGGGGGGCGGGTCAGCCCCAGCCCCAGCGGTCGCCCACGCCCCACGGGTCGGGGGCGATCGGCGCGTCGGGCTCGCCGACGCCGAACCGGCTGCGGAAGAACACCATGGGACGCCGCCAGACGCCGTGCAGCACCTCGTGCCGCTCCACCGCGAGGACGCGTCCGATCACCACGTCGTGGTCGCCGGCCCGGTGCACGTCGTGGACGACGGCGTGCACGCCAAGCAGGACGTCCGGCAGCGTCGGGGTGCCCCAGCGCGACACGTGCCAGTCGAGTCCGTCGAACTTCGCGCCCCGCCTCGACCCGAAGCGCTCGCACAGGTCCCGCTGCTCCTCGGCCAGCACGTTCACGCAGAACCGTCCCCGCGACCTGATCCGCGGCCACGAGCGGCCGCGGCGGTCCGCGCAGAACAGGATCAGCGGAGGATCAAGGGACACCGACGCGAACGACTGGCACGCGAAGCCGACGGGCTCGATGCCGTCGAGGGCGGTGACCACGGTGACGCCGGTGGCGAACTCGGCCATGGCCGTCCGGAACTCCGCCGGGTCCGGGGCGGACCCGGACGCGGCTCCGGACTCTTCGGTGAGCGCTGGCTCGGCTGGCATCTGTTCACCTCGGGGCTCATAGCGGGACGCTGTCCTTTTCTAACAAGTGATGCTGAGGCGGCCCCCGTCAAGGGGTCCCCGGCCATCCCGGTGAGTGGAAGCGGGCCGGTCCCGGCCAGCGGGCCGGGGCCGGGCGGGCCGCCGCCGGACGCGCGTCCCGCTGATCGGGATCGGCGGGACGTCCGCGCCGCCGCGCCGATTACGTTCCGGGCAAGCCACCCTCGGAGGACTGAGAGACCATGCCCACGGAGCTGACCTACGCGTCGACACTGCGCGAGCTCGCCACCGACCAGGGCGTCCTGCGCTACCACGAGGCGGGCGAGGGGCCGCCGCTGCTGATGCTGCACGGGTCGGGCCCTGGCGTCACCGGGTGGCGGAACTTCCGCGGCAACCTCGCGCGGTTCGCGGAGCATTTCCGGTGCCTGGTCCTGGAGTTCCCCGGCTTCGGGGTCAGCGACCCGACGGACGAGCACCCGATGATGGCCGCGGGCGGCGCGGCCGTCCGGTTCCTGGACGGTCTCGGTCTGGGCCAGGTCGACGTGATCGGCAACTCGATGGGCGGGATCGTCGGCACGCAGGTCGCGCTGCGGCATCCGGACCGGGTCCGCCGCCTCGTCACGATCGGCGGCATCGGCCGGAACGTTTTCAGCCCGGGGCCCGGCGAGGGCATCAGGCTGCTGATGGAGTTCACCGACGATCCGACGCGCGAGCGCCTGATCCGGTGGCTTCACTCGATGGTCTACGATCCGGCGCTCGTCACCGAGGAGCTGATCGAGGAGCGGTGGCGGCAGGCCACCGACCCGGACACGCTCGCCAGCGCCCGCCGCATGTACGGGTCGAAGGCGATGGCGGCGCGCGCGAAGGCGATGGCCCGGTCGGACGAGCCGCCGTACTGGGCGATGCTGCACCGGCTGAAGGCCAAGACGCTGATCACGTGGGGCCGGGACGACCGCGTCAGCCCCGTCGACATGGCGCTCGTGCCGATGCGGACGATCCCCGACGTCCAGGTCAGCATCTTCCCGAACTGCGGGCACTGGGTGATGATCGAGCAGAAGTCCGCCTGGGAGAGCGCCGTCCTGGCGTTCTTGACCATGAAGGACGGCTGATGGTCGCGACGCCCCCAGTGCCCCCGAAGGTCGCGTGGGATCACGAGTACGACCTGGTCGTCGTGGGCAGCGGCGGCGGCGGGATGGCGGCCGCGCTGACCGCCCACGACGCGGGCCTGAGCGTGCTGGTCGTCGAGAAGGGCTCGAAGTTCGGCGGCTCCACCGGCATCTCGGGCGGCGGCATCTGGATCCCGAACAACCCGACGCTGCGGGCGCGCGGACACGACGACAGCCGCGAGTCGATCCGCCGCTACCTGGACCTTCTCACCGAGGGCCGCGTCCCCGCCGCCCGCCTCGACGCCTACGTCGACAACGGCCCCGCAGCGATGGAACTCCTCTGCAAGAGCAGATGGATGCGGTTCTTCTGGACGAAGGGCTACGCCGACTACCACCCGGAGCTGGACGGCGGCCGCCCGCTGGGCCGGTCCATCGAGGCCAAGCCGTTCGACACCCGCAAGCTCGGCGACGACGAGAAGTACCAGCGGCCGAACAGCATGCAGGGCCCGCTCGGCCTCTGGATCACCGGCAAGGACTACCACGACCTCGCGATGGCCAAGCGCACGTGGGCGGGGCGGCGCGCGTCGCTGGTGGCGGCGTGGCGGGTGTCGTCCAACCTGGTCCGGCGCCGGCACATGGCGACCGGCGGTCGGGCGCTCGTCGCCCGGCTGCGGATGGCGCTCAAGGACGCCGGGATCCCGCTCTGGCTGAAGACCGGCATGACCGAACTCGTCGCCGACGATGCGGGCCGCGTCACCGGCGTCGTCGCCGCGACACGCGAAGGGACGGCGGTGCGCATCCGGGGCCGGAAGGGCGTGCTTCTCGCGACGGGCGGTTTCGACCACAACCAGGAGATGCGCGACAAGTACCTCCCCGAGGGCGGCCGGGAGGACTTCGCGATGGGCGCCCGCGAGAACACCGGCGACGGTATCCGCGCGGGCGAGCGCCTGGGCGCCGCGCTGGACCTCATGGACGACGCCTGGTGGATGCCCGCCGTCCGGCACCCGGCCGGGGCGACGATCCCGCTGGTGTCCGAGCGCGCCATTCCCCGGCAGGTCATCGTGTCGCGGGACGGGACGCGCTTCACCAACGAGGCGGCCCCGTACGTCAACTTCGTCCACGACCAGCTCGCGGGCGGGCACGTCCCGGCCTGGTTCGTGATGGACGCCAAGGCCCGCGCCCGCTACCCGTTCGCGCAGATCCTGCCCGGCGCCCCGATCCCGAAGGCGTTCTACGAGGCGGGCATCGCGGTGAAGGCGGGCACGCTCGCGGAACTGGCGGGGAGGATCGGCGTCCCGGCGGACGCGCTGGACGAGACCGTCCGGACGTTCAACGGATACGCCCGCGCGGGCAGGGACCCCGAGTTCGGCCGCGGCGACTCCGCCTACGACCGCTACTACGGCGACCCGAACCTGGAGAACCCGAACCTCGACGTCATCGACACGGCGCCGTACTACGCGTTCCGGCTGGAGGTCGGCGACCTCGGCACCAAGGGCGGGCTCGTGTCGGACGAGCACGCCCGCGTCCTGCGCGAGGACGGGACGGTCATCGAGGGCCTGTACGCGACGGGCAATGCGTCGGCGTCGGTGATGGGCAACGAGTACGCGGGCCCGGGCGCGACGATCGGGCCGTCCATCGTGTTCGGCTACATCGCCGCCAAGCACGCCGCCTCCGTCGCGGCGGCGGCAGCGGGGCGGCCATGACGACGTTGAAGGCGCGGGTCGTCGACGTCGTCCACGAGACGGCGGACGCGCACTCGCTCGTCCTCGAACCCGCCGAGGGCGACCGGGACCGGTTCACCTACCGGCCCGGGCAGTTCCTCACCGTCCGGGTCCCGGCCGAGGGCGGCTGGGCCGCGCGCTGCTATTCGCTGTGCAGCTCGCCGCTCACCGACGACCGGCTCAAGGTGACGGTGAAGCGGGTGGACGGCGGTCTCGGGTCCAACTGGATCTGCGACAACGTCACGGCGGGCGACGTGCTTGAGGTGCTGCGCCCCGCGGGCACGTTCACGCCTTCGTCCCTGGACGACGACCTGCTCCTCGTCGCGGGCGGTAGCGGCATCACCCCGGTCATGTCGATCCTGAAGTCGTGCCTGGCGGGCGGAACGGGAAAGGTCGCGCTCCTCTACGCCAACCGGAACGAACGATCCGTCATCTTCGCCGGAGAACTCCGGTCCCTCACGGAGGAGCATCCCGATCGGCTGACGGTCGTCCACCTGCTGGAGTCGGTGCAGGGGCTGCCGACCGCCGCCGCCGTCCGGTCCCTGGCCCGCCCGTACACGGGACGGCAGGCGTTCGTGTGCGGCCCGGAGGTCTTCATGGACCTGGTCACCGGCACGTTCACCGACCTCGGCATGCGCGTCCACGTCGAACGCTTCTTCTCGCTGGACAACGACCCGTTCGAGGAGCCCGAGCCCCCCGGCGAGCCCGCGCCCGGCGGGGAGACCGGCGAGATCGAGGTCGAGATGGACGGCGAGACGCGGACGGTGCCCTGGCCCAAGTCGGAACGGCTCCTCGACGCGCTGCTCCGCGCCGGGGTCGACGCCCCGTTCTCCTGCCGGGAGGGCAACTGCTCGGCCTGCGCCTGCGTGGCGCTGGAGGGCGAGGTCGCCCTGGACGCCAACGCGGTCCTCGACGAGCAGGACCTCGCCGACGGACTCATCCTCGCCTGTCAGGCGAGGCCGGTCACCGACCGGCTGAAGATCACCTACGACGGCTGACGACACATCACGGGAGACAGGCGATGACATCACGGGTCCTGGACACGATCATGGAACGCGCGGAGCAGATCCGCGAGCTCGGCCCCGTCAACGAGGCGCTCGGCAGGCTCGACGACAAGGCCGCGGCGGCGCTGCGCGAGGCCGGCGTGATCCGGCTGCTGCAACCGGAGGCGCACGGCGGCCTTGAGGTGCACCCGCGCGAGTTCGCCGAGACCGTGATGGGCGTCTCCGCGCTGGACGGATCCACCGGCTGGGTCGCCGGGATCGTCGGCGTCCACCCGTGGGAGATGGCGTACGCCGACCCGAAGGTCCGCGCGGAGGTCTGGGCGGGCGACCCGGACGTGTGGATCGCGTCGCCGTACGCGCCGATGGGCGTGGCCCGCCCGGTGGACGGCGGCTACGTGTTCAACGGGCGCTGGCAGTTCTCGTCCGGCACCGACCACTGCGACTGGATCTTCCTCGGCGGGATGCTCGGCGACGCGGACGGCGAGGTCGCGCGGCCGCCCCGCTCGCTGCACCTGATCCTCCCGCGCTCCGACTACGAGATCGTCGAGGACTCGTGGGACGTCGCCGGGCTGAAGGGCACCGGCAGCAAGGACGTCATCGTCAGGGACGCGTTCGTCCCCGCCTACAGGACGCTCGAATACAGCAAGGTCGTGGACGGTTCCGCGGCCCGCGAGGCGGGGCTGACGAACCCGTCCTACCTGATGCCGTTCTCGTGCGTGTTCCCGCTCGGCATCACGTCCGCCGTCATCGGGATCGCGGAGGGCGCGCTGCACCACCACCTGGCCTACCAGCGCGACCGCGTCCAGATCACCGGCACGAAGATCAAGGACGACCCGTACGTGCTGTACGCGATCAGCGAGGCGGCGGAGGAGATCAAGGCGTCCCGCACCGCGCTGCTGGACAACTGCTCGCGCGTCTACGACCAGGTCGCCGCGGGCCGCGTGCCGACGTTCGCCGAGCGCGCCGCGGGACGTCGCACGCAGGTCCGGGCGGCGTGGCGGGCGGTGCGGGCGATGAACGAGATCGTCGTCCGGTCGGGCGGGAACGCGATGCGCAGCGACAACCCGATCCAGCGTTTCTGGCGGGACGCGCACGTCGGCCTCGCCCACGCGATCCACGTCCCCGGGGCCGTCTACCACGTCACCGCCCTCACCGACCTGGACATCGAGCCGCCGCCGGGCCCCATGCGCTCGATGATCTGACCCGACGACGCGACGACGAAGAAGGGACCGAGGACCATGACACAGATCCGAGGGCTGGGGTATCTGAAGGTCCAGACCCGCCACATCGGGCGCTGGCGCGAGTTCGCCCTCGACGGGCTCGGGTTCGCCGAAGGCGGCGGCCCCGACCCGGACGGCCTGTACCTGCGCATGGACGAGCGCCGGGCCCGCCTAGCGGTGCTGCCAGGCGAAAGCGACAAGGTGCTGGCCGTGGGCTGGGAGGTCCGCGACCAGTACGCGCTCGCCGCCGTCCGCGAGGCCGTCGAGAAGTCCGGGACGGCGGTGACGGCGCTGCCGCCGGACGAGGCGGCGGAGCGCGACGCCGAGCAGGTCATCGCGTTCGCCGACCCGGGCGGCACCCCCGTCGAGGTGTTCTTCGGGCCGGTGCTCGACCACAGCCCGCTGCGCACCGGCTTCGCGCAGCGGTTCGTCACCGGCGCCATGGGCATGGGCCACGTCGTGCTCCCCACCCCGAACTTCGCCGAGACCGTGACGTTCTACAACGAGGTTCTCGGCTTCCTGCCGCGCGGGGCGATGAAGGTCGGCGGCGGCAAGGTCCGGATCAGGTTCATGGGCGTCAACCAGCGGCACCACAGCCTCGCGATCTGCCCGGCCCCGCACGACGGCGACCCGGGCCTCGTCCACCTGATGGTGGAGGTCGACACGCTGGACGCGGTCGGCGTCGCGCTCGACGCCGTCACGGCGAAGGGCTTCTCGATCTCCTCGACGCTGGGCCGCCACACCAACGACAAGATGGTCTCGTTCTACGTCCGGGCGCCCGGCGGCTGGGACGTCGAGTACGGCTGCGAGGGCATGCTCGTCGACGAGACGCACTACACCGCCGAAGAGATCACCAAGGACAGCTACTGGGGCCACGACTGGTCGGGGTCGGAGCCGCTGGCCGCGTTCGTCCCGCCCGGGACGTGACCGTGGCTTCGCGGCCCTCGGTGGAGCCGTTCGCGGCGCGCGACATCAACGGCTTCGACCACGAGTGCGGCGTCCTGGTCGTCGGGTTCGGATGCGCGGGCGCCGCGGCGGCGTTCGAGGCGGCGCGGGCGGGCGCGGACGTCGTCGTCCTGGAGCGGGCGAGCGGGCACGGCGGCTCGTCCGCGCAGTCCGGCGGCGAGCTGTACCTGGGCGGCGGCACCGAGATCCAGAAGGCGTGCGGCTTCGACGACGACCCCGACGCCATGTACGCCTACCTGGAGGCGGCGCTCGGCCCCAACGCCGACACCGCGAAGCTCCGGCTGTACTGCGACGGGAGCGTCGAGCATTTCGAGTGGTTCCGGGAGCGCGGCGTGCCGTTCAACGCGACGTTCTACGACGCGCCGACGTGGATGCCGATGTCCGAGGACGGGCTGATGTGGCTGGGGGAGAACTCCTGGCCGTACAACGCGATCGCCAAGCCCGTGCCGCGCGGGCACCGTCCGGCGGCGGGCGGGTTCGGCGGCGGCGTCCTCATGGAGAGGCTGTCGGCCGCCGCGACCGGGGCGGGCGCCGTCGCGCACACCGACACCGTGGCGACGAACCTCGTCCTGGACGACGACGGACGCGTCGCCGGGGTCGTCGCCCGCAAGTACGGCAGGACGGTCGCCTACCGCGCCCGCGACGCCGTGATCCTCACGACCGGCGGTTTCGTGGACAACGAGGAGATGCTCGCCGACCACGCGCCGCTGCTGCTCGGGCACGGCAAGGTCAGCGACGGGCTCGACGACGGCTCCGGCATCCGGATGGCGACCGCGGTCGGTGCCGCCACCCGCCGGATGTCGGTCGTCGAGATCGCGCTCACCGCCCTGCCCGCGATGGTGTGCCGCGGGATGCTCGTGGACGGCCTAGGCCGCCGCTTCCTCAACGAGGACGTCTATCCGGGCCACTGGAGCGTCCACGCCGTCAGGCACCAGCCCGCCCCCTACTGGACGATCATCGACGAGGAGGGGTTCGAGGACGTCCCCGAGCCCGACCGCTGGGGCCTGCGTCCCAAGTACGTCACCGAGACGGTCGCCGAACTTGAGGAATCCCTCGGCATGCCCGCCGGTTCCCTGGAGACGACGGTCGAGACGTACAACCGGCACGCCGCGAAGGGCGACGACCCGTACTTCCACAAGGACCCGAAATGGCTGCGCCCCCTGAAGTCGCCGTTCGCGGCGATCGACCCGCGCGCCGGCTTCTTCGGCGGCGGCGCGAGTGGGAGCGCGGGCGCCGGAACGGGTGCGGCCGGATTCACGCTCGGCGGGCTGCACACCACCGTGGACGGCGAAGTCCTCAACAACTCGGGCGTCCCGGTGCCCGGCCTGTACGCGGCGGGCCGCGCCGCGTCCGGCATGCACGGCGAGGGCTACGTCAGCGGGACGTCCCTGGGCGACGGCACGTTCTTCGGCCGCCGCGCCGGCCGCGCCGCCGCCCCGCACTGATCCGTTGCCGCGGATCCGCCGCCCCGCACTGATCCGCCGAAAGGAACCGCACGAAGTACGCCGTCCTGCTCCCCGACGAGATCAGCTGACCGTCAGGACGACTTTGCCGCGGCCGTGGCCGGTGGCGACCTCGCGGTGCGCGTCCGCCGCCCGCTCCAGCGGGAAGACGCCGCGGACGTGGATCTTCAGCCGTCCCTCGTCGTAGAAGCGCGCCGCCTCGGCGATCCGGGACGCCGACCGCTTGTCGGGCGTGATCCGGACGCCGAGTTCGGCCGCCCGCCCGTGCTCGACCAGCGTGATGATGCGGTCCTTGTCCTTGACCAGGGTGAGCGAGACGTCCAGGGCCTCGCCGCCGGCCCCGTCGAGCGCGGCGTCGACCCCGTCCGGTGCGGCGGTCCTGACCCGCTCCTCCAGCCCGTCCCCGTAGGCGACCGGGATCGCGCCGAGCGATCGCAGATACTCGTGGTTGCGCTCGCTGGCCGTGCCGATCACGGTGGCCCCGGCGATGCGGCCCAGCTGGACGGCGACCGACCCGACCGCGCCTGCCGCGGCGTGCACCAGCATCGTGTCGCCCTGCCCGACGGCCATCTCCTCAAGCGCGATGTGCGGGGTCATCACCGCGGCGGGGAAGCCGCCCGCCACGTCCCACGGCATGCTCGCGGGCTTGGCGGCGAGCGCGGCGGCCGGGACGACGACGTACTCGGCATAGGCGTTGAGCCGGCAGTTGCCGATCACCTCGTCGCCCGGCGTGACGGCGGTGACCCCGTCGCCGACCTGGCCGACGACGCCCGCGAACTCGTTGCCCGGCACGCGCGGGAAACCCTCCGGCGTCCCCGGCGGCGACCACCCCTCCCGGACGGCCAGGTCGAACGGCTGCACCCCGGCCGTCCGCACCCGGACCCGCGCCTCGCCCGGCCCGGCCTCCGGCATGGGCACGTCCAGGACCGTCAGCACGTCCGGCCCGCCCGGCTCGGTGAACCCCGCAACCCGCATGATCGTCCTCCCTCGTCGCCAGATCGCCCAATCGGGAAGGACGCTATGACCTCAACCAAAGCTGAGGTCAACCCGTCAGTCCGTGGACGGCTTCGGGAGCATGCGCCGCATGGCCTCGTGTGCTCCGGCCACGAGACGGTCGCGCGGATACCCGTTGCGCTTCTTCGCCGTCTCGTAGTTGCCGCCCGCGACCCAGACCGGGCCGTCCTTGAGGTGCGCCAGGCCCTCGCGGGCGACGTCGTCGGGCTCGGCGATGACCAGGCCTGGGATGTCCATGTTGAGGCCGGCGCGCTCCATCGCGGGCGTGCGCGTCACGCCGAGGACGAGTTCCAGGACGTCCACGCCGTGCTCGCGAAGCTCAAGCCAGAGCCCCTCCGCGAAGATCCGCCCGAACGCCTTCACCGCGGAGTAGATGCTGATCTGCGCCTGCCCCATGTACCCGGCGAGGGACCCGACCAGCAGGATGCCGCCCCGCCCGCGAGCCTTCATCAGCCCGCCGAAATGGTGCGTGACGGCGAGCTGCGCCGTGATGTTCAGGTCGATGACGCCCTGGAAGCGGTCCAGGTCGCCGGTGACGAACTCGTGCCCGTAGCTGTTCGCGCCCGCGTTGAAGACGAGCAGACCGACGTCCAAGTCGTCGGTGACCTCCCGGATCGCCTTCAGCGGATCGGGCGCGATCAGGTCGAGCTCCAGCGTGCGGACCTCCACGCCCTTCGCCCGGACGGCCCCGGCGGTCTCCGCCAGCGGCCCCGGCTTGCGCGCGATCATCACCAGGTTCAGGCCCGCGTCCGCGAGCCGGTGGGCGAACGCGGCCCCGACACCCTCGGAACCGCCGGCGATCACGGCCCACGGGCCGTACTGGTCGATCATTGTCCTCCGTCCAGGTCCGGGGTCCAGGCGACGCCGTTGATGTGCGAGCCGCCGTCCGCGAACAGGGTGTTGCCGGTCAGGTAGCGGGCGTCCTCGGACGCGAGGAACACCGCCACGGGCGCGATGTCGGCCTCCGGGTCGCCGAGGCGGCCCATCGGGTTGGCGCGGTCGGCGGCGGCCTCGATCTCCGGATGCGCGGACGCGATCCGCCGGAACGACGCGCTCTTCGCGCCGGGGCAGATCGCGTTGACGACGACGCCGGTCGCCGCCCACTCGCGGGCGGCGGTGCGGGTCAGCGTCCGCAGCGCCTCCTTCGCCGAGTTGTACTCCAGCGTGCCCATGTGCGCGTTGACGCCGTTGAGCGAGCACATGTTGATGACGCGTCCGTACCGCCGCGCCCTCATGTGCGGGAACGCGGCCTGCATCGCCCACAGCGGGCCGTAGTAGCCCATCGCGAAACCGCTCGCGAGCTGCTCGTCGGTCTTGGTCTCCACGCGGCTGACCGTCCCGGCGCCCCAGGCGTTGTTGACCAGGACGTCCACGCGGCCCCACGTCTCCACGGCCGCCGCGATCATCGCGTGCACCTGCGCCTTGTCGGTCACGTCGGTGCGGACGAACCGGGCGCTCGGCCCGAGCTCCGCGGCCACCCGGGCGCCGGTCTCCGCGTTCAGCTCCGCGACCAGCACGTTCGCGCCCTCGGCGGCGAAGCGGCGGGCGACGCCGCGGCCGATGCCGTCGCCCGCGCCCGTCACCACCGCGACCCGGCCGGTCAGCCGCCCGGCCGTCCGCTCCGGCCGCCCGGCGGGCTCGGTCATTCGACCACCTTGATCGCGCCGGTCAGCGCCGCCTCCTGGATCGCCGAGCGCAGCGCCGGGCAGATGCCGAACGGGTCGTCGTCCGGCAGGCCCGCGCACGCGGCCCGCGCGCCGGCGTTCCATTGGATGCTGGTCTGCTCCCAGCTCGCCTTGCGCACCAGCACCTCGGCCGCGCAGCGCCGGCACCGGACGGGCAGCAGCGGACCGTCCACCAGCCGCTCGTCCTGCCGCGCCGCCACGCCCTGTTGCTCTGTCGCGGCCTGACGGTCGGTCACGCGGAGGCCCCCTCGCGGCGCGCGAGGTTCTCCTCGACCTCCTTCTGCCACGACTCGACGGGACGGGTCGTGTCGATCTCGAACTCGAACCGGTCCGTCATCTCCGGCCGGACGTCGGCTACGTCCACGTAGAACTGCTCGTACCAGCGGCGCAGCTGGTAGACGGGTCCGTCCTCCTCGCACAGCAGCGGGTTGTCGATGCGGGTCTTGTTCCGCCAGATCGCGATGTCCTGCTCGAACCCGGTCAGGATGAAGGACGACAGTTTCTCCGCGGTCGCCTCCGCGGCCTCCGGCGGCAGCTTGTCGCTGTGCTGCACGATGATCCCCGAATGCAGCGAGAACGAGTTCTCGTCGATCGGGTAATGGCAGTTGATCAGTACGGACCGCAGGTCGAAGCCCTCGTAGTGGTACGTCAGCTCGTCGATCATGAAGGACGGGCCGTGATAGGACGCCACGGAGCTGTTCCCGAGCATCCGCGGCCCCTCGCCGCCGCCCTCGCGCCGCGCGTCCGGACGGCTCTTCCCCTTCATGATCTGCGTCGCGACATGCCCCTCGAAGACGTTCTTGAAATACGTCGGGAACGAATTGTGGATGTAGAAGAAGTGCGCCATGTCGACGACGTTGTCGATGACCTCGCGGCAGTTGGTGTGGACGACCGTCTCCGTCCACCGCCAGTCGGTCCAGTCGTCGCGGCTCGCGCCCTCGATGGCGGGGATCGTCACGTCCGCCGGGGGCCTGCTCCCCTCCGGGTCGTTCCACACGAACAGCAGCTTGTCCTGCACCATCGTCGGCCACGCCGCCGTCCGCGCCCGCAGCGGCACGCGCCGCGAGTACGGGATCCGCTTGCAGCGGCCGTCGCCGCCCCACCGCCAGTCGTGGAACGGGCAGGCGATCTCGTCGCCCTTGACCGTGCCCTGCGACAGGTCGCCGCCCATGTGCCGGCAGTAGCCGTCCAGCACGCTGGTCTTCCCGTTCGCGCCGGTGAAGACCACGAGCTTCTGACCGAAGGCGTTGACCGTGTGGGGCTTGCCGTCCCGGAACGACTCCGCCAGGCCGAGGCAGTGCCATCCCCGGGCGAAACGGGAGGAGACGGCCTCCGCCTCGATGGCGCGGACGGCGTCCGACTCGGTTGCGGTCACGTGGATCATCCCTTCGGCGATGGACGGGGTGATTCGAACGTTAGGTCGCGGGTCACCGTCCGGCTCCGGCCAGTCCCAGTGGCCGGGACGTTCCCACCCGTGCCGCCGCGTTGACATGGTGTCCTTCAGATCGCCGTAGCGGGAAGACGAGGAGCCGTGGATGAGCGGTAGCGAACCGGGGGGTGCGGGGGGCCGCCCCCCACAGGGAGCGAGGACGAGCGGCGAGGTGCTGGAGTCCGTGCGGGGGCTGCTGCCCGGCATCGCCGAGCGGGCCCGGTCCGTGGACGAGAAGGGCAGCATCCCCGCCGAGACGATCCGCGACCTGACCGCCGCCGGCGTGTTCCGGATGCTGCAGCCCACCCGGTACGGCGGCGCCGAGCACGATCCCGTCGCGTTCTACGAGGTCATCCGGGCGATCTCCGGCGCCTGCGGCTCCACCGGCTGGGTCGCGGCGGTCCTCGGCGTCCACTCCTGGCATCTCGGCCTGTTCGCGGACGAGGCCCAGCGCGAGGTCTGGGGCACCGGCCCGTCCCCGGGGGAGCCGGAGGAGCCGGGGGAGCCGGGGGTCCCGCGGGGGGCGGGCCCGGACACGCTGATCGCCTCGTCCTACGCGCCGATCGGACGGCTCACCCCCGTCGACGGCGGCTTCGAGGCGACCGGGCGCTGGTCGTTCTCGTCCGGGTGCGAGTTCGCGGACTGGGCCCTCCTCGGCGCCCTCGTCGTCGGCGCCGAGGGCCGTCCCGTCGACTTCATGACCGTGCTGGTCCCGCGGCGGGACTACGAGATCCGCGAGGTCTGGGACTCGATGGGCCTGCGCGGCACCGCCAGCGACGACATCGTCGTCGAGCGGGCGTTCGTCCCGTCCCACCGCGCCATGCGCAACTTCGAGCAGGCCCAGCTCCGCAACCCGGGCCGCAAGGTCAACACCGGCCCGCTCTACCGGATGCCGTTCGGCACCGTCTTCACCAGCACGGTCGCCGCCAGCGTGATCGGCATGGCCGCCGGCTGCCACGACCTGTACGTCGCGCGGATGCAGGACCGGATCCGGCTGAGCCTCGGCGGCGGCCGCTTCGTCGAGGACGAGTTCGCGCAGGTGGCCGTCGCGCGCGCCGCGTCCGAGATCGACGCCGCCGTCCTGCAGACCGACCGGAACGTCCGCGAGATCCACGAGTACGCGGTCCGCGACGAGAAGATCCCGATGGAGCTGCGGCTGCGCGCCCGCCGCGACCAGGTCCGCGGCACCGAACGCGCGATCCAGGCGATCGACATCCTGTTCAAGACGGCCGGCGGCAACTCGCTGCACCGCGGCAACGTCATCGAACGCGCCTGGCGCGACGCCCACGCGGGCAGCGTCCACGTCGCGAACGACGTCGAGCACGCCCTCTCCATGTACGGCCGCGGCGTCTTCGGCCTCAAGGTCGAGGACAACCTCGTCTAGCACCGCTGAGGCGGCCGCGTGGTCTCGTCCCCGCCGCGGTGGCGACGAGACCACGCGCGCCGGTCAGCAGGTGGGTTCGGGGGTCCGGCCGACGCGGACCGACTGGGCGAACGCCAGCGACGTCTCGAACGAGGCGGTGACGCTGGCCCGGTGGTCGGCGCCGTCGAACGTCCGGTAGGTGATGTTCGGGTAGCGCTTGCACAGGTCATTGACGATGTTCTTCGTCGCGGCGGGCGTGACCGAGGTGTCGGCGGTGCCCTGGGCGACGAGCGTCGGGACCTTCAGGTTCAGGCCGAGCGCCTCCTGCGAGTTGTAGTAGGCCTCGAAGCGGGTGAGGTCGGTGTCCGGGCGGAACACCTTGCTCAGGGGGAGGTTCGCGCCGAGTTCCCTGAGCTGGGCCAGGCAGGCGTTCGTCCGTCCGGCCTTGGCGAGAGGGGCGGCGTCGGTTGTCAGGAGGTCTTCGGGGACGAAGGACGGGTCCGCGGCGTGGGCGCCGTTGAGCAGGACGAACAGGAACGGCAGCGCGGCCTCCGCGCCCGGGTACTGCGCCTTGACGTAGACGGCCGTCTGGCTCATGTTCGAGCCGGGCGCGATCGACACGGCGCCCTTCAGGCGGACGTCCCGTTGCCGCGTAGCCGCCGTGTACAGGGCCGCCTGGCCGCCCTGGCTGTGCCCGGCGACGAACCAGTCGCGCCCGATGCGGCGGTCGGTCCGGCGGGCGGCGCGCACGATGTCGAGGACGGTGTTCGCCTCGCTGACGCCGTGCATGTACGGGTGCCCGCCCGGCGTGCCGAGACCCTCGTAGTCGGTCTGCACGACCGCGAAGCCGTTCGACACCCACCTGTTCAGGTACGACTCCGTGATCGATAGGTAGTCGTGCGCCGGGCCGGTGGCTGTGTCGGCGGACGGGGCGCACACGTCCGCGGTGCCCGTGGTGCCGTGCGCCCAGCTCAGCACGGGCCAGCCGCCGCGCGGCGGCGTGCCCTTCGGGACGGCGACGGTGCCCGTCACGACGATCCGCCTCCCGCCGACGCCCTCCGACGTGTAGGTGATCTTCCGGTTGGCGGACGCGGCGGGCAGCGCGGCCGCGTTCGTCAGCGGGCCGACGGCGATCAGCCTGCCGCGATGCTGCGGGCCCGCGGCCTGCTCCGGGGCTTGGGCCTGGGCGGGGACGGCGGCGATCCCGGCCGTTCCGGCGCAGGCGATGGCCGCCGCGGCGATTCCCGCCGCGCGTCTCCTGACAGCTCTCATGCGTGGTTCCTCCTCATGTGCTGGACGGCTCGATAGGCGAACGCCATCGCCGTCCCGATCGGGATGCCGGGCCCCGGATAGACGTGTCCGGTGAACGAGGCGCTGGTGTTGCCGGCGGCGTAGAGCCCGGGGATCGGCTCGTCCGCGCCGGACAGGACGCGGCCGTCCGGGTCGGTGCGGAGCCCGCCCTTCGTCCCGAGGTCGCTCAGGACGATCTCCGCCGCGACGTACGGCTGCCGGTCGACGGGGACGAGGCACGGCCCGCCGCCGGTGAAGTACCGGTCGTAGGGGTCCTCGCCGCGGTGGAAGTCCTCGTCGGCGCCCTCGGCGGCGAAGCCGTTGAACCGCTCGACGGTCGAGGCGAGCGCGGCCGCGGGCAGGCCGGTCTTCGCGGCCAGGCCGGCGAGGGTGTCCGCCCGGTGCCAGAGCCCGGCGGCGAACTGCTCCTCCGGCGCCGCGGACGGGATCGAGATGGCGGGCAGCCCGTCCGAGCGCGCATCGAAGACCAGGTAGAAGGGGGCGTCGGCGGCGGCAAGGCAGCGGCCCATCCGGTCGTAGGGCAGCGACTCGTTGGCGAAACGGCGTCCCGTCCCGTCGACGATGAGCCCGCCGCGGAAGCCGAGCGTGAACGCGGCCCGCCCGCCGGGCATCGCCAGGCCGGGGCAGAACCACGCCTGGTCGAGCAGCCCAGTGGACGCGCCGATCTTCATGGCGGCGGTGATCGCGTCGCCCGTGTTCGCGCCGTCCGGGGCCATCGTCCGGCCCGCACTGCCGGGCACGCCGCGCGCCTCCCGCAGCTCGGCGGACGACTCGAAGCCGCCCGCCGCCAGCAGCACGCCCCGTGCCGCGCGCAGCCGGACGGGACCGCCTGCGGTCATCGCCACAACGCCCGTGACCTGCCCGTCCTCGACGATCAGCTCCGTCAGCGCGGTGCCGGTGCGGACGTCGCTGGCACCCGTCGCGGTGATCGCGAGCAGCAGCCGTCCGATCAGCGCCCGGCCCTGCGCCAGCGGCCGTCCCGCCGCGTGCCCCCGCCCGGCCCGATCACGATCGACCGGCGGACGGACGAGACCCGCCAGTTCCCCGAGCCTTTCCACCGGCAGATCGAGCGGGACGAACGAACGCCCCATGTCCACGCGGCCCGGCGCGTCGAAATAGTCGGGGAAAGCGCGCCATTCGAACTCGATCGCCGGATCCCGCTCCAGAAATTCCACCAGTTCGGGCGCCGTTTCCAGAAACGCCTCCCGATGCGCGGCATTGCCGTCGTCGCCGAGCAGCGCCCGCAGATAGGCGCGCGCCGACTCCGTCGAATCGCCGATTCCCGCCCGTTCCTGCACGCGCGTCCCGGGCAGCCAGATCGCCGACCCCGAGTACGCGGACGTCCCGCCGACCAGCGCCGTCTTCTCCAGGACGGCCGTCCGGAGCCCGCCCGAAGCCGCCGCGAGCGCGCCCGCCAGCGCCCCGGCGCCCGACCCGGCGACCACCACGTCGTATTCGTCGTCCCACGCCACGTGACTTCGCCTCCAGGCCCTCGGGTCTTCGCGCGCGGACAACGTAAACGCGGCGCGCGGCGCGGCGGGGCGGCCCGTCCCACTGACCGGTATCGCCCTTCGCCTGGCGCGCCGGGACTCCGGATATCGTTCCTTGTCGACACCGGAAATGGACCGTGGGGGAAGACCGTGGCGAGGATCGCGTCGGCGAGGCTGTCCGCCGAGCCGAGCTCACCCGAGCAGCACGACCGCCGGCGGCGTATCCTCCGCGCGGCGGCGCGCATCGGCGCGGAGAAGTCGCTCGAACGCGTCCAGATGCACGAGGTGGCGAAGGAGGCCGGGGTCGCGATCGGGACCCTGTACCGGTACTTCCCGTCGAAGGTCCACCTGTTCACCGCGGTGATGGCGGCGCAGGTCGACCGGCTCCGCGAGCAGGTCCACGAGCCCGCGCCCGGCACCAGCCCCGAGGACGCCGTCGCCGACCTGCTGGTGCAGGCCAGCCGCTACCTGATGGCGCAGCCCGTGCTGTCGACGTCGATGCTGCACGCGTCCAACACCGCCCATGTCGCGACGGTCGCCGACACCGTCCACATCGACACCACCTTCCGCGAGATCCTGCTGCGGACCGTCGGCATCGAGGACCCGACCGCGCGGGACGTCACGCTCGTCCGGCTGCTGATGCAGTGCTGGTACGGGGTGCTCCAGTCGAGCCTGAACGGCCGCGCGTCCATGGCGGACGTCGAGAGCGACATCCGCCTGGCCTGCCGCCTCCTCCTCGCGCCCCGCTCCAACGCCCCGAAGCCCTGACACCGTCTTCCGCCTTCCGGGCGCTCGGCCTTCCGGGCGCCCGGCGGCCTCCCGGTGATCGGGACGGCGCGGGCGGCCCGCGCGGGCCCGCGGCTAGCGTGCCGCCATGCATCGCTACTTCACCGGCGCCGACCTTCGCGTCGACGGCGGCGCGCACACCTAGAAAGCACACCCAGGAGGGGGAACGATGGCACGCACCATCGCCGTCAGCGGGTCCGCGTCCGGCATCGGCGAGTCGCTCGCCGGGCTGCTGCGCGACCAAGGCGACACCGTCATCGGGGTCGACCTGAAGGACGCCGAAGTGTGCGCCGACCTGGCCGGTCCCGAAGGGCGGGCGCGGGCGGTCGCGGAGGTCCTCGACCGTTGCGGCGGGACGCTCGACGGTGTCGTCGCCTGCGCGGGCGTCTCCACCGTCCTCCAGCCCCCACCCACCGCCGTCCAATCGACGAGCTCCGCTCGGCCAACCTTCACTGACCTCACCGTCAAGGTCAACTTCTTCGGCGCGGTCGCCCTGCTGGACGGCCTCCGCCCGGCGCTGGCCCGCGCCGGACGGCCGCGCGCCGCCGTCGTCGGCTCGATCTCCGCGACGCAGCCGGTGGACGACGCCGTCCTGCGCGCCTGCCTGGACGGCGACGAACCCGCCGCGCTCGAAGCGGCCGCCAGGGTCGTCGAAGCCGGGGCCGGGAACAAGCTGTACCCGTCGTCGAAGTCGGCGCTCGCCCAATGGCTGCGCCGCGCGTGTGTCACCCCGGACTGGGCGGGCGCGGGCATCCCGCTGAACGCGATCGCGCCCGGCGTCGTCCGGACGCCGATGAGCGCGCCGCTGTTCGAGGACGAGCGCATGTTCAAGGCCATGAACGACGCCGTCCCGATGCCGCTGAACGGCTACGCCGACGCCGAGGTGATCGCCGAGGCGCTCCGCTGGCTGATCTCCCCGGCGAACTCCCACATGACGGGCCAGATCATCTACATCGACGGCGGCGCCGAACCGACCCTCCGAGGCCCCGGAGCCTTCTGAACAGGGCCTAATGGCCGCCCTTCACCTCGGAGGGCTTTCGGATATGCGGCTCAGATCTGGGTGGTGCCCGTGTCGTCGAGCGCGGCGACGCTGTAGGCGGCGTACGTCCGGCGCGGGTCCCGTCCCTCGAAGTACGGGGTGAGCTGCCCGCCGAGCTCCGCGACCGTGAAGACGCCGTCCGCCGCCGTGAACTTCCGCTCCACCGTCGGCGCGGCCAGCAGCGCGACCATGTCGCCGTAGACGACGAACACCTGCCCGCTGATCCGCTCGGACGCGGGCGACGCCAGATAGCTCACGAACGTCCCGACCCGTTCGGGCGCCATCGCGTCCAGCCCGCCGGGCGAGGTGCCCGCGGCGAACGACGCCTCGGTCATCGCGGTCCGGGCGCGCGGGCAGATCGCGTTGGCGCGGACCCCGTACCTGGCCAGCCCGGCGGACGTCGACAGCGTCAGCGCCACGATCCCCGCCTTCGCCGCCGAGTAGTTCGGCTGCCCGGCCGCCCCGAACAGGAACGCCTCCGACGCCGTGTTGATCACCCGTCCGTACACCGGGCCGCCGGCCGCCTTGCTCGCGGCGCGCCAGTGCGCCGCCGCGGCCCGCGACACGGCCGCGTGCCCCTTCAGATGGACGCGGACGACGTCGTCCCAATCAGACTCCGACAGGTTGAACAGCATCCTGTCGTGCAGCACTCCCGCGTTGTTGACGACGACGTCCAGCGACCCGAAGGTGTCGACGGCGGCCGACACCAGGGCGTCGCCCATCGCCCAGTCGCCGACGTCCCCGGTCACCGCCACGGCCCGGCCGCCGGCCTTCGTGATCTCGGCGGCGACGTCGTCCGCGGCCGGCCCCATGTCGTTGACCACGACGCTCGCGCCCCGCGCGGCCAGCGCGAGCGCCTCGGCCCGTCCCAGCCCGGCGCCCGCGCCGGTGACGACGGCGGTGCGGCCCGCCAGGGACAGATCAGCGTTCATCGGAGCCTCCGGGTCGGTGTTCGGGACGCGCCGCCGTGACGGCCCGACGGAGACTAGTACCTATTCTAGTTTCGCCCGGGGCCGTCCCGCTGAGCGGTCGCCCGCCCCCACCCGCCGACACCCTCCGCCGACCGCGCGCCCCCGCCATCGGGAACCGCTCAGTGAGACAGCCGTTGCCTGCAAGTGAGAACGAATTCTAGTCTCGCGCCCATGATCGCGGATCATCGTGAAGACGAGGCGCTTGGAGACGACGAGCCCGTGGACGAGGAGCGGACGCATGCCTGAGGCCATGATCGTCGACGCCGTCCGGACGCCGGTCGGCAAGCGCCACGGGGCGCTGTCAGGGCTGCATCCGGCCCAGCTGCTCGGGCTGGCGCAGCGCGGGCTGCTGGCGCGGGCCGGGGTCGAGCCGGGCACGGTCGGGCAGGTCGTCGGCGGGTGCGTGACGCAGGCAGGGGAGCAGTCGAACAACGTCACCCGCAACGCGTGGCTCCACGCCGACCTGGACAAGGTCAACGTCAACGGCGGCGCGATCGCCCTCGGGCACGCGGTCGGCTCCACGGGCGCCCGCCTGATCACGCAGGCCGTCCACGAGCTGGAGCGGTCGGACGCCTCCACCGCGCTCGTCACGATGTGCGCGGGCGGCGCGCTCTCCACGGCCACCATCCTCGAACGGATCTGAGACGCACATGACCATCGGGCTGACCGAGGAGCACCGCGACCTGCGCGACGCGGTGCGTGCTTTCACGTCCCGGCGGGTGACGCGGGCGGTCGTCCGCGCCGCCGTGGACGCCGGGCGGGACGAGGTGCCGCCGTTCTGGGACGATCTCGCCGCGCAGGGACTGCTCGGCCTGCACCTTCCGGAGCGCGTGGGCGGTGCGGGCTACGGTCTGGTCGAGCTGGCGGTCGTGCTGGAGGAGCTGGGACGCGCCCTCACGCCGGGCCCGTTCCTGCCGACCGTCCTGGCGAGCGCCGTGCTGCATCGCGCCGCGCACGCCGGGCACGCCGGGCACGCCGGGCACCTGCCCGCGCTCGCCGACGGGACGAAGACCGGCGCGGTCGGCCTGGACGCGGGCAGCCTCACCCTCGCCCGCTCCGGCGGCGGAGAGATCACGGTGACCGGCACGTCGGCGCCGGTGCTGGGCGCTCCGCTCGCGGACGTCCTCGTCCTCCCCGCGAAGTCCGGCGACGGGTCGCCGGCCGCCTGGCTGGTCCTGTCCCGGACGGACGTGATCGTCGAAGAACTCCCCAGCCACGACCTGACACGCCGCCTGGCCAGGATCGAGTTGGAGAACACAACGGTCCCTCCCGAGTCGGTCCTGAAACTCGACTCACAGACCGTGCACGATCTCGCGGCGGTCCTGTTCGCCGCCGAGGCGTCAGGACTGGCCGACTGGGCGACGTCCACCGCCGCCGAGTACGCGAAGGTCCGCGAGCAGTTCGGCCGTCCGATCGGACAGTTCCAGGGCGTCAAGCACCGCTGCGCCCGCATGCTCGCCCACGCCGAACAGTCCCGCGCCTGCGCCTGGGACGCCGCCCGCGCCTGGGACGCCGCTCCCGCCGCCTCCGCCGCTCCCGCCGCCCGCGCCGTCGACGCCGCTCGCGCCGTCGACACCGTCCACCCGGGGGAGGCCGGGGTCGTCGATCCGCGGGAGGTGTCGCTGGCCGCCGCCGTCGCGGGGGCGACCAGCGTCCAGGCGGCGTTCCAGACCGCGAAGGACTGCATCCAGACGCTCGGCGGCATCGGCTTCACCTGGGAGCACGACGCCGGCCTGTACTTGCGCCGCGCGCAGTCGCTCCGCGTCCTGCTCGGCCCCACCGGCGCCTGGCGCCGCCGCGTCGCGCGCCTCACCCTCGACGGCGTCCGCCGCGAGCTCCGCGTCGACCTGCCGCCCGAGGCCGACCGCGTCCGCGCCGGGATCCGCGCCGAGCTGACCCCCGCCAGGGCGCTGGACGGCGAGGAGCGCACCGCCTACCTGGCCGACCGCGGCTACACGTCCCCGCACCTGCCCGCCCCCTGGGGCAAGGGCGCCGACACCGTCACCCAGCTCGTCATCGCCGAGGAGCTGCGCGCCGCCGGCCTCCGCCCGCACGACATGATCATCGGCAACTGGGTCGTCCCGACGCTGATCGCGCACGGCTCGCCCGCGCAGCACGAGCGGTTCCTGCCCGCGTCGCTGCGCGGCGACATCCGCTGGTGCCAGCTGTTCTCCGAGCCCGGCGCCGGCTCCGACCTCGCCGCGCTCACCACCCGGGCCGAGCGGGCGGACGGCGGCTGGCGGATCACCGGCCAGAAGGTCTGGACGTCCATGGCGCGCGAGGCCGACTGGGGCATCCTGCTGGCCCGCACCGACCCGTCCGTCCCGAAGCACAAGGGCCTGTCGTACTTCCTGCTCGACATGGGGTCGCCCGGCGTCGACATCCGGCCGCTGCGCGAGCTGACCGGCGACGCCCTCTTCAACGAGGTGTTCCTCGACGGCGTCTTCGTCCCGGACGACCTCCTGGTCGCCGCCCCCGGCGACGGCTGGAGGCTGGCCCGCACGACGCTCGCGAACGAGCGGGTCTCGCTGTCCAACGACTCGTCCCTCGGCAGCGGCGGCGAGGCCCTGCTCCGCATCGTCGAGGACGGCGCGGACGGCGAGCGCCTCGCGACGCTCGGCGGCATCCTGTGCGACGCCCAGTCCAGCAGCCTGTTCGGCCTGCGCACGACCCTGCGTTCGCTCGCCGGAGGGCAGCCGGGCGCCGAGTCCAGCATCGGCAAGCTGATCGGCGTCGAGCACATGCAGCAGGTCTGGGAGACGGCCGTGGAGTGGATCGGCCCGGACGCCCTCACCGGCGAGGGGCGGCGCGCCATGAAGGACCCGACCTGGATGTTCCTGAACTCCCGGAACCTGTCGATCGCGGGCGGCACCACCGACGTCCAGCTGAACATCATCGGCGAGCGGCTCCTCGGCCTGCCCCGCGACCCGGTGGCGCCATGACGCTCGACCTGCATGCCGAGGGCCGCGCCTGCGGCGTCGACGGCGCCGTCGCGGCGGCCCGGCGCGTCATCGACGCCCTGGTCCGGTCGGGCGACCTCTCGGACGCCGACATGTCCGGCATCGCCGACCGCCTGAACGCCGTCGCCGACGACCTGGAGGCGACGGCCCCGCCGCGGCGCGACCGTCTCGTCGACATGTGGCGCGGCGACGGCAACACCCGCCACGACCCGGTCACCGGCCCCGAGAACCCGATCGCGCCGCCCCTCGAATACACGGCCGTCGACTCCCGCACGATCGAGGCGACCGTGACCCTGGGCCTGCCGTACCAGGGGCCGCCGTCCAGCGTCCACGGCGGCGTGTCGGCGCTGCTCCTCGACCACACGCTGGGCGTCGCCAACGGCTGGGCGGGCACGTCGGGGGTGACGGCCGGACTGACGCTGCGCTACCACCGCCTGACGCCGCTCTTCCGGCCGCTGACGATCACCGCCCGGCAGCTCTCCGTGGACGGCCGCAAGATCCGCACGGTCGGCGCCATCCGGGCGGACGGCGAGGACTGCGTCACCGCCGAGGGCCTCTTCATCGCCGCCTACCCGCCCCGCCCCCGCTGATCGCCGTCGGCCGAGACACCGCCGCCGGGCCCGTGCGCGCCCCGGGGCGGTGGAGGCCGCCGCCCGCCTCCGCGCCGGTATTCAGCCGAATCCGGAAAGCGAGAATGGCAAGGTCCGGACGCTGCCGGAGAGCTCAATCGGGCCGGACGCGCTGCGTACTCTCGCCTTGACTCCCCGAACTCGCCCCCGTCCAGCATTTCGGTATGTGCCCGATTGTGGATGATATCTTCATTGACACACGGAGGAGAGAGCCGCCCCGGCCCCGGCCGGCACGAATGGGCGGCCCCTGCCGTCGTTTTGGCCGAACAGGCCGTGACTTGGCCGAGCAGGCCCATGCCTTCGCCTCTGGAAACCCGGCCCACGATCGATGAGGACATACCACAACGCAACAACCTGCCAGTTGAGAGGATGCTGAACTTGAATGGTTGGCACCAAGGATGGCCAGGGGAATTTCGCATTCGGTGTGCTCGGTCCCATGGAGGTGCGGCCCGCGGGTGATGCCGTCGGGCTCACCGGACGGCAACGGGCGGTCCTCGGCGTCCTCCTGCTCAACGCCAACGCCGTCGTCCATCGCGACCGGATCGTGGACGCCTTATGGGACGACCCGCCGCGTTCCGCGATCGCCAACGTGCACAGCCACATGTCGGGATTACGCCGCGCCCTCATGGGTGGAACGCCCGGTCAGACGGGCCAGACGGCTCAGGCGGCTCAGGCTGGTCAGGCGGCTCAGACGGGTCTCACCAGCCTGCTCGACACTCAGGAGAACGGATACCTGCTCCGGGTGGAGCGGACCGAACTGGACCTACTCGCCTTCGACGACGCGGCCGAGAACGGACGCGTCCGGGCCGAGCAAGGCGATCTGACCGGCGCCGAGCGGGAACTCGACTACGCCGTCTCGCTGTGGCGCGGGGAACCGTTCCAGGACGTCACTTTCAGCGACAAGATGATCCCGTCGCTGACAGAGCTCGCCGAACGGCGAATGCGGACCTGGACGCTCTGGACCGACGTGCGCATCGCGCTGGGCGCCGCCGAGGAGCTGATCGGCGAACTGCATTCGGCCGCGAACGCGCACCCATTACGCGAGTACATCTGGCAGCAGCTCATGCTGGTCCTTTATCGGGCCCGCAGGAGGGGCGACGCGCTGGACGCCTACCAGCGGGCGAGGTCGCTGCTGGTCGAGGAATTGGGAATCGAACCCGGTCCGGATCTGCAACGGCTGCACACGGCGATTCTCAACGACGATCCCGCGCTGTGCCGGGCGGCGCGGCCCGGCGAAACGTCGCTCGCGCGGTATCAGGCCAAGGCCCAGGAGGCGGAAGAAACACCGCGGTCCCGTCCTCCGGACGGGAAAGAGGACATGGCTGGCCGGATCCGGCCATCGGAACTGCCGCGCGCCATCGCGCGATTCGCGGGACGCGGCACGGAACAGGCCAGGCTCGACGCCGTCCTGCCCGCCGCTCCGGCGGCCGGGACGCCCGCGGGACCGACCTTCTGGATCGTCAGCGGCATCGCGGGCGTCGGCAAGACCGCGCTGGTCGTCCATTGGGCGCACAAGGTCAAGGACGCCTTCCCGGACGGCCAGCTCTACGTGAACCTCCAGGGATTCAACCCGCTGCGCGAACCCCTGGACCCCGCGATGGCGCTCTCGCAGCTGCTCCGGAGCCTGGCGATCCCGGCGGCGGAGGTCCCCGCCGGGGTGGACGAGCGCGAGAAGCTCTACCGCTCGGTGATCGCGGACAGGCAGGTCCTCCTGCTGCTGGACGACGCGCGTTCCGCGGAGCAGGTCCGGCCGCTCCTGCCCGGCCACAGCAAGGCGATGGTGCTGGTGACCAGCAGGTTCCAGCTGGGCGACCTGGTCGTCCACGACGGCGCCGAGCCCCTCCCGCTCGCGGTGCTGACCCCGGAGGACACGCGTGAGCTGCTCGCCCAGGCGCTCGGCCACGACCGCCTCGTCCGGGAGCGGAACGCAACGGACGAGCTCGCCCGCCTGTGCGGCCATCTGCCGCTGGCGTTGAGCATCGCCGCGGCGATGCTCTCCACGAGCCCGGAGGAGCCGATCGCGAGCATCGTCGACCAGCTCGGGAAGGGCGCGCTCCTGTCCGAGCTGTCCGTGGACGGCGCCTGGGAGGGCACGGTCGGCTCGGCGTTCCAGCTTTCCTACCAGTCCCTGCGTCCCGAGCACCGGAGGATCTTCAGGCTGCTCGGCCTCGTCCCGGGGCCCATGTTCAGGCCGTCCGCCGTCGCCGCCCTGGCCGGCTGCTCGGACGACGACGCGGCCAAAGGACTCAAGGCGCTCGCGGCGAGCAACCTGATCGAGCACCACGGGGAACGCGTCTACCGCATCCACGATCTGCTCCGGCAGTACGCCGCCGACCGCGCCGAGGAGCAGGAGACACCGGACGGGCGGCGGCAGGCCCTGAACGGATACTTCAGCTACTACCTGAACGGCGCCGACGCGGCCGGCCTCACCATCAGCCCGAGCACGTTCCGCCTGCCGGACGACGCCACAGACCGACCCCCGCCGTCCGCCGGGCCGCCGTCCGCCGGGCCGCCGTCCGAGGCGGGCGCCGCGCTCACCTGGCTGCAATGCGAGCTGGAGAACCTCGTCGCGGTGGTCACCCACTGCACGACCCACGGCCCGCCGACGTTCGCCTGGCGGATCATGGACGCCCTCCGGCCGTTCCTGACCGTGGGCATCTACCGCGAGGAATGGCTCGACTGCGGCCGCCGCGGACTTGAGGCCGCCGAGGAGGCCGGCGACCGCCAGGCGCAGGCCGCCATGCACATCAGCCTGGGCGTGGCCTGCCTCGCGCTCGGACGGCTCCGCGTCAGCGAACTGCACCTCGAACGGGCGCTGGAGGCCAGCACCGACAGCGGGTGGCTGGAAGGGGAGGCGGACGCCGTCACCCAGCTCGGCGCGATCCGGCTCCGAACCGGCGACGTCTCCGAGGCCATCATGCTGGGGAGGAGGGCCATCAGGCTCTACCGTCAGCGCGGGCACCTGAGCGGGGAGGCCATGGCCCACGCCGTCCTCGGATACTCGCAATGGCTGTTCGGCGACCTGCCGCAGGCGCTGCGGCACCAGAAGCGCGCCCTTTCGCTCCATGAGCGGGCGGGGAACGAGTACGGGCAGGCGATCTGCCTGACGGAGCTGGCGACGACCCTCCACGACAAGGGCGATCACGCCTGCGCGGTGCGCAACTACCTCGCCGCGGTCGCGATCTGCGAACGGCTCGGTGCGCCGGCGCGGCTCGTCCGGGCGCTCGCGGGGCTCAGCCGCGTCCAGAGCTGCGACGGCGACCCCGCCGACGCGTTGCGGAACGCGCAGCGCGCGGTGACCGTGGCGTACCAGTCGCGGGACCGCAGGGCGGAGAGCAGCGCGCTCGACGCGATGGCGCGCGCGTGCTTCGCGCTCCGCCGTCCCGACGCCGGACGCGAGTACGCCGAGAAGGCGCTCTGGGCCGCCGAGCGTGTCGGGCTTCCCTGGGACATCGCCCATGTCCTGATCGGCATGGCCGGCCACTGTCCAGATGACGGGGGGCTCGACGCCCTCGGCCGCCGGGCTCTCACGATCGCGCGCGAGCACGGCTTCCGCCTGCTGGAGGGCCGGGCGGCCGAGGCGCTGGTGAAGGTCCACGCCGATCGCGAGGCCGCGGGCTGGGCGCGCGCGGCGCTCCGCGTGTACCAGGAGATCGGTCACGCTCCCGGCACCGCGAGGGTCCAGCACATCCTGGGCAGGACGGCGCCGCTGCGATGAACGCGTCCCGCCCGGCGATGACGCTGCTGCCCGGCGGTGACGCTATTGCCCGGCGCAGGCGGTCATGCCATAGGCGGTCGCGAAGGCGGTCGAGCTCGCCTCGTCCTCGTTCGGCTCGTAGGACTTCTCGACGAGACTCCTGGCGGTCGCCTCGTCGCCCTTGGACATCGCGGCCTCCGCCCGTCCGGCGAGGTCGCCGAGGTGCGCGGTCAGCGACTTCAGCGGGCCGATGTACTGGCGGCGGATCCGCGCGGCGTCCGCGGGTGGCGGTTTCGCGGCCTCGATGGCGGCGACGGTGCGGCCCATGATCCGGGCGGCGGTCGTCAGCTCCGTCACCATGGCCCGGGTGGACGTGGCCTCCTCCGGCGGCGCGTGCTCGCCCGCGTCCCGGCACACCGCGTCGACGGCCGCGACATAGCGTTGCCTGGCGTCCCGGTACGCGGCGTCGCCGCCGCCGTCCGCCCGGGCCTGGTCCCGTGCCGCCAGCCGGACTCCGAGACCGGCGCCCGCGAGACTCACGACGATCACCACGGCCACGACGATTCGCGTGGTACGAGAAGACATCGGGTCGCTCCGTTCTGGGACGGCCCCCGGCGACCGGGTTCCGGCGCCGGGGACCGTACCGCTACCTAAGGGGACGGATCAGCAGCGGATGCGCTTCTTGCTGCTGTTCATGGTGCTGGTCTGGCTGCCGCGGAGCACCGACCACACGTGGAGCTTCGTCTGGCCCCGGTAGAGCTGGCTGCCGCCGGAGCACTTCCACTTCGGGCCCTGCTTGATGGTCCACGCGGGGGTGTTGCTGTTGTCCTTCGCCGACTTCGACGCCTTGGTGCGCCAGTAGCCGAGGCCCCGGTACTGCTGGAGGGTCGTCTTGATCGACATCTTCCGGCCCCAGCCGCCCCTGTTGCAGTGCAGCTGCCGGTAGGTCTTGATGTACCGCCCGGTCTTGTAGGGCGCGATGTAGCGAGTCCAGCCCCTGCATTGCGGGTGGTATCCGGTGGAAACCGTCTCCTTCCTGCTCCATCTCGCGGCCGCCACCGCCGGCGTCGCGGTCTCGGCCGCGGTGGTGGTGACCGCGGTCGTGGTGGTCGTCCGATCGGCCGCGGCGCCGGCCGGCGTGGCGACCACCAGTCCTGAGCTCACCACGGCTCCCGCCACGATCAGGCTTTGCAGGACGCGTCTCATGAACACTTCCCCTCGTCGGGACCGATGAAGGAGCGCGGCCGCTGTGACCACGCATCGGTCATTCCGTTGATGGGATCGTCTCGACGGCCGCCATATTCGCCCAATAAATGCGCCACACCGCGCCCACATTCACGTCGCCCCCGACTACCAGGTGCGCTGTTTCAGCAGGAAATAGTTCTGCTCCGCCGCGCTTTCACGTCCCCGCTCCCGAGTCGTTCCGGCAGGCTGAGCCGTCAGTCCAGGCCCGCGTAGATCCACTGGAAGGTGGAGCGACAGGCCGAGGAGTCGGTGCGCCGCGCGGTGAGCAGGATGAACCGGGCCTCGTCCGGCGGAGCGCCGGTGACCTCCCCGCCGCCGCTCCCCGCCTTGATCGAGCCCCGCGCGAGGGGCTTGCCGTCGGCCAGCAGCGACCAGTCCACAACGGCCGGGCAGTCCCGAACCTCTTCCTGGACGTACATCGACGCCTTCAGGCGGAACCAGCCCCGCAATTCTGTGCGGTCGTCGACGTCTTCCCGTTCGAACCGCGTCTGGACAACGCCTGACGCCGGAATGCTCCATTCGAAGCCGGTCGGCGGGCAGGGCCCGGAGTCGGTGAAGCAGGCCGAATTCTTCATTTCCTTGGGCGCGTCGCCGGATGCGTAGTCCAGACCTTCGGTCGGGTCCGAGCTGACGTGCCAATAGATGAGGAGGGCGCTTATCACCAGGCCGACGGTCACGCATCCCGCACCGGACGAGCCCGTGGATACGGCACCGCAGTCGTAGCGATCGCCACGCCCGGACACATGCCCTCCTGCGGTCGTGCCGCCCTTCCGGCGGGGTGATGTCGTGCGTTCGGCTATTCGGGGCGTTGCTGCCCGTAGACGTGGACGGTCTGTCCTCGGTACTCGGTGTCGCGCAGGTAGCGGTGCCCGATGCGCTCGGCGACGGCGATGGAGCGGTCGTTGCCGGGCAGGATCAGGGAGATGACCTCGTCTGCCGCCAGTTCGCTGAAGCAGTAGGCGAGGGCGGCGCGTCCGGCCTCGGCCGCGTAGCCCTTGCCCCAGTGGCGGCGGGTCAGGCACCAGCCCACGCCGAGGCCCGGGAATCCGTGCGGCCGCCATGGTCCGGCGCGTCCGGCGAAGCTTCCCGTCGCCTTCTCGACCAGCGCCCAGTGCGAATAGCCGCGGATCTCCCGGTGCCCGATGAACGTGGCCAGGCTGCGCCAGGCGTCCGCCCGGCCGGTGCCCACGGTCTCCGCGAGCCCCGAGGCCACGTCCGGGTCGGCCAGCATCGCCGCGTAGTCGTCGAAGTCATCGCCCGTCAGCGGCCGCAGGACGAGCCGCTCCGTCTCCAGCACCGTCATGATCACAGTGTGCGGCCCGTCGGGCCGCGACGGGTAGTCCCGGTCGGAGAGACGTCGCGTGTTGATCTCTGTAGCGTGCTGGGGCATGAGAATGAACCGCTGTTCCCCCGGCGCCGGGACGTTCGCGATCGCGCTCGCCGCCATGGGCGCCCTCGGCGCGTGCGGCGGCGGAGGGACCGCCGATATCGGCCTCCGGGCAGATCGGAATGTGCGCGAGCGCACTGATCCGTCCATTCGGAGTTTCCTGGACGGGACCCTGCCGAAGGGGCCGGGCGGCACTGTCGTCGCGGCCCACAACGGACGGCTCGTGCACTGCGGCGGCTTCGGCTACTCCGACCGGGAGAAGAAGATCCCGGCGCGCTGCGACACCGTCTACGACGTCATGTCCATCACCAAGCAGTTCACGGCCGCCGCCGTCATGAAACTGGAAATGGCGGGCAAGCTGCGAGTGACCGACCGCATCGGAGAATTCCTCGGCCCGGTGCCCGCGGACAAACGCAAGATCACAGTCCATCACCTGCTGACGCACACCGCCGGGCTGGACGACGAGGAGATAGGCGGCGGCGACTACGACCCGATATCGCGCGACGGCATGCTGCGCGTCGCGCTCACCTCGAAGTTGCGGTCGGCTCCGGGCGCCGAGTTCCAGTACTCCAATGTCGGATACAGCGTCCTGGCGGCGATCGTCGAGAAGGTCTCGGGCGTCGGGTACGAACGCTTCCTCGCCGAGCGCCTGTTCGCGCCGTCGGGAATGGCGCGGACGGGGTACGTCCTGCCGCGGTGGAAACGTGAGCAGGTCGCGGTGGAGTACGACGAGCACGGCAAACCGCAGGGGCGTCCGTACGAGCACCCGTGGGCGGCCGACGGGCCGTACTGGTACCTGCGCGGAAACGGCGGGCTGCTGTCCACGCCGCGCGACATGTTCCGCTGGCATCGCGCGCTGGAGGGCGACCGGGTCCTTTCCGGACGCGCCAAACGCCAGATGTTCAAGTCGCACGTCTTCATCGGAGAACAGAACGGCAACAAGTACTACTACGGATACGGCTGGGGCGTCATCCGCACCGGTGACGGCCGTCGCGTGGTCGAGCACGACGGCGGGAACGACTGGTCGTTCGGCGAATTCGCTCGCTTCGCCGACCATCGCGTGATGGTGTTCTGGATCACCAACCACGCCTACCGCGAGGGGAAATGGAACCTTGAGGAACAGAACGCGGAACTGACCGCCGGAATCGAGAAGCGCGCCCGCGACTGACCGGTCGGGCTCGCCGACCCAGAAGCCGGAAGCCGGAAGCCGGAAGCCGGAGGACGGAGGACCGGGCGTGGCGGGTGCCGGTCAGCCGAAGACGGCTCGTTCCGCCCTCTGGAGAAGGGCGGCCAGTTCGTCGGCCTCCGCCTTGCCGAGAGGGGCGAAGGCGGGGGCCATCAGTTCGTCGGTGAGCCGTTCGGCGTCGTCGTGGCGGCGCCGTATCTCGTCGGTCACCTCGGGATACGGCCGCGGCCAGCCGAAGTACTCGGCGTTCGGCTCGCCGTCGACGAGGATCGCCGAATGGCCGCTCAGCACCGCCTCCAGCGGGCCCAGCCCGCTCGCCAGCACCGCGGCGATGTGCATGCCGCCGCGCAGCTCGCGGACGACGTGCGCGAGCTGGACGACCCGGGCCCGATCGTCCTCGGGCAGCGGCATCGCCCGCCACCCGGCGAAGAGCGGGGCGGCGACCACGGATCCGCCGTCCACGATCCGCTGGAGCAGCTCCGCCAGCCGCGCCGGCTCCTCGAAGCCGGCGAGCTTGCGGCGGCCGAAGTCCTGGGCGACGCCCGCGTACCGGGCGGCGGCGGTCGCCGCGGGGAGATCGGCGCCCGCTTCCCACGCCTTCCGCACGGTGCCGACCGGGAAGAAACCGGCCGCGGACGCGACGACGTCCGCGTCGACGTCCCCGAGGACCCCGCAGCGGCCCCGGAAATACGGGGCCCAGCCGGTCAGGCCCGTCTCCGCCGCGTAGGCCTTCGCCTCCCGCGAGCGCATGAACGCTCCGCCCAGCCGCCCGATCGGTTCCGCCACCGCCGCGGCGATCTCCCGCATCCCAGCCGTCCCTTCGTCGAACCGAACCACATTCTACGATTGGGGCGTCCGGGATCCGGCACGGGTTCTGGCGTCCGCCGAGCCTTCGCCGGGCAAGCCGCTGCGCAGCGGTGGGTCAGGGCTTGCGGGCCACTCCGCCCGCGCCGGGCACCGCCGGCGGCTCGTCCCAGGGGCTGGGCTCGGGACGCCACCGCGACACCGCGACGACGCCGGGCTCCAGCACCTCCAGCCCGTCGAGGTAGCGGGCGATCTGGTCGACGCTCCGCGGCGTGTAGGGGACCGCGCCGCTGCTCGCGTTGTACCGGCCGATGGCGTCCAGGTAGGCGGGGTCGGTGTCGGTGCCGTCGTAGACGGCGAGATGGCTGCCCGAAGGCAGCGCCGCCATCAGCCGGCGGACGATCGACCGTGCTTCGTCGAAGTCGTCGACCAAGCCGAGGATGCCCATCAGCATCACCCCGACCGGACGGCTGAGATCGAGGGTCTTGGACGCCTCCGCCAGAATGGTCTCGGGGTCGTGGACGTCCGCCTGGATGTAGTCCGTGGCCCCTTCGCGCGTGCTCCTGAGCAGTGCCTGGGCGTGCACCAGTACCAGCGGATCGTTGTCGACGTAGACGATGCGCGATTCGGGCGCGATCCGCTGCGCGACCTCGTGGGTGTTGTCCACGGTCGGCAGGCCGGTGCCGATGTCGAGGAACTGCCGGATGCCCGCGTCGGCGGCCAGGTACCGCACCACCCGCACCAGCATGTACCGGGAATGGCGCGTGAGGTCGACCATGCCCGGGAAGATCTCGCAGACCCTGTCGGCGGCCACCTGGTCGACGGGATAGTTGTCCTTGCCTCCGAGCAGGTAGTTCCACACCCGCGCCGAATGCGGAATGGTCGTGTCGATCTCGGGATGTGTGCTCACGGCTGTTCTCCCTGATCCCGGCATGCGGTCGTTCTCGATGTTTTCAGGGAGAGTGTCACGGAACGAGGCCCGCGGCCTATCGGTACGGTTTCGGGCATGGGGGTCGTCGAGTTCGACGTGAAGACGGACGGCGGTCGCGTCCTGCACGCCTATGACACCGGGACGGGCAATGACGCCGGGACAGGCGGCGGTGCCGGGGCGGGCGGCGGCGCCGATCCGCTCACGGTCATCTGGCATCACGGGACGCCGAACATCGGTGCGCCTCCCCGTCCGCTCTTCCCGGCCGCCGCGCGGCGGGCGATCCGCTGGGTGTCCTATGACCGGCCCGGATACGGCGGTTCCAGCCCGCTGCCCGGACGGGACGTGGCGTCCGCGGCGGCCGAAGCCTCCGCCGTCGCCGACGCGCTCGGCATCGGCCGGTTCGCGGTCATGGGGCACTCGGGAGGCGGGCCGCACGCCCTGGCCTGCGGCGCGCTGCTGCCGGACCGCGTCCTCGGGGTGATCGGGGCCGCCGCATTGGCTCCGTTCGACACCGAGGGGCTCGACTGGTTCGCCGGTATGGGCGCGGCCGGCCGGGCGTCGCTGCGCGCGGCCGCGGCGGGACGTGCGGCGAAAGAGGAGTACGAGGCCACGGCCGAGTTCGACCCGGAAATGTTCACCCCCGCCGATCACGCCGCGCTCGCGGGCGAATGGTCATGGTTCGAGGACGTGGTCGGCCCGGCCGTCGAGAACGGCGTCGGCGGGCTGGTCGACGACGACCTCGCGTACGTCGCCCCGTGGGGATTCGACCCGGCCGGCATCAGCGCGCCGCTCCTCGTCCTGCATGGCGGGCGGGACCGGGTCGTGCCCGCGTCCCACGGCCGATGGCTCGCCCGGCACTGCCCCACGGCGCACCTGCGCCTTTCCGAGGACGACGGGCACATCTCCGTTCTCAATTCCGCCGCCGCCGCACTGGACTGGCTCCGCGCCCACGCCGTCGAATAGCGGCGCCCGCGTCGGCGCCCGTGGCCGTGGCCGGGCCCGCGCCCCGGGCCCGCGCCCGCGGTGCCGCCGGCCACTGCGGGTCATCGGTGCACCCGGGGTGGCGAATTGGTCGCGGCGTCGCGGCGCGTCCTGGCGATGTCACATTCTTCACCGGCAGCCCGTCCTTGGGGTGGTTCACGCGGTCCGGGGGAGCGGTCCCCGGCGAGATTGGAGAGGTCATGGAGCCACCGATCCCGGTCACCGGCGGTATGGGCGCCCTCGGATTCGGTCGAGGCCGGAGGGACGCTCGATTTAGAGTGGCGGGGTGAGGGATCTCGCGGTCGACACGGCAGTGATGGGAAAGAACGGTCGGTACGCGGCCGAGCTGCTGCCCGAATGGTCGGCGTGGGGGCCGAACGGCGGTTACGTGGCCGCCATTCTCGCTCGCGCGGCATTGGCCCACGGTTCGCAGCCAAGGGTGGCGTCGTTGTCGTGCCATTTCCTGTCGGTCGGGCGGTTCGCACCCGTCGAACTGGAAGTGACGACGCTGCGCCGCTCGAAACGGGCGGAGTCGGTGCGGTGCTCGATGCGGCAGGAAGGGACGGCCGTCGCGGAGGCCCTCATCTGGCTGACCGCCGACGACCTGGACGGGCTCCACCATGACGCGGCGATAATGCCGGACGTGCCGGGCCCGGAAGAACTCCCCTCGTTCGCCGAACTGATCCCCGATCCGGACCCTCCGCCTCTGCCGATGTGGAACAACATCGAAGGCAGGCCCCTCGTCTGGTACGAGGATCTGGAGAACCGTCCGATCGGGGAGCCGTACTACAGGGCGTGGTACCGCTTTCCCGGGCACACCACCGACGCCGTCGCGCGCCAGCTCGTCATTTTGGACACGCTGGCCTGGGGGGCGGCATGGAGCGCGCATCCGCTGGACAGCGGTTTCATCGCCCCGAACCTCGATCTGAACGTCCAGTTCCACCGTTCCGCGATGGGGGAGGAATGGCTGTTCGGGGAGGGCACGGCGGAAATCGCGGAGGACGGTCTCATCGGCTTCCACAACCGGCTCTGGTCGACCAAGGGGAAATTGCTGGCCTCGGCGTCCGGTCAGCTGCTCTGCCGTCCGGATCGGACGAATCCGCGCTGACCCGCGAGCGCCCGCTCGGCGTCCCGATCGGTTAGGCGCGGGCCGTCCGCTCAGGGCTCAGGGGAGGCTGGACTCGATCTGCCGGCGGAGGACCTTCCCCGTCGCGTTCCGCGGCAGCGGGTCGGTCGTGATGTGCCAGCGGGTCGGGACCTTGAAGTAGGCGAGCCGCTCGCGGGCGTAGTCCGTCAGCTCCTCCGGCGACGGCGGTGGCGACGACGACCCCGGTGAGGGCGGGGCGGCGGCGACCCCGACCACCGCCGCGACCTCCTGCCCGAGGTCCGGGTGCGCGACGCCGAGGACGATGCACTCCCGCACCCCCGGATGCTCGGCCAGGACGTTCTCGACCTCGGCCGGGTACACGTTCTCGCCGCCGCGGATGATCAGGTCGGAGCGGCGGGTGGTGAGCCGGAGCCGGCCCCGCTCGTCGAGCATCCCGATGTCGCCGGTGTGCAGCCAGCGGTCCGTGCCGACGGCCCGCGCGGTGGCGTCCGGGTCGCGCCAGTACCCGACCATGTTGTAGGCGCTGCGCGTGCACACCTCGCCCTCGACGCCCGCCGGGACCGGCCTGTCGTCCGGGTCGCGGATCTCCAGCTGGACGCCGAGCGTCGGGCGGCCCAGCGTCCCGGGCGACTCGGCGAGGTCGGCGGGCGTCGCGACGGAGACGCCGGTGCACGACTCGGTGAGCCCGTAGCTGTCGACCAGCGCGTCCTTGGCGGGCGGGAACACCGCGCGCAGCCGCTCCTTGAACGCGGGCGAGGACGGCGCCGTGGCCAGCGAGAACGCCGTGAGCGACGAGACGTCGTACCTCGACAGGTCGCCGTGCTCCACCATGCGGTGCGCCATCGTCGGGACGGCGCCCCAGTTCGTCACCCCCTCCTTCTCGATCAACCGCAGGACCTCGTCGACGTCGAAGCCGCCCTCGTGCATGATGACGGCGGTGCCGGTGGCGAGCCGCGGCACGGCCAGGTTGTGCAGGCACGCGATGTGGAACAGCGGCAGCGCCAGCAGGTACCGGCGGGACGACGGGCCGGCCGGGTCGCCGGACGCCCGCGCCAGCGCGTCGTTGAACCGGTGGTACTCGATCACCGAGGTCAGGTTGCGGTGCGAGTGGACGGCCCCCTTCGGCCGGCCCGACGTGCCGCTCGTGTACAGGATGACCGCCGGGTCGTCCGCGGCGACGTCCGGGACGTCCAGGGCGGCGCCCGGATAGCGGGAGGTCAGGGACGGCACGTCCGTCTCGACCGTCAGGACGTTCTCGACGGGGACACCGGTCCCGGACGTCAGCGCGGCGCGCTTCGCGTCGGCGATGACCAGCTTCGGTTCGGTGTGGCCGAGGGCGTACTCCACCTCCCGCGGCGCCCACCAGGCGTTGTAGCCGACCGCGACGCCGCCGGCGGCGATCGTCGCCCAGAACGCGATGATCCACTCGGGGCTGTTGGCCGCGTTGATCGCGACGCGGTCGCCGGGCCGGACGCCGAGGTCCTCCCGCAGCGCCTTCGCCGTCGACGCGACGGCCGCCGCGTGGTCCGCGAAGGTCAGCCGCCGGGACGCGGTGACGACGTAGTCGCGGTCGCCGTATGAGGACGAGCGGGCCAGCACCGCGCCGAGGTCGCGGGCCCGGTTCGCGAAGACCGGCAGGCGCGCGCCGAGGACGTCCTCGTCCCGCAGTTCGAACTCGCCGCCGGGCCCGGTCAGCTCCCGGACGATCTCCATCGGACTGGACACCCGTGACCTCCTCGTCGCCGACGGCTCATTGTCGGCCCCCGCGTCCGGGCTCCACCAGGGCGTTCCGCTCAGCGGGACGGCCGCGGCCGCCCTTTTCCGAAGCCGTTCCCGGTGAGCGGGACTGGGCCGATGACGTGGGGCGGGTCACATCACGATGACCCCACCAGGACTGAGCAGCCCGGACCGACCGGACGCGAGCCGTCGAGCCGTCGAGCCGTCGAACCGTCGGATCGCCGACATCGGACCGCCGAACCGTCGGACCGGGCTGGGCGCGCAAGCAGGACTGAGTAGGAGAAGCGGAATGGGAAGCCTCAGCGGCAAGGTCGCGATCGTGACCGGGGCCGGTCAGGGCGTCGGGCAGGGCATCGCGCTCGCGCTGGCGTCGGAGGGCGCGGCCGTCGCGGCGCTCGGCCGGACGAGGGCCAAGCTCGACGCGACCTGCGAACGGATCCGCGAGCGGGGCGCGAAGGCGGACGCGCTCGCCTGCGACGTCGCCGACACCGGCGCCATCCCCGGCGTCGTCGACGAGGTCGCCCGATCGTTCGGCGGCGTCGACATCCTCGTCAACAACGCCTACTCGGGCGCCTACGGCCCGCTGCTGCCGATGAGCGACGCCGAATTCCAGCAGGGCTTCGTCACCGGCCCGTTCGCCGCGTTCGCGTTCATGAAGGCGTGCCACCCGCACCTGAAGGCGCGCGGCGGCGGCAGCATCGTCAACCTCGTCACGTCCGCGATGGTCCGCTGGGATCCGGCGACCTACGGCGCCTACGCGGCCGCGAAGCAGGCGCTGCGGTCGCTGACCCGGACGGCCGCCGCCGAATGGGGACCGGACGGGATCCGCGCCAACAACATCGCCCCGCACGCGCTCTCACCAGGGCTGAAGGGGTGGGCGGAACGGAATCCCGAGGCGGCCGAGGAGTTCCGCCGGACGATCCCGCTCGGCTACGTCGGCGACTGCGAGGAGGACATCGGCCGGGCCGTCGTCGCGATCGTCCAGCCCGCGATGCGCTACCTCACCGGGGCGACGGTGCCCCTCGACGGCGGCCAGGCCAACTTCGGCTGACGCGGCCGTCCGTGCGGGCCGGGGCCTCCGCGCGATCCCCTTCCACCTGGCCTCACGTCGGCGCTCAGGCGGGCGCCGCCCATTCCCCACAGGCGCCCCCCGCCGTCCCACCCCACCCACCACTCGCCGCCCCCGCGGCCGGTGAAAGGAGACGACCGGATGAAGGTCGACAAGGTCGGACGCCTCGCCGCAGGCGCCCTCGCGGTCGCGCTGGTGACCGCGTCCTGTGCCAGCGACCGCTCGGGCACCGACGGCACGTCCGGCGGGAACGGGAACGGCTCGGACGGCGACGGCAAGACCACGACCAGCAAGACGTTCGGGACGCTGCCGTCCCCCTGCGGCCCCGGCGACGCGGGTTCCAAGGCGAAGGGAAAGACGGACCAGGGCGTCACCGACGACCAGATCGCCATCGGCTTCGGCGACGACCGCGGCTTCGCGTCCGCGCCCGGCCTGTCCAAGGAGATGGGCGACGCGGTCGGCGCGATGATCGACTGGTGCAACGAGCAGGGCGGCATCAACGGCCGCAAGCTCAAGGGCAACCAGTACGACGCCGCGATGACGCAGTCGGCGAAGGTCATGCAGGAGTCGTGCAAGCAGGACTTCATGCTCGTCGGACAGGGCTTCGCGCTGGACGACGCCGCCGAGCAGTACCGGGTGGCGTGCAAGCTGCCGACCGTCGCCGGGTTCACCGTCGGGCCGAACGCCGCGATGGGCCCGATGAAGTACGAGGCCGTCCCGTACCCGGTGGACCAGCTGAACATCGGCGCGTTCCGCATCGCCGGGAAGATGTTCCCCGACTTCAAGGACAAGATGGACATCCTGCTGTCCACGTCGCCGGCCGGGACCACCGCCACCACCAAGGTCGCCGGTGCGCTGAAGACGGCCGGCATCACGCCGATGGCGTGCGGCGTCCGGCTGAACGACAAGGGCGAGAGCAGCTACATGCCGTTCGCCGAGAAGGTCAAGGACTGCGGCGTCAAGTACCTGTTCACGTCCGAGACGCCCGACCCCGGCCAGTTCAGCTTCCTGGAGTCGATCGACCGCACCGGGGCCAAGCCCGCCTACGTGTTCGAGGCGACCTGGTACAGCGCGTTCGTCTCCAAGTGGAACACCTCGGGCGCCGGGGACAACCTGCACGTCGGCATGATCTTCCAGCCGTTCGAGAACGCCGGGAAGGTCCCGGCGGTCCAGCGGTACATGGACCTCGTCAACGGCAGGAAGGGCAAGGTCGCGCTGCTCGGCATGCAGGCCGCGTCGTCGTTCCTGCTGTGGGCGCAGTCCGCGCAGAAGTGCGGCTCGGACCTGACCCGGCAGTGCGTGATCAACGAGCTGTCCAAGGTGCACGAGTGGACGGGCGGCGGCCTGCACGCGCCGACCGACCCCGGCAACAACAAGCCCGCGTCGTGCTCGCTGATGGTCAAGCTCAACGGGACGAAGTACGAGCAGGTCTTCCCGAAGAACGTCGGCGAGTTCGAGTGCGGCGCCGAGTTCGTCGCCAAGACCGACCCCAAGACCTGGGGGACGACGCTCGACGGGGACCGCAAGTCCACCAAGTTCCTGACCGGCGACGTCATCAAGCCCCAGACGTCCTGATCCGCGACCTGCCGGAGGCGGTGAACACGTGACGACGTTCCTGACCTACACGATCCTGGGGCTCGTCCTGGGGTCGGTGTACTCCATCGCGGCCTCCGGGCTGGTGCTGACGTACAACACCTCGGGGATCTTCAATTTCGCGCACGGCGCCCAGGCGATGTTCGGCACGTTCCTGTACTGGCACTTCACCGAGCGGTGGGGCTGGCCGGTCTGGCTCGCGCTGATCGTCGTGATCGGGGTGGCCGGCCCCGCGATGGGCGCCGCGCTGCACGCCGTGATCATGAAGGGGCTGCGCGGCACCGCCGACGTCACGAAGATCATCGTGACGGTGGCGGTGCTGCTCGGCACCGTCTACCTGGCGCAGTGGATCTGGAATCCGGACGAGGCCCACACCGTCGACATGTTCTTCGGCACCGGCTCGAAGATCACCGTCGGCGGGGTGGTCGTCCGGTACCACGAGATCGTCTGCCTGGTCGCCGCCGTCGCCATCGCGATCGGCCTGCGGGTGCTGTTCACCCGCAGCCGGACGGGCGTCGTCATGCGCGGCTCCGTCGACGACCCCGACCTGCTGCGGCTGAACGGCCACGACCCGGAGCGGGCGGCGATGCTGTCGTGGGCGCTCGGCTCGACGCTCGCCGTCCTCGCCGGGGTGCTGATCGTGCCGATCAGCGGCGGCGGGCTGGACGCGAACGCCCTGACCCTGCTGGTCATCGACGCGTTCGCCGCCGCGATGTTCGGACGGCTCCGGAGCATCCCCCGCACGTTCGCCGGCGCGATGGTGCTCGGCCTCGCCGCCAACTACGTACTCGCCTACCTGCCGTCCGCGGGCACGTTCACCGGCAACCTGCGCGTCTCACTGCCGATGATCATCCTGTTCGCGGTGCTGGTGCTGCTGCCCCAGGACCGCCTCCGCGGCGCCGCGATCCGGACCCGCGAGCGGTACCGGCCGCCGACCGTCCGCGCGGCGGCGGTGTGGGGCGCCGCGCTCGTCGCGATCGTGTACCTGTACAGCCTGCTGCTGTCGGACGCGGGCGTCACCACGTTCGCGCTCGGCATGAGCTTCGCGATCATCGCGCTCTCGCTGACGGTGCTGACCGGCTACGCGGGCGAGCTGAACCTCGCGCCGCTGGCGTTCGGCGCGGTCGCGACGGTCGTCGCGTTCCATTTCGGCGTGCGGGGCAGCGGGCTCGACGCCCGGCTCGACGTCCAGGGCCTGCTGCTCGCGGTCGCGGCGGCGGCGCTGGTCGGCGGGCTCGTCGCGCTGCCCGCGCTGCGCCTCCGCGGCCTCTACCTGGCGCTCGCGACGATGGCGTTCGGCGAGTTCCTGTCGAACATGGTGCTGCGCGACACGACCCAGCACGAATGGTTCGGCGTGAAGTTCACGCTGTTCCCGGACGGCTCGCTCATCGTCCCGCCGCTGAAGGCCGGGCCGCTCGACCTGCGGGACGGGACGACCTCCCTCATGACCGCCACCGTCCTGTTCGCGCTCATCGCCGTCGGGCTCGCCGCGCTCCGGAGCAGCGGATACGGGCGGCGGCTCGCCGCGATGAAGGACAGCCCGGCGGCGGCCGCGATGCTCGGGCAGAATCTCGTCCGGCTGAAGCTGAGCGTCTTCATGATCTCCGCGGCGGTCGCCGGGCTCGGCGGGGTGCTGATGGCGTCCGCGACCGGGACCGTCGCGCAGGAGAACTTCTCCTTCGTCGGCAGCCTGGCGCTGCTCATGCTCGTCGTGGTCGCCGGGATCGGCTACATCAGCGGCGCGCTGTTCGGCGGCCTGATGGCGGGCGCCGGGTCCGCCGTCCTGGTGTCGACGTTCGGCGACCTCGCGCTGGAGAACGAGGGCATGTCGGACGTCTACCGCGCGCTCGGGCACCTCGTCCTGGTCGCGACGGCGCTCGTCGGGATGGGCGTCGGACGGAACCCGAGCGGCTTCGTCCACGACGTCGTCGAGGGCTACCGGACGCTCGCGCATTCGGGGCAGGGCGGGGCGAAGCCCGTCCTCTACGGGGCGGGCGCGCTCGGCGCGGCGCTCTACGTCCTCGCGCTCACCGACGTGATCGGGGCGTGGACGTTCGCGCTCATCGCCCTCTGCGTGGTCATGCTGCTGCCCGCCGTCGGCCGCGTGTACGTGGAGGAGGGACGCGCCCGCGCGACCCCGCTCGAACTCGTCGGCGTGGACGAGCCCTACACCGACGAACTCCGCGCCGCCCTGGACCGCGACCTGGGCCTGCCCGCCCGGCCCGCACGTCCCGCGCCCGCACGGACGGAGAAGGGAGAGGCCCATGCCACCGCCTGAGAAAGCAACACCGCCTGGAAACGGGGCGCCGCCTGGGAAAGCGGCGCTGCTGGAGACCCGCGGCATCACGGTCAGGTTCGGCGGCAACACCGCCGTGGACGACGTCGGCCTCACCGTGGACGAAGGGCGGATCACCGGCCTGATCGGCCCGAACGGCGCGGGCAAGACCACCCTGTTCAACACCGTCACCGGCCTGCAGAAGCCCGCGTCCGGGACCGTCCTGCTCGACGGCGAGGACATCACGAGACTGTCCCCGGCCCGGCGCGCCAGGCGCGGCATGGCGCGGACGTTCCAGCGGCTGGAGCTGTTCCTGTCGCTGTCGGTCCGCGACAACGTCCGCGTGGCGGGCGACATCCTGCGCGGCTCCGCCCGCAAGCGGACCGATCTGGACGAGGAGACCGACGGGATCCTCGAACGCACCGGCCTCACCGACATGGCCGGCCGCGACGTGTCCGACATCCCGATCGGGCGGGCCCGCGTCGTCGAGGTGGCCCGCGCGCTGATGACCTCGCCGCGCGTCCTCCTGCTGGACGAGCCCGCGTCCGGCCAGACCGAACGCGAGACGGACGCGTTCGCCGAGCTGCTCACCGGCCTCGCCGGGGACGGCCTCGCGATCTGCCTCGTCGAGCACGACCTGCCGCTCGTCATGCGGCTGTGCGGCGCCATCCACGTCCTCGACTACGGCGCGCTGATCGCGTCCGGCACCCCGGCGGAGATCAGGGAGTCGCCGGAGGTCATCGCCGCCTACATCGGCACCGCGTCCACCACCGGGGAGGGGGTGCGATGACCGACTCTCTGCTCGAACTGGTGGGCGTCCGGGCCGCCTACGGCGCGATCGAGGTCCTGCACGGCGTGGACCTGGCGCTCCGCCCCGGCTCGCTGCTGGCGCTGCTCGGCCCCAACGGCGGCGGCAAGTCCACCACCATGCGCGTGTGCGCCGGGCTGCACGTCCCGTCCGCCGGCGAACTGCGGTTCGCCGGACGCAAGGTGAACGGCGTCTCGGCGCAGGACGCTGCCCGCCTCGGCGTCTGCTCCATCCCGGAAGGCCGCGGGATCTTCCCGAACCTGACCGTCCGGGAGAACCTGTGGGCCGCCACCGGCACCGGCGCCCGCCTGGACGACCTGGAGGAGAAGGCCTACGCCCGCTTCCCGATCCTCGGGCGACGCCGCCGCCAGCTCGCCGGATCGCTGTCCGGCGGCGAGCAGCAGATGCTCGCGCTGTCGCGCGCGCTCGGCACCGATCCGGCGGTGCTGCTGCTCGACGAGCTGTCCATGGGCCTCGCGCCGATGATCGTCACCCGGATGTACGAGACGGTCGCCGAGCTGGTCGAGGGCGGGCTGTCGGTGCTGGTCGCGGAGCAGTTCGCCCGCGCCGTGCTGCCGATCGCCGACACCGCCGCGCTGATGCTGAACGGCCGCGTCGCCGCGGCCGGGACGCCCGACGAGATCGAAGACCGGTTGTCCAGCGACTACCTGGGAGGTTGACCCCATCATGCTCACGGAGGAAAGGCGCCGGCAGTTCAAGGACGACGTGGCGCGGCAGAAGCTCAAGACGGACCGGGCACGCTACGACGGCGTCCTCCGCATCGCCGGGGCCCTGGCCATGGTGGTCGGCGTCGTCGGCGTGTTCGTCGCCTACAACGTCTCGCTCACCAAGGACGACCTGCGCGACGTCGGCTCGCTCCAGACGCTCGCCGTGGGCTTCCTGGCGGTGACCGTCCTGGGCGCCGCGCTGTACCTGGCGGCGGCCGTCACCCGCGTCCTGCGGCTCTGGCTGCTGCGCCAGCTGGCCGAGTCCCAGGCCCACACGGACCAGATAGCCGAGGCCCTCGACCGCCGGGCCTAGACGGTCCCTCCCCGCGCGAGCCGGGCGCCCGGTCCATCCGGGCGTCCGGTCCATCCGGGCGCCCGGCTCGGCAACGGAGAAATTGACCCATGAATCTCAGCCCTGAATGAACCATCTGGTGGGTCTTTGTGCGCCGTAGATTTATCGGTGTCAGCGCGAAGCGCCTGGTGAGAAGCCGGGCCGACCTCCGGGAGAATCCATGGGCACCACATCAAACGAGTCAACCGTCCACGCCCCCGTCCTGGTGCGCGCGGAGAACGCCGAGTCCCTCCAGGACGGCGCGCTGAGCCTGATCACGCTGCTCGCCGACGCGGACGCGACGGGCGGCGCGCTCACCGCCAACAAGGCCACGTTCCGCGAGGGCTCGCCAGGCGCCCCCGCTCACTTCCACACCAAGGCCACCGAGCTGTTCCTCGTCCTCGACGGCACGATGCGCATCCTCGTGGACGAGGAGATCCTGACCCTGGGCAGGGGCGATTTCCTGACCGTCCCGCCGACCGTGCCGCACGCCTTCGCGCCCGCCCCCGGCAGTGCGGCCGAACTGCTGGTGGTCTTCACGCCCGGCCTGCACCGCTTCGACTACTACCGGCTGCTGGAGCGCGTCCACCGGGGCGAGGCCACGGTGCAGGACATCCGTGACAGCTCGCAGCAGTACGACAACCACTATTTCGAGAGCCCCGTGTGGTCGAAGGCCCTCGCCGAGCGCTGAAGGGGAGGCGGCAGGGCTCGGCACAGCGCGTCGAGCGCCGGACGGTAGCGGTGTTCGGCGGGTGTGGAATACCCGACGACCAGACCGTCCCGATGGGGTTCCGGGCTGTCGGGATGGCGGAACGCGGCCAGTCCGTCGAGCGCCACGCCCGCCCGCGCGGCCGCCTCGACGGTCGCCGCCTCGGTGCCGGGCGGCAGGCGCAGGACGGCGTGGAGCCCGGCCGCGATACCGGTCACCGCGACGTGCGGGGCGCGCTCGGCCAGCGTCGCGACGAGCAGGTTGCGGCGGGCGCGATAGCTCTGCCGCATGCGGCGGACGTGCTTGTCGTACCGCCCGGACTCGATGAACTCCGCGAGCGCGAGCTGGTCGGTCACGCCCGTCCACGCCTCACGCAGTCCCTTGGCCGCGAGCACGGCCTCGACCAGGTGCGGAGGCAGGACCATCCAGCCGAGCCGGATCGCCGGGGACAGGCTCTTGCTGACCGAGCCGAGGTAGACGACGTGGTCGGGATCGAGCCCCTGGACGGCGCCCACGGGTTCGCGGTCGTAGCGGAACTCGCCGTCGTAGTCGTCCTCCAGCACCACGCCGCCCCGGCCCCGCGCCCAGTCGACGGCCTCGGCACGGCGCGCGGGAAGCAGCGGGCCGCCGGTCGGGAACTGGTGCGCCGGAGTGAGCAGGACGGCGCGCGCACCGCGCCGCGACGAGATTCCTGGGTGCGACGACAGCCGGTCGGTGCGCGCGCCCCTGTCGTCCAGGCCCAGCGGGATCGTGCGCACTCCGGCGTCGGCCAGGATGCCGCGGTGGAACGGCAGACCGTACGGCTCGACGGCCAGCGGCCCGGACAGCACGCCGCCGCCGAAGAGGAGCCGCAGCCCGTGGGCGAACCCGGCGCAGACGACGATCTGGTCTGGTGTGGCCGACACGCCGCGCACCCGGGCGAGGTATCCGGCGAGCGCGTGGCGGAGTTCGGGACGTCCCCGGGGGTCCGCGGGCGCGAAGGCGTCGTGCGGCGCGGCGCTCATCGCGCGGCGGACGGCCGTGGCCCAGGCGGTGCGGGGAAAGGACGTCGCGTCGGGCTGCCCCTGCCGAAGATTGTGGACGACGGCCGCCGCCCGCTCGCGGATCCCCCCGGCGCCGCGCTCCGCCCCGGCCCCGACGCCGTTCGACCCGGCCGCGCCGAGTCCGGAGTCGGTCGTGACGCCGTTCGACCCGGCCGCGAGGAGTTTGGAGTCGGTCGTGACGCCCTTCGGCCCGGTCGTGGCGTGCTTGGGATCGGTCGCGATGTGCTTGGGATCGGTCGTGGCCTGCTTGGGGTCGGTTGCGACGTGCTTGGGGTCGGTCGTGGCGCGCTTGGGTCTGGGTGTGACGCGGTCGGCGACGCGGGTGCCGGAGCCCTGCCGGGCGGTCAGCCAGCCTTCGGCGACCAGCTCGGCGTACGCGTCCGCGACCGTGTTGCGGGCGACCCCCAGGTCGGCGGCGAGCGAGCGGTACGGCGGCAGCCGGGTTCCCGGCGCGAGCCGTCCGCTGCGCACGGCCTCGCGCAGGCCCGCCGCCACCGCAGCACGTCGAGGCCCCGTGGGGGACAGCTCAAGATGCAGGTCAGAGCCCGCCTCACGGGCGGAATTGACCTCGGATTCCGGCATCTGGCCGCCCCCATCGATCGGTCTCTCGGGCGCCAGGGTAGCCCGTGGCGAAGCCCGTCCGCTCCCGGTCAGCGGGATGTCCGGCGTGGGCGGGCGTCCCGCTGATTAACGTCGGGGCCGGATGGAGGATGTGGATGAACCACCCGACTCGCCCGTGGGGGGACGAACCCTCGCACCCCCCGGAAACCGCCCGGGTCCCCGACGTGCTGGCCCCGGCGAAACTGGGGCCCGTCACGCTGCGGAACCGCATCGTCAAGGCGGCGACGTACGAAGGGCTCAGCAGGAAGAGTCTCGTCACCGACGAGCTGATCGAGTTTCATGTGCGGCACGCCGCCGGTGGCGTAGGGATGACGACCGTCGCGTACTGCGCGGTCGCGCCGGACGGCCGCACCGACCGCAAGCAGCTCCTCTGGACGGACGACGCCCTCCCCGGCATGCGGAAACTCACCGACGCCGTCCACGCCGAGGGCGCCGCCGTCGCCGCGCAGATCGGGCACGCGGGCCCGGTCGCGAACCCCAAGGGAAACGGGGCGCCCGCGCTCGCGCCCGGACGCCATTTCCACGCGACGACCACCAGCTTCACCAAGGCTGCGACCCGCGCCGACCTCGACCGGGTCGTTCAGGGGCACGCGCACGCGGGACGGATGGCGATCGAGGCCGGGTTCGACGCCGTCGAGATCCACCTCGGCCACAACTACCTCGCCAGCTCGTTCCTCAGCCCGAAGATCAACCACCGGAAGGACGGGTACGGCGGGTCGCTGGCGAACCGGGCCCGGCTGTCGCGGGACATCGCCCGCGCCGTCCGCGACGCGGTCGGCGACCGCATCGCGATCACCGCCAAGCTCAACATGGACGACGGCGTCCCCGGCGGGTTCTGGCTGGACGAGGCCATCCAGGTCGCGCGCTGGCTGGAGGCGGACGGCTCGCTCGACGCCCTCGAACTCACCGCGGGCAGCTCGCTCCTCAACCCGATGTACCTGTTCAAGGGCGACGCGCCGCTGCGCGAGTTCGCCGCCGTCATGCCGCAGCCGCTCAAGCTCGGCGTGAAGCTGGTCGGGCGCCGGTTCCTGCGCGAGTACCCGTACGAGGACCTCTACCTGCTGAGGGACGCCCGGCAGATCCGCGCCGCCGTGAAGCTGCCGCTGATCCTGCTCGGCGGCGTCACCGACAAGGCGGGCATGGACACCGCCATGGCGGAGGGCTTCCAGTTCGTCGCGATGGCGCGGGCGCTGCTCCGCGAACCCGACCTGATCAACCGCATCAAGGACGCGCCGGACACGAAGTCGCTGTGCATCCACTGCAACAAGTGCATGACGGCGATCTACGGCGGGACGCGCTGCGTCCTCGTCCAGCCCGTGTGAGACCGCCGGGAGGGGTATGCGAGTGCGAGACGAGACGATCGCCGGGATGCTGCTGGCCAGGCTGGGTGACGACCGTCCCGGCCTGCGCAGCCGCGAGCGGACATGGACGTGGGACGAGGTCGTCAGGGAGAGCGCCGCCCGCGCGTCCCTCGCCCGCGGGCTGCGCCGCGAAGGACGACCGTTCCACATCGGCGTGCTGCTGGAGAACGTCCCCGAGTACGTCCTGTGGCTGGGCGCGGCGGCGCTGAGCGGCGCGACGCTCGTCGGCATCAACACCACGCGCACCGGCTCCGCCCTGGAGCGGGAGGTCCGCCACACCGACCTCCAGCTCGTCGTCACCGACCGGGCGGGGCTGGAACTGCTCGGCGGCCTCGACATCGGCGTCCCGCGCGACCGCTTCCTCCTCATCGACGACGACGCCTACGCGACGACGGTCGAGGCACACGCCTGCGAGCCCCGGCCGGACGACTCGATCACTCCCCGGACGCAGATGCTGCTGCTGTTCACGTCCGGGACGACCGGCGCGTCCAAGGCGGCGCGCTGCTCCCAGGGCAGGCTCGCCGAGCTGGGCCGCGACAACAGCGCCAAGTACGACGTCAAGCGGGACGACATCAGCTACTGCCCGATGCCCCTGTTCCACGGCAACGCGCTGATGGCGCTGTGGGCCCCGTCGCTCGCCGTCGGCGCGACCGTCGTCCTGGGGAGGTTCTCCGCGTCCGGGTTCATGCCGGACGTGCGGTTCTACGGCGCGACGTTCTTCACCTACGTCGGCAAGGCCATCGGCTACGTCCTCGCCACACCGGAACGGCCGGACGACGCCGACAACACCCTCACGCACGGTTTCGGCACGGAGGCGTCCCCGGAGGACAAGCGCGAATTCCTGCGCCGCTTCGGCGCGAAGCTCGTCGAGGGCTACGGCTCCAGCGAGAGCGCCGGGATGATCAAGCGGGTGCCCGGCACCCCGCCGACCGCGTTCGGCAAGCCCGCCCGCGACGGCGTCCGGATCGTCGACCCGGAGACACGCGAGACGTGCGCGCCCGCCGTCCTGGACGAGCACGGACGCGTCACCAACGCCGAGGCCGCCATCGGCGAGATCGTCGACGTCGACGGCGCCGGCCGGTTCGAGGGCTATTACAACAACCCCGACGCCGACGCGGAGCGCGTCCGGCACGGCTGGTACTGGACGGGCGACCTCGGCTACGTCGACGGCGACGGCTTCCTGTACTTCGGCGGCCGGTCCGGCGACTGGATCCGCGTCGACTCCGAGAACATCTCCGCGCTTCTCACCCAGAACGTCGTCCGCCGCCACCCGAAGATCGTGGACGCGGTCGCGTTCGGCGTCCCCGACCCGCGGTCCGGCGACCAGGTGATGGCGGCGATCGAGATCCCGGACGGCGTCGAATTCGACGATCTCGACCTCCCGGCGTTCCTCGCCGCCCAGGATGACCTCGGCACCAAGGGCGCGCCGCGATTCGTGCGCGTCTCGCACGCGTTGCCGACGACCGGCTCCGGCAAGCTCAAGAAGAAGGAGATGCAACTGGAGGGCTGGCGCACCGCCGACCCCGTCCACCGGTGGGCCGGTCGCGGGACGCCCGAGTACACCCTGATGACCGACGCCGACAAGGCGGCGCTCCGCGCGGAGTTCACCGCCGCCGGCCGCCGGCGCTTCCTCCCCTGAGGATCTCCGCCATGGCACGAAAGGGCATTCATGGATCTGCGTGAGTCCGCGGCGCATCGCGCGCTGCGCCTGGAACTGCGGGCGTACTTCGCGGGCCTGCTGCCCGCGGACGTGCGGCGCCGCGCCGGGGAGCAGGGCGTCGGCGGCGACCGGTTCCGCGAGATCGTCAAGATGCTCGGCAACGACGGCTGGCTCGGCTACGGCTGGCCGGAGGAGTACGGCGGGCAGGGCAGGTCGATCGCCGAGCAGTACGTGTTCTTCGACGAGGTGCAGCGGGCCGGGCTGCCGTTCCCGTTCATCACCGTCAACACGGTCGGTCCCACGCTGATCCGGTACGGGACGGACGAGCAGAAGCGGCGCTTCCTGCCCGGCATCCTGTCCGGCGACATCGTCTTCGCCATCGGATACACCGAGCCCGACGCGGGCACCGACCTCGCGTCGCTCCGCACGAAGGCCGTCCGCGACGGCGACCACTTCGTTGTCGACGGCGGCAAGGTCTTCACCAGCGGCGCCAACACCGCCGACCACATCTGGCTCGCCGTCCGGACGAACCCCGAAGCGCCCAAGCACAAAGGCATCTCCATCCTGACCGTGCCGACCGACGCCGACGGGTTCTCCTGGAGCCCGATCCAGACCGTCGGCGGAATGATCGTCACGGCGACGTACTACAACGGCGTCCGGGTGCCCGCGTCGTCGGTCGTCGGGGACGTCGACGGCGGCTGGACCCTGATCACCACCCAGCTCAACCACGAGCGGATCGGGCTCGCCGCACTCGGCGGCCGGATGATCCGCCTGTGGGAGGACGTCCGCGACTGGGCCCGCGACAACGGCGCCATCGACCTGCCCTGGGTGCGCGCCGACCTCGCCCGCACGCACGCCAGGCTGGAGGCGATGCGGCTGATGAACTGGAAGATGACCATGGCCGTGGAGGCCGGGACGCTGACCGGCGCTCAGGCCGGAGCCGCCAAGTCGTACGGGACGGAGACGCACATCGACGTCCAGCGCACCCTCACCGGGATCCTCGGCGCGGCCGGACGGATCCGTCCCGAATCGCCGGGCGCGGTGCTCCACGGCCAGATCGAGCAGCTGTCGCGGCAGGGCATCGTGAACACGTTCGGCGGCGGCGTCAACGAGGTCCTCCGCGACATGGTCGCCGTCCAGGGGCTCGGACTGCCCAGGTCGAGGCGGTCGTGAGCGAGTACGAGGACAGGCTCCAGGCCTGGGCCGGGCGCGAACTGGTGGCCCGCCGCCCCGGGCAGGACCCGGTCAACGTCCCGATGATCCGGCACTGGGTCGAGGCGATGGCGGATGAGAACCCCGTCTACCTCGACGAAGCGGCCGCCCGCGCCGCAGGACGCGACGGCGTCGTCGCGCCCGCGTCGATGATGCAGGCATGGACGATGCGCGGGTACGCGGCGTCCGTCCGGCCGGACTCCGCCGAACCCTCCGCCGGACCTACCGTCGGACGCTCCGCCGGACCTACCGTCGGACCCTCCGCCGGACCTTCCGCCGCCGAGGAGCTGAACGAGCTGCTCGCCGAGGGCGGTTACACGTCTGTCGTCGCGACCGACTCGGAGTTCGAGTTCCACCGCGAACTGACACCGGGCGACCATGTCAGCGTCGAGGAGACCGTCGTGTCGATCTCCGCTGAGAAGCAGACGGCACTGGGCACAGGCCGCTTCATCAGCACCCTCAAGACGTACCGCGACGCGACGGGCGAGATCGTGGCCACCCAGCGCTGGCGAACCCTCCGCTACCGCCCAGCCACCCCGCCAGCCGAGCAACCCACCGACACGCCTGAGCCGAGTGCACTACGCCCGAGACCCGCGATCAACGCGGACAACGCCTTCTGGTTCGAGGCCGCCCGCGAGCACCGGCTCGTCGTCCAGCGCTGCGCCGACTGCAAGTCGCTGCGACATCCGCCGGGCCCGTGCTGCCCGCAGTGCGGCTCGTTCGGCTGGGACACCGTCGAGTCGTCCGGCAACGGCCACGTCTACACCTACGCGGTCAACCACCATCCACGCCATCCGGCCTTCGAGCATCCCCTGATCGTCGCCGTGATCGAGCTGGCCGAGGGCACCCGCCTGATCGCCAACCTGACGGCCGTCGCCCCGGAGGACGTCGAGATAGGCATGCCGGTCGTCCTCGACTGGACAGACCCGGACCCCGACCTGTCCCTGCCGGTGTTCCGCCCCGCCGACGCTGAGGAGCGCTGATGGACTTCACCCTTGGCGAAGAGCTGGAGGCCGTCCAGGACCTGGCTCGGCGGATCTTCACCGACCACGCCACACAAACCCGCATCAAGGCGGCCGAGCAGTCTGCCACCGGCTTCGACGAGACCCTGTGGACGGCATTGGCGGACGCGGGCCTGCTCGGCGTCGCACTCCCCGAGGACGCGGGCGGCGCGGGCCTGGGCGTCGGCGGACTCGCCGTCCTGCTGGAGGAGCAGGGCCGGGCCGTCGCACCCGCTCCGATCTGGCCGACGGTCGTCGCCGCGCTCACCATCGCCGAGCACGGCACCCCCGCGCAGCGGGAGATCCTCCCCGCCCTCGCGGACGGGACCGAACGGCTCACCATCGCCCTGGAGGAATTCGCCTCGCCCGACCCCGCCGAGCCGCGCTGCACCGCCGTCCGCGACGGGGACGGATGGTTCCTGACCGGCACCAAGGCGGTCGTCCCCACCCCCTTCGGCGCGGACCGCGTCCTCGTCGCCGCCCGTTCGGCGGACGGCGGCCCCGGCCTCTACCTGCTCGACGCCTCCGCGTCCGGAGTCCTCTGGGAACGCACCCAGACCACGACACACGACACCGCCGGTCACCTCACCCTGGACGCGGCCCAGGCAGAGCCCCTCGGCACCGCCACCCTCGCCGACGCCCTCGCCGAAGCTCGAACCGGTGGCGCGGGCGCTCGAACCGGTGGCGTCGACGCGCTCGCCACGGCGCTGCGCCTCGCCCGTGTCTCGCTCGCCGCCACCCAGGTCGGCGTGGCGGAGGGCGCGCTCCGCCACGCCGCCGACTACCTCACCGGACGCGAGCAGTTCGGCCGTCCGCTCGCCACTTTCCAGGCGGTGCAGCATCAACTCGCTGACTGCTACATAGAGATCGACGCACTCCGAGTCTGCCTATGGCACGCGATCTCCCTGATCACAGCAGCCGAGTCCGGCGAGTCCGCCGAGTCCGTCGAGGACGCCGAATCGGCCGTCCTGGTGGCCAAATGGTGGTCGGACGAGGGCGGTCTGAACGTCGTCCATCGCGTCCAGCACCTGCACGGCGGGATCGGCGTGGACGTCGACTACCCGGTGCACCGCCATTTCCTGTGGGGCAAGCAGATCTCCGGCACGCTCGGCGGCGCCTCCTTCGACCTCGACCTGCTGGGAGCCGTGCTGCGGGAGGCCGTGTCGTGAACCGCCGTGTCGTGAACCGCCGGTACGAGGACGTGTCGGTGGGGGAGGAACTTCCCGAGCTGAGCATCCCGCTGACCCGCACGATGATCGTCGCGGCCGCGCTCGCCAGCCGCGACTACCAGGACGTCCACCACGACCCGTCCCTGGCGGTCGAACGAGGTTCCAAGGACGTCTTCATGAACATCCTCACCACGAACGGCCTCGTCGACCGGTACGTCACCGGCTGGGCCGGGCCCGCCGCCGTCGTGAAGGCCATCAGGATCAGGCTGGGCGCGCCGAACTACCCAGGCGACACCATGGTCCTGACCGGCGCGGTCGCGGCGAAGCACCCCGACGCCCGGCGCGTCGAGATCGCGGTGCGCGGCGTCAACGCCATCGGCCCGCACGTGACCGGCACCGTCGTCGTCGAACTGCCCGTCGTCGTCGAACCGCCCGTCGAGTCGCCCGCCGTCCGGCGGCGGGGGAGCGGCTCATGAGCGTGCTGCCGGGCGCCGCCGCGATCGCCGGAATCGGCGCGACCGAGTTCTCCAAGCAGTCCGGACGCAGCGAACTGCGGCTCGCGTGCGAGGCCGTGCTCGCCGCCGTCACCGACGCCGGGCTCGAACCGTCCGACGTGGACGGCATGGTGACGTTCACCGCCGACACCAGCTCCGAGATCCACATCGCCCGCAACCTCGGCATCGGCGAGCTGACGTTCTTCTCCCGCATCGGGCACGGCGGCGGCGCGGCCTGCGCCACCGTCCAGCAGGCCGCCATGGCCGTCGCCACCGGCGTCGCCGACGTCGTCGTCTGCTACCGCGCCTTCAACGAACGCTCCGGCACCCGCTACGGCCTCGGCCAGGCCGACCGTCCCGTGGACGTCGGCGCCGACCGCGCCGCCTACTCGTGGATGACGCCGTTCGGACTCGCGACGCCCGCGCAGTGGGTCGCCATGTTCGCCCGCCGCTACATGCACGAGTACGGCGCGACCAGCGAGGACTTCGGCCGGATCGCCGTCGTCGACCGCAGGCACGCCGCGAACAACCCGTCCGCCTGGTTCTACGGCCGCCCCATCACCCTCGAAGATCACCAGGTGTCCCGCTGGATCGCCGAGCCCCTCCGGCTGCTCGACTGCTGCCAGGAGAGCGACGGCGGCCAGGCGCTCGTCGTCGTGTCCGCCGAACGGGCCCGCGACCTGCCGCATCGGCCCGCTTTCGTGTGGGGCGCCGCGCAGGGATCCGGCAACGACCAGCAGATGATGACCAGCTACTACCGCTCCGAAATCACCGGAATCCCGGAGATGGGCCTGGTGGGACGCCAACTCTACGGGCAGTCACGACTGACACCCGCCGACGTCCAGGCGGCCATTCTCTACGACCACTTTACGCCCATGGTTCTGCCGCAGCTGGAGGAATTGGGCTTCTGCCCGAAGGGCGAAGGCAAGGACTTCGTCGCGGACGGCAACCTGGAACTGGACGGCCGTCTTCCGTTCAACACGCACGGCGGGCAACTCGGTGAGGCTTACATCCACGGCATGAATGGAATCGCGGAGGCGGTTCGCCTCGTCCGGGGGACGTCGGTCAACCAGCCTGGTGACGTCCACAATGTTCTGGTAACCGCCGGAACCGGCGTCCCGACAAGCGGCCTGATCCTGGGAGCGGACGCGTGAGCGAATGGCACGGCCGCGCACTCGGCTCCAAGACAGTTTCGTATGACGAAACGCAGCCCATCCTTTATGCTCTCGCAGTCGGGGCAGGCGCTTCCGACCTTGACCTGGTCTTCGAGGAACGCCTTCGCGTCCTGCCGACTTTCGCCCTGACCCTCGCCCAATGGGCCCCAGACGCTCTAGGCTCGGCGGGTGCGTTCGATGCGCGAACCGCCGTTCATGGGGCGCAGCGACTTCGCGTCCTGAAGCCGCTGCCGCGCGCGGGAACCGTGGAAATGACCGCCCACGTTTCGGCCGTCTGGGATAAGGGGTCCGCCGCCGTCTTCGACGTCGCCGTTAAAAGCCCGTACTTCGAGGCGACCTGGTCATTGTTCGCCCCGGGCAGCGGCGGCTTCGGCGGCGAACGAGGTCCCTCGTCCCGCCGCCGTCCAGAAACCGACCCGGACGTCCCGTCGCTGACGGTCAGAACCGCCCCTGATCAGGCCGCGCTCTACCGGCTGCTAGGCGACCGCCACCACCTGCACATAGACCCGGCAGCAGCCAAGGCGGCGGGAATGCCGCGCCCTATCATGCACGGTCTGTGCACACTGGCCGCCACAACCCTGCCACTCGCCAGGTCCCTTAATGCGCACCCTGCCGACTTGGTAGAACTGGAAGGCCGTTTCGCCTCCCCGGTCTTCCCAGGCGAAACCCTCCGAGTAGCCACCTGGAGGGACGCCAAGTCCACCCTCTTCGAAGCGACAGTGAACGAAAAGCCAGTAATCTCAGCAGCCCAAGCCAGCTTCGTCTAACCATCCTATCTGTCATCTATTTTCTAATGTTCGTGGTGGGGGCGGCGCTGCGTACGGGGCCGCCCCTCCAAAGTCAAGGGCGCTTCGCGTCGCTTCGCGATGGGACTTCGTCCCACCCTTGACTTTGGAGCCTCTGCGGCCCCTGGTGCAGCTTTCATCGGGCAGGCTCCGCCTGCCCCCGCCCGACGCGCCGCCCCCACCCCAGCCAAGAATCAACAAGGGGATCGAGCCCCAGGCGCACTAAATTACTCAGCTTCCCTTTCCTGGCCTTGGTGTCCCGGTGTCTAACCGGGAGGTGACAATATTCCAACCTTGTGAATTCTCTCGCGGGCCGTCAGTTGTCGGCCACATTGGGTAATATTGGAACATGCGTTCGGTGATAGTTGATTTGGATGGGGCGTCCACCGCCGATCTGGTGGCCGCCCTTACCGCGATCAGCGCCGAACTCGCCCACCGGGAGCCGCCCGAATCACCGGCCGCTTGCCTGGAACTCACCGAAACTCTCGCCGCCGCCACCGATCAGACAGAAAGCACCCTGGCCGCGCTCATCGGCGTCGTCGACCGCAATGGCGAATCACAACGCTGGGGATATCCGTCCACCCAGGCCTGGCTGCGCTCCCGCCTGGGCATGCGTGACTCCCGCGCCAAAGAACGTCTCACTCTGGCCAGGCAACGTGACCGCCTCGCTCGGCTCGCCACCCGGTGGGCCACCGGGGCCCTGTCGTTCGGGTACGCCGCCACCATCGCCACCGCCGTCGCCCGCCTCGACGACCACGATTGCCAAGCCGCCGGAGACATCCTGCTGGACATGGTCGACCAGGGCTTCTCGGCTGGGAAGGTCGCCTCGTTCGGTCGCCGCATCCGTGACGTGATCGCCGAACGCGACGGCACCGAGCGGTCCGACGCTGATTCGCGGCGCGGCTACGAGCGGTCCTGGGTCGACTCCACCCGTTCCCTGGACGGCGGCCGCTACATCAAGGGCTGGCTGAACGCCGAGGACGCCGCCATCTGGGACGGCACCCTGGGCCCGCTCGCCGCCCCGGCCGGTACCGACGACCGCCGCGACCTGTCCGAACGCACCGCGGCCGCGCTGACCGGTGTGCTGTCCGGCGGGCATCGCGCCACCCGGGTCACCGTCATCTGCGATCTGGACACCCTCACGGGCGGCACCGCCCCGGGTCGTCTCTCCGACGGCACGCCGATCCCCGCTGAGCAGGCTCGTCGCATCGCGCTCAACGCGGGTGTCTCGGCGCTGCTGCTGGGTCGCGGGAACCACCCGCTCTACCTCGGGCACACCGTCCGGATCGCCACCGCGGCCCAACGCCGCGTCCTGCACACGCTCTATCCCACCTGCGCGGTCCAGGACTGCCAGGTCCCCGGCAGCCTGTGCGAGGTCGACCACGTCCACGGCTGGGCGCTCGGCCACAGCCCCACCGACATCGACCAGCTCACCCTGTGCTGCGGCTGGCACAACCGTTACAAGCACACCCACCCCGACCGGCTCCACATCACCCACGACAACCTCACCGGCCGCTACACCTACCGCCTCACCCCACCCGGCGACCCTCCAACCACAGCAACCACCACAACCGCGACCGGCCGACCGCCACCCTGGCCCCAAGCCGCATAACCCGACCCGCCACTTTTCGGCTGCGGCTTCGGGTGTCACCGTGCTTGACCTTTATGTCAGGTAGCACTAACGTTAGCGTCCACTGACGAACTTGAATTGGGGGACGCCACTATGGGACGGCCGATCGCGTTCTTTGAGGTGATCAGCCCGGATCACGAGCGGGCACAGAAGTTCTACGGGCGGCTGTTCGACTGGCAGGTCGCCGCCGACCCGGCGATGGGCGGCTACGGCCTGGTGGACACCGGGGGCGGTGAGCACGCCGTCGGCGGCGGCATCGGGCCCTCGACGCAGGCGGGCGACGCGGGTGTGAAGGTCTATGTGCGGGTCGACGACCTGGATGCCTACCTGGACCGTGCCGAGGCCCTCGGCGGCACGCGGCTGGTGCCCCCGACGGACCTGCCCGGTGACTTCGGCCGGTTCGCGATCTTCGCCGACCCGGACGGCAACCAGGTCGGTCTGTGGGCATGACCCGCCGGGACGCGACCGACGCGACCGGACTGGCGCTGCAAGCGCTGGCCGAGCCGCGTCGGCGCGCCATCCTGCGGCTTGTCGCCCGCGACGAGCTGCCCGCGGCGCGCATCGCCGAACAGTTCGAGGTGAGCCGGACCGCGATCAGCCAGCACCTGACGGTGCTCAAGAGCGCGGGGCTGCTGTCCGAACGCCGCGAGGGAACCCGCCGCTTCTACCGGGCCCGCCCGGAGGGGCTGGCCGGGCTGCGCGCCTTCCTGGACGAGATGTGGGCCGGTTCCCTGGACACCGCCCGCCGTCTCGTCGAGGCCGAGCGCGGCCTGTCCGACGCCGACGAGCAGGAGGAAGGCCGTGCCGGCTGACCGTCCGCCACCGCGCCGGGCCACCCCGTTGCGCCGGCCACCGATACGCGAATCCACCCTGGTCCGCAGCGACATCGACCACACCTTCGACGTGTGCGTGCGCACCCTCGGCGTGTGGTGGCCGGTGCAGCCCTTCTCCGCCGGTAAGGATCGGGTCCGCGACATCACCCTCGAACGGCGGGTCGGCGGCGGCGTCTACGAGACCTGGGAGGACGGCACCGTCGTGGTGTGGGGCGAACTGCTGATCTGGCAGCCGCCCGAGCGGTTCGCCATGACCTGGACCAGCACCGCCGCACCGACCGAGGTCGAACTGACCTTCACCGCCCTCGGTCCCCTCCTGACCCGCGTCGCCGTCGAACACCGGGGCTGGGAAGCGCTCAGCGACGCCCAGCTGTCCGAGGACTGCGCCGTGCCCGGCGGCTACACCGGTGGCGCCTACCGCACCGGGTGGACGGTCATCCTCGGCCGCCTCGCCAACGCCGCCGAAACGCCGCACCCACGACCCGAGAGGCGACCATGAGCTATTTCGTCTACAAGCTCGTTCCTCACCGGCCCGACTTCCCCGCTGACATGACCGATGCCGAGGCGAGCACCATGGGCGAGCACGTCGCCTATTGGCAGGCCCTGGCCGACAAGGGCACCGCCGTCGTGTTCGGCCCGGTCGCCGACCCGGCCGGCTATTGGGGCCTCGCCATCGTCGAGACCGACGACGAAGAGCAGGTCCGCGCCGTCCGGGCCGCCGACCCGGTCATCCGCGATGACATCGGTCGCGTCAGCATCTACCCCATGGCGGACGCGATCATCGGCTCGTCCAAGACCGGCCACACCTTGTGACGCGGCCATCCCGTTCCACTGCCGAGCGGGCCGGCCCGCCAGGTCCGCAGGGTGGCGAAGTCGTCACCCTTGTCGCCGCGACGTTCGACCAGCAGATGGACCTTCAGTGGTGGGTTGTGCGTGTGGGGGAGGAGGCTGGTCGTCGGCCGGGCGGGGAGTGGGGGTGGTGAGGCGGTTGCTGAAGCGGGCTAGGAGGGTGGTCTGGGACGTTTCGGGGAAGAGGCGGCCGATCAGTGGAGGGATGCGCCAGTTGGCGGGGTTGCGCTTGGCCATTCGGGAGACTCTGGAGATCTGCGGGTAGCGGGTCTTTTCGTAGGCGCGTAGGCGGGACGAGGGGTCGGTGTCGTCCTTGACTAGTTCGCGTGCGAGGACCCATGCGTCTTCGAGGGTCTGGTTGGCGCCCTGGCCGAGGGTGGGCGGCATGGTGTGGGCGGCGTCGCCGAGCAGAGTGATGCGGCCTTCGCCCCATACGCGGCGGACCTTGTTCCAGTGGTGGCCGAAGAATTCGAGGTCGTCGTCGGTTGCGGCGGCCAGTACCTCGGGGACGGGGGACGCCCAGTGGCCGAAGCGGTTTCGCAGGTCGGTCAGCGGGGTCGCGGGGTGCGGGTCGGCAGGGGACCAGCGGACGTCGAACCACCATTGCAGGAGGCCGTCCCCGGCGGGCATGAGTCCGCAGGCGCCCTCCCGTCCGGTGATCATGAGGTGGCGGTGGGTGCCGGTGAGGTCGATGTCGATCGGGCTGAGGCCCTGCCAGGTGCCGAAGGTGGCCGGGTGGACGGTGCCCTCGCCCCACAGGTGGCGGCGGACGATCGAGTGGTGGCCGTCGGCCCCGATGAGGAGGTCTCCGGTGGCGGTCGATCCGTCGTCGAAGGTCGCGGTGACGCGGTCGCCGTCCTGGGTCATGCGCTCGCAGGTCTTGCCGTAGTGGACGAGGTCGTCCGGCAGGCCGTCGGCGAGGCGTTCCAGGAGGTCGCGGCGGGCGATCGCCTTGGTCTCGAAGCCGAAGCGGTCGGCGGTGTGGGCGATGTTCTGGCCGGTGCGCAGGCGGCCGTCCGAGGTCAGGGCGTCGATCCTGTCGATGCGGTTGCCGGCGCCGTCCAGGGTGATGCCGAGGTCGTGCAGGACGGCGGTGCCGTTGCTCCAGATGAGGACCGCCTTGCCGCCCGTCCGGCGGGCCGGCGCCTGTTCGTAGACGCGGACCCGGTGACCGGCGGCCAGCAGTTCGCGTGCGACGGCCAGGCCTCCGACGCCGGCGCCGATGACGAGAATCTCCATGTCTCCTCCGGAATGAAGTATCTTCGATATGAAGATACATCGGGGCGGAGTATCCTCCGACGGTGGGGTCGGTCGCAGGGAAGTCGACGGGGGAACAGGTGCGGGACGAGCAGTCGGGCGAGGACGTGTTCCGCGAGTTCGTGATCGCGGTTCTGCTGCACAACGAGGCGGTCGCCGACCGGCTCGGGCTGCAGCCGGTCGACGTCGCGGCGGCGATCCTGCTGGAGATGCGCGGGCCGCTCGCGGTGGGGACGATCTCCGAGGAGCTCGGGCTGCCGTCCGCTTCGACGACCCGGCTGGTCGACCGGCTGGAGAAGGCGGGCTATGTGCGGCGGGTGCGCGGCGCGCATGATCGGCGGACGGTCACCGTCGAGCCGGTCGCGGGCGGCATGGCCGACTACGAGGCCGCGTGCGAGGCGTCCAGGCGGCGGCTGGACGAAGTCGGCACGCATTACGGGCCGGAGCAGGCGCCGCTGCTGCTCGACATGCTCGTCCGGATCGCCGGGGCCTACCGGACGGCGGCCAGGGAACTGCGCGGATGACGTCGCCCCTGCGGCGTACCGGTGAGCGGGATGGTCTCTCGCTGATCGGGAGGGCCGCGCCCATGATGAAGGGTCATGGACGAGCTGACGATTCCGGGGGTGCTGGCGCGGGCGGCCGACGAGTTCCCGGACGCGGAGGCGGTCGTGGACGGGGACGTCCGGGTGACCTTCGCGGAGCTGCGCGAGCGCGCCCGGGAGGCGGCGGGCGCGTTCATCGGGGCCGGGATCGAGCCGGGTGACCGCGTCGCGATCTGGGCGCCGAACGGGCTGGGCTGGATCGTCACCGTGCTCGGCGCGATGGGCGCGGGCGCGACGCTCGTTCCGCTGAACACGCGGTTCAAGGGGGACGAGGCACGGTGGCCGCTTTCCAAGGCCGAGGTAAGGGCCCTTTTCGTCGAGGACGGATTTCTCGGCATCGACTATCCCGGAATGCTCGGCCTGGATGAATCGGGGGTCATTCCGGGGCTGCCGTCGTTGGAGGCCGTTGTCACGTTCAATGGGGCCGCTCGGCCGGGAGTGAGTGGGTGGGACGAGTTTGTGGGCAAGGCTGTCTCACCGGGTGATAGCGATGCGCGTGCTGAGGGCGTCCGGGCGGGGGACATCGCGGATGTTCTGTTCACGTCCGGGACGACGGGCAAGCCCAAAGGCGTCATGTGCACGCATGAGCAGAACGTCCGCACCTATCGGGCGTGGACCAGACGGACGGGCGTCCGCGCCGGCGACCGGTATCTGATCGTCAACCCGATGTTCCATTCGTTCGGCTACAAGGCGGGCGTGCTGGCCTGCCTGTTGAAGGGCGCCACGATGGTGCTCCAGCGGACGTTCGACGTCCCGGAGACGCTGCGCCTGATCGAACAGGAGAGGATCACCGTCCTGCCGGGGCCGCCGACGATCTACACGTCGCTGCTCGACGCCCCGGGGAGGGACGAGCGTGACCTCTCGTCGCTCCGGCTGGCGGTGACGGGCGCGGCCGACGTCCCCGTGGCGCTGGTGCGGCGCATCCGTGCCGAGCTGTTCCCGCAGGTCGTCACCGCGTACGGGCTGACGGAGTCGTCGGGCACGGTGTCGGCCTGCTCGGTGGACGATGACGCCGAGACCGTCGCCACCACCTGCGGGAGGCCCATCGACGACGTCGAGGTCGCCATCGTCGACGGGAAGGGCGAGCAGGTCCAGGCGGGGACGGACGGCGAGGTGCTCGTCCGCGGCTACAACGTGATGAAGGGCTACCTGGGCGATCCGGAGGCGACCGCGAAGACGATCCGCGGCGGCTGGCTGGACACCGGCGACCGGGGGCACCTCGACGAGCGCGGCAACCTCGTCATCACCGGACGGACGAAGGAGATGTTCGTCGTCGGCGGCTTCAACGTGTACCCGGCCGAGGTCGAGGACGTCCTCGCGCGCCATGACGCCGTCGCCGAGTCCGGTGTCGTCGGCGTTCCCGATGCGCGCCTGGGCGAGGTGGGGCGCGCCTACGTCCGGCTCCGTCCCGGCCGGGCCGCCACGGACGGCGAGCTGATCGGGCACTGCCGGGAGCGGCTCGCGAACTTCAAGGTCCCGCGGGAGGTCGTCTTCGTGGACGACCTCCCGAAGACCGCGTCCGGCAAGGTCCGCCGAGTCGAACTCAAGGCCCGGGTGGAGTTCAAGCGGCGTGGGGTCTGATTGCGGCGGGGTGGTCAGAGGGCGGTCATGATCCTTGTCCTGTGCTCGGACGGGGTGCCCCAGGCCGAGTACAGGGCGCGTGCCTTGCGGATCCACAGGGACGGGTCGTATTCGTCGGTGTAGCCGATCGCGCCGTGCACCTGGAGGGCGGTCTTGGCCATTCCGTAGGACGCCTCCGACGCGGCGACCTTGGCGGCGGACACGTCCCGTGCGAAGTCGGGTGTCCGGTAGGAGAGCGCCGCCCCGTACACGAGCGGGCGCGCGAATTCGAGTTCCACCATCGCGGTCGCCAGATGGTGCTTGATCGCCTGGTACTCGCCGATGGGGCGTCCGAACTGCTGCCGCGTCTTGGCGTAGCCGACGGACGCGTCCAGGAGTGACCGGCCGACGCCGATCTGCTGTGCCGCGCACAGCAGCGCGCCGAGATCGGTGAAGCCAGGGGCGGTGGCGGCCGGGACGCGGAACAGGCGCCGTGCCGGGTCCAGGGACGTGACGGGCTCGCCGGGCCGGTGTTCGACGCCGTCGGCCGTGAGGACGAGGTCGGCGACGTCGGCGTCCAGCGCGTGCGGGACGGCGAGCGACACGATCGCCTCGCCTTCCGCGATCCGCGACAGCCAGCGCGATCCGTCCAGGAGCTCGGTGGCGGCGAGGGTTTCCACGTACGGGCCGGGGGCGGCGGAGCGGCCCAGTTCCTCGGCGGCCACGCACAGCTCGACCGGCAGCGGCCCGGCGCCGCCGGAGTCCTCCGGCACGGCGACCGCGAACAGGCCCGCCTCGGCGACGGCGGACCACAGCGCCCGGCCGGGGGACGTGTCTCCGGCCGCCCAGGCGCGGATCGCCTTCGGGGTCTGCGACTCGGCGAGGATCTCGCGCAGCGTTTCGCCGAACATGCGCTGCTCGGCGGACAGGACGAACTTCACCGCGACCCCCTCGGCAGGCCGAGCAGCCGCTCGGCGATCACGTTGCGCTGGATCTCGTTGGTGCCCGCGTAGATCGGTCCGGCGAGCGAGAACACGTAGTTCTCCAGCCAGTCCGATTCGAGTTCGCCGTCCGGGCCGAGCAGGTCCAGGGCCGTCTCGTGCAGCGCGACGTCCAGTTCCGACCAGAAGATCTTGTTCAGGCTCGACTCGGCGCCGATGTCGTCGCTGCGCGAGATCGTCTCGAACCCTTTGAGCCGGTAGGCCCGGGATCTGATCCAGGCGTCGGCGACCCGGTCGCGCATCGCCGTGTCGGACGGGTCGGCGCGTTCTCGCCACAGCCGGACGAGCCGTTCGGCCGCCGCGGTGAAGCGTCCGGGGCTGCGGAGCGTGAGGCCGCGTTCGTTCCCTGCGGTGGCCATCGCGACACGCCATCCGTCGCCGGGCGTCCCGATGACGTCCTCGTCCGGGACGAACACCTTGTCGAGGAACAACTCGGCGAACGCGGGCTTGCCGTCCAGCCGCCCGATCGGACGGATCGTCACGCCGTTCGCATCGTCGTCGCTGCCGCCGTCGCCGTCCGCGCCCGCGCCCGCGTGTAGCGGGAACATCAGGTAGGTGAGGCCGCGGTGGCGCGTCGAGTCCGGGTCGGAGCGGAACAGGCCGAAGCCCCGGTCGGCGAACGCCGCCCGCGAACTCCAGGTCTTCTGGCCGTCGAGCAGCCAGCCGCCGTCCGTGCGCGTGGCGGTCGCGCGGAGCGCGGCGAGGTCGCTGCCCGCGCCCGGCTCCGACCAGGCCTGCGCCCAGATCACCTCGCCCGCGGCCATCGGCGGGAGGACGCGGGCGAGCTGCTCAGGCGTGCCGTGCTTCAGCAGCGTGGGAGCGAGGAGGTTGATGCCGTTCTGGCTGACGCGTCCCGGCGCGGCCGCCGCGTAGTACTCCTCCTCGAAGATCAGCCATCGCAGGACGGACGCGCCGCGTCCTCCGTACTCCTCGGGCCACGAGACGACGCCGAGCCGCGCGGCTCCGAGCGTCCGCTCCCATTCCCGGTGGGCCGCGAAGCCGTCCGCGGTCTCCAGCGACGGCAGCGGCTCGGACGGGACGTGCTCGCGCAGCCACGCCCGTACCTCCGCGCGGAACTCCTCGTCCGCCGCCCCGAACTCAAGATCCATGTGCCGCCGCCCTCATGATCGCGCACGTTCGTTCTAACAATTGTTTGGTAGAGTATGCGCCCCGGCAGGCGACGGCGCGAGCCGCCCTCCCATCGACCGGGACCTGCCGCCGGGATCGACCGGCCCGCGTCTGCCCGTCTGTCTGCTCGTCTGTGCGGGTGCCTGGGGCGCGGGATTTGGGGCCGTCCGGCGGTGGGGCGGTACCGCTTGGCGAGTGGACGATACCGCTCGTCGCCCACGGCGCGAATTCGCCTGTTATATCGACTTATGCCGGACTTATCGTCCAGCCGCTGGGGGGACGGGACGGCCGGCGCCGAATTACCGCCTGCCGGGAGCCCGTCGAACTGTAGTCGACGGTAAAGGACGCGAGCATGAGAATGCCGAGAATGAGGGCCGGTGCGAGGCCCTCGGACGCGAAAAGATCCGGCAGGACCACGTCGGGCGTGAAAATCAGGAAATGGATTGTCCCGGCGATCGGCGCGGCGGCGGTCGCCTTCGCTCCCGTGCTCCCCGCGGCCCAGGCCGCGGACGCCGGGAACAACGGCTCCGGTAAAGCGCTGGTGTGCGCGAGCGGCACGACCGTCCAGACGGACAAGGGCCCGGTCTGCGGCCAGATAGGCGACGGCGTCAAGACTTGGCTCGGGATCCCGTACGCGACCCCGCCCGTGGGGAAATTGCGCTGGGCCCCGCCGCAGCCGGCCGCGCCGTGGACGACCACGCTTGAGGCCAACGCGGCGGGCCCGAACTGTCCGCAGCCGCCGGGGATCGGACAGCCCTCGACGAACGAGGACTGCCTCCGGCTGAACGTCACCGCCCCCGAGCGGACCGACGGCAAGCCGCTGCCGGTGATGGTCGAACTGCACGGCGGCGGGTTCCGGTTCCTCTCGCCGTCCGACGGCAAGCACCTGGTGAAGAACGGCGGCGTCCTGCACATCGGCGTCCGGTACCGGCTCAACATCTTCGGGTTCATGTCGGACAAGGCGTTCGGCGAGAACTCCGGCAACTACGCGTTCCGCGACCAGCAGGCCGCGCTGCGCTGGGTGCAGGCCAACGTCGCGAAGTTCGGCGGCGACCCGAACAACGTGACCATCTACGGCGCGTCCGCGGGCGGGTCGAGCGTGTGCGCCCACACCGCCTCGCCGACGGCGAAGGGGCTGTTCCACAAGGGCATCCCGCAGAGCGGCGAGTACAACTCGCGGCGCGGCAACGACGTCCAGTGGCAGCCGCAGGACTGCGCGGCCGACCTGCCGACCCGGGACGAGGCGCAGCAGGCCGCCGATCGCTTCGCGACGGCCGTGGGCTGCGGGAACGTGGCCGACAGGGCCGCCTGCCTGCGCGCCGTGCCCGTCCAGCGGCTCCTGGATCAGACCGGTCGAGGCGTCGGGGCGGACGTGGGGACGCAAGGTCCCGTCGTCGACGGCGAGGTGCTGCCCATGTCGCCCGCACAGGCGTTCGCCGAAGGCAAGGTCAACGACGTCACGCTGATGCACGGCGTCGACCGCGACGAGACCCAGCTCCCGTCCGCCAACACGCCCGCGGAGTACCAGGCGAACATCCGGCAGCAGTACGGAGACGCCGCGGACGAGGTCATGAAGCTGTACCCGCTCGAACGGTTCCCGGACCCCTCGCCGTTCATCGCGTACCGGACGATCGTGGCCGACTCCAACTCCGTCTGCCCGGCGCTGATCAACGACCAGCGGCTGGCGAAGCACATCAAGCTGTTCGCCTACCAGACCGACAACGCCGACGCCCCGCCGATGTTCTTCCTGGACGCGACGAAGCCGAACGGGTCGTACCACATCAGCGAGAGCTTCTTCCTCAGCCCGTTCGGCAACGCCACGCTGACGCCCAACCAGGTGTCGTTCGGCAAGCAGCTCACCGCCCAGTGGACGGGTTTCGCCCGCACCGGGAACCCGACCGTGGACGGCACCCCGCTCTGGACGCCGTTCACCGAGTCCGACCAAGGCGTCATGTCGCTGGTGCCCGCGGGCGACAGCGAGATGACCAGGGAGATCGGAAGGCAGCATCACTGCGACTTCTGGAAGAAGTACATGCCGTTCGGTAAGTAATCGAGATATCCGGTAATCGGTTGACTGAGCACTTCATCGACCAGGTGGATTGACGTGGAATGCCGCAGGTTGTGCGCTACGTGCCAGATATCGCGACGGCCTCTTGAACGCCCTCGGCCGCGCGGATTCCATGAGCGCATGCGAGCCACAGCGGTTCATTCTCGTCCGGTCCCATTCCAGGGCCGTACACCCCCGCAGAGTCGTACCGCGTCTCAGGGTCGAACACAGTCTCAGAGCCGTACACCTACTCAGGGGCCGCAGCCTCAGGGACTGGCCCGGCCGCCGCAGGCCCAGCCTCCGCAGGTCCAGCCTCGACAGGCCCAGCCCCGGCAGGTCCAGCCTCCGCAGGTCCAGGCCCGGCAGGCAGAGCCTTCGCAGGGCCGGGCACAGTCTCCGGGTCGCGCGCAGCCGCAGGGGCGGTCGCCGTCCCGTCCGGCCGAGGATGAAGAGCGTCTGGTGGTCGTGGTCGTCGTCAAGGACGCCGGCGCCGACGAGCTCATCCCGGTCGGGCTGGGGCGCGCCACCCATTTCGTCCGGCGGTCGGACGTCCGGTACGCCGAGGCCCACGGCGACTACGCCCGCCTCTACACCGGAGTGGGCAGCCACCTCGTCCGCGTTTCCCTGACCGCCTTGGAGGAGGCGTGGCGGGACGCCGGATTCGTCCGCATCCACCGATCGCACCTGGTCTCGCTCGCGCACATCGACGAGATGGTCGTGGAGTCGGGACGGTGCACGCTCAGGGTCGGCGGCACGCGGTTGACGGTCAGCCGGCGCAACACCGGCGCCCTGCGCGAACGGCTGCTCAGGGGCGTCCTGCCGGGCCCGTCCCGAGGCTCTCGCGGCTCCCGGACCACCCGCGGCGCCCGCGCCAACCGCGGCGCCCGGAATCCCCGGGGCTCCCGGAACTCCCGAGGTTCCTGAAGCCCCCCCGAAGCTCCCAATTCCCGAAGGGAAGACCCCATCATGCGTGCCAAGAGACGGGCGGCCGCTTTGGTCGCCGCCGCTTGCCTTGTCGTGAGCGGAGCCGTCGCCTCCGGCCCGGCCGCGTCCGGCGAACCCCCCGCCACGGACTGGCCGACCTGGACGAAGGACCTCGTCGGCAGCCGCCACGCCGCGGCGGAGGACCAGATCACACCGAAGAACCTCGGCGAACTCAAACTCAAGTGGGCGTTCGGGTTCCCGAGGCAGGCGGGCGGGCCGCGCAGCCAGCCGGCCGTGGTCGGCGACACGATCTACTTCGGCGGGCCGGACGGCATCTTCCGTGCCGCCGAGGCGAAGACCGGCAAGGTGAAGTGGCAGTTCGACCTGTCCACCGTCGGCACCGGTTTCACCCAGGTGCGGGACGGCGCGTCCGTCGCCGAGGGCATGGTGTTCTTCGGCGACACCCGCGGCTACCTGTACTCCCTCGACCAGGCCACCGGCAAGCTCGCCTGGGCCGAGCGGATCGACGACTTCCCCGGCGCCACCCTGACCAGTTCGCCGATCGTCTTCCAGGGCCGCGTCTACGTCGGCGTCTCGAGCGGCGAGAACCTCAACGGCAAGGACTACCCCTGCTGCCGGTTCCGCGGCCACCTCGACGCCCGCGACATCAAGACCGGCAAGCTCGACTGGCGCTACTACACCGTCCCCGAGCCGAAGCAGGAAGGCACGTGGCCGAACGGCCAGCCGCGCTACGGCCCGTCCGGCGCCGGTGTGTGGAGCTCTCCGACCGTCGACCCGTCGACCAAGACGCTCTACGTGGGCACCGGGCAGAACTACAGCGGGAGCGGCGGCGACTTCGACTCCATCCTCGCGCTGAACACCGAAACCGGCGAGACGCGCTGGAAGCGCAAGATGACCGACGTCGACACGTGGCGCCGGGAGTGCAGCAGCCAGAACCCCGAGGACCAGAAGTACTGCCCGAACCTCCCCGACGGCACCGCGCTCGACTTCGACCTCGGCGCCACCGCGAACATCTTCACCGCGGGCGGCCGGCGCCTCGTCGGCATCGGCCAGAAGGTCGGCGTCTACCACGTCCTCGACGCCGCCACCGGAGAGATCGTCTGGCAGCGCCAGCTGTCCACGCCCCAGCCGGGCGGCGGGCTGACCGGTATCCAGTGGGGGTCGAGCTATGACGGCGAGCGCCTCTACATCGCGACCCACATGGCGAACCCGGGCACGCTGTACGCGATCAACCCCGCCGACGGCCACATCATCTGGAAGACGGCGAACCCGGCGGACGGATGCACGACCGGCGGCGCGGCCCAGTACCCGAACGTCTGCCGCCTCGGCCACCCGCCGGCCGTGACGACGTCGCCCGGCCTCGTCTGGGAGGGCAGCACGGACGGCAAGTTCCGCGCGTACTCGTCGGCCACCGGCGAGGTCCTGTGGAGCTTCGACACCATCGCCGACTTCCCGACCGTCAACGGTGGCCCCGGGCGAGGCAGCGCCGTGGCCGGAGGCGGCGGCGCCGTCGTCGCCAACGGGATGGTCTACATCCTGACCGGCGACACGTTCACCCGGTATCCGACCGACAAGGGCCTGGTCATGCTGGCCTTCGGCCGGTAACCACCCGCTTCGGCCGCTGCCTCGGGCGGTCGGACGCGCGGGCGGGGACGACGCGACCTCAGCGTCGTCCCCGCGCGCGCTTGCTCGTCATGCGTGGTCAGGGCAGAGACTTCAGGGTCAGGGGACGGGGATCTCAGGGGCGGGGTGGTTGAGGAAGACGCCGATGCCGTTGGCGACGGCGCGCTCCCGTCCGTCCGAGGGGCTGTTGCGGACGACCGACTTCCCGCCGCTCCTGGTGACGAAGGTGGACGAGCCGCCGCCGTCCAGGTTGACGCCGTCGTCCACGCCCGCCTTGTCCAGGAGCGAGGCCAGTTCGGCGACGGTCAGGCCGGCGCTCCGCTGCGACCGGCCGTCCGCCACGACGAGGTACATGTGGCGGCCGTCGCGGCTCACACCGGCGGCCGTGCGCGGGGCCGGGCCCTTGGGGTCCAGGCCGTCGAGCGGCGCTCCGTCCCGCAGGATCGGGAAGCCGCCGATGGCGAAGCGGAACTTTCTGGGGCTCGTGAAGCGGTAGCCGATCCGCACGCGGTCGCCGGGACGCAGCGCGCGCAGCTCGTCCGCGCCCTTGTCCCGCCCGACCAGCACGGTCGTGTCCGGCGGGATGGCGCCCTCGCCGACCTCGTCCGTCACCTTCGTGACCACGCCCCGCTGGACGGTCACCTCGGCGGTGTTCGTGCTGCACGGGCCGTTCCGGACGGTGTCCGTGCCGCACACCGCGCGACGGCGTGACACGCTGCCCCACGCGTCGGTGAACGCGCCCGCGCTCCCGACCGGCAGCGCGTACTGGTTGAGCCCGCGCAGCGCGACGCGCACGCCACCACCGGAGCCGACGGTGCGCGCCGAAACGGGGCGGGCGGTGCGCCCCGAAGCGGTGCGGGCGGGGCGGGCTGAGACGGGGCGGGCCGTGTGCGCTACGACGGTGCCGGTCAGGTGCAGGCGGCCGAGGTGTCCGCGACGGTCGGCGCCGATGCCGATGACGTCCTCGGCGGACGTGCCTTTCGGCAGCGCCGGGCCGAATCGTTGCCCGTCCGGCACGGCGCCCTTGAGCGGCAGGCCGTCCGCCACCTCCGGGCCGGACGACGACCCGGTCGGCACCACGCCGGGACGCGTCTCGCTGATGTTGAAGAAGTCGCCGTTGACGCCGGCGAGCGCGCGCTGAGCGTCCGCCATCGCCGAGACCGTCCGCCTCGCCGCGACGTTCGGCGGGTGCAGCAGACCCATGCGGACGCCCGGGCCGCGCAGATCCACGTCAAGGAGGTCGCCGAGCACCGGGCCGCCGACGCCGGTCGTCTCGAACGTCCTGAACAGCACCCCGGGCGCGAGCCGGGTCGTCGACGTGAACCGCAGCTCCCCGACAGCGCCGGACGGCGCCAGCGCGGCCGCCCGCGCGTCCGGGCGCTCACCCGAACCAGCACCGTCCACACCCGGCGGTCGCGGAGGATCCGGCGGTCGCGGCGCGTCCGCCTGTGCCGGGACGCCCGCGACGCCGCCCACCAGCCCGGCGACGGCCAACACGACCATGAGTTTCCGTGCCATCCGCAGCGCTCCTCTCAGCGAAGAACAAGCTCGCTGATCATGCCGGGCACGTGGTGAAGATCGGGCGTTCAAACGCTCAAGACTCAACGAAGATCAGATGATCCACGTTCCTCCGGCGTCACTCGGGATGATCGCTTCGCGGTACGCTCGGCTGGCGAGCCGGGTGGGACGAGTCCACTCGCCCACCCGGGGCTCGAATGTGATTCGCTCTCACGTTACGTTGATGCGTTCAGGTCATGTGCACGGAGTTTCCCTGCGCCTGGGATACGGTCGCCGTCATGTGCACTGGTGCCGCCGCACTCGCTTGAGCCGTCGTCAGCATCCAGCAAGTGGCGGCCATAGCGGCCGCGAGCCATAGGCGTTTCAATTGTGAACTACCTCACTCAGAGCGTGAACTGACACGATCTTGGGCGTTTCCGGAACACCGTACATGCTCTCGACCCGGTCGTGACAGTCATTCCGGTTACTCGGCGAAATTGGAGAAATAACCCCATTTGGCGGGTGATGTCTCTTTTGTTAGGTGCCGGTGCTCTCGCCGGAGTCGTGGAGGCGTGCGCGGAGGTCCTCCGCGGGGAGGCCGATGGACTCGAACACGCGCAAGGCCCGCTGCCAGTGCTCATGGGCCTGGTCCATGCCCTGGACGTGCATCAACGCAGTCCCGAGACTCTCCAGCGCCTTGCCGGCCTCGTAGGGGACGCCGATCTGGTCGGCGAGCTCGCACGCCTGGCGGAGATGGTCGACGGCCACCGGGTACCGGCCGGACGCCGCCAGCGTCTCGCCGAGATGCCGGAGTGCGAGCGTCTCCTCGTAGCGCTCGTTTATCGTGCGTGAAATGGCCAGGGCGCGCTCGTGGTGGACGAGGGCCTCGGCGTAGCGGCCGGTGTTGTGGAAAGTGGCGCCGATGCCGATCAGCGTCTCGATCGTGCTGCGTCGATCGCCTATCTCCATAGCTATGGAGAGCGCTTTTCGGTAATCCGCCAACGCCATTTCGTGGGCGCCCGTGTGCCGGTGCACGCAGGCCATGTTGATGAGCGAGATCGCCTGGTGCTGGCGGCCGAGCTCCGCGGCCGCCGCGGCCGTCCGCTCGTAGTACTCCACCGCGCGGTCGACGTCGCCCATGCGGAGGACGAGGTCTCCCATGTTGTTGAGCGCCATCGTCCGGCCGCGCGGATCGTCGATCTCGGCGAAAATGGCGAGCGCCGTGAGGCGACGCCTCACGGCCTCGCGGTAATGGCCGGTGTACTCCAGGAAGATTGCCGAGTAGTCGAGGTTCCGGGCCTCGCCCCGCCGGTCGCCCAAGGACCGGTGAATGTCCAGCGCGTCTTGACAGCGGGCCAGCGCCGCGGGGAACCGGGACCGATGCCAATGAATGAGGCTGAGGTGCGCGAGAATGTCGGCCTCGCCCCGCCGATCACCGATTGACCGGTAGATCTTCAGTGCCTTTTCCGCGTCTTCAAGCGCGGCGTCGTAATCGCCGCCGCGGAAACGGATGAGGCTCAGGTCCGCCAGCGCGCGTGCGGTGCCCGCGTGGTCGTCCAAACTCCGCAGGGCCGCGATCGCGCGGATGTGGAGCCGCGACGCCGCGTCCCAGTGCCCGCGCGACTCCAGGTGCCCGGCGAGGGCCCGCGCGAGCCCGGCGGCATGGCCGGGCCAACCGCCCCGGTCGGCCTCGGCGGCGGAGTTCAGCAGGCAGTCGTGCTCGGCGGCGAACCACTCGGCCGCGTGCGCCTCGTCCCGCAGCGGCGGCAGTTCGGGCGGGACGTGCCGGAGCTCGACTCGCCCCGCGGGCCGGTGCGGGGACAGCAGCCGGTCCGCCTGGTCCGCCGCCGCCAGGTAGAAGTCCAGGATCCGGTGGACGGTACGGAGCCGCTCGTCCTCGGTGTCCACCTGGTGAGCGAGGCGCCGGGCGTAATCGTGCACGAGGTCGTGGAACCGGTACCGTCCCCCGACGGGTTCGGTGATCAGATGCCGGTCGAGCAGTTCCTCAAGGACGCGCTCGGCCTCCCGGACGGGACGGGCGAGCGTCGCGGCGGCGGCCTGGGCCGTCAGGTCGGGCCCCGGATGCAGCGCGAAGGCGCGGAACGCCGCCCGTAGCGGCGGTGGGAGCCCCCGGTAGGACACCTCGAACACCATCGTGATCTCGTGGCCCTCGACGCGCAGCTCGTCCAGCCGCCGGTCGCCGGGGGCGAGACGGGCGAGCAGGTCCTCGACGCCCCACGCGCGGCGGTGCCGCAGCCGGCTCGCCGCCATGCTCACCGCCAGCGGCAGCCGCCCGCAGTGCCCGACGACCGCGACGAGGTCGGCGTCGGCGCCGCTCCGCCCGGCCCCGGCGACGTTCGTGAACAGCGTGATCGCGTCCCGGACGGGCAGGACGTCCAGCGACAGCGGGAAGGAGTCGTGCAGCCCGGTCAGCCGCCGCCGACTGGTCACGATCACCAGGCATCCGGCGGATCCCGGCAGCAGCGGCCTGACCTGCTCGTGGCCCGTGGCGTCGTCGAGCACGATGATCGCGCGGCTGCCGGCCAGCTGCGACCGCCACAACGCCGACCGTTCGTCCAGCGCCCGTGGGACGCGGGTCGTCGGCAACCCGATCATGCGGAGCAGCGTGTCCAGGGCCGCCGAGGTCTCGACCGGCTCCTGCCGGGGGTCGTGCGCGTGAAGCTCGAGGAAGATGTGCCCGTCTGGGAAGTGCGCGGACAGGCGGTGCGCGAGACGGACGGCGAGCGCCGTCTTCCCGACCCCGGGCATGCCGTCGATGGCGATGACGGTCGTCGCCGGACCCGCCCGGGGATCGGCGGCGCCCGGCTCGCGGGGGAGCGGCACCGCGTCCAGAAGCTGCCGCAGCTCCTCTTCCCGGCCGACGAACGCGCGCACGTCGTGGGGGAGGTTGTGCGGCCGCTGATCGACGTTCAGCTGCGTGCCGGGAACCCGCAGCAGCGCCGGGTCGGTGCGCAGAATGCGTTGCTGCAGTTCCTGCAACGCGGGCCCGAGGTCGGTGCCGAACTCCTTGACGAAACGGTCGTGGGTGCGGCGGTAGAGGTCCAGGGCCTCGGCCGGGCGCCCGCAGCGGTACAGCGCCACCATGAGCCGTTCGACCGGCCGCTCGTCCAGCGGGTGGCGCTCGGTGAGGTCCGACAGTTCCCGTACCAGGTCAGGGTGGTGGCCGCGATGCAGCTCCATGTCGATGCGCTCGATCGTGGCGGCGAGGAACTCGTGCTCCAGACTCCGCCGCGTCCGCTCGGCCCAGTCGCCGGTGAGGTCGGCGAGCGGCGCCGCCCGCCAGAGCCGGGCCGCCCGCCGGTGGTGGTCGAGGGCGTACTCGTCGTCGCCGCTCTCGGCGATCGCGCGGGCCTGGTCCCGCAGCAGCCGGAACCGCTGCAGGTCGACGGACTCGTCCTGGACGTCGATCGTGTAGGCGCCCTGCCGGGACAGCAGCTCGACGCCGTCCACGTCCGCCAGCCGGTGCCGCAACCGGGTGATGTAGGTGTACAGGCCCTGCCGGGCCTTGGCCGGGGGACTGTCGTCCCACACCCGCCGTATGAGGGTCTCGGCGGGCACCGGCTGCCGCGGGTTCAGCAGCAGCACCGCGAGAACGCATCGTTCCTTGGTCGATCCGAGATCGTACCGCCGGCCGTCGATTAGCAGCTCAACGGGGCCAAGGATGCGGAACTCCACCGGGTGCCCCTTTGTGAAAGGCTCCACCTGAAGCGATTTTTGCATCTCCGGTACTGGGTGACCAGTCTTGAGTCACCTGTCCACTTGGCCACCATGGGACGCCACTACTTGACAAGTCAGGATGATTGCAAGTTTTCGTCAAGTTCGCCGATCGACACTCGAATCCGGAGGGCAGGTCATTGTGATCTGCGACGGAGGAGCGGATGGCGGCCGCATCCAAGGTCAAAGGGGGTTCATTCGCGACTATGTCTGGCTTCGAATGGCGTCGGGCCTTAAACGGGTCCGATCCCGGCTGGTGGCGGAACCTGGGGGACCGGCGGGTGGTGTTGATCGTGGTGGGCTCTCCGGTGCCCGGCCAGGCCGTCCTGGACGTGGCGCGGCTCGCGGCCGCCGATCCGCGTCTGCGCGTGGTGTTCACGGCCGCTCCCGGGCCGTTCGCGACCGACGTGGAGGTGCTGCTGAGAGACGCGGGCACCGTTCCGCTGCCCTGGCACGAGGCTGCGGGCGCCGACTTCGGCCTCGTCGTCGCCGCCTCCCGGCCGGGACCGGCCGCGGGAGCGCCGTCGATCGTTCTGCCGGGAACGCCGCCAGAATGCGTCCCAGGCAGCCCGCCGCCCGCGTCGGGCCGGGCGCCGGTCGTCTATGCGTACGCGCACGAAAGAGATCGTCCGCCGCAGGACGTCGTCCGCATGCAACCAGGGACGGTCGTGGTCGGCGACTCGACCCATGATCGGCTGGTGGCGAGCCTGCCGATGCGGGACTTCTACCGGCGCGCGCTGGGCGTCGGCGAGCATCGCAAGCTGGTCGTGACGGCCCTTCCGGCCGCCCACGGGACCGCGGCGTGCACCGGCGCCCGCTGCCGGTCCCTGGACGTCGTGCACCGCCTGCTCACCGAGTTGCCGTCCGGTGACTACCACGTTCTCGGCGTCCCCGAGCCTGGGCCGGGCGCTTGCGCCGGCGGGCGCGGGCTCGCCGTTCACCTGTGCAACGGCCTCGGGCTCATGCCGCCGGAGGCGGACTGGCGCGCGGCCCTCGTCGCGGCCGACTGGGTCGTCGGCGACGCGGGCCCGGTGACCTGGTACGGGACTGTCACCGGTGCCCCCGTCCTCCTCACCGGGGCCGGGCCGCCCGGAGACGTTCGCACGCCGCCGGGCCGACGCTCGGCACTCCACGATCAGCGGTCTGCGCTCCATGACCGCGCCGGGCGGCTCGTGGGGAACCGTCCGGCGCCGGCGCAGCTGACCGAAGCGGCGGCGCGATGGCGGCCCGACCGTGCCCAGCCCGTGATCCGGCGGATCACGTCGGAGCCCGGCCGGTTCAACCGCAACATGCGCCGCCTGATGTACGGGCTGCTGCGGCTGCCGCAGCCCGCCACGATCCCCGTCGCGGATCCGGTCTCGCCGCCGTTCCGCATCGACCGCCCAGGCGGCCGGGGACTCTGCTGCCCGGAAGGGCATCCGATGAACGTTTGCCAAGGAGGGTGAGAATGCACAGCTCGGGGGACGCGTGGACGTCCGGTCCGTTCGGCCTGGAGGCGTCGAGGGGCTCGACCCTGCCCGCGCAGCGAACGGTCCTCGCCGTTGCGCACCACATGACGGCGGCGACGCGGCTGGCGGACATCATGCCGCTTCTCGAAAGCGACCGGCGGGTGGCCGTCGCCTACACCGCGGCGCCGGCATCGGTGTTCACCGGTGGCCTGGACGAGTTCCTGCGCGACCTCGGCGGGCTGGTGCTCCCGTGGCAGGAGGCCGTCCGGTCCAGGTTCGACCTCGTCGTCGCGGCAAGCCACGGCATGCTGGAATGCCTGCACGCACCGATCCTGACGGTGCCGCACGGCGCGGGCCCCGGCAAGCTCCTCGGGCGGCTCCGCGGTTTCGGGCCGCCGGCCGAGCGTCCGGTGACCGGCCTGATCCGGGAGCGGCTCGTCGTCGCGGGACGGGTGGTGCCGTCGTCGTTCGTCCTGCCGCACGAACGGCACCGGCGCTCACTCGAACGCGAGTGCCCCGAGGCGTTGCCGGTGGCGTTCGTCGGCGGCGACCCGTGCCTCGACCGGCTGACGGCGAGCCTGCCTCACCGGGACGCGTACCGCCGGGCGTTGGGTGTGCGGCTCGGACGGCGCCTGGTCTTCGTCAGCTCCACCTGGTGCCCGGACTCGCTCCTCGGCCAGGACCCGGACCTGCTGTTCCGGCTGGCGGCCGAGCTGCCGCGCGACGAGTACCAGATCGTCGCCGCGCTGCACCCGCACATTTGGGCCTGGTACGGCCGCCGGCAGGTGACCTCCTGGTACGCCGACTGCCTGCGGCTCGGCGTCCGGTTGCTGCCGCCGGAGGAGGGCTGGCGCGCCGCGCTGGTCGCCGCCGACCGGGTCGTGGGAGATCACGGCTCCGCGACCTGCTACGCCGCCGCGCTCGGCGTGCCGGTGCTGCTGGGCGCGTTCCCGGAGGACAGCGTGGCGCCCGGCTCCCACGTCGCCCGGCTTGGCGCCGTCGCGCCCCGCGTGGACTGGGACCGGCCGCTGCGCCCGCAGCTGGAGGACGCCGCGCACGCCTACCGGCCGGACGTGCACGAGGCCATCCGAGACGACATCAGCTCCCGGCCGGGTCAGGCGGCCCGGCTCATCCGCGGGGAGATGTACCGGCTCATGCGGCTGCCGGACAGGGACCGTCCGCCCGATGTGACCCCCGTGCCGATGCCGCGCCCGATTCAGGCCGGCACGCTGCGGGCGGCGTGATGGCCGCGGATGCGTCGCTCGTACGCGCCTGGGAGGATCCCGGCGGGTACGACGGGCTCGCCTGGCGGGACCGGGAAATGGAAGGCGTGCTGATCGGCGGCGGGCGGGTCACGCCGACATTCGTGAGCCTCCGGCGCTCCGCCGCCGGGGATCCGCCGCGCGGGGACCGGCATCACGTCCCCGGCGCATCGGCGGTCAACCGCACCGGACGCGATGTCCCGCCGACGGTCGACGAGCATCTCGTGGCGGGTCCCGGCGAGAACTCCTGGCCATGGCTGTCGTGCGCGGACGTGATCGTCCGCCGCATCGACGAACCGACGCCGGACGACCCCCTGGGCTCGTATCTGGCGAGGCTTCCCGGCTGCCTGGTCGTGGTGGGGAACACGCAAGGAAGAGGATTCCTTGTGGCCGTGCGCGGACGGCGAGCCCGGCTGACTCCGATGGGGGGCGGGGCGTGCACGGACGAGCAAGCCTTGTCCTACGCGTCCGCGCTTCACCTGTGGATCGTCTCGGGACGTCCGCTCGACGCGCTCTCCATGGCGAGGCTCACCGCCGTCCGCGGGCGTGCGACCGTACGGCCCGGCGTGCTGGTCACGGTCAGGGAGTCTCAGGAGGCGGGGGACGGTCGTCCGGTGCCGGAGCGGGAGGCAGTTCGGCGAGCTGCACGCTGACGGCCGCCGCCTGAGGAGAGCCCAGCCTGCAGTAGATGGCCAGGGCCCGTTCCAGGCAATCGCGTTCGGTCGCCGGGTCGTCCTGGCGCGCCGCCACGAGGGCCGACTCGACCAGCGCGTCGGCCTCCACCTGCGGCGCGCTGGATTCGCGGGCGACTTCTCGCGCGCCGCGCAGGGCACTGGCGGCCTCGTCCAGCTGCCCCGCCCGGAGCCGCGCCCTCCCAAGGCAGGTCAGCGTCCTGGCCCGGTGGTAGGGCTCGTCCAGCTGGGAGAAGGCGTCGAGCACGCCGGTCAGCGTTTCGATGGCGTCGTGGTGGCGCCCCGCCGAGCTGAGCGTCTCGCCGATGTGCCGCTGCATCAGCGCGATGCCGCGCGGACGGCCCAGGTCCGCATGCGCGTCGCGGGCCTCGGTGAACAGCTCTATGGCGTGGAAAGTGTCGCCGGTGGCGCGTTCGGCGATGCCGAGCCCTTCGAGGGCCGCGGCTTCGCCGAGCCGGTGGCCGGTGTCCCTTTCCAGGCTCAGGGCGTCTTCGTAGCGCTGCCGTGCGGCGCCGAACTCCTGGACGCTGAGATAGGACATGCCGAGCGCTTCGAGCATCCGCGCCTGTGCGCGCCTGTCACCGCACGCCTCGGCGGCCGCCCGGCCGAGCTCGTGCAGCCGTATCCAGGACGGCTGGCGCTTGTGCTGCAGGAACAGCGGCCACATCGCCTCGCAGATCTGCCAGGCGACGGCGTGCAGACCGCTGTCGTGCGCCTCCCGGGCCACAGCGGCCAGGTTCGCGTGCTCCTGTTCGAGCCAGCCCAGGGCGGCGTGCCGGTCGTGGAAGACCTCCGGTCTGTTCTCCGCCGCGTAACGGTCGCCGAGGTGCCACCGTCCCGGCAGCAGGACGAGATCGGCGGCGACCGCCACCGTCAGATACCGGTCGATGAGCCGGGCGAGCGCCGTCCCGCGGTCAGACGCGGTGTCCGATTCCAGCGCCTTGTCGCGCGCGTGCAGCCGGACCAGGTCGTGGAACCGGTATCGCTCGTCCGCGTCCTCCAGCAGGAGGCTGGCGTCCACGAGGCCCTGGAGCAGTTCCCGGGCGTCGTCCTCGTCGGCGTCGACGAGGGACGCCGCGGCCGCAAGACCGAAGTCGCGTCCGGGGTGGAGGCTGAGCAGTCGGTACGCCCGCGCCTGCTGGGCGTCGAGCGCCTGGTAGGAGGCATTGAACACGGCGTCCACGGAGATGTCGCCCTCCCCGGCACGCAATGCGGCCAGCCGGCGCGCCTCGTCGTCGAGTTCGGCCACCGCGCGGGCGATCGGCCAGTGCCGCCGGGCGGCGAGACGGGCGCCCGACGCGCAGACCGCGAGCGGCAGCGTGCCGCACAGCGACACCAGCGACCGGGCGTTCTCGTGCTCCGCCGCGATCCGGTCCGCGCCGATGAGGTGCTTCAGCAGTTCCAGCGCGCCGTGCACGCCGAGCGGGTGGACGTCCAGGAACCGCGCGCCGTCCACCACCAGCCCGGACAGCCGGTGGCGCGAGGTCACCACGACCAGCGACGACCCCGCCCCGGGCAGCAGCGGCCGGACCTGGGCGGCCGACACCGCGTTGTCCAGCATGACGATCAGGCGCCGCCCGCTGGTCAGGGACCGGAACAGCGCCGCCTGCTCGTCGATGCCGGAAGGGATGCTCTCCGCGCCGGTGCCGAGCGCCCGCAGAAAGCGGCCGAGTGGCTCGTCCGGCGGGAGCGGTTCCGTTCCCGAGAACCCGTGCAGGTCGACGAAGAGCTGGCCTTCATAGCGGTCCGTCAACTGGTGCAGCCAGCGCAACGCGAGCGTCGTCTTGCCGACGCCTCCCGGGCCGCTGACCACCACGAGCCCCGAGGCGCTCGCGAGGTCTTCCAATTCTCTCAATTCCCGGTGGCGATCGGCGAACAATCCAGGTGACGGAAGTTGCGCCGGGGTGGGAAGAGGGGTCCGCTGGGGCGTGGAGATGTGGACGCCTCCCGTGATCGAGCCGGCCTGGACGCTGGAACCGCCCACTGTCCCGCTCAGCTCGTTGACCCATCTGCCCCGTTCATTGGGAGACTGCACGACCCATCCATCCCATCAGCGCGGCGGGATGGCGGACCACCCCGGTCGGTCCAACCTACCCGCGCTCTCCGGAGCCGAAATAATAGTCGCCATGAATTGAATATTATGGTCAGTAATAATGGCGAAAAGTGGTCAGAATTGTTATCTCGGTGACAGATGTGTCGACGGGGTGGGGCAAGGGCCAGGTCTAGGTGGCGTCGGTGAGGCCGTAGCGTTCCTCGTCGTTGGGGCGGGGGGCCTCGGGGCCGTCGCGGCCGAGGCGGAGCATCCGGGAGACGCGGACGGTGCGGAACTCGCGGCCGCGGACGACGATCCGGTGCCCGGGCGCGGCGTTGATCTCCTCGCCGAGCGCCGTCCATTCGGCGAGCTCCTCGGGGCCGGCCGGGTCGCCCTGGAACTCGCGGAGCCGGGGCAGCAGGTCGGTGAAGTGCCTGGCGAGCCGGTCGCGGGCCTCGTCGGGGTCGTCCCCGCCGGTGATCGGCGACCAGCAGCCGCCGTCGACCTCGACCACGACGAAGGTCGGCGGGAGCAGCACGACGCCGGGGTGGCTCTGGATCGCGTGGCGGGCCTCGGTGCGCACCTGGTCGGGGACGGTGCCCGCCACCGGCATGTGGCCGACCAGGTTCAGGCGCAGCTGCGCCTCCCACTGCCCGCACGGCGCGGGCGGGTCGATCAGGTGGTCGCGGAGGACGTCGTCGCCGCGGAGGTCGGCGTCGGTGGACCGGGGCGGCTCCATGACGCCGTCGCCGATCAGGACGAACTTCTCCACGCGGATGATCCGGTAGCGGTGGTCGCCGATCTCCCATTCGTCCTTGGCGAGCTGCTCGCCCTCCTCGGGGTCGAGCCGGTCTGCCGCGGCGAGCATGGTGCGGGCGGTGCCGGGGTCGGGCTCGTCCTGCGCGGCCGTCCGCAGGTCGATGGCGAGGCTGTAGCGGGCGGAGGACGGGTCGTCGCAGCCGAGCGAAGCGATCCGCCACTCTTTTCCCTTTTGCACCGCATGCCCGAAGTCCGGGGAGCCGCCGGGCAGCAGTTTGGGGTATTGCAGAATTCGCTCGCCGAGTTCCCTGTCGCGCACCGCCGCGACGGGGTCGAGCTGGGCGACCACATTGATGTAGTCGTACCCGTGCATCAACGGGAAGGTCATGCCCGCATCCTGGCCGCAGGGCGCGCGCTCCCGCATGATTTCGCGCACATCCGCGAGCCCGTATTGCCCCGCATTAATCGGAAATGCGGAAAACGACTTTTCGTACGGGGAGTCTGATCGCGAGGCGGGCTATTCGTCCAGGGTGATGACGACCTTGACGTCGTCGGGGCGCGGCGTGAAGGCGTCCTCGTAACGTTCCAGGGGGACGCGGCGGGAGATCAGCCGTCCGAGCCAGTCCGGGTCGGCGTCGGCGAGGGCCCGCGCGGCGTCGGCGTAGTGGCCGAGGTTCGCGTTGACCGACCCGATGATCGCGTCGTTCTCCAGGACGATGTCGCGGTTGAGCGCGCCCGCGTCCACCTCCAGGTGGCGGCCCGCCGACGAGACGCCGGTCAGGCAGACGACGCCGTAGGACGCGTTGTTCGCGATCGCGCCGAAGACGAGCTGCGACACGCCGGTCGCCTCGATGACGATGTCGGGCCTGGCGCCCGCGACCGCCTCGTCCAGGCCCCGATGGTGGTAGGCGGCGCCGAGGTCGGCGACCAGCCGCGGCTTCGGGCCGTCCGCGACCTGGTCGAGGACGTGCACGTCCAGGCCACGCTGCACGCCGAGCAGCGCGGCCAGCAGCCCGATCGGCCCCGCGCCCGTGATCAGCGCCTTGCGCGGCTCGAACCAGCCCCGCGCGCCGACCTTCTCGATCTGGTCCCACGCCTTCGCGACGATCGTGGTCGGCTCCATCAGCACGCCGACCTCCGAGAGGCGCGGGTCGAGCGCGACGGCGTAGTCCGCCTCCACCGTCCACGATCGGCTCGCGAACCCGTCGATCTCCTTGATGCCGCGCTCGGTGTAGCGGCCGTTGCGGCACATGTCGAACTCGCCGTGGGCGCAGGCCCCGCACGGCTCCGGGTCGGGGCGCCGGACGACGCCGACGACGAGGTCGCCGGGGGAGAAGCCGCTCCCGGACGGGGCCTCCCGCACCCGTCCCAGCGACTCGTGCCCGATGACCAGGCGGTCGCGGCCGGGCGGCGCCCAGCCGTAGTCGCCGGCGGCGATCTCCCTGTCGGTACCGCACACCCCGACGGCGACGCCGTCCACGAGCAGGTCGCCCGCGCCGGGCTCCGGGTCCGGGACGTCCGTGACGGCGAGCGAGCCGCGCTTCTCCGGCAGGACGGTCAAGGCACGCATCACGTCTCCCCCCATCGTGGTCGGGCGGCCCGTGGTCAGGCGGCGCCACCGCGTCCCCCGGCCCTCGCGGTCCCGCCATCTCCGGCCTACCCGTGATGGTCGATCCATGTCCCGCCCGCGCCATGTTCCGGTCAACACATTGCCACTCGGCGGGCCCGGCGCCGTCGGTTTGCCGCGGGCGGCCGGACGGCGGGCCATAAAACCATTCGCGCTCGGCCGCGGGGGTGCTTAGCATTTCTCTTACCGATGCGGGGTGGTGCAACGGGAGCATGCAGGTTTCATAAGCCTGGCGATGCGGGTTCGAGTCCCGCCCCCGCCACTGAAATGGCGCGACCACGGGAAATGGCGCGCCCACGTGGGAAAGAGCGCGTTCCCGTCGCGATTGCGGACGGCGCGGGGGCGCGCCGCGTTACCGGCGGTTCCGGATAGTGATCGCGGCGGTGACGCTCACTTCGAGCGGTGACGCTCACTTCGCGGGTGCGGTGAGAAACTCTTCCGCCACCGGCTGTGATCAACGGTGGCCGTTCCGCGGAGGTTTGGCACGGACTTCATGGCTTTTTGGCACGGAGCGCCCTGGAGGCGCGTTCCAAACCGGCATACGATCAGGATGAAGGGACTCGGAAAGCGCTTTCAGTAGTAGGAGGGCGCTTCTCCAGGTCCGATCGAGAGGAAGGAGACCTGTATGGCCGTCCACAGCACAGACGCGGACCGGACCGACGAACGCGCGGACCGCTGGGTCACGCCCGATTATCACATCGTGGAGACCTCCCTGGAGGTCACGGCCTACTTCACAGCCGAGGGCTGACCCGTCCGCGATGCGGCTGCTGATACTCGGCACCGCGGCGGGTGGCGGCGTGCCTCAATGGAACTGTGCCTGCGCCGGGTGCGCCGCCGCCCGTACCGAGCCCTCCCTCCGGAGGCGACATGCCTCCATCGCCGTCGAGGCGGGGGAGGGCCGCTGGTACGTGGTCAACGCGACGCCCGACATCGGGGAGCAGATCGAGGCGTGCGCCGTCCTGCATCCCGGCCCCGCCCGGCGTGCCACCCCGGTCGCCGGGGTGATCCTCACCGACGCCGAACTCGACCACACGCTCGGCATCCCGCGCCTGCGCGAGGCGTCCGGGCTGCGGATCGTCTCGACCGGCGCGGTGCGCGCGGCGCTCTCCGGCGGCCTGCGCCTTGACCGGGTGCTCGCCCCCTACGCCGGCCTGACCTGGACGACGCTCCCGGAGAAGGACCTTGAGGAGCTCGACGGCGGGCCGCTGGAAGTCCAGGGGATCCGGGTGTCGGGCAAACGCCCCCGGTACGCGGCCGACCTGGCGGAGCCCGCGGGCGACGCCTGGGTGGTGGCGCTGCGCGTCCGGGACCGGCGGGACGGCAAGGTCGTCGTGTACGCCCCCGCGCTCGCCGACTGGCCGGACGACCTCGACCGCGTCCTCCGCACCGCGGACTGCGTCTTCGTGGACGGCACGTTCTGGGACGATGAGGAACCGGTCCGCTCCGGGTTCACCGCGCGGACGTCCACGCAGATGGGCCACCTGCCGATCACGGGCCCGAACGGCACCGCCGGACGGCTGGCCGCGCTGCCCGCCGCACGGCGCCTCTACACGCACCTGAACAACACGAACCGCCTCGTCCACGCGGACGACGCGGGGCACCGGCGGCTCGCCGAGGCGGGGCTGGAGGTCGCCCAGGACGGAGCGCTGATCGAACTGTGAGCACCACCACGACGGGTACTACCAGCACGGCGGCGGACGGGCGCATGGCGACGGAGGCCGAGCTCGAAGGGCGGCTCCGGACGCTGGGCGAGGAGCGCTACCACCACCGGCACCCCTTCAACCTGCGGATGCACGAGGGCGCCCTCACCAAGGAGGAGCTGCGGCGCTGGGTGCTCAACCGGTTCCACTACCAGCGGCACATCCCGGTGAAGGACGCGCTGATCCTGGCCAAGCTCGGCACGCGGGAGCTGCGGCGGTCCTGGATCCGCCGCGTCCACGACCACGACGGCTCCCCGGACGGCGACGGGACCGACGGCGGCATCGAGCGGTGGCTGCGGCTCGGCGAGGCGGTCGGCCTGGACCGGGAGCTGCTGCTGTCCGGCGTGGGCGTGCTGCCCGGCGTCCGGCTGGCCGTGGACGGCTACGTCAACTTCTGCCGGAACGCGTCCACGCTGGAGGCGGTCGCGTCGTCGCTGACCGAGCTGTTCGCGCCCGACCTGATGGCGACGCGGATCGCGGCGTGGGAACGGCACTACCCGTGGGTGGAGCGCGAGGGGCTGCGCTATTTCCAGGTGCGCGTCGGCCAGGGCCGCCGCGACTCCGAGGAGGCGCTGCGGCTCGTCCACGCGTGGGCGGAGACGCCGGACGACCAGCAGCGGGTGCTGGACGCGTTCACCTTCAAGTGTGACCTGCTCTGGGCGCTCCTGGACGCCGTCGAGCACGCGCGAGGGGACGGCACCGATGGCGGCTGACGCGCCGTGGCGGCCCGCGCTGGACAAGTCCGTCATGCTGCGGCACGACCGCGTCCGCGACGCCGACCTGCTGCTCATGCCCGAGCGCGCGGTGCGGCTCAGCGGATCCGGCGGCCGCATCCTGCGGCTCTGCGACGGCAGCCGCACCGTCGACGACATCGTCGCCGAGCTGAGCCAGGCCTTCCCGGACGCGCCGCTCGCCGACGAGGTGCCCGCATTCCTGGAACGCGTCCGGGAGGAGGGCTGGCTGCGATGATCCCCGCACCGTGGGCGCTGCTCGCGGAGGTCACGCATGCCTGCCCGCTGCACTGCCCGTACTGCTCGAACCCGCTGGAGCTCGTCCGCACGAGCGCGGAGCTGAGCACGGCCGACTGGGCGCGGGTGTTCGGCGAGGCCGCCGACCTCGGGATCGTCCAGGCGCACGTGTCCGGCGGCGAGCCGCTGCTGCGCCCCGACCTCGCGGAGATCGTCGCGGCCGCGCACGGCGCCGGCGTCTACACGCAGCTCGTCACCAGCGGCGTCGGCCTCGCCGCGGACCGGCTCGGCGAGCTGCTGAAGGCCGGGCTGAACAGCGTCCAGCTGTCCCTCCAGGACGCGCGGCGCCCCGGCTCCGACCTGATCGCCGGGCGGGTGTCCTACGACGACAAGGAACGCGCCGCCGAGGTGATCAGGGACGCGGACGTGCCGTTCGGGCTGAACGTCGTCCTGCACCGCCGCAACCTCGACAACCTCCAGGAGATCATCGAGGTCGGCGCCCGCTGGGGGGCCGACCGGATCGAGCTCGCCAACACCCAGTTCTACGGCTGGGCGCTGCACAACCGCGCCGCGCTGCTCCCCGCCCGGGGCCAGCTCGACCGCGCGAAGGCCACGGTCGCCGCGTGGCGCGACGAGCACGAACGTCCCGAGCTCGTCTGGGTCATGCCGGACTACTACGAGGGCGTCCCTAAGCCGTGCATGGGCGGGTGGGGCGCGCGCTCGATCACGGTCGGGCCGGACGGCACCGCGCTGCCGTGCCCGGCCGCGTACGGGATCCCGGACCTCGCGCCGCCGAACGTCCGGGAGCGGCCGCTCGCGTGGATCTGGACGGAGTCCCCCGCCTTCAACGCCTACCGCGGGACGGACTGGATGACCGGCCCCTGCCGCGACTGCCCCCGCCGCGAGATCGACTTCGGCGGCTGCCGCTGCCAGGCGCACGCGCTGACCGGGGACGCCGCCCGCACCGACCCGGCCTGCGCGCTCTCGCCGGACCACCGCCTCGTCCGCGACGCCACGACCACGGTCGATGAGGAGGCCGATGCCGCCCTCGTCTACCGGCGGCCGGGCGCGCTGAAGCCGACCGATGGATCCAAGCCGACCGATGGATCGTCGAGGGTTCCGGGATCTGTCTAGATGAACGGCCGCGTCGCGGCCCGAACATCGGAGGATCCATGAATCCCGAACAGATACCCGGCACGGCGGACGTCGTCCGGCTGCTGGAGCGCGCGTTCGGCGACACGGCGGCGCGGCTGGCCGCCGTCCCCGCCGAGGGGTGGGACGCGGACAGCCCGTGCGCCGGCTGGACGGTCCGGCACGTGGCCGCGCACCTCGTCGGCGGCCTGTCGCTGGTCGAGCGGTACGCCCGCGAGGAGCCGATCGACGCCGCGGAAGCCGACGGCACCCGCGCCGCCGACCTCGGACTGCTCGGCGACGACCCCGCCAAGGCGTTCCGCTCGGCCGCCGAGCGGTGCGCGGCGACGTTCGCCGCGTTCGGCCCGCTCGACCGCGAGGTCCCGTTCGTGATCGGCCGGACGCCGGGGTTCCTGCTGACCCGGGTCTGCCTGCTGGAGTCGCTCGTGCACGGCTGGGACATCGCGCACGGGTCCGGGACGCCCTACCGCGTCGACGCCGAGGTCGTCGGCGCCGTGGCGGCGTTCGCGCACGAGGGGCCCATCGAGGAGCGCCGTGCCGCCGGGATGTTCGGCCCCGAACTGGCCGCGGGCCCGGACGACTCCGCGTTCAACCGCCTGCTGGCCTTCCTGGGACGGCGCAACTCCTGACAGCGGCACTCCTGACATAGGGCAGGCCGAAGCGAGCGAACAGCGACGGGACGCGGAAGCCGGTGACCGTGGCGATGCGGTCACCGGCGACCGTGCACACCGTGAGCCCGCAGCCGTGGGCCGTGCCCGTGTCCCCTTCGGGGAGGTACGCAGCGAACGCCCGATGTCCGTTGGCGCGCGTCTCGGTCAGCGTGAACAGGTCGAGCCTGCCGCCTGCGGGGACGGTGGCCAGGAACCGCGTGACCTCCCCCCGCCCGTGGACGACGACGAGGTCGGGCGGCATCCGCAGCACGGCGTCCTCGTGCAGGACGGCGGCGATCGCGGCGAAGTCGCAGCGCCGCCAGGCGTCGACGAACCTGCCGAGCACGGCCTCGTCCTGCCCGTCGAGCGGGCGGCGCGGGCCCGCGGCGGCGCCGAGCGTGCCGCGCGCCCGTTGCAGCAGGCTGTCGACGGCGGGGGCGCTGCTGCCGAGCAGGTCGGCGACCTCGGCGCTGCGCCAGCCCAGCACGTCCTTGAGGATCAGGGCGGCGCGCTGGGTGGCGGGCAGGCGTTGCAGCGCGACGATGAACGCCAGCGCGACGCTCTCGCGTCCCTCGACGACCGCGGCGGGGTCCGCGACGGCTTCGGTGAGCAGGTCGTCCGGGTAGGGCTGGAGGTAGTCGATCTCGCCGGTCGTGGCGGGCTGCCGTCCCTTCCGCTCGATGGCCTTCAGGCAGGCGTTGGTGGCGATCCGGATCAGCCAGTGGCGCAGCGGAGCGCGTTCCTGGAACGTGCCGAGCGCCCGCCACGCGCGGAGCAGCGCCTCCTGGAGCGCCTCGTCGGCGTCGTCGAACGAGCCGAGCATGCGGTAGCAGTGCAGGTGGAGCGCCCGCAGGTGCGGCTCCACCAGCAGGCCGAACGCCCGTCCCTCCCCGCCGCGCGCGGCGGCCAGCAACTCGCCTTCGACCGGACCGGCCGCGACCGTGCCATCCATACCGTCACGCTAACCGGCGACGCCCGCTCATGGTCAGGTTCAACCGGGTTCGGAGGATTGAGGTGAATTCCAGCGGGTTTTAGCGGGTTCAGGCGGGCCGGTCGGCGGACAGGCGGTCCAGGAGGTCCCGGCTCGCGGTCGCGACGAGCGGCGGGACGCCGAGCTCGGTCAGCATCGCGGCGGCGGCGCTCATCTCGGCGGCGCGGCGGACGGAGTGCCGGTGCGTCCCGGACACCAGCCGGTCGACGGTGTCGGCGCTCGCCCGCGTCAGCTCGGCGGTGATGTCGTCGCGGAGCCAGTCCTCGCAGCCCGCCGAGCGCGCGGCCTCCAGGGACTCGACCACCGCCGCCGCGAGGCCCTTGAAGAACACGCTGCGGAGGAGCTTCCTGGCGGCGGCGGCGCCCGGGCCGTCCGGCAGCACCTCGACGGACGCGCCGAGCGGGCCGAGGATCCTCGCGACGTCGGCGGCGCCGTCCCCACCGGCCAGCATCGGCGTGCGCAGGCCGCGGCCCGGCACCGGCGCCATGATCGCGACGTCCGCGAACCGGACGCCGTGCTCGCGGGCGATGCCGTCCAGGCGCCGCTTCAGGTCGGGGGACGCGGTGTTCAGGTCCGCCCACACGGCGTCCGCGCCGACTCCCGCGACCCCGGCGCGCAGGGCGCCGGCCGCGTCGTGCGCGCTGTTGAGGCTGAGCACCAGGTCGGCGCCGTCCGCCGCCGCGGCCTCGCCGCCCGCACCGACGACATGCGGCGGCGCCGGGACCACGGGGTCGTAGCCGCGCACCACGGCTCCGGCGGCCACGAGATCGGCGGCGATCGCGCTCCCGGCCTCGCCCAGGCCGAGGACGGCGACGGTCGGCCTCCGGGCGGGCTCTTCCGGCATCGTGCCCTGCCTTTCCTGGGGGTCCGCGAACGGCGCTACACTCTCGAACTGTAACAAAATTGTTGACAATCCTGCGGGAGTGACCGTGCCGACAGGCAAACCCGAGGAGCCGGTCGTCGCCGGGATCCGGGACGCGATCCTCAACGGCGAGTTCGTCCCGAACCAGCGGCTGGTGGAGGCGGACCTGTCCGAGCAGTTCTCCGCGAGCAGGTCCAGCGTCCGGGCCGCGCTGTTCGCGCTCACCAACGAGGGGCTGATCGAGCGCGTCCAGAACCGCGGCGCCCGCGTCCGGGCCGTGTCGCTGGCCGAGGCGATCGAGATCTGCGAGCTCAGGATGGTGATCGAGGGGCTGTGCGCCGCGAAGGCCGCGGAGCGGAGCACCGCCGGCGACGCCGCCGAGCTGGCCGCCATCGGCGACGCCATGCGCCGCGCCGTCGAGACCGGCGACGTCCTCGGCTACTCGGACCTGAACGAGCGGTTCCACCGCCGCGTCCAGGAGATCAGCGGCCAGCGGACGGCGGCGCAGGCCCTCGAACGGCTGCGGGCGCAGAACGTCCGGCACCAGTTCAGGCTCGCCATGCATCCGGGCCGTCCGCGGGAGTCGCTGCCGGAGCATCTGGCGATCATCGACGCGATCCGCGCCCACGACGCCGCGGCCGCCGAGGAGGCCGCGCGGGCGCACCTGCGCAGCGTCCTGCGGACGCTCCCCGAGATCGACCGGGCCAGGCCGCAGCCGCACCGCGCGGGCGCCTGAACCCCCGCGCGTTGGCCGGCGCGCATCGGCCGGCGCGCATCGGCGTGCGTCCTTCGGCCCGTGCGCGTCAGCAGGGTTGGCGCCAGGCGTCGAGGCCGAGGCGCTTGCGCATGGACGCGAAACCGAGCGCGCGGGTCTGGTGGCAGAAACTCGCCGTGGACATGTTGTACTCGACGTGCAGGACCGCCTTGCCCGCGCGGACGAACGGCAGCAGCCGCCCGCACTCGCCGAACTCCGCGCACTGCTCGTTGATCGCGAAGTCGAACGTGCCGACCAGCGCCGGGATCTGCGAGAGGTCGTTCTTGAGCCCGACCGACATGCCGCGCTCGTGCGCCAGCCGCGCGATCATCCGGTTGTAGCGGAGCTGGTCGGCGGCCGTCAGCGGGAACCCGGTGTCGGCGGCGAACCCGTCCAGGAGGTCGGGCTCGACCGCGTCGAACCCCTTGTCCCGGCACATGTCGAACCGCCGGGCCATGATGGGGCCGAGCGCGTCCGTCCGGCGGATGTCGAGCCAGCGCTCGTCCTCCCACCCGTTGCCCTTGCCGAGGACGGCGGGTGGGAACGCCGCGTGGTCGGGCCGGAACCGCTCGGCCGCGCCGACGTTGATGTAGCAGATGACCCGGCGGCCCCGCCGGTGCAGCTCCCGGACGACGTCCGCGCCGTTGCCGAACCCGTCGATGTCGTGGATGGGCGCGTCCACGCCGACGTCCACCGGCGTGGTGAGCTGCCACTGCCAGCGCACACCCGGCGCCGGAGCCCAGAACCCGGCGACCCGGCTCCCGGCGTACGGTCCGCCGCCCGGTTCGCCGTCCGGGGCGAGCGCCGAGCCCAGCACCGTCCCCAGGACGGCGCCGGAGACCAGGACGGCCGCGGCCCCGGCGGCCCATCCCGGTATCCGCACGGCGTCAGCGCTCCGGATAGACGAGCGACAGTTCGCGGGAGTAGTACTCGGGCAGCCCGTTCCACGGGTTCGCGCCCGCCCGGTCCGTCACGTAGACGACGCCGGCGTTGCGCCGCCCGGCCCGCGCCAGCGCCCGCGCGAGGACGGCCTGAGGCGCCGCGTAGACGAGATGGCAGAACCGTTCGGCGGGCATCCGCATCGCCCACGCGGGCGCCCGGACGTGCTGGTACGCCGACCACGGCCCCTCGAAGGTGACCAGCAGATCGGCGAGCCGCGCGTACGCGGGGTCGGGATAGACGCCGTGGTTGAGCACGACGTACGACGTGCCGCGGCTCCGCAGGCCCACGACGACGCGCCGGTACTGCAGCACGTGCCCGGGGAGCGCGGACACCTGGTCGAGGAACGCCCTCCGGATGCCGTACCACCTGCGGTAGCGCGTCATCTCCTCCTCCACGTCGCGGGCAGAGCGGTCGCCGTAGGCGGTGTCGACGTACCCGGCGAGCGGCACGCCCGCCGCCGCCAAGCGGTGCGCGAGGACGGCGAAGCCGCGGTCCCGGACGCCCCCGACGCCGTTGTCGACGTTGAGCACGACCGTGCCGAGGCGGGGGTCGGCGAGGGCCGCCCAGTCCACCGCGGCCGCGGGGAAGTACGCGGGGACGGCCAGCGTCTTGACCCGTCCCCTCAGTGCGCTGGTCTTCGTCAGCATGACGTCTCCTTCGGCATGACGCCCTCTCTCAGCATGACGCCTCCTTCAACATGAGGTCTCCGCCCATAGGTCTCGTAGCGAGGTGGTGAGGTCGGTGGCGGGCCGCCAGCCGAGCGTGCGGACGATCGCGCGGATGTCGGCCTGCTGCCAGGCGACGCCCGCCGACCGCTCGGGCGCGGCCGCGGCCTCCAGCACCCGGCGGCCCGAGCCGGTGACGTGCAGCAGGCCCGCCACCAGGTCCCGCAGCGACGTCGCCCGGCCGCTGCCCACGTTCAGCACGGCGGGCAGCGGGCCCGGGGCGCGGACGGCGGCGAGCACCGCGTCGGCGACGTCCCGGACGTCGACGAGGTCCCGGCTCGCGGCGAGCGACCCGACCCGGACCTCGTCGCGGGTCCCGTCGGCGCGGCGGAGCTCGGCGGCGAGCCGTCCCGCCAGCGTCGACTCGGGCGACCCGGGCCCCACGGGGTTGAACACGCGGAGGACGACGGCGTCGAGCGCCGACCCGGCCGCGGCGCGGACGAGCTCCGTCCCGGCCAGCTTCGTCACCCCGTACGGGCTGAGCGGCCGCGGCGGCGTCCCCTCCGACACGGGCGTGCCGTGCTCGACGTCGCCGTACTCGGCCGCCGACCCGAGATGGACAAGCCGCGTCCTCGACGCCGTGGCGGCCAGCGCGTCGACGAGGTTCGCGACGGCGACGACGTTGCCCCTGACGAGGTCCAGCGGGTCGCCGCGGGTGATCCCGGCGCAGTTGACGACCGCGTCCGGCCTGACGTCGCGGAGCGTCGCCACCACGGCCGCCGGGCCCGCGGCGAGGTCGAGCCGCAGGCCGCCGGGCTCCGGCGTCCTGGACGCGGCGACGACGTCCGTCCCGGCCGCCGCCGCCCGCTCCTGGACGTGCCGTCCCACGAACCCCGTCGCGCCGATCAGCAGTATCCGGCTCATGACGCGCCCGGCCCCCCGGCCGGGATGCGGATCCGGCCGTCCATGAGCTGCGGGCGCAGCGCCGGGAACTCGGCGTTGGCGCGGTCGTAGTCGTCCGGGCGGCCGATGTCGAGCCAGTAGCCGTCGAACCGGTACTCGCGCGGATGCCGTCCGGCCGCGAGCAGGTCCAGGACGAGCTCGTCGAAGCCGAGCGCGATCCCCGGCTCGAACTTGGCGAGCGCCTCGTTCGAGACGCCGTAGACGCCCATGCTGACCTGGTAGTCGAGGGTCGGCTTCTCGGTGAACGCGACGATCCGCCCGTCCCGGGTCGTGAGGACGCCGAAGTCGATGTCGACCTGCCGCGCGTACGTCGCGACGGTCAGCGGCGGCCCGGCGGCGGCGTGCTCGGCGAGCAGCCCGGCGAAGTCGAGGTCGGTGAGGATGTCGCCGTTGGCGACCAGGAATTCGGGCGGGAGGCGGTCGCGCATCGTCAGCAGCGGGCCGATGGTGCCGAGCGGCGACTCCTCGACGGCGTAGTCCACGCGCAGCCCCCAGCGGCTCCCGTCGCCGACGTACGACCGGATCAGGTGCCCGAGGTGCCCGATGGCCAGTGTCACGGTGCGGAACCCCTGCCGGGAGAGCTGGTGCAGCAGGATCTCCAGGATCGCGTACTCGTCGCCGATGGGGACGAGCGGCTTGGGCAGGGTCGTCGTGTACGGGCGCAGCCGCACTCCCTTGCCGCCCGCGAGGATTACGGCGTGCATGTGCCTCTCCGTGCCTCGATACATCTCGATGCGGTGCTGATCGGTGGGTGGCTAGATGTTGTAGGTGGACGGCCGGTAGCGCGCCAGGTTGGCGGGGTCGAGGAACCATTCGACGGTGTCCTTGAGCCCCTCTTCGAGGGTGTGCCGGGGCCGCCAGCCGGTGTCGCGGCGCAGCTTGCCGCTGTCGCAGACCAGGCGCATGACCTCCGACCCCGTGGGCCGCTCGCGGGCGGCGTCGCTGCGGAACTCGGGGTCGGCGCCCATCAGCTCGGCGATCGTGCGGGCGAGCCGTCCCATCGAGATCTCCTGGCCGGTGCCGGAGTTGTAGACGTGGCCGACGACGTCGTCCGCGGCGGCGGACCCGACGGCGACGAACGCCTCCGCGGTGTCGGCGACGAAGCTGAAGTCCCGGGTGGGGTCCAGCGCCCCGACCCGGACGGCGCCGGTGTCGGCGGCGATCTGGCTGATGACGGTCGGGATGAATGCGCGGGCCGACTGCCGGGGCCCGAACGTGTTGAACGGCCGCAGCGTCACCGCGGGCACGCCGAACGACGCGTGGTAGCTCTCCACCAGCTTGTCCGCGGAGATCTTCGTCGCCGCGTACGGGGACTGCGCCTGCAGCGGGTGCGCCTCGTCGATCGGGACCCGCCGCGCCGTCCCGTACGTCTCGCTGGTCGAGGTGTGCACGAGCCGCGGCGTGCGCAGGTCGCGGACGGCCTCCAGGACGTTCAGCGTCCCGAGGACGTTCGTCTCCGCGTAGGACCGCGGCGCCCGGTAGGAGTACGGGATGGCGATCAGCGCGGCCAGGTGGTAGGCGACCTCGGCGTCGTGGAGCAGGGCCCGCACCGACGCCGGGTCCCGGACGTCGCCCGGCACCACGTCCACCTGGTCCAGCACGTCGGGCGCGACCTCGTCGAGCCAGCCCCACGATCCGAACGAGTTGTACTGGACCATGGCCCGCACGTGATGTCCGCGGTCCACGAGCGCTTCGACGAGGTGGGAGCCGATGAATCCGTCGGCTCCCGTCACGGCGACCGTGCTGTTCATGAGGGCACCAGGCCTTTCAACCGCTCATTGGTTTCACCGATGGGATGTCGCGCGGGCCAGGACGCGGCCCGCGTAGGTCGTGAGGAAGACGAGCAGCGCACCGGCCGCCACGAGTTGGACGTTGCCGGGCGCGATGTGCGGCGCGGTCAGCGCGGCGGCGGCCTCGGCGGTCAGCGCGCAGCCGAACACGGCCAGGACGGCCTCGATGCGCCCGCACGCCTGCAGGACGAGCGCGAGGAAGAACGCGCAGCCGAGGGCGAGGAAGCCGCCGAACGTCCGGACGGTCTCGGCCGTGGCGGGCAGCCCGGCGACCAGCCCGGTGACGGCGACCAGCGCGAGGAGCGACGCCACGTACCGGGCGAGCGCGACGCCGAGCGCGGCGCGGGCGGCCCGTCCGAACCCGGGCATGCCGGTGTGCGTGACCAGCAGGTCGTGGACGCGGCGGCGGTAGGCGTACAGGATCCATTCGGCGCCGCCCATCGACAGCGAGAGCGACATCACCGCCACCGTCGTCGTGCCCGGCGGCACCGGCCGTCCGGCCAGGGCGCACAGCAGCGTGAACGTCAGCAGCCCGCCGGTCAGCAGCCCGAACAGGGCGAACGGCAGCGCCGCCGCCAGGTCGCGGCGGGTCACGACCGGCCCGGACGCGGCGCCCCTGCGGCCCTCGCTCCCCGTCCGGCCGCCGCCCGCCCCCGACGTGCTCACGACGGCGAGCACCAGCGTGGCCGCGAGCGACACCGCCCAGGCGATCCACACGGCGTCGGGGACCTTCGCGGGCGGGGCTCCCGGCGTCCCGTCGAGGTGGCCGGACGGCAGCGTCCAGCCGTTGCCCGACAGGTAGACCAGCACCGCGCCGACGCCCGGCAGCAGCGCGAGGAACAGCCGGACCTCGCCGCCGTTCACCTGCACCACCGTCGCAGCGAGCAGGTACCCGCACAGCCCGGCGGACAGCGCCGCCGCCATCGCGCCCGCCCCGACGAGGGCGCCGGCGGCGACCGTCACCGGCAGCACGACCAGCAGCCCGGCGGCGAGCCCGTACCGCAGCACGCGGGACGCGGCCTCCCGGTTCCCGAACCCCAGCCGGACGTACCCGAGGTAGGCGGTGCCCTGGCTCATCATCCACGACAGCAGGAGCGAGAACACGAGGAGCGCGCTCGCGCCGCTGCCCTTCAGCATCGGGGCGCCCATGATGTAGCACAGCCCGGGGAGCCCGAACAGGACGCCGCGCAGCAGATGCCGCCAGGGCACCGCGCGCCACGGGGCCTCGGACGTCTCGGGCGCGGGCGGGCGGCGGGGCGTCCGGGCGTACAGGTCCTCGGCGAGCGCGAACACGTCCGGGTGGCCGTAGCCGCGGGCGGCCTCGTCGTTGATGCCCTCCGCCTCCAGCCCGGCGGTGACCTCCAGCGGGTCGACGGCGCCCGCGCACAGGTCCGCCATGCGCTCCCGCAGCGCCTCGACGTCGCCCGGCACCGCGTTCGGCCCGGTCGTGACCGTGCCCGTGCCGGTGCTCGTGCCCGTGCCTGTGCTGGGGTGTCCGTCGTTCGGCGCCGGCTCGGGGATGGAGCTCGGGGCGGACGCGGTCATGCCGACCACGCCTCGGACACCGCGCGTTCCGCCGCGCCCGTCGTGCCGACGGCGTCCGCCGTGCGCGTCGCGCCCGGCGTGGTCAGGCCGTCGTAGATCGCGCGGAACGCGTCCACGGCACGGTCCACGGTGAACAGCTCCAGCGCCCGCTCCCGCGCGGCGCGGCCGAGCCGCCGCCGGGACACCTCGTCGCCGAGCAGGCCAAGCAGGGCGTCCGCCATCTTCCGCGGCGACCGCGGCGGGACGACGAGCCCGGTGTCGGCGACCGCCTCCCGCACCCCGCCGACGTCGGTCGAGACGGTCACCCGGCCGCAGGTCATCGCCTCGATCAGGGTGTAGGGGAAGCCCTCGGAGATGCTGGACAGCGCGACCACGGTCCCCGCCGCGTACGCCTCCCGGATGTCGTCGATCCGGCCCTCGAAGGCGGTGTGCTCCGCGACCCCGAGGTCGGCGGCGAGGGCCTCGCAGCGCGTCAGGTACCGCTCCCCGCCGGTCGGCGTCCCGCCGAACAGGCGCAGCTTCGCATTCGGTACCTGGTCCCTGACCAGCGCGAACGCGCGGATCAGCGTCTCCAGGTCCTTGATCGGGTCGACGCGTCCCGCCCAGCTGACCGTGGGGGCGGACGGCTCGGCGCCCGCGGCGGGGAAGCGGGCCGGGTCGACGCCGTTGTAGACGGTCTCCATGTTCTCCGGGTCCGCGCCGCAGCGCACCTCCCACCGCTGGTTGTAGAGGTTGCAGGGCGTCAGCAGGTCGGCGGCCTTGTACCCGGCGACGCACAGCAGCCGCATGAAGCCGAGCAGGACCGCCTTGACCGGGTACGGGTACTGCGCCCGCCGCATCCCGATGTAGCGTTCGCGCAGGTAGATGCCGTGCTCGGTGAGGCAGAACGGCGTCCCGTACGTCCACTTGGCGGCGAGGCAGGGCAGCACGGGGATGCCGTTCGACACCGCGTGCACGACGTCGCCGCGCGGGGGCGGGCCGTGCAGCGGGCGGAGCATGTGCTCCAGCAGGTCGATGGCGGTGAGCGCGTGGTGGACGGTGGGCCGAACGCCGATCCGCTCGAACTCGGCCGCCCGGGCGGACCAGGCGTCCATCAGCCAGCGGACGGGCCCCTCGGTGCGCAGCGCCGCGCCCAGGTCGGACGTCCGGCCGAACTCGAACAGCTCGCGCAGGATGTGCGGGAACACGTCCGCCATCCGCGGGGACGGGGAGAGCAGGGTGTAGAGGAACGAGCGGAACAGGCGCTCGAACTCCCTGGCCTCCCCCCGGGACGGGGGCCGCCCGGACGGCGGCCCCCACATCGTGACGGGCTCGACCGTCACGTGTCCTGGCAGGTCCCAGACGACGGGCTCAGCCCCGGTGGCGGTGAGCGCGAGGACGGTGAACCCGTGTTCCGGCATGCCCCGGACGAGCTGGTCGCACCAGACGCTCACCCCGCCGAAGCTGTGCGGATAGGTCCCCTCCGTCACCAGGGTGATCTCCAAGGTCAGGCTCCGGGGACCGTGAGCGTCACTTCCCCGCTCCGGTAGGCGGAGCGGTCGCCGGCGTACGCCTGCCCGAACGTCCCGCCGCCCGAACCGTCCCGCGTCCCCTCGGGCGCGGTGATCGGGATCTCCAGGTCGTCCGGCCCGTTGACCGTGACCTTCCCGTCCTGGACGTAGGCGGTGACGTCGCCGTTCATTGCGCCGTCCTTCAGCGCGGCCCGCCAGAGATCCTGGCGCAGCAGCTCGGGGCCGAGCGTCGCCATGGAGCTGTTCACGACGGGCGTGTTGTCGGCGAACGCCATCCGGTACTCGCCGAGGACGTTGTTGAGCAGCGGGTACAGGATGCGGTCCTCGGTGATGTTCGACTGGTGCGCGTAGTGCGGCCGCGGGTCGTTGCCGGTGACGTGCGCCAGCGCGATCCGCGTGTCGGACGGCACGATGTACGACTTGTACCCGGTCTCGGTGTCGAGCGGCTTGATGCAGGTCATCGTGTCGGGATGGTCCTCGCAGAGGCCGCTGCCGCCGTCCGACCGGCGCGTGTGGATCCAGTTGTACTCGTCGACCTCCTCCGCCTCTTTCGCGACGTTGAAGTAGACGCTCATCGGGTGCCGGGGGAGGGTCCGCGCCTGGCCGATCAGGCGGGACGCGGGCTCCCGGGACGCGTCGCCCGCGAGCCAGGTGATGTCGGTCTCCTCCAGCGCTGGTTCGAGGTTCGGGTTGTCCTCGGGCTGCTGCGGCAGGACGCGCAGGCCCGAGTGCTCGCCGGTGACGACGTCGTCCGGCGGCACCGGGAGGTCGTGCTCGTCCGCCCATTCGAGGTTCTTGTTGATCTGCTGCTCGATGACGTCCTCGTCGACGTACTCGATCTCGTCGCTGTCCGGGTCCCGGACGCACCGCCACGGCCGGACCTTCAGGTCCTGCTTGCAGCCGAGGAACTCGTGCGCGTAGGTGTGGTTCAGCCACCGGAACTGGCCCTTGAGCGCGAGGAGCCCCGTGGTCAGCAGGTCGAAGCCGTGCTCCTTCGTCCACTCGTCGCTGCCGGCGCCGTTGTACGCCATGTCGAGCTTGATCTTCTGGTCGGCCTGCCACGCGGCGGCGTACGCCGCGTCGTCGACGGTCATCCGGATGTCGGGGGTGGTGACGCCGTCCGGGCAGTCCTCGCCGGGCGTGCAGTTGTCCTTGGTGCTCCACCGCGCGTCGGGCATGAACACGTCGTCGACGTGGACGCTCAGGTAGTTGCGGTTGTAGCCGAGGTGGACGCCCTTGGTCAGCCAGGTGATGAGGCCGTGCCCGAGCGTCCTGGACTGCCACTGCTCGTGGTTGGCGCTGTAGGTCAGCACCATCTCGCTGCGCCCGTCGTGGGTGTAGACGCCGGCGAGCGTGCCGGTGACCCCCTGGACCTCCGCGGTCATGAACGGCTTGAAGGTCCGGCCGGCGGCCTTGTCGTCCGGCAGCGGGGTCGCGAGGAAGCCGTAGCTCTCGTTGATGTCGGGGGCGAGGTCGTTGAACCTGACCGGCCCGCGCAGGTACCGGAGCGCGTCGCCGCGCCCGGCCGCGGTGACCTCGGCGACGATGCCGTCCAGCTGCCCGGAATAGCCCGGCGCGTTCATGCCGACCTGGGCGTTCGGGTAGACGTAGGCGTCGAGCTGCCTGATCCCGAACTTGGCCTCGTAGTCGGCGACGGCCTTCATCTCGGCGGCGTCCTCGAACGGCGAGGCGTTGGGCAGGACGACGGCCTGGTACTTGGCCCGCGGTGTCCCGCCCACCGTGTCGGACAGGAAGCCCGCGTTTATCTTCGGTCTGCCCGGGGCGTTCAGATCGACGGTCTTGTAGGGAACGCCCTCGGCCTTCAGCCGTTCGGCGACGGCGGACACCGAGGCGCCGCCGTCGGAGACGACGAGGACCTGAAGATCGATGCGGGGACCCGCGGCCGAGGCGGGCCGCGGCGGTCCGACGATCAGAGCGGCCGCGACCAGGATCCCGAAAAGGACGCTGAGCGCGGGACGGCGTATCACTTTCACCAAGACTCCCCAGGACGCATGGACGACGACGGCAACTGAAATTCAACAGCCGTAAACAGCCACACCAGAAATGGACTTAATGACCTTTGGAACGCGGCCCACCAGATCATGCGGTAACTGAGAGTGCATGTAAAGACTACGGGGGGCCCATCTTGGCCTGGGTCCGGTCCTAGGACTCTCCGGGCGTGCGGGAGCGGGTTATCTTCAGTCGCGGGACGGTATTAGGGAAGGTCCGTTCCACTGCTCACCGAATTCAATTCCAACCAGCGCGCGGCGGCGTGTTCCCGGCCGTCCGCGCCGAGCCGTTTGTAGATCTGGTGGGCATGGTTCTTCACGGTCTTCTCCGTGATGACCAGCCGCCGCGCGATCTCCCGGTTGGTGAGCCCGGCGGCGATCAGCTCCAGGATCTCGGCCTCCCGCGCGGTCAGCCCGGGATCGGGCCGGGGCCCGCCGCCGTCGTGCACCCAGCGCACCAGCGCCGTCACGACGGGCCGCGACAGGGACGACTCGCCGAGACCCGCCGCGACCAGCACGTCCGCGAGCTCCTGGGGCTCGAAATGGCCGTACACGAGGCACCCGTGCGCGCCCGCCGCCACCGCCTGGACGAGGGCGAACGGGTCCTGCTCGGCCGTCACGGCGACCACCCGCACACCGGACCGAGCCAGCCGGCCGATGCCGTCCGGCGGCGGCGGCGAGGCGTCCAGCAGGACCACGTCGGGCTGGTGCGCGCGGACCGCCGCGGCCGAACGCTCGACCGTTCCGGCGCCGACGACGTCCACTCCCGGAGCCGTACTCAGCAACGCCCGGAACCCGATCCGCGACACCGGATTGTCGCTGACGACCACCACCCGAATCGCCTTCGATTCGGGTTCGGCCGCGGTATCGGGAGTCATCGAAAAATCACTGTTCATTCCACCGGCTCGCAATGCTGAGGCCGTGGCCGGTCCACCGGACATGTGACGAGCGACGTCTCCGATGCGAACCGACACCAGAACATGCGTCAAGAATAAGGGACGCTCTGTCCGCCGCAGCCCGGCGGCGGCCGCCCGCCGTTATCAGGCCATTGCGAAACCCGCCGGCATTCCCGGGCCCGGCCGCGCCGCCGTCACGATCACGCGCCCGCGCCCCGCGCCCGCGTTAAGATCTTCGACGTCTCGCGCCACGGCGCTTCGCGGTGCCGGCCCCGGGCCCGGAGAAGGGGATGCGGGCACGACCGCCCGGCCTGACACGAATGATCTTCATCTTTTGTCGGTTCTGTCGCCGCGTCCAGACCCCGCGCTGATCATTTTGATGAATTCGGCGGGTCGGTCGGTTAATGGCAGGCGAACGAAGTCGGCGCGGTACTCGTCCCATCGATCCCGCCCGGACGGGAGCGAAACCGGGCGCGCCCCGGACGGCCCGGCCGTCGGCCCCCGCCGCACCCGTCGCCCGCCGCGCACCCACCACTAACCCGCCACCACCGGAAGATCTCCGCTATTGCGCACCTCACGGTGGAAATTCTGTGCCCCCGGTCGGATTCGAACCGACACTTCTACTCTTTTAAGGAGTATGCCTCTGCCATTGGGCTACGGAGGCGCAGCGCGGGTCCCTCACTCCCGTGACCCTCTGAGGAGGGGCGCGCAGCCTAAAGCCGAACGGTCACCGAGCCACGGCGCGCAGGCGGAGAGCGCTCGGTCTCCGACGCCCAGAGAGATGCATATGCGCAGGTCGGCGCATATGCGCAGGTTGGGCCTTTGCGGTCACCGCCCGGGCCTCGCCCGGCCGCGTGCGCGCATCGGCCGCACGCGAACGCGGGCCTGCGCGCTTTCCGGCCGGATCCGGCCGCGCGCGGCCCGTAACCGGCTCGCTCCCTCGCCGGCCCCCGACACGTTCCCCGTGGTACCCCGCCATACCGAAGTCCCCGTCATAACGTCTTGTGTTCGCAATGTGACCTTTGTCGACCCCGACTGATCATCCGCGACAACCAGGCTGCCCTGGAACGCGCATGGGTGCCGTATATTTGGCGCATAGGACCGATGTCTTCCTCGACGGTGGGACCGGACCACGAAGAGCGGTGCCAGGTGATCGCTCCTGACAGGGCCGGTTAGGGGATCAGATGGAATTCCGCATCCTTGGACCGCTCGAAATCGTCGCGAACGGCCGCCCGGTCGGCGTGGGCGGTCCGCAGCAGCAGACCGTGCTCGCCGCGTTGCTGCTGGCGGCCAACCAGGTCGTCCCCATCGACCGGCTCGTCGACGCGGTGTGGTGGACCTCGCCCCCGTCCGCCAGGGCGAACGTCCGCGGCTACATCGCCGCGCTGCGCCGGATGCTCCGCGACGCCGGCGAGCCCCCGGACCGGCTGATCACCCGGGCGCCCGGCTACCTGCTCCGCGTCGAGCCGGGCGAGCTCGACCTGTTCCGGTTCGAGGAGGCGTTCACCAGGGGCGAGCGGGCGCTGGCCGGCGGACGGGCCGAGCAGGCCGCGCAGGACTTCGCCGACGCGCTGCACCACTACCGGGGACGGCCGCTCGACGCGATGCCGCTGGGCGCCCCGCTGCAGGCCGACGTGGAACGGCTGGAAGAGCGCCGGCTCCTCCTCACGGAGCAGTACACCGACGCGTGCCTGCTGCTCGGCCGCTCGGACGCGCTCGTCCCCGACCTGCGGCGCCTCGTGTCCCGCCATCCGCTCCGGGAGCGGCTGTGGGAGCGGCTCATGCTCGTCCTGTACCGGATGGGCCGCTCCGCCGACGCGCTCGACGCGTACGCGCAGGTCCGCCGGCATCTCGCCGACGACCTGGGCATCGACCCCGGGCCGCGGCTGCGGTCCCTGGAGCAGCGGATCCTCAGCGGCGATCCCGGGCTCGACCCGGCGTCGCCGCGGTCCGGGAGCGTCCAGGCGGGCGACGACGCCGAAGCGGCGGCCGGGCCCGCGGACGGCACGCCAGGCCGGACGGGCACGCTGCGGCAGTTCCCCATGGACATCGTCGAGTTCACCGGCCGGGAGGCGGAGTTGCGCGCCCTGAACCGGTTCGCCGACGGCGCCGGCGGCGACGGCGACACCGCGCTGACGGTGATCGCCATCGAGGGCATGGCGGGGGTCGGCAAGACCCGCCTCGCCGTCCGCGCCGCCCACCAGATCAGCACCCGCGGACGGTTCGGCGCGGTGCAGCTGTGGGCCGACCTGCGCGCCATGGATCCCGAGCTTCCCGCCGCCGACCCGGCCGAGGTGCTGGGGACGTTCCTGCGTCAGCTCGGCGTGCCCGCCCCGCGGATCCCGCCCGACCTGGCGTCGCGGGCCGCGCTGTACCGCGACCGGTTGCACGGCGCGCGCGCCCTGGTGATCCTCGACAACGCCACCGACGAGGCGCAGGTGGAGCCGCTGCTCCCGGGCGACCCGACCAGCCTGGTGCTCGTCACCAGCCGGCGCAGCCTCGCCGGGCTGGACGGCGTCCACCGGCTCAGGCTGGCCGTCTTCGCGCCGCCGGAGTCCACCGATCTGCTGGGCCGCATCGCGGGCCCGGACCGGGTCACGGCCGAGCCGGCCGCCGCGGCGCGGATCGCCGAGCGGTGCGGGCAGCTCCCGATGGCCGTCACGATGGCGGCCCGCCGCCTGCAGACCCGTCCCGCCTGGACGCTGGCCGAGTTCGACGCGCGCCTGGAGGGCGAGGGCCGGCTGCCGGACGAGCTGGAGTTCCGCAACCGCTCCATCAGCGCGTCCTTCGACCTGTCCTACCGGGCGCTGGCCGACGACCAGAAGCGCATGTTCCGGCTGCTCGGCCTGCACCCCGGCGCGGACTTCACGCCGCCGTCCGCCGCCGTGCTCACCGATCTCCCCGAGGAGCGGGCGGAGTCGCTGCTCGAAGCCCTGCTGGACGAGAACCTGCTCCAGCAGGCGTCCCCTGGCCGCTACCGGATGCACCGCCTGCTGCGCGGCCACGCCAGGCGGAAGGCGCACGAGCACGAGACGCCCGGCCGGCGCGACGCGGCGGCCGAGCGCGTGTTCGCCTGGTACCTCCGCGCCGCCCACTCGGCCGACCTGGTGCTGAACACGCACGGCCGGCGCGTCCCGATCGAGTTCCCCGGCGATCCCGGCGACGGCGCGGGCCCGGTGCCCGTCTTCGGCACGCGCACGCGGGCGCTGGCCTGGCTCGACGCCGAGTCGGAGAACCTCACCGCCGTGATCAGGGCCGCGTCCGACCAGGGCCGCCACTCGGTCGCCTGGCGGCTGCCCGCGGTGCTGCTGACGTTCTTCCATCTCGGCGAAAGCCGGGACGACTGGATCGCCGCGTACGAGATCGGGCTCGAGGCGGCCCGGCGGCTCGGCGAGTGGCGCGGCGTCGCGTTCATGCTGAACGGCCTCGGCATGGCGTGCAGCGACGCCGACCGGTGCGGCGAGGCGATCGTCCACCACCGGGAGGCGCTGGTCGTCCAGCGGCGGCTCGGCGACCTGGTCGGCCAGGCGTGGAGCCTGAACAGGCTCGCCGTCGCCTACCTCGGCGCGCGGCGGCCGTCCCGCGCGATCGAGTGCTTCGAGGAGTCGGTGCGCATCTTCCGGCGGGTCGGCGACCCGCACGGCGCCGCCGCCATGACCCCCGAGCTGGGGGCCGCCGCCGACGCGGACGGCGGCCACATCCGCATGTGCGAGGCGGTCACCTGCCCGGACACGGTCATGACGCCCGCGACCGTGCGCGCCGCGCACGGCGAGGCCTGATCACCCGGCTCCGAATACCGCGTCCGCGGCTTGTGGTGTGCGGCGCGTCCATTCCCGGGAATGGCGGGACGCACGGTTCACGGGGCGCGCGGTTCACCGCGCTAACGGATCGCAAGGGCCTGCGGATCGCGGAGCATCGAACTCCCGCCCGCGCGGTTAAAGGGAAATCCGCTTCGTCGCACGGGAATGCCGTTTTCGGGTGTCGCGGCTTTCGGTGAACGTCCCGTGGCGGCCGTGGGCGGCCGACGGGGGACGATCAGTCGTCGATCCAGCCGTGCTTGTGGGCGATCTCCACGATGCTTGCGCGGACCTTGACGATCTGGGCGCCGGTGAGGTCGGGCGCGCCGGTCAGCAGCACGTCGACGATCTCCCGGCTGAGCTCCTTGCGCGACAGGACGTCGCACATCATGTCGTCGGGCGCGTCGGCGGCGGGCGGGCGGTCCACCACGGACGCGGAGCCGTTGGACGGCGAGCCCACCGCGCGCACGGCGAAGGCCTTGAGGCCGCGCTCGCCCTCGGTCACCTCGAACTCGACCGCCGTGCCGGGCGAGAACGCCGCCTTGTCGTCGAGGAGCTCGTTGGCGTGGACGAAGACGTCCTCGCCGCCGCCGTCGGGAACGATGAATCCGTAACCACGGACTTCGTCGAACCTGAGAATCCTGCCTGAACGCACCGCCAGCCTCCACACGCCAACCAAAAAGCCATACGCTTTTTCCAACACTTAGCAGCGGACAGGTTAGCACACGAATTCGCACCCGGTCACGCTTATGTGATCGGCAAATGACGGGAATGTCACCTTTGCCACTCCGTGCGTTGCGGGAGTGGCGCGAGCGCCCCGGGCGCCGGAGCCGGGCCGCGGAGACGCCCGGGAGGGCATAGCCGAACGGCCGCGCCCGCACTGTGCATTGCGTGCCAGAAAGCCCGGCGCCCGTGACCGCGGGGTTGACGGGGGGCCGCCGAGGGTTCACCTTACTGAAAGGAAAGTTTCCTTTTGGGCCGGCCGCCGGGCCGGCTCGCCTCCGCCTCCAGGTACGTCGCCGGGCGCCGTACCTCCCGCCAAGGAGAAGCAGGATGCCAAGGAAGACCAGCATCGCCGTGGCCGCGGCCGTGACCGCCGGGCTGCCGCTCGCGCTCGCCGTGCCGGCGTGGTCGCACGGCTACACCACCTCGCCCCCGAGCCGCAGCTACCTGTGCGGCCAGCACAAGGTCCAGAACTGCGGCCAGGTCCAGTGGGACCCGGACGGCGTCGAAGGCCCGAAGGGGTTCCCGTCCAGCGGGCCGCGCGACGGCACCATCTGCGCCGGCGCGGACGGCCGCTGGGGAGAGCTCGACGACCAGCGCGGCGGCACCGGCTGGCCCGCGACCAAGGTGACGAGCGGCCAGAGCTTCAACGTCTCCTGGCACTTCACCGCCCCGCACTCCACCACGTCGTTCCGCTACTTCCTCACCAAGGACGGCTGGGACAGCACCAAGCCGCTCACCCGGAACAGCCTGGACCTCACGCCGGTCATCAACAAGAGCTACGGCGGCCGGCAGCCGTCCGACCGGGACGTCCACAGCGGGACCCTCCCGCAGCGTCAGGGCAGGCACATCCTGCTCTCCGTCTGGGACATCGCGGACACGGGCAACGCCTTCTACCAGTGCATCGACGTCGACTTCGGCTGACGTCCCCGTAGTCCAGGCCGCAGGTCAGGCGCCGGCACACCCTCTGAGCGGGGCTTCGCGAGGGCTCAGACGGTGAGCCGGCGCCACACCTCGTCCAGGGCCAGGCGCAGCGCGCCGGTGAGGACGGTGTCCTCGGCGAGCCCGGAGAACTCCACGGCGGGCGGGCTGAGGGTCAGCTCGGCCAGGCGCCGGGTGATGGCCGTGAGCAGCACGGGCCCGGCGTGCGCGACCCCGCCCCCGATGACGACCGCGTCCGGGTCGAGCACCAGCACGGCCGGGGCGATGGCCTGGGCGAAGGTCGCGGCGACCTCGTCCACGACCCGCCGCGCGGTGGCGTCGCCCGCGGCGGCCGCGGCGAAGACGGCCGCGGCGTCGGGCGGGCCGTCGTGCAGCGGCGACCCCGGGTGCTCGCGGGCGGCCAGGCGGGCCTGCTCGGCGATGGCCTCGGCGCCGATCGTCCGCTCCAGCGGGCCGCGGCCGTCGCCGGTGTCCGGGACGCGGCCCGGCGGGCGGATGAAGCCGATCTCGCCCGCGGCCCCCGTGCCCCGGTGAAGCACGCCGCCGATCACCACGCCCGCGCCGAGCCGCTCGCCCCACTGGACGGCCAGCAGCGTGCCGGCCCCGGTGCGCTCTCCGGCGACGGCCAGGGCGGCGAGGTTGGCGTCGTTCTCGACCTGGACGGGGCAGCCGAACCGCCCGCGGAGATGGTCGGAGAGGTTCACCGACGTCCAGCCCGGCACGCTCGGCGCCAGGAGGATCCGGCCCGAGCCCGGGTCGACGATGCCGGGCGTGGCGACGACGACTCCCGCGATCTCGTCCGCGTCCAGGCCGGCCTCCCGCAGGACGCGCGTGATCGCGTCGTCGACGACGGCGAGGAGCCGGTCGGCGTCGCCCCGGTCGACCGACCGGTGGACGGTGGCCAGACGGCGCGCGGCCAGGTCGTCGATTCCCGCGCTGACCGTGTGCGGGCCGACGTCCAGGCCCAGCACGGGCGCGGCCCGGTCGCGGAGCGAGACCCGCACGGCGGGACGGCCGACCTGCCGGGGCTCGGCGTCCGGGTCGTGCTGCTGGAGCCAGCCCGCGTCGACCAGGTCGTCCACGGCCTGGCCCACGGTCGGACGGGTCAGCCCGGTCAGCCTGACGAGCTCGGCGAGCCGCACCGGCTCGGGCGCCTGCGCGCGAACCGCGCGCAGCACGGCGGCGGTGTTGAGGCGGCGCAGCACCGGGGTGCCGACCGCGCGGTCGTCGTCCATGCTCGCGTCCATGCTCCTGTCCACTTTTGCAGGGAACTTAACAAACCTGCGGTGGAGGTGCAGGCCGGTGACCTGACCTGGCAGCGCTGATTCGTCCGGGAACGGGTGACAACCGGGCTGATAGGCTGCGACGCTTTGTGCGTACTCCGGCCACCCTGCGAGGGTGGCCGGAGTGTCCACAGGTCGGAGCGCTTCGCGGAGCGTCGGGGCGCGGTGATGGGGACGTCAAGGAGGCGACGGCTGTGACCGTCTCGATGGTGAAGGGCCAGCGGATCTCGCTGGAGAAGCCCGGCGGCGCGCTGAGCATGGTGCGGATGGGCCTGGGCTGGGACGCGGTGAAGAAGAAGGGCTTCTTCGGTTCGCGGGAGCGGGACATCGACCTCGACGCGTCCTGCGTGCTGTTCGCCGACACCGCCCTGGCCGACGTGGTCTTCTTCGGCAAGCTGACCAGCGACGACGGGTCCGTCCGGCACACCGGCGACAACCTGACCGGGGCGGGCGACGGCGACGACGAGTCCGTCATCGTCGACCTGGGCCGGCTGCCGGTGCACGTCACGTCGCTGGTGTTCACCGTCAGCTCGTTCAACGGGCAGACGTTCAACGAGGTCGAGAACGCGTTCTGCCGGCTGGTGAACGAGGTGGACAGCAGCGAGCTGGCCCGGTACACGCTGACCGGCGGCGGCGCGCACACCGCGATGGTGATGTCCCGGATCTACCGGCACGGCGACGGCTGGAAGATGAACGCGATCGGCGAGCCGTGCCACGGCCGCACGTTCGAGGACATGCTGCCGGTGATCGCCAACCACGCCTGACCGCCGATGGCCGACCTCTCCCGCGGCGCCAACGCGCCGCTGCCCGCCCGCCGGGTGACCGCCACCGTGTCCTGCGCCGTGCCCGTGGACGTCAGCGCCCTGCTCGTGGGCCGGGACCTGCGCGTGCGCACCGACTCCGACCTGGTGTTCTTCAACGCTCCCGAGGCGCCGGGCGTGCGGTGGGCGGACGGCGGGGGCCGCCAGCGCGTCGACCTCGACCTCGACTCCGTCCCCGCCGACGCCCACGCGGTGCTGATCGCGGTCAGCCTGACCGGGACGTCGTCGTTCGGGTCGATGCCGCCGCCGCAGGTGCGGCTCACCGGGGACGACGGCGGCCCGCTGGCCGTGTTCGCCGTCCAGGGCCTCGGCCCGGAGAAGGCGATCATCGGGCTTGAGGTCTACCGGCGGGACGACCGGTGGAAGGTCCGCGCCGTCGGGCAGGGCTACCCGGGCGGGCTGGCCGAGCTGGTCGAGGCGCACGGCGTCGAGGTGGACGATCCGGGCGACGCGGACGCCGCGAACGACACGGCCGCGCCGGAGGCCGCGATGGCCTCCCCGCCGCCGGGCCCCGCCGTCGGAGCGCCGCGCCCGCAGGGACCACCGCCCCCGCAAGCGCCGCCGCCGCCGACACCGCAGGGAATGCCGACGCCGCAGTCATCACCGTCGCCGCAGCCGTCGCCGTCGTCCGGGAACGAGGTCGGATATCTCGAACGGTGCTGGCTGGTCTGGGAGGACGCCAGCCGCTCGCTCGCCTCCTTCCGCGCGTCCACCGAGCACGCGCTCACCCTCCGCAACGAGGAGATCGCCGGGCGGGCGCCGCGCGGGCGCTTCGAGCAGCTCATGGCGGCGGCCGACCAGCGGCTGCGGGCCGACGCGGGCCAGCTCCGCGACGAGCTGGCCCGGGTGGAGCCGCAGGTCACCGCGGAGGTCGCGCCGTTCGACGCGCCGTCCTGGCTGACCTGGCAGCCGAGCGCCGACCTGGCCGAGGGGATGCTGGCGGGACGGCTGTCCACCGCCGAGCTGCCCGACCTGCGGGTGCCGCTCGTGCTGCGGCTGCCGTGGCGGCGCGGCGTGTGGATCTCGCAGGGCACGATGCCCGGCGACTCCGCCGCCTACGCCTGGTCGCTGGTGACGCGGTTCCTGGCCGCCGTCCCGCCCGGGCTCGTCGGCCTTGAGGTGATCGACGCGGCGGGCCTGTCGGGCGCCGGCTGGCTGCACGGGTTCGACCCGATGGTCAGCGCCCGGCTGCTCGGCGGCGGCGTGGCGACCGGGCCCGCGGCGGGCGAGCGGCTCCGCCGCCTGCTCGACCTGGTCGACCTGCGGCAGGTCGGCGGGCAGGACGAGCTGCCCGCCGGGCTGGCGGAGGGCCCGCCGGTGCGGCTCGCGGTGATCCTCGACGCGGGCGCCGCGCTCGACGGCGAGGACGCGCACCACCTGCTGCGCCTGGTGGAGGACGGCCCGCCGGTCGGCGTCCCGGTGCTGATGGTGGAGACCGACACCCCGGCGGCCGAGTCGGTGCGCGCCATCCGGGTCCGGCAGACCTGCAACAACCTGCCGTCCAGCGAGGGCACCATCGCCGACTCGTGGGTCGGCACCGACTGGACGCTCACTCCCGAGGTGCTCCCCGACGCCGGTGACGGCACGCGCGCCCCCGCGCTGCTCACCCACGTGCTCGGCGTCCACGCGCGCACCCTCGCGTCCTACGACTAGCCCGTAGCCGTCAGGGATGAGGGGGCCGGACGCCCCCGCGCGGGGCGGGAGCGTCCGGCGGGACCAGGCTCAGCCGGTGAACGGCGCGAGCTTGTTCCAGAAGGTGCAGTGGTGCGGCCACGAGACCTCGCGGGTCATGCGGCTCGTCCCGGCGGGCAGCAGCGACATCTGGTGCTGCTTCTCGGCGGTGAACGGCGTCCAGCGCGGGGTGCCGTCCACGTTGGGATCGCCGGTGCGGGCGAAGCCCGTCCACTGGGACGTGAGCTGGGCCTGCAGCGCCTTCTGGTTCGGGTCCAGCGGGGCCTGGTTCGGGAAGGTGCCGTGGTACAGGTAGCTGAACTCGCCGACGTGGAACGCGCCGGCCGGCTTCGTCGCGTCGATGAACGGCAGCGGCGGCGGGTTGGTGTCGTCGAACCGGTACGCGTACACCGGGACGTGCTCGGCGAGCCGCCGGTCGTTGAGCAGCGCCGGGCAGACGGACGTGGAGTCGGCCAGGACGGTCCGCGCCGCGATGAACGCCGCGGGCTCCGGGTACTGCGACAGCGGGTAGCGCTTCAGCACCTTGGGCGCGAACTCGCCGTACTGGCTGCGGACCTGGGCCTCGAACGCCTGGGGCGTGTCGGCGGGACGGATCTGCGACTCGTCCCTGGCCACGCCGTGGATGACGGGGACCTTGTTGAACTGTCCGGTGTCGAACGCCTGCCCCGGTGACGCGGTCAGGGTCTTCCCGTCGACGATGGGCGCCATCGTGCCGCTGTTGGGCCCGAGCCCGTCGCCCGCCGCGTCCAGGAGGGTCTGGACCGGCACCTGGCGGAGGCAGGCGGCGACGTCGGCGGCGCTCCCGCAGCCGACGGCGGACGCGAAGCGGGCCCCGGCGGCCTGCGCCTCGGCCTGCGTCGGCAGCTTGGCCGCGCAGTCCTGCGCCTGCCAGGTGGCGTGGACGCCGCGCAGCGAGTTGTACTCGCCGCTCTCGATGATGCCCTTGTGGAACAGCCCGCTGCCGGTGGGCGACGCCATGTTGGCGCACACGCTCGACCCTCCGGCGGACGGCCCGAAGATGGTGACGTTGCCCGGGTCGCCGCCGAACTTGGAGATGTTGCGCTTGACCCAGCCGAGCGCGGCCTGCTGGTCCTCGATCCCGTAGTTCCCGGCGTTCGCGCCGAGCGCCTGGTGGGACAGGAATCCGATGATGCCGAGCCGGTACCGCACCTCCACCTGGATGACCTTCCCGGCCGTGGCGAGCCGGGTCCCGTTGGACGGGGTGCCGAGCCGGAACCCGCCGCCGTGCAGCTGCACCATGACGGGCAGCGGCCCGCTCCCGGCGTTCTCCGGCACGCGGACGTCCAGCTTCAGGCAGTTCTCATCGGTCGAGCCGGGGCGGAAGTCGGAAGGCTGCGGGCACGCGCTGCCCGGTTCGGTCGCCTGTACCGGCGTCGTCCAGCCGGGGTGCGGCGCGGGCGCCTCCCAGCGGAGCGCGCCGACGGGCGGGGCGGCGTAGGGGACGCCAAGCCAGTTCTTCACGCCGTCGCCGTCCAGGCCGCAGACCGGTCCGCTGTCGGTCTGGATGAGGGTGCCGTCCGAGCAGGGCGGCGGTGCGGCGGCCGGTGCCGCCGTCGCGGTGCTCGCCGCCGTCAGTCCGGTGGCGGCGACGATGATGGACACGGCCATCTTCAGGGCTGTGCTGGGTCTCATGGGGGTCCTCCGGTCGAGACCGTGGGAAACCTGGCAGCCCTGATCATTGCACCGTCGTTCGATACGACGTCATATCTGACTTGGCCATGTCGTATATCGGGTTTTGTGCGTCAGACCTCAGGTCCGGTGCTGCGCGGGGTGCGCGGGGTCGCGCGGCGTGAGGGTCATGTGGATGTCCTCGGCGGCCCACAATACGAAGCGTTCGATTGGCGTCACCGTCTGTTCGGGTGCCAGGTGGAATTGGAATCGCTTCAGCAGAATGGCCAGCACGAGTTCCGCCTCGACCATGGCGAGCGCCGCCCCCTCGCAGCTGCGCGGGCCGAGCCCGAACGGGATGTAGGCGAACCGGGGCCGCCCGGCCGACGCCTCCGGGGTGAACCGGTCGGGGTCGAACGCGTCCGGGTCCGGCCAGTAGTCGGGGTTCATGTGGACGGCCCAGAACGGATAGAAGATCGTCGTGCCCGCGGGGACGGTGTACTCGCCGAGCACGACGTCTTCGGTGGCCTCCCGCGCGCCGTAGGGGCCCGGCGGGTAGAGCCGCATCGCCTCCTTGAGCACCCTGTCCAGGTAGGTGAGCTCCTTGAGGTCGCCGTAGTCCGGGACGGCGCGTCCGTCCAGGACCCGGTCGAGTTCGGCGGCGGCGCGTTCGGCCGCGTCCGGGTGCTTGGCGAGCAGGTAGAGCGTCCAGGAGATGGCGACGCCGGTGGTGTGGTGGGCGGCCAGCATGGTCATCAGCACCGAGTCGCGGATCCGCGCGGGCGACTCGCCCGCCTCGACCAGCGCCGCGATCATGTCGCTCCGGTCGGCGGTCTTCGCGCCGGGCTCGCCAGCGGCCTTCCCGGTCTTCCCTGCGGCGCCGTGCGCGGCGAGGACCTGGTCGACGGTCGCGCGCAGGTAGGCGAGGGCTTCGTCGGCGCGGACGCGGCGCTCCTCGGCGTCGCCCGGCACGTCCGCCTGGTAGAGCCGGGCCAGGTGCTCGGTGAGGACGTCCTCGAACGCGGACACGACCCGTCCGGCCGACTCCTCCGACGCGAGGCCGCTGCCGAGCGCGTACTCGCAGATCATGCGCAGCGAAAGCTCGCTCAGATCTTTCTGCAACGCCACGGCGTCTCCGGCGGGACGTCCGGCCCAGCGGTCGGCGAGCGCGGACGTCAGCGCGGTGAACCGGGCGAAGTGCGCCTCGTGCGAGGGGCGTCCGGCCAGCACCGACAGCATCACCCGGCGCCACGGGCCGTGCTCGATGGCCGGGAGCGTCTGGAGGTTCCCCGACTCCTGGAGCGGCGCCAGGAACTCGAACAGCCGCTCAGGCCGCTTGTCGATCTTCGCGGTGGCCTCCAGCAGCACCGGGTCCGCGACCGACACCGCCACGTCCGCGCCCGGCAGCGGGAACCGGACCACCGGGCCGTATTCGGCATGCAGTCTCAGCTGGTAGTTGTGCAGCCCGCCCGCCGCCACGATCGCGTCGGCGCCGTCGTGCCCGGCGGGCGGCCCAGGGATCTGTGCATTCGCCATGCCTACATGATGTCGCCGGTTTCGCGAGGAATGGGAAGAATGGCGAGCGGGTCGGCGTCGGGCGGCGGGGCGGGCGCCGACGGGCCGCCGGGGGAGTGGACGGGGAACCACAGGACGAACGTGCTGCCGACGTCCGGCGCGGAGAACAGCCGCACCTGGCCGTTGTGCGCCTCCACGATGCTCCGCACGATCGCGAGCCCGAGGCCGGTGCGGCGGTCCCGGTCCCGGTCCCGATCTCGATCTCGATCTCGATCTCGGGAACGGGAGCGGCGGGTTTCCGAGCCGCGCCAGAACCGGTCGAACACGCGGTCCTGGTCTTCGGCGTGGATGCCGGGGCCCGCGTCCTTGACGGCGATCCACTGCCAGCCGCCGGTCTGGTCGGCGGCGACGGTGATGGCGGTGCCGACGGGCGCCAGCCGCACCGCGTTGGACAGCAGGTTGCCGACGGCGCGGCGCAGCGCGTCATGGTCGCCGATCACGGTCAGGCCGTCGCGCAGCCGCCGCTCGATCACCAGCCCGCGCGCGGCGGCGAGCGTGTCGAACTCCTCCGCCGCCTCGCGCGCCGCGAGGCCGAGGTCGACGTCGGCGTCGCCGAGGGCGGGCGCGGAGCGGCGCGCGGTGGCCAGCAGGTCCTCCACCAGCCGCGTCATCCGGGTGGTGGCGCGGTCGACGACGTCGACGGCGCGGCGGCGGTCCTCGATCCCGGCGTCCGGCTCGCTGAGCACGGTGTCGACGTTCGCGCGGATGATCGCCAGCGGGCTGCGCAGCTCGTGCGACGCGTCGTCGATCAGGCGGCGCTGCGCGCGGAACGCGTCGTCGAGCCGGTCGAGCATGGAGTCGATGGTGTCGGCGAGGTGGCGCAGCTCGTCCCGAGGTCCGGACAGGCGGATGCGCCGGGACAGGTCCGTCGCCTGGATCTCCTCGGCGGCGCGGGCGATCTTGCCGACCGGCTTGAGCGCCCGCCCCGACAGCACCCAGCCGATGCCGAGGCTCGCGACGAACAGCCCGCCCAGCGTGATCAGCGAGTGGCGGCGGAGCGTCTGCCGGGTCTCGTAGTTGACGGCCTCCTCCACCTGCTGCACCTTGACGACCTCGACCTGCCCGAGCCGCTGCTGGGTGCCGTCCGGCATCTGGACGATCTTCTCCGCGTTGAACGTCCTGGTGATCGGCCGCGCGTCGGCGCTGCGGTCGACCGCCAGGTAGACGCCGCCCAGCATCACCGCGGTGAGGACGAACAGCAGCGTCGAGTACATGACCGTGAGCCGGAACCTGATCGAGTGCACCACGACGGCCTCACTTCTCGGCGGGGACGGCCGCCGGCCCGGCCGTCCCCGTCTCGCGCAGGCGGTAGCCGTGCCGCACGACGGTCTCGATGACCTGCTCCTCGTCCGGCGCGGCGAGCTTGCGGCGCAGGGTGCCGACGGTGACCCGGACGGTGTTGGTGAACGGGTCCGCGTTCTCGTCCCAGACGTGTTCCAGCAGCTCCTCGGCCGACACGACCTGGCCGGGACGGCTCATCAGGTAGCGCAGGACGGCGAACTCCTTCGGCGTGAGGCGGAGCGGCCGCCCGCCGCGGGACGCCTCCCGGCGGCCGGTGTCGAGCCGCAGGTCGCCGACCGTCCACACCGCGGAGCCGCCGCCGCTCTCCCGGCGCAGCAGGGCCCGGACGCGCGCCAGCAGCTCCGGGAACGCGAACGGCTTGACCAGGTAGTCGTCGGCGCCCTCGTCCAGGCCGCGGACCCGGTCGGCCAGCCGGTCCCGCGCGGTCAGCATGAGGATGCGCAGGTCGGGGCCGCTCTCGCCGTCCAGCCGGCCGCTGCGGACCGCGCGGCACAGGTCGAAGCCGTCGCCGTCGGGGAGGCTGAGGTCCAGGACCATCAGGTCGTAGGCGGACGCGTACAGCTTCTGCGTGGCCTCCTCCAGGTCGTAGGCGACGTCCACGGCGTAGTCGGCGCGGACGAGCCCGTACCGGAGCGCCTCGACCAGGTCCTCCTCGTCCTCGACCACCAGCACCCGCATCCCGGACCCCACCTCTCTCACCAGGCCACTGCCAACGACGGTACGCGGACGCGGACGGGTCAGCGGGCGAGGCGGCGGGCGCCGTCCCGTGCCCGGTCGGCGGGGATCGCGAAGCCGATGCCGATCGACCCGCCGCCGTCCCGCATCAGCGTCGCGATCGCCGTGTTCACGCCGACGACCTCGCCGCGCGCGTTGACCAGCGGCCCGCCGGAGTTGCCCGGGTTGATGGACGCGTCGGTCTGCAGCGCGTTGCCGACGCCGCCCTGCCCGATCCGCACCTGGCGGTTCAGCGCGCTGACGATGCCGCTCGTGACCGTCCCCTGCAGGCCGAGCGGGGAGCCGAGCGCGAGGACCTGGTCCCCGACCCGGACGTCGGAGAAGCGGCCGAACGTCAGCGGCGCCGGGCTCTCCCCGGCGGGGATGGACAGCACGGCCAGGTCGAGGGCGCGGTCGGAGCCCGCGACCTGGGCCCGGACGCGGCGCCGGTCGGCCAGGACCACGGTGACCGAGCCGCCGTCGTCGACGACGTGCGCGTTGGTCAGCACGTGCCCCTGCCGGTCGATCACGAACCCGGACCCGGTGCCGCGCGCGCTCCCCGACCGCACCTCGATCGACACCACGCTCGCCTGCACCCGCGCCGCCACCTCGCTCAGGTCCCCGGCCCCGCCTTTCACGGGCCCGGCGCCGGACTGCGACAGCGCCGTGGACGCCTGGTCGCCCGCGGTCACCCGCCCGGCGACGGCCCCGGCCAGGCCACCGGCCAGCAGGGCCGCGAGCACGGCGGCGACGACCGCCTTGCCCGCGCCGCGACCACGCTCACGGGCCGGTTCGTCGAAGCCCGGCGCCGCCCAGGGGGGAGGCGGCGCCGGACGCCTGAACGGATCGTCCTGCGGCCACGTACGGGAAGGCGGGGGCGAGAGGAAGTCGGGGCCGCGCGGTTCGCCCAGCCCGTACCGGGTGTCGTCGTACTGGTCGTAGTGAGCGTCGCCGTACCAGGTGTCGGTTTGCCGCGGGTAGGTCATGGGGCTCCTCACGCTCAGGTCTCATTGGTCAGTACTCCGCTCCCCATATGTTTCGTTCAGGTCGTTCACGGCGGGTCGTTCACGGCAGGTCGGTCACGGCAGGCGTGAGAACCACAGCAGCGAACCCGCCGCCACCGCGCAGGACAGGAGAAGCCCGGCGGCCACGAACCAGCCCCAGATCTCCCGCTGCTCGGTGCGGTAGCCGATGCTGCTGCCGATGTCCTCGTACACGTCGCGCAGCTCGTCGCCGGAGGCGGCCTCGTAGAAGCGGCCGCCGGAGTCCTGCGCGAGGCGTTCCAGCGCGGGCCCGTCGACGGGCACCGGGATCTCCCGTCCGCCTTGGACCATGACGCCTTCGGGCGTGCCGTACGCGATCGTCGACACCGGGACGCGGGCCTGCACGGCGCGCCTGGCGCCCTCCCCGGGGCTCCGCCCCGCGGTGTTCGTGCCGTCGGACAGCAGGACGACGCGTCCCGGCGGCGCGTCCCCGCCGAACTGCGCCCCGAACCCGGCGATCGCGTCCAGCGAGGCGATGATGCCCTCGCCGATCGCGGTGCGCGGGCCGAGCCTCAGCCCGTCGATGGCGGTGCGCATGGCCCGGCGGTCCGTGGTCGGCGGGACGACGACCGACGCGGTCCCCGAGAACGACACGAGGCCGATGTTGAAGCGGCCGGGGACGCGTCCGAGGAACGTGCGGGCGGCGTCCTTGGCGGCCTCCAGCCGGTTCGGCCGGACGTCCGTGGCCTCCATCGACGCGGACACGTCGACCGCCAGCATGATCGTCGCCTGTTCGCGCGGCACCCGCACGTCCGCGGCCGGGCGGGCGAAGCCGGTCACGAACAGGCCCACCATCAGCAGGAACGCCGCCGCGGGGAGGTGGCGGCGCCAGCCCGGCTTGGCGGGCGCGACCTTGTCGAGCAGTGCCAGGTTGGTGAAGCGCACCGCGTACCTGCCGCGCCGCACCTGCATCACCACGTACGCGGCGATCAGGACGGGCAGCCCCAGCAGCAGCAACAGGCGGACGGGATCGAGGAAGCTCACGCCGCACCTCCCGAAGGCGGCGGGACGGGCGCGGCGGCGAGGCGGCGCCGCGCCAGCACGTGCTGGACGAGGTCGCGCACCCAGTCGCCGTCGGTGCGGAGCCGCAGCCGCGCCGCCCCGGCCCGGCGCAGCCCCGCCGCGATCTCCTCGCGCTGCCGCGCGGCGGCCTCCGCGTACCGTTCGCGCAGCCTCCGCCCGGCCGTCGGGACCTCGCGCCTGCGGCCCGTCTCCGGGTCGACGAGCGTGAGCATGCCGACGTCCGGAAGCGTCAGCTCCCGCGGGTCGACGACCTCGACGGCGAGGAGCTGGTGGCGCGCGCCGAGCAGCCGCAGCGGACGCTCCCAGCTCTCCACCGGCTCCAGGAAGTCGGAGACCACGACGGCCAGGCCGCGGCGCCTCCCTCCGGTGCGATGCATCAGCGTGGCCGCCTTGCCGAGGGACGCTCCGCCGTCGCGTCCGTCCGGGCCGCCGCGTCCGGGCGGTGTGCGGGGAGCCGACAGCAGCGTCCCCAGCAGGCCGAGCAGGTGCGGCCGTCCGGTGCGCGCCGGGACGCGCCGCGTCCCGTCGTCGCGGACGATCTGCGCGCCGAGCCGGTTGCCGGTCCGTTCGGTCAGGAACCCGACCGCCGCCACGGCGAACACGGCGAGGTCGCGCTTTTCGAGCCGTCCGGTGCCGAAGTCCATGCTGGCGGTGGCGTCCACAAGCACCCACGTCTCCAGCTCGCGGTCGGCGACGCGGTCGCGCACGTGCGGGGCGGTCATCCGGGCGGTGAGGTTCCAGTCCATGGCGCGGACGTCGTCGCCCGCGACGTACTCGCGGCCCTCGGCGGGCTCCGACCCGGGCCCCGGAAGCAGGCCCAGGTGGTCGCCTTGCAACAGGCCGTCCAGGCGGCGCGTGACCGTCAGCTCCAGGCGGCGCAGCGCGTGCTCCGGCGCCAGGTCGCGCAGCCCGGGCTCAGGCGGAAGGGGCCGGTTCATGCCGCCCTGCCGTCGCCGTCCGCGTCTCTGCCTGCTTCCCGGCCTGCTTCTCCGCCTGCTTCTCTGTCCGCTTCCAGCGGTGCGACCTGCGGCATCGGCACGGCGGCGACGATGTGGGCGACCATCGAGCGGGCGTCCACGCCGTCGGCGAGGGCGTCGAACGACGGGACCAGGCGGTGCGCGATCACGTCCCCGGCTACGTCGCGCACGTCGCCCGGAAGCACGTACTCGCGGCCGCGGAGCAGCGCGAGCGCCCGCCCGGCGGCGATCAGCCCGAGCGACGCGCGCGGCCCGGCCCCGTACGCGAGCATCCCCGCGACCTGCGGGACGCCATGACCGGCCGGGTCGCGGGTGGCGGCCACGAGCCGGACCGCGTACCGGGCGACGGCGTCGTGGACGAACACGTCCGTGGCGGCGTCCCGCAGCGCGGTCACCTCGCCGGGGTCCAGGATCGGACTCGCCTCCGGCGGCCGCACCCCCATCCGGTAGACGATCGCCAGCTCCTGCGCCTCCGACGGGTACCCGACGTCGATCTTCAGCAGGAACCGGTCGCGCTGCGCCTCCGGCAGCTGGTACACGCCCTCCGACTCGATCGGGTTCTGCGTCGCCATCACCAGGAACGGCGACGGCACGGGGAACGTCCGCCCGGCGATGCTGACCTGGTGCTCGGCCATCACCTCCAGCAGCGCCGACTGCACCTTGGCGGGGGAGCGGTTGATCTCGTCCACGAGCACGACGTTCGCCATCATCGGGCCGGGCTCGACGTCGAAGCTCTCCGTGGACGGCCGGTAGATGCGGGTGCCGACGATGTCGGCGGGCACGAGGTCCGGCGTGAACTGGAGCCGGGCGAACGACCCGCCGACGACCGTGGCGAGCGTCTGCGCGGCCAGCGTCTTCGCCACGCCCGGCACGCCCTCCAGCAGGCAGTGGCCGCCGGCCAGGACCGCGACGAGCATCCGCTCGATCATCAGGTCCTGGCCGACGATGATCCGCTTGACCTCGAACAGCGCCCGCTCCGCCAGGGCGCTGGACGGCGGCAGGGCGCGGGCGGCGTCGAGACCGCCGCTCACTGCACGCCTTCTGCCGGCGCCCGGCCGCCCTCATGGCCCGGGCAGTCCCGTCCCGGCGTGTCCGCCGTGGCGTGCTGGTACTCGACGATCTGCAAGTGCGTGCGGCCCGGCCCCGGTCCTGAGTCGGCGAGCGCCGCGCCGCCGGTGATCAGCGTGCCCGCGCCGGCCAGCCCCGCCGCCAGGACGACGATCCTCGTGCGTCGGCTGAGAGCCATGCCCTCTCCCCCTTGTCGCGTCCGGCCGCCCGCCGTCGGGACGGCACGCGACGATCACAACAAGAGGGAGCGAAAGCGGACTTAAGGAACGGCTCAGGCGGAGTGGACGACCCGCCCGCCCGCCAGCGTCAGCGTGGGCTTGAGCTGCTGCAACGCGTCGTCGTCGGCGGTGAGGACGTCGCCGTCCAGGACGACGAGGTCCGCGAGCTTGCCCGGGGTGATCGTCCCCTTCCGGTCCTCGGCGTTCTCGATGTAGGCGCCGGCGGTCGTCCACAGCCGGATCGCCTGCTCACGGGTGAGGCGCAGGTCGGGCGGGACGTCCGAGAACGGGCCCGGCTCGGCTCCGGCGAACGTGGCGATGCCGCGGCGCCAGTCGGGGAAGCAGACGGGCGCGTCGGAGCTGTCGGCGACGTGCACCCCCGCGGCGAGCAGCGCACCGGCCGGGAACGCCCGCGACCACCGTTCCTCGCCGATGACCCGCGTCATGGACGCCCCGCTGTACGACTTCATCAGCGAGCTGGTGATGACGCTGATGTCGTGTTCGGCGAGGCGGGCGTAGGAGTCCTCCGAGAGCAGCGTGCCGTGGAGCAGCGCGTGCCGGGCCCGCGGCCACGGGTCGGCCTTGAGCGCGCGGATGATGCCGTCCGTCGCGGCGTCCGCGGCCCGGTCGCCGGTGACGTGCACCTGCACCTGGAGCCGGTTCCGGTGCGCCAGCTCGATCATGCGGAGGAGTTCCTCGTAGCGGGCCTCGTCGTCGTCGCCGGAGGTGATGAGGTGGCCGTGGCAGCCCGACGGGTAGGGGTCGTGCAGCCAGGCGGTGCCCTGGGTGGGCACCCCGTCGGCGAACAGCTTGCAGCCGCCGATCCGGAGCCAGTCGTCGCCCAGCCCGGTGGACAGCCCCGCGTAGCCGAGCGCCTTCTCCAGCCGGTCGGACGCGCTCGCCGGAGACGGCCAGTCCCAGTGCATCAGCGTGTTCACGCGGACGGTCATCCGGCCGTCCCTGCGCAGGGTGGTGTAGTCGCGCAGCAGCTCGGGCCAGACGATCGGGTCGGTGACGCTGGTGATGCCGAGCGAGTTGAGCGTCCGCATCGCGGTCTCGATCGCGTCCAGCCGCTCCTTCTCGGAGTGGGCCGGGACGTGCTCGGTGATCAGGCCCTTGGCGCCTTCGAGCAGCAGGCCGGTCGGCTCGCCGTCCGGTCCGCGGACGATCTGCCCGCCCGCCGGGTCCGGGGTGTCGCGGGTGATGCCGACGATCCGCAGCGCGGCCGTGTTCACGAGCACCGAGTGCCGGGACGCGTGGTGCAGGACGGTCGGCCGTTCCCCGGTCACCTCGTCGATCAGGGAGCGGTGCGGGCCGGGGACGTCGGCGTCGAACTCGGGGATGTTCGCCTCCCGCCAGCCCTCGCCGATCAGCCACCGGCTGCCGCCCGGCCCCGGCGGCCCGCCCGCGAGCGCCTCGTTCAGCGCGCCGAGCGAGTCGATGCCGTTCAGGTCGACGGAGAACGGCGGCCCGGACAGGCCGAAGAGCGCGAGATGCAGGTGCGCGTCGTTGATCCCGGGCAGCACCGTCTGCCCGGCGAGGTCGATCACCTCGGTCGAGGGTCCCGCGAGCTCCCGGACGTGCTCGTCGTCGCCGACCGCCACGATCCGGTCCCCGGCCACCGCGACGGCGGATGCGACCGTGAACCCGGCGTCGACGGTGACGACCTTGCCGCCGAGCAGTACTTTGTCCGCGTGTTCAGCCCTGCCCGCTTGGTCAGCCATGTCACCAGCCCTTTTCGAGGATGTCGTCCAGCGTGTCGGTGAACTCGTCGGCGTCGGCCCGGGTGAACGTCAGCGGCGGTTTGAGCTTGAGGATGTTCCAGGCCGGGCCCGTCGGATACACGAGGACGCCCTCGTCCTTGAGCCGCTCGCAGATGATCAGCGTCTCGGCGGAGGCTGGCTCCTTCGTCTCGCGGTCGAGGACGAACTCGACCCCGCTGTAGAAGCCCTGGCCGCGCACGTCCCCGACCAGCGGGTGCCGGTCGGCGAGCCCGGCGAGGCGGTCCCGCAGGTACTGGCCGACGACCAGCGCGTTGTGCTGGAGGCCCTCGTCCTCGACGATGCTCAGCAGCTCAAGGCCGACCGCGCAGGCGACCGGGTTGCCGCCGTACGTCGAGAAGAACCGTCCGGTCGGGTCGAAGCCCCGCGAGATCTCCCGGGTGGTGACCATGGCCGCGACGGGGAAGCCGTTGCCCATGGCCTTGCCCATCGTGACGAAGTCGGGGACGACGTCCGGGCCCTGCGTCTGGAAGCCCCAGAACGCCTCGCCGAGCCGTCCGAAGCCGACCTGCACCTCGTCGGCGATCGTCAGCACGCCGCGCTCCCGCGCCGCCGCGAAGATCGGCGCGAGGTAGCCGGGCGGCAGCACCACCTGGCCGCCGCCCGCCAGCAGCGCCTCGAACAGGTACGCGGCGGGGGCGCGGCCCGCGGCGGCGAGCCGGTCGAACTCGTCGATCACGTGCCGGGCGTACTTGGCCCCGGCGTCCGGGTCGTCGTAGCCGTACGCGCCCCGGTACCGGTCGGGGTTCGGGGTCGGGTGCGTGGTGTCCGGCTTGCCGTAGTGCTTGTAGCGGGACGGGCTCACGTCGGAGACGACCGAGGTGTAGCCGTGGTACGCGTCGTCGATGATGACGACGTCGTCCCGCTTCGTCAGGTACCGGGACATGCGCAGCGCCAGGTCGTTCGCCTCGCTGCCGGAGTTGACGAAGTAGACGACGTCGAGGCCGTCCGGGAGCGTCGCGGTGAGCCGCTCGGCGTACTCGGTGAGCGTGTCGTACACGAAGCGCGTGTTGGTGTTCAGGCGGCCGAGCTGGCGTGACGCCGTCTCCACAAGGCGCGGATGGCTGTGGCCGACGAGGGTCACGTTGTTGAGGGCGTCCAGGTAGGAGCGGCCTTCCTCGTCGTAGAACCGGCAGTCCCGGGCCCTGGCCATCGCGATCGGGCGCTGGAAGTACATCGGGTGGCTGTCGGGCAGGTGCGCGCGGCGGCCCTGGAGCGCCCTGTCGATCACGGACGTCCACGGCGTGACCGCGTTCTGGGCGCCGAGCAGCGGCGTCGGGTCGGGGAACAGGGCCTGCCACCTCGCCGACTCCGAGTCGGTGACGGCGGCGGGCACGGGGCCCGTCCAGCCGTCGCCGAGCGGAACGGCGCTCACCTGGACGCGGACGTGCGGCGGCAGCCCCTCGCCCGGCCCGATCCGCCCGATCTGATCACCCGCCGCGATCTGGTCGCCCACTGCCGGGACGTCGGTCAGGCCCGCGTAGAGCGTCCAGAACCGGACGCCCTCGGACGGCTCGTGCAGCAGCACCAGGTCGGTTCCGGCGACGCCCGCCGCCTCGACCCGTCCGGGCAGCGGCGCGCGGACGGGCGTGCCCGCCCCGGCGAACAGGTCGACGCCGAGGTGGACGTTGTCGGGCTCGTCCGGCCCGGTGCTGCGGCGGCGGCGCGGGGCCAGGAACCGGGGCTCGCCGTACCGTCCCACCGGCACACCAGGACGCCGCCGGAGGATCTCCGCCCCGGCGGCGGCGCGCAACGCGGCGTGGTCGCGGGGATCGACGTCGTCGTAGACGTCCGACGACGCGCTGAGGTCGACCGGGCTCAGCGCACCCTCGACCGGGGCCACGGCGGACGCCGCGTTGTCCGCCAGCCAGGCCGTGACGGCCGGTCCGGCGGGATGCGCGGGCAGACCGCACGCGTGCCTGACGGCCGCGCGGCCCACGTCGGCCGGGATCCGCGCCAGCGTGCGCACCAGGTCCGCGGCGGCGGCCGACCGGTGCCGCGGGTCGCCGTGCCGCCGCTCCGCGTCCAGCCGGGCCGCGGTCACCGCGACCGTCGCCGACCGCACCGCGATCAGCGGGAACAGCAGGTCAAGCTCCGCCTCGGTCAGCGGGCAGGCGTCGTGGTAGGCGGCGGCCAGCGTCGCGGCGACGGCGAGGGGGCTCGGCGCGCCGCGCATCACGCTGGACGCGAGCACCGCCAGGTCCGCGATCCGCGCGGTCGGCAGCGCGTCACCGAAGTCGATCACGCCGGAGACGCGGCGCCGCCCGCCGTCCCGGCGGACCAGGATGTTGAAGGCGTTGAGATCGTGATGGACGACCGCCACCGGCAGCTCGGATAGCCGCTCGTCCACCAGCGGCAGGTACCGGTCGCGGAGCGCTTCGGCGGCGGCCCGTAGCTCCGCGTCGCCGACATGCCCGATCGACGCCGCCAGCACCGCGCCCGCGTGCGGGAACTCCCAGTAGTGCGGCGCCGGGGGATCGTGATGGACGAACTCCGCCGTGGCGGCGGTCAGCCGACCGGCCACCGCGCCGACGTCCGCCAGCAGCTCGGGCGACCGGCGGGCCGCCTCCGCCAGCGGCGCGCCCGGAACCCAGGTGAGGAGGCGGACCGGCAGCTCACGCCCGCCGTCGGACACGTACGTGACCGGCTCGCCCGACACGTCCGGCACGGCCCGCGGCACGACAACGCCCGGTTCCCGCTCCGCGAGATGAGCGAGCAGCGCGGTCTGGAACTCGATCGCCCGGCGGTCGGCGGGGTCGCTGACCTTCAGGACGTACTCGGCCCCGCCGGCGTCCACGACGTGGGTGTTCCGGTCCGTCTCCCCGGCGAGCCGCCGCAGGGACGCGGCGTCGATCCCGTAGCGGTCGCGCAGGACCTCCCGTAGCCGCTCGTCGGCGAGTTCCGGGACGCCCGCGGTGATCCGCTCGAAGCGCTCGTCGGGTCCGGTCTGGGCTGCCATCGGCAAAGAAACTCCTGGTGGTCGGCGGGTGGGCGAGGCGAAGGGGATCAGGTGCTGGCGGCGGCGTCCAGGCGCTCGGCGGCGCGGTCGGAGACCGGCTCGTCGGCGGGGTCGGCCACGATCGACTGGTGCTCCGGGTCCCAGCTCACCGTGACCTCCTCGCCCGGCACCGCCGGGAGCGACCGTCCGGCCACGCGCATCACCGAGCCGCTCGTGCCGTCCCCGAACTGGAGCCCCACCTGGTGGTGATTGCCGACGTAGACGATCTCGGTGACGGTCGCCCGCACCTGGTTGTGCCCGGCGGGCACCTCGGTGACGTCGGTGTGCAGCTCCAGCCGCTCGGGCCGGATGACGGCGACGCCGTCGCTGCCGTCGAGGCGGGCGTCCAGCCGCGGCGCCCGCGGCGTGAACCCGCCGCACCGCAGCACGCCCGCGGACACGTCGACCGTGCCGCGGAAGCACGTCGACTCGCCGAGGAACTGCGCGACGAACAGCGTCTGCGGCCGCTCGTACAGCTCCTCGGGCGTCCCGACCTGCTCGACCCTGCCCTCGTTGAACACCGCGATCCGGTCGGACAGCGTGAGCGCCTCATGCTGGTCGTGGGTGACGAAGATGAACGTCATGCCCAGCTCCCGGTGCATCCGGGCGATCTCGCGCTGGAGCTCGTCGCGCAGCTTGCGGTCGAGGGCGCCGAGCGGCTCGTCCATCAGCAGCGCCCGCGGGTGGTACACCACGGCGCGGGCGAGCGCGACGCGCTGCTGCTGCCCGCCGGACAGCTGGCTCGGCAGCCGGTCCGCGTACTCCTCCAGATGGACGAGCTTCAGCGCCTCCGCCACCTTCGCGGCGATCTGCGCCTTCGTCATCTTCCGCTGCTGGAGCGGGAACGCCACGTTCTTCGCGACGGTCATGTGCGGGAACAGCGCGTACTGCTGGAACACCACGCCGAGGTTCCGCTTGTGCGGCTTCTGCCGGGACACGTCCCGGCCGTCGATCTCGATCCTCCCGGCGGACACCGAGACGAACCCGGCGAGCATCGACAGCATCGTCGTCTTGCCCGACCCCGACGGGCCCAGCAGGGTGATGAACTCGCCGGGCGCGATGTCCAGGGAGACGTCGTCCACGGCCGCCCGGGACGTGCCCGAGTAGACCTTCGAGACGCCCGAGATCCGGATCCCGTGGCTGCTGGCGTTGTCGGCTTGGCTCATGATGTGCTCCGCTTGCGGCGAACGAACTGCGGCATCAGCAGGACGATGCTGGTCGCCACCACCATCAGGCTCGACGCCGCGGCGATGGTGGGGTCGATCTCCAGCGTGATCGAGTTGTACATCTGGACGGGCAGCGTCGTGATGTCGGGCGTCTGCAGGAACAGCGCGATGACCACCTCGTCCAGCGACATGACGAACGCGAACACGAACCCCGACAGCACGCCCGGCGCGACGAGCGGCACGGTGATCCGGAAGAACGTCTTCCAGGCGGTGGCGCCGAGCGTCGCGGCGGCAGTGTCGAGCGTCCGGTCGTAGTTGGCGAAGCTGGTCGACATGACCGTCACCACGAACGGCAGCGCCATCACGGTGTGCGCGACGACGTACCCGAGGGCGGTGCCGTTGAGCTGCCACTTCAGGAACACGCCGTAGATCGCCACCGCGACCACGATGCTCGGCACGATCAGCGGCGCCATCATCAGCGAGCGGATCACGCCCCGTCCGCGGAAGCCCGCCCGGTTCAGCCCGTAGGCCACCGCGACGCCGAGGACGGTCGCCGTCACCGCCACGAGCAGCCCGATCTGCACCGACGTCAGCAGCGAGCGCATCCACCTCTCGGAGGTGAAGAACGACTCGTACCAGCGCAGCGACCAGTCCTGGGGCGGGAACTGGAACGTGGTCCCTGAGGAGAAGCTCATCGGGATGACGACCGCGGTCGGCGCGATCAGCAGCAGCCCGGTCAGGCCGACGACGAGCTTCAGGCCCCAGCCGAGGCCGCCCTCCCGCCCGGCGCGTACGCCGGGCTTCAGCGCGGCCGGTGCGTTCTCACTCATTGGTCACCGCCTTCTCGGTGGTGGACGAGAGGTTGGCGAACCTCGACACGACGAACAGCGCCAGCAGCGTGATCGCCAGCAGCACCGTGCCGAGCGCGCCCGCGCCGCCGAAGTCGAGCAGGTCGGTCATCCGCGTCGCGATCAGCTGCGGGACGAGCGACTGCTGCTCCGAGCCCAGCAGCGCCGGGGTGACGTAGAACCCGAGCGTCAGGATGAACACGAGCGTGAACCCCGACAGCACGGCCGGCAGCGACAGCGGCAGGTACACCCGGGCGAACGCCCGCCAGCGCGGCGCGCCGAGGCTGGTCGCCGCGTCCAGCAGCCGCTTGTCGATGCCCTCCATCCCGGAGTACAGCGGCAGCACCGCGAACGGCAGCATGACCTGCACCATCGCGACCGCCACCCCGGCGACCGTGCCGAGCAGCACCACGCCGTTGATGCCGATCATGGAGAACGCGTCGTCGATCAGGCCGCCGCGCTGCTCCAGCATGTACCAGGCGAAGTTGCGGGCCATCATCGACGTCCAGAACGGCAGCAGGACCACCACCGTCATCAGGTTCCTGGTCCGCGGGGTGACCCTCGTCATCGCGTACGCGTACGGGTAGGCGATGAGGAGGGTGCAGGTGGCGACGATCAGCGCCGTGACGAGCGTCCGCGTCAGCACGGTGACGGAGACGCCGTCGTCCAGCAGGGCGGTGTAGTTGCCCAGCCCGGTGTCCGGGTCGGTGAAGCTCCGCCAGATGATGTTGCCGAGCGGGTAGCAGAAGAACACCAGCAGCAGCGCGGTGGCGGGCAGGATGAACCAGCCCGCCGCCCGCCGCCGGGGCCGGCCGGCGAGGCCGGCCCCGTTGGTGACCGCCGCCGGAGGCGGCGCCGAGGTGGTCGGGGCGCTCATCGGCGTGTCACCCGGAGAGCCACGCGGTGTAGCGCTTGGTGACCATGTCGAAGTTCTGGCCCCACCAGACCGAGTCGGACCGCACGATGCTGTTCTTGCGCTCCGGCGCGTACGCGTTGAGCTGCTGCTGGTACTGGTCGAACTTCGGCTGGATCGTCTCCTTGATCGGCAGGACCGACGCCAGCTCCGCCATCTTGGCGGACTGCTCGTCCCCGGACGCGGCCGCGATGAACTTCATCGCGTTCTCCTTGTTCGGCGCGCCCTTCGGGATCACCAGGTCGTCCCAGTTCACGATCGTCTTGTCCCAGACGGGCTTGAACGGGGCGCCCGCCTTCAGGGCCTGGTAGGCGCGGGCGTTGAGCATCAGACCCATGTCGATCTGCTTGTCGACCATCATCTGCTGCATCTGCCCGTAGGTCTTCGCGAACGTGGTGACCGACTTGATCTGGTCGAGCTTCTTGAAGGCCCGGTCCAGGTCCAGCGGGTAGAGCTTGTCCTGGGGGACGCCGTCGCCGAGCAGCGCGGCCTCCAGGATGCCGACCGAGACCTCCGGCGGGACGACCCGCTTGCCCGGGTACTTCTTCACGTCGAAGAAGTCGGCGATGCTCTTCGGCGGGTTCGAGCCGAACTTCTCCGTGCTGTACATGAAGATCGTGCTGTAGAAGAACGCGGGCACGCCGCAGTCGTTGACCGTCCCCGCCGGGAACTTGGTCTTGTCGATGATCGAGAAGTCGAGCTTCTCCAGGTACTTGCCGCAGTACTGCGCGGTCGCGGCGGCGCTGGTGTCGACGACGTCCCAGGTGACCTTCTTGGCCTCGACCATCGTCTTCATCTTGGCCTCGTCGACCGGGCCGTCGTTGCGGAACTTCACCCCGGTCTCGGCGGTGAAGGGCTTCTGCCAGGCCTCGGCCTGGTAGTCCTGGAACGGCGCGCCGGTCGAGACGAACGTCAGCGACTCGCCGTCGCCGTCGTCGCTCGAACCGCCGATGCTGCAGGCCGAGGCCACCAGGGTCACGGCCAGCCCGGCGGTCGCGAATCTGGCCGCCTTCCCTGTCTTACTTATGTTGAGCCGCACGATTTCCTCCACGGGTCTGGTACGGGCCTCGCGTGTCCTGCCCCGTCAGGCCGCCGCGACGTGCTTGGTCAGGACACGGGCGAGCGTGTCCAGCTGTTGTTCGTCGATCACCAGTGGCGGTGAGAGGACGATTGTGGTGCCGGAGGCCCGGACGATCACGCCGTCCGCGCGGGCTCCGGCCTGGACCCCGGCGGCCATGGCGACGGCGTCGTCGCCGGTCAGCTCGACGCCGAGCATCATCCCGACGCCGCGCACCTCCAGGACGTGGTCCAGGCGTTCGAGCGGCTTCAGCGCGTCGAGCAGCCGCCGGCCGAGCTGTTCGGCACGTTCCAGCAGCCCCTCGCGCTCGATGATGTCGATATTGGCCAGGGCCACCGCGGCGCCGACCGGGTGGCCGTTGTAGGTGAACCCGTGCAGGAACGCGGCGCCGTCGGCGAGATCCAGCACGCGTTCGCCCGCGAGGACAGCGCCCATGGGGATATACCCGCTGGACAGGCCCTTAGCAGTCACGATGATGTCCGGTTCGACGCCGTAGTGCTCGGCGCCGAACCAGTGGCCGATCCGGGCGAACGCGGTGACGATCTCGTCCAGGATCAGCAGGATGTCGTGGCGGCGCAGCACCTCCTGCACCCGCGGCCAGTAGTCGGCCGGGGGCGGCACCATGCCGCCGACGCCGAGCACCGGCTCGCCGACGAACGCGGCGATCTTGTCCGGGCCGACCCGCTCGATCCGCTCCTCCAGCTCGGCGATCAGCACGTCGGTGACGTCCTCGCCGCGCACGCCGTGCGGCTTGCCGAGGAACTCGATCCCGGGCATCAGCGGTCCGTAGCCCGCCCGCAACCGGTCGATTCCGGTGGCGGCGAGCGAGCCGCCGCCCATTCCGTGGTAACCGCCGGTGCGCGCGAGGATCACGAAGCGCTCGGGCCGGCCGGCGTGGTGGTGGGCGAGCCGGGCCAGCTTGAACGCCGTCTCGTTGCCCTCCGACCCGCCGTTGGTGAAGAAGACCCGGCGCATGTTGGGCGGCGCCAGCTCCAGCAGGCGTTCGGCCAGCCGGATCGACGGCTCGTTGGAGTAGTCGCCGAAGGACGAGTAGAACTCCAGCTTCGCCATCTGCTCGGCGGCGGCCGCGGCGAGCTCCGGGCGGCCGTGGCCGACCGGGCACTGCCACAGGCCGCAGGTGCCGTCGATGTAGGGCTTGCCTTCGACGTCCCAGACCACGGCGCCCTCACCGCGGTCGAGGATCAGCGGCTCCGCCGGGGCCCCGATGACGCTGTGCGGGTGGATGACCGTCCGGGCGTCCAGGTCGGCGAGCCGCCGGGCACGGTCGTGCCCGGACGGTCCGTTCGCCGTCTTGGTTGCCTGCTGTTCGATCGCCATTGGTGTCGCCTCAGAGTTCCCTTGTCAAAGCCGGACGGCCACGGACTTGGTCTCGAGGTAGGCCTCGATGCCCTCGCTGCCGCCCTCGCGTTCGAGACCGCTGTTCTTCATCCCGCCGAACGGCAGCTCGGGCCGGACGGGGAACGCCTCGTTCACCGCGACCACGCCGAAGTTCAGCCGGTCGACGGCCCGCCACACCTTGGCCAGCCCGGCGCCGAAGACGTAGGCGGCGAGGCCGTAGTCGGTGGTGTTGGCCCGCTCGATGGCCTCGTCGTCGGTGTCGAAGGTGTAGACGGGCAGCACGGGGCCGAACGTCTCCTCCGAGCTGATCAGCATGGTGTCGTCCGCGCCGGTCAGGACGGTCGGCTCGTAGAACGCGCCGGTGAGCTCGTCGTTGTCGGGTACCCAGCGGCGTCCGCCGGCCGCGACCTCGGCGCCGCGCTTGACGGCGTCGACGACGTGCCGTTCGACCTTGTCCAGGCCCGCGAAGTCGATCAGCGGGCCGGTGGTGGTGCCCTCGGCGGAGCCGTGCCCGAGCCGCAGCGCGGCCACCTTCTCCAGGAGGAGGGCGAGGAACTCGTCGTGCACCGAGCGGTGCACGAACAGCCTGTTGATCGCGATGCAGCTCTGCCCGGCGTTGGCGAACTTGGCCGCTGCCGCCGCCGCAGCCGCGGCGGGCAGGTCGGCGTCGTCGAACACGATGGCGGGGGAGTGGCCGCCCATCTCCAGGGACGTCCTGCGCAGGTGGTCGCGGGTCGAGGCGAGCAGGCTGAGGCCGACCTCGGTGGAGCCGGTGAAGCTGACCTTGCGGAGCCGGCGGTCGGCGAGCAGCGCGCCCGCCACCTCCGCCGGACGGGTCGTCGTGAGCGACTGGAGCACCCCGGCGGGCAGCGCCCCGGCCTCGGCGATCAGCCGGACGAGTTCGGTGCCGATCAGCGGGGTCTGCTCCGCCGGCTTGACGATCACCGGGCACCCGGCGGCCAGGGCCAGCCCGACCTTGCGGACCAGCATGCTCGCGGGGAAGTTCCAGGGCGTGATCGCCAGGGCGGGGCCGACCGGGGTCCGCAGGACCAGGCCGGGGCCTGCGGCGGCGTCCGGCGCGACCCGGCCGTTGGCGCGCCTGGCCTCCTCGGCGGCCCATTCGAGCATCCGGGCCGAGCCCAGGACCTCGCCCTTGGCCTCGCCGAGCGGCTTGCCGTTCTCGCTGGTCATCAGGGCCGCGAGGGAGTCGGCCTGGGTGCGGATCCGGCCCGCTCCGGCGCGCAGCGCGGCCGAGCGCTCCTCGGCGGTGGTGCGGCGCCATGCCTCGGCGGCCGCGTCGGCGGCGTCGAGGGCGGCGAGCGCCTCCTGCGGCCCGGCGTCGGCGGCCTGCGCGATGACGTTGAGCGTCGCGGGGTCCGTCACGTCGAAGGTCGCGGCTCCCGATTGCCACACGCCGTCGATGAGCAGTGTGGCTGACGGGTCTGCGGGCATGTTGCGGACCTCCCTGTGCCTTCGGTTACGCCGACCGTAATCGATTTCGCAGCAGTCTCGTCCTTGGGTGTTGTGTTTGTCAACAGCTGCCCTTCGGGAACCTACCCGGTTCCGAGCGGTCTTACAGTGGGGGGCATGAACGCCCTACCGTCCCGCTCAGCGGACCCCGCCGCCGAGGACACCGAACTCATCCCCATCAGGGAACTGCTGTCGTACCGGCTGCACCGGGTCGCCAACGCGCTCTCCCGCAGCGCCGCGCTCCGCTACCGGCGGGAATTCGACGTCAGCCTGCAGGAGTGGCGGACCATCGCGCTGCTCGGGGCGGACGAGCCGCTGACCGTCAACCGGCTGGCCAGGCTGGCCGGCCTGGACAAGGCCCAGATGAGCCGGGTCGCGACCAAGCTCGCGGCCGCCGGGCTCGTCGAACGGGAGCCGGGCCCCGGCCGCACGACCCAGCTCACCCTGACCCGCAGCGGACAGTCGCTCTACCGGGGCCTCATCGCCACCGCGAACGAGCGCAACAACGCCTTCCTCGTCTGCCTGACCCCTCTTGAACAGGAAGTTCTCGACTCGGCGCTGCGCAAGCTCGCCACGTTGGCCAAGGCGCTGGAGCGCTCGGAGCGCTGATCCGGTCCCCGCCGCGGGGGTCCGCCGCCGAGGCTGGGTGTTGATGTTGTCAACAGTAGGTTATATTCCTGCTGTGACGACCTGTTCGCCCTGACGACATCGACGCTCCCCTAGGAGGCGGACGCGCATGGCCGACCGCGCCACGATCTGCGAGTGCTTCGCCCGCGACGGGCTCCAGCACGAGAACACCTACGTCCCGACCGATGTGAAGCTCGACCTGATCGGCGCCTTCGCGGACGCGGGCTTCGCGCGGATCGAAGCGACCAGCTACAGCCACCCCGAGCGCGTTCCGGCCTTTCGCGACGCCAGTGCGGTGCTCGCCGGGCTGGCGTCGCGAAAGGCAGGGCCCGCCGGCGTCGCCTACAAGGCGACCTGTCCGAATCCGCGCGCTGTGGAACGCGCCATAGCCGATCTCGACGCCGGGCACGGCGCCACGGAGCTCAGCCTGCTGGTGTCGGCCACCGAGTCGCACACTCAGCGGAACATGCGCGCCACCCGCGAGCAACAGTGGCAGCGGGTGACCGAGATGGTGCGGCTCGCGGCCGGACGGTTCCGGCTGGTCGGCGTTATCTCGGTGGCGTTCGGCTGCCCCTTCGAGGGGGCGGTCGACCCCGGCGTCGTCGCCGCCGACGCGGCCCGGTTCGCCGACCTCGGCGTCGACATGGTGACCTTGGGCGACACCACCGGCATGGCGACGCCGACGGCCGTCAAGAACATGTTCCGCCGGATCCCGGCGAACGCGCCCGGGGCCCCGCCGGTCGTCGCGCACTTCCACAACACCCGCGGCAGCGGGCTGGCGAACTGCGTGGCGGCGCTGGAGGCAGGCTGCCGCGACTTCGACAGCTCGTTCGGCGGCGTCGGCGGCCACCCGGCGCAGATCGAGTACGGCGGCGGCATGACCGGGAACGTCTGCACCGAGGACCTGGTGAACCTGCTGGAGTCCGAGGGCGTCGCCACCGGGCTCGACCTCGGCAAGGTCCTGGCGGCGTCGGAGCGGTGCGAGCGGGCGCTGGGCCGTCCGCTGCACAGCATGGTGGCCCGCGCGGGATTCGGCCTGATCGGCGGGGAGCTTGGCGGCGGAAAGGCCGCCGGTGGAGCGGTCGCCGGTAGAGCGGCGGCCGGTGGAGAGGTGGAACAGAATGCCTGAGTCCGAGGTGCTGATCGTCGAGGATCAGGGCGCGGTCCGCGTGCTGCGGATGAACCGTCCGGCCAAGCTCAACGCGCTCAACACGGAGCTCACCCAGGCCCTGTACGACGCGTTGCGCGACGCCGACGCGGACGACGCGGTCCGCGCCGTGGTCCTCACGGGCGCGGGACGGGGCTTCTGCTCCGGCGCCGACCTGTCGGAGTTCGCCGGGCTGACGCCCGCCGACCAGCACGCCGTCATCAGGCGCGCCGAGCTGACGACCCGCACCCAGATGATGTTGCAGCAGCTCACCAAGCCGATCGTCTCGGTGGTGCACGGCCCCGCCATGGGCGGCGGGGCGGGGCTCGCGATCGGCTGCGACATGATGGTCGCGGCGGCCGACGCGAAGTTCGGCTACCCGGAGGTGCGGCACTCGATCGTCCCCGCGATCGTGATGACCGGGCTCCAGCGCAACCTCGGCCGCAAGCTCGCCTTCGAGCTGATCAGCACGGGCCGCATCCTGGACGCCGCCGAACTGGCCGCGCTCGGCCTCGCCAACCGGGTCGCCGAGCCGCAGGACGCCGAGAAGGCCGCCCTGGAGATCGCGTCCGGCTGGGCCGAGGTGAACCCGCTCGCCATGGCCGCCGCGAAGAACCTGTTCTACCGGGTCGCCGACCTGCCGTTCGCGGAGGCCATGCGCACCGGCGGCGACGTCAACACCATCATGCGCGGGTTCCGGGGGGCGGGCGCATGAGACCCCTGGACGGCGTCACCGTGGTGGACTTCAGCCGCGTCCTCGCCGGGCCGCTGGCCACTCAGATCCTCGCCGATCTCGGCGCCGAGGTGATCAAGATCGAGCGGCCGGGCGGCGGCGACGAGTCCCGCGCCTTCGAGCCGAAGCTGCCCGCCGGGGAGAGCGCCTACTTCTTCGCGTTCAACCGGGGCAAGCGGTCGGTCACGCTCAACCTGCGGACCCCGCGCGGCCAGGAGATCGCCCGCGGCCTCGCCGCCCGCGCGGACGTGCTGGTGGAGAACTTCATGCCCGGCACGATGGACAAGCACGGGCTCGGCTACGAGGCGCTCGCGGCGCTGAACCCGGGCCTGATCTACGTGTCCAGCACGGGTTTCGGGCAGTCCGGGCCGTACGCCGACCGGAAGGGGTACGACACCGTCTTCCAGGCGCTTTCCGGGATCATGTCGCTCACCGGCCACCCCGACACCCCGCCCGCCAAGGTCGGCATCCCGGTCTCCGACATGACCTCGGGGCTGTGGATCGTCATCTCCGCGCTGACCGGGCTCATGGAGCGGGGCATCAGCGGCCGGGGCGGGCACGTCGACCTGGCGATGATGGACGTCCAGGCGAGCCTGCTGGCCCTCGCCGCCGCCCGGATCTTCGCCCTCGACGAGGACCCGGGACGCACCGGCACCGCGCACCCAGGGCGCGTCCCGTCGGAGGCGTTCCAGTGCGCGGACGGCGGCTGGCTGCACATCAGCGGCAGCGACCAGCACTGGGCCCCGCTGTGCGGTGTCCTCGGCCTGCACGAGCTGGCCGCCGACCCCGAGCTGGCGGCCAACGAGGGCCGGCTCGCGCAGCGCGACCGCGTGAAGGCCGAGCTCAGCGCGGCCGTCGGCCGCTGGCCCCGGGACGAGCTGGCCGAGGCGCTGCGGGCCGTGGACGTCCCGGCGGGCGAGGTGAAGTCCGCGCGCGAGGCGCTCACCGACCCGCACATCGGAGCGCGGCGCATGGTCGGCCACTTCGACCACCCCACCGAGGGCAGGTTCTCCGCCCTGCGGACCCCCCTGCGCCTGGACGAGACCGAATACCCCGAGCCGGGCGTCCCGCCGCTGCTCGGAGCCGACACCGAGGCCGTGCTGACCGAGCTGCTGGGACTGGACCGGGCGGACGTTGCCCGGCTACGCGAAGAAGGGACCATCTAGCGGTGAGCGACGAAGATCCGGTGCTGGTGCACGAGGCCGACGGTGTCGCGCACGTCGTGCTCAACAGGCCGGAGGCGCGCAACGCGCTGAACCTCCCCATGTGCCACGGGCTGAGCGAGGCGTTCGCGCGCCTGGACGCCGACGACGGCGTCGGGGCCGTCCTGCTGCGGGCGAACGGTCCCGCGTTCTGCGCCGGGGCCGACCTCAAGGAGCGCGAAGGGCGCGACGAGAGCTGGGTCCGGCGCCGCCGCCTCGCCTCGTTCGCCGCGTACGAGGCCATCGAACGCTGCTCGAAGCCCGTGGTGGCGCTGGTGCACGGCGCGGTCGTCGGGTCGGGCGGCGAGATCGCCATGTCGTGCGACTTCATCGTCGCCGCCGACGACGCCACCTTCCGTTTCCCCGAACCGCATTGGGGCACGGTAGGCGCGACGCAGCGGCTGCAGCGCGTCATCGGCAAGCGCCGCGCGAAGGAGCTGCTGTTCACCGCCCGGACCATGCCGGTCGACGAGGCCGCGGCGGTGGGCCTGGTCGCGCGGACGGTCCCCGCCGCCGAGCTGGCGGCGGAGGGCGAGCGGGTCGCCACGACGATCGCGAGCGCGCCCCGCCTCGCGATGTCGCTGACCAAGCAGGCGATCGACCTCGGCTCGGAGACCGACCTGCCCAAGGGGATCCGGATCGAGATGGCGGCGATCGAGCGCTGCCTCGCCGACGGCGGCTGGCGCGGCGGCGTCGAGGACTTCGCCTCCGCGATGCGCGAGAGCCGGAGCCGGGCGGCGGCGCAGGAGGGGAGCTGACCGATGGGACCGACGGGATCGGGTTCGGGTTCGGGATCGGGTTCGTACGGCGTGCTGGACGGGGTGTGCCCGCTGACCGTCCACGAGGCGCTGCGCCGGGCCGCGGCCATCGGGCCGGACGTCGAGGCGGTCGTCGCCTCGCACGGCCGCATCACCTACGCGGCGCTGGAGGCCGAGGTCGCGGCCGTCCGCGCGGCGCTGGCGGCGGCGGGCGTCCGGCGCGGCGACCATGTGGCCGTCTGCCTCGGCAACGGGCCGGAATGGGTGACGCTCTTCCTGGCCATCGGGTCGCTGGGCGCGGTGACCGTGCCGATCAACACCCGGTGGCGCGCGCCGGAGATCGCGTACGCGCTGCGGCAGTCGCGGTCCTCGACGCTGTTCGTCGCCGACCGGTTCCTGAACATCGACTTCATCGCCGTGCTGCGGGAGATCTGCCCGGCCGTCGACGCGGAGCTGCCGGGCGCCGACCTGCCCGACCTGCGGTCGGTGGTCGTGCTCGGACGGAACGGCACCGCCGACGTCCCCGCCGCCGCGCGGTCGTGGCACGACTTCAGGGCGGGCGCCGCGGGCCCGGTCGAGCCGTCCGGGACGCCCGACGACGTGGTGCTGATCCAGTACACGTCCGGGACGACGTCCCATCCGAAGGGCGTGCTGCTGACGCAGCTCAACATGTGCGCCGACGCGTTCTTCTCCGGCGAGCGGCTGGGGCTGCGCGCCGGCGACCGGTTCCACAGCGCGCGGCCGTTCTTCCACGCCGCCGGGAGCACCCTGACGGTGCTGGCCTGCGTCCAGCACGCCGCCACGGTCGTGACCATGGACCGGTTCGAGGCCGGCGAGGCGCTCCGGCTGATCGAGGAGGAGCGCTGCACCCACTTCTCCGGCAACGACACGATCGCGCTGATGCTGCTGAACCACCCGGACCGTCCACGGCGGCGGCTCAGGCTGCGGGGCGCGTGGGCGGCGGCGTCGCCCGCGGTCGTCCGCCGGATCGTCGACGAGCTCGGCGCGTCCGAGTGCGTCGTCGGCTACGGGCTGTCGGAGGCGTCGCCGAACGTCGCGCAGTCGGCGTGGTGGGAGCCCGAGGACGTCCGCGCCGGCGGCCGGATGCTGCCCGAGCCGGGCGTCGAGGTCCGCATCCACGACCCCGAGTCCGGACGCGACCTCCCCGCCGGGGACGTCGGCGAGATCCTGGTCCGGGGCTGGAACGTGATGCGCGGCTACTACGCCATGCCGGACGAGACCGCGGAGACGCTGTCGCCTGACGGCTGGCTGCGCACCGGCGACCTCGGCAGGCTCGGCGACGACGGCCGCCTCGAATTCGTCGGGCGGGCCAAGGAGCTCATCCGGGTCGGCGGCGAGAACGTCGCGCCGACCGAGGTCGAGGACGTCCTGCACGGCCACCCCAAGATCAAGCAGGCGGCGGTGGTCGGCGTCCCCGACGAGCGCCTCATGGAGGTGCCGTTCGCGTTCGTCGTCCTCGCCGAGGGCTGCGCGGCGGAGCCGGAGGAGATCATCGCCTGGGCGCGGGAGCGGCTCGCCCGCTTCAAGGTCCCGCACCACGTCCGGATCGTCGCGGGCTTCGAGGAGTTCGGGATGACGGCCAGCTCCAAGGTGCAGAAGCGGCACCTCGCCGAGCACGCGCGGCGGCTGCTCGACTCGGTGGAGACCAGATGACGGGCGGACCGGGCCGGACGGCGCGGATCGACACGCCGGTCACGCGCCTGCTGGGCTGCGACCTGCCGATCGTCCAGGCGGGCATGTCGTGGGCGTCGTCGAACGCCGCGCTGCCGCTCGCGGTGTCGAACGCGGGCGGGCTCGGCGTGATCGCCGCGGGGCCGATGCGGCTGCCGGACCTCGACCGCGCCATCGCCGAGGTCGCGGCGGGCACCGAGGCGGCGGGCCGTCCCTACGCGGTGAACCTGCCGCTGTACCGCAAGGGCGTGGACGAGGTCATCGACCTGCTCGTCGCCAGGCGCCCCCCGGTGCTGATCGCCTCGCAGGGCGGGCCGAGCCGCTACCTGGACCGCTTCCGCGACACCGGGACGATCTGCCTGCACGTCGTGTCCACCGAGGAGCACGCGGCCAAGGCGATGGACGCCGGCGTCGACGGCCTCGTCGTCGTCGGCGCCGAGGCCGGCGGCCATCCGCCGCCCGGGCTCGTGTCCACGCTGGTCACCGTCAGGGCGGTGGCCCGGCGGTTCCCGCGGACGCCGATCGTCGCGTCGGGCGGGTTCGCCGACGGGGCGGGCCTGGCCGCGGCGCTGTCCCTGGGCGCGGGCGCCGCGCAGTTCGGCACCCGGTTCATCGCCAGCGCCGAGTCGAACGTCCACACCGCCTACAAGGAGGCCGTCCTCGCCGCCGGGACCGGCGACACCCGGACCGTGGGACGCGGCCTCGGCGTGATCCGGGTGCTCGCCAACGACTTCGCCGCCCGGATGGCGGAGCTGGAGCACGCCGGCGCGGAACTGGAACGCCGCCGGGCCGAGTTCACCGCGTCCACGCTGCGGCACGCGGCCGTCGACGGCGACGTCGCCGGCGGCAAGGTCGAGCTGGGCCAGTCGGCCGGCCTGGTCGACGCGATCCTGCCGGCGGCGCGTATCGTCGAGCGGATCGTCGAGGAGTACGCCGCCACGCTCGGCCGCCTGCCAGAGGTGCGGCCCGCCGACGAGTGTCCAGCCCAGCCGGCCGCCACATCGCTCCCAGCCTGGTAGCCCCCCGCCACCCCAAGGACTCGGGGGAGAGTCAGCCGAATCAAGATCTGGGAGGTCTTGAATGACGATCAACGATGACAGGGCCGAGCGGGTAGCCTCCGCTCCGAGAATCGGCCGAAGAGGACTCCTGGGAGGTGCCACGATGCTGGCGGCCGGTGGCGCGGCGTTCGCCGTCGGCGGCGGGTCCGCCGCCGCGGGCGGCGATCCGTGGACCGGCTCCCCACTCAAGATCATTCCCATTCCCGAGCAGGTCCCGGCCCGCGAGGGATACGCTCCGGTGCCCGGCGGACGCCTGTGGTACTGGGACACCGGGGGCCGCGGGACCCCGATCATCCTGATGCACCCCGGCAGCGGCAGCGGGGAGGTCTGGCCGTACCAGCAGCCCTACTTCGCCAAAGCCGGGCACCGCGTCATCGGCTTCTCCATGCGCGGCGCGTACAAGTCGAGCGCGCCGGACCCGGCCAACCCGGGAACCGGCGCGGACGACCTGCACTCGCTCGTCCAGTACCTGGGCATCGGCAAGTTCCACCTCGTCGGCGTGGCCTACGGCGGGGGAGTGGCGCTCGACTACGCGCTGACCCGTGAGGAGCGCCTCCTCAGCCTCTCGATCAGCGGCAGCCTGACCAGCGTCACGAACCAGGACTACGTCGACATGCTCCGGCGGCTCCGGCCGGCGGGCTTCAACGACATGCCGGCCAGCTTCATCGAGCTGGGGCCGTCCTACCGGGCGCTCAACCCGGAGGGGATGGCGGCCTGGACCGAGATCCACGACCGGGCCTCGACCAGCGACGTCGGCCAGCCGTACCTCACCAAGCCCACCTGGGCGGACGTGGAGCGGCTGAGGGTGCCGACCCTGCTGCTGTGGGGGGACGGCGACCTCTACAGCCCGCCGTCCGTGCAGCGGGTGATGGCGAGCCACTTCCGCAACGTGGAGACCGTCGTCGCCAGCGAGTCCGGCCACGCTCCGCAGTGGGAGCGGTCGGACATCTACAACCCCGTCCTGCGCAGGTTCCTGCGCAAGCATTCGCGCTAGGAGCGCCTGAGCGCCGGGGAGCCCGATCCTGCTGCGGGCTCCCCGGCTTTCCGCGTGGGCTCCCCGGCCTTCCGGGTGGTGACGGGGGTCAGCCCAGCGCGGGCATGACCTCGGCGGCGAGCCGCTCCATCTGCTCCGCGTCGTCGAAGAGCGGGGTGAAAAGCACCATCTCGGCGCCCGCGTCGATCACCTCGCGGACCCCTCGCACGCACTCGTCGGCGGGGCCGAAGACGGCGACGGAGAGCAGGTCGTCCCGCGCGTAGAACCGCTGCAGGGTGTCGGCCGCCCGCTTCCGGGCGCGGGACGTGTCGTCGTCCACCCCGATGTAGACGCGCTTGGCGATCGAGAAGGTCGCGGGATCGCGGCCCTGCTCGGCCAGCGCCTCACGCACGCCGCCCACCTGGTCGACGAACTGCGCGGTCGTCGCGGACCCGGCGCCGAAGAAACCGTCGCCGTGCCGGACGGCGCGTCGCAGCGCGTTCGGGTGGCGGGCGCCGAACCAGAGCGGAGGGTGCGGCTTCTGGAACGGCTTGGGTTCCATGGCGGCGGCGTCGAGCTGCCAGAACCGTCCGTCCAAGGTGACGCGGGGCTGCGTCCAGCACGCCTTCATCAGGTCGAGGCCCTCGGTGAACCGGGCGACGCGGCTGTCCGGATCGACGGCGAACGCCGCGAGCGCCGGGCCGGCGTTGCCGACCCCGACGCCGACCTCGACGCGTCCCCGGCTCAGCTGGTCCAGCGTGCTGAGGCTCTTGGCGAGGTGGAGGGGGTTGTGCAGCGTGCTCACGAACACGGCGCAGCCCAGCCGGATCCGTTCGGTGCACGCGGCCGCGTACGTCATGGTCTCCAGCGGGCTCGACCGGGCCGCCGCCCCGAGGACCTGCTCCTGCGTCCAGGCGCCGTCGAAGCCGAGCTCTTCGGCCCGCCGCAGGAAGGCGCGGAAACCGGCCGGGTCGAACCCGCCGTCGGGAAGGTCCTGCGGAATGGAGATCGAGAAGCGCATTCCGCCTATTTTAACGATCTTCCAGCCCTGTGACCAGGCCGGACGGCAGCCAGAGCCAGGCCTTGGCGTGGCGGATCTCCTTGCAGTTCACCCGGATCATCCGGTACCCGGCGGGGGCGACGGCCCCGTCGCCGCGCGGCGCGGCCCGCGCGAAGAGCTGGGTGTAGAGGGTGTCGGACGTGATCAGGCCGAGGTCGGCGCCGGCGGTCCGGAGGGCGTCCTTGAACTCGCCGGCGTCCAGGAGGCGGAAGAGGTGCGAGGTGGCGGGGCTGAAGACGCCGTACGCGTCGCGCTCCACGTAGCCGTGGTGGACGGCCACGCGCAGCCGCAGCCGGGCGCCGTCGTCGGCGAACCGGTTGCGGTGGTGCAGGATGACCGCCAGGTTGCGCGCGAGCCGGTCGAGGCAGGCGACGGGGTCGACGCCGGTGGGCGCGACGATCAGCGCCCCGTCGCCGCGGTCCTCGCGGCGGCAGGCGTCCCAGGGCAGGCCGGTCGCGGCGAACGCCCGGCCGAGCCGCTCGTACATCTCGCGCCGCACGGTCCGCTGGGCCGCGGTGTCGGGGCAGCGCCGGCCGAAGCCGACGACGTCGACGGCGAGCAGCGTCGTGTGCATCGGCAGCGGCAGTTCCGCGGGGACGCGCGTCCCGCCGAAGGGCTCTTCCAGAAGATCGTCGGCCCAGAATTCGATCAGCTCGTCAGGCGTCAGCTCATTGGCCGGGGCGTCGCGGAGGACGCGTCCGGTGCGGGCGGCCCAGATGGTGTAAAGCGACATCATCCCCGGTGCGGTGTCGAGCATGCGGATTCTCCCTTCTCCGAAAGGTCCGGAACCACTGTGGCGGTGTTGTCGGGCAATCCGCGCGGGATGGGATGAGTTGGGACGCAGCACCGGCCGAAGAATTCTGGTGTATATCACTCGTGCCCATTTTGTCGGTATTTGCTGCGGAGAGGACGGGCGCGGGCCAGGGCCGGGCCGCGGGAAATGTGTACGGTGAAGCCATGACGGCGTCCAATGATGACCCGGCGGTCGTACTCGCCCGTTTCATCTCCGGACTGAACGACATCTGGATCAAGGCGGGGCCGCCCACCCTCCTCGAGGCGGAGGCGCTGTCGCGCAAGTTCGCCACCCCGGTGCAGGCGCGCACGCTGCGCGTGGAGGAACTGAAGCGCTCCACGACCCAGCGCATCCTGTCCGGCCAGGGAAAGAACCTGCCCAAATGGCCGTGGGTGGCGTCCTTCGTGACCGTCCTGCGGGCGATCGCGTCCCGGAACGGCGTCGACCCCGACGATCTCGGCACCCTGGAGGAATGGAAGGCCCGATACGAGGAATCGTGGCGCCGATTCCATGAACTGCCCGGGGAGGCGCCGACCCCGGCCGATGAATCGCCCGGCGCCGCGGAAATCGCGGCGCCCGGAATCGGGCACGCGGCGTCCGGCGCGCCGAACGTCCCGGTGGCGGCGGGCGCCCGCCGATCCGCCGGCCAATCCGCTTATCGTTCCGCTTACCGGCCCGCTCGGCGTTCCGTTCGCCGCACCTCTGGAAGCCGCGGGCAAGGGCGAGACCAGGAACCGGGCAGGGCCGCACTGGACGCGCTGTCCCGGCGCTTCAAAACGGCGGGCTGGTGGCACCGCTACCAGGACGTCGTCCCCGAATTCGTGGAGCTCTATCTGGAGCTGGAGCAGGCGGCACGGCTCATCCAATCCTATGAGAACCAATTCGTCCCCGGTCTGCTCCAGACGCCCGAGTACGCCGACGCCGTCGTCAGGCTCGAACACGCGGCGGCTCCCGAGACGCAGATAGAACGCCGGGTCGAATTGCGAATGCTGCGGCAAAAGAGGCTGTGGGGGCCGAACCCGCCGCGGCTTTGGGCGATCCTCGACGAGGCCGTCCTGCGCCGCGGGTTCGGCGGTACCGCCACGATGCGGGCGCAACTGGAGCATCTGCTCGCGGTCTCCTGCCGCCCCAACATCGGGATTCAGGTGATGCCGCTGAGCAAGGGAGGATATGCTGCGGCCGGTGGGCCGGTGACCGCCTTGCGCTTCGCCGAGGCGACACTGCCCGATGTGATCTATCTCGAACAGCTCGGCGGTGCCGATTACCCCACCGACCCCGCGGATATGCTCCATTTCGGCCAGGTACTCGACCGGCTCAGCATCGAGGCCCTAACTCCCGGCGAAACCCGTGACATGCTCCGCCGCCTGCACGCGGGCACGTTCACGGAAAAGTGACCGCGCAACGGGTTGTCACCCCGCCGCCGTCTTGATTTCCTGGCCGCAGGACGGATCATTTCGTGAAGCGCCCCTGCGCTTCACCCGGTGGAGTCAGCGGGGCCGCGTCGATGGAGGTTGCGATGAGTTCCGGCGATTCCTCATTCTCCTGGCGAGAAGCCGAAAAGGATCTGATGGCGGGGATCGACACGTCCGTGCCGCACTCCGCCCGCATCTGGAACTACTGGATGGGCGGCAAGGACAACTACCCCATCGACCAGCAGGCCGGCGAGCAGTTCGCCGCGATCTATCCTGGCGTCAGGGACCTCGCCCGCGTATCCCGTTACTACATCTCCAGGGTCGTCCAGTTCCTGGCGCGGGACGAGGGAGTCCGCCAATTCCTCGACATCGGCACCGGGCTGCCCAGCCACGACAACACCCACGAGGTCGCGCAACGCGTCGCGCCCGAGTCGCGCATCGTCTACGTCGACAACGACCCGCTCGTCCTCGCCCACGCGCGCGCCCTGCTGACCAGCAACGACGTGGAGGGCACCGACTACATCGACGCCGATCTGCACGACCCGCAGACCATCATCGACGTCGCCCGGACCAAGCTCGACTTCGACCGGCCCATCGCGTTGATGTTGATGGGCGTCCTCGGGCACATCCCCATGACCGACGGCGACGAGCTCGCCCGCTCGATCGTCGAACGGCTCAAGGCCGCGCTGCCCGTCGGCAGCTACCTCACCGTCTACGACGGCACGAACACCGACTACGCGGTCGTGGAGGCGACCCGCCTCTACAACGAGGGCGGGTCCATCCCCTACGTCCTGCGCAGCCCCGAGCAGATCACCCGGTTCCTGGACGGCTTCGTCCAGGTCGAGCCCGGCGTCGTGCGGCTCGATCGGTGGCGTCCCGACCACAGCCCGCTCGGCCCGTCGGTGGCCGTGGACGGCTGGGGCGGCGTGGCCAAGAAGACCGCCTAGCCGAACCGGGCGGGACGGGTCACGGCGTCCCGACGGCGATGTCCAGCAGGAGCGGCTCGGTGCGTTCCGCCAGCGTGGGGATGATGGCGTCGAGCCGCTCGTGGAGCCCTTCGAGGTCGGTCACCCGGATGGCGTCGCAGCCCAGCGACTCCGCCAGTCCGGACATGCTCACCTCGGTGAACTGCGGCCACGGCGCCTTGCCGTGCCCCTTCTCCGACGCGAGCCGGTCCATGATGGCGTAGGCGCCGTTCGACATGACGATGAACAGCGCGCCGACGGCGTAGTGCGCCGCGCTCCACAGGGCCTGGATGCCGTAGATGGACGACCCGTCCCCGACCACCGCGACCACCGGACGGTCGGGCAGCGCCATGCGCAGCCCGGTGGCCGCGGGTAGCGCGAACCCGAGCCCGCCCATGGCGGCGCTGACGAAACCCAGCGGCGCGCGGGCGGGGACCATGTCGTGCAGCAGCGGACGGCTGGACGGGCTCTCCTCGACCAGGACCGTGTCCGGGGCGAGCCGTACGGCCAATGCGCTGAAGACGTGCTCCGGCATGAGCACGCCCTTGTAGTCCGGGACGGGGACGGGAGTGCGCCGGACGGGCACGGCCGGTTCGGGCCGGTCGTCGACGACGTCGAGCAGCGCCTCGCACACCGGGGCGGGAGCGCCGAGGATCGCCAGCTCGGCGGGGCTGCGATGCACCTCCTCCGCGTATTGGCTGATCACGGCCGCGCGGGAGCCCGGCGGCAGCAGCGGACCGGCCTCGAAGTGGTACTGGCGGAACACCGGAGCGCCCACCGACAGGACGAGGTCGTGCCCCGCGAGCTTCTTGCGCAGCCCCGCCCGCCCGGCCGGGAGATGCCCGGCGAACCGCGGGTGGTCCTGCGGGAAGCCCGCGCGGGCGCCGAAGGACTCCTGCCAGACGGGGCAGCTCAGCCGGTCCGCGAGCGCGGTCAGCGCCGCCCAGGTGGCGGGGTCGTCCGCGCCGGCGCCGACGACGATCGCCGGGTTGGCGGCCCCGTTGATCAGGTCGGCGAGGTCGGTGACGGTGGCGGGGTCGGGGCGCGTGGACGTCCGGACGAGGTCCGGGGCGGGGAGCGTCGCGCCGTCCTCGACGGGAACGGTCCAGTCGTCCATGGGGACGATGACCAGCGCGGGACCGTGCCCGGTCTGGGCCTCGTGCACGGCGCGGGCGACGGCGCCGGGGACGTCGCCGGCGTGCGCTGGCTGCTCCGTCCAGACGGGGTACTCGCCGGCGAGGCCGTCGAGGCGGCCGGTGAGGAACGGTTCGAACGCCAGGTGGCGGCGGTCCTGCTGGCCGACGATCACGACGAGCGGCGCCCGGTTGACGCGGGCGGTGGCGAGCGCGCCGACCGCGTTGCCGAGCCCGGCCGTGGTGTGCAGGATCACCGCCGCGGGCCGGTCGTGCGCGATCGCCCAGCCGGTGGCCATCCCGACCACGGACCCCTCGTGCAGGCCGAGGATGAAGGTCAGGTCGTTCGGCAGATCGGTGAGCAGGGAGATCTCGGTCGAGCCCGGGTTGCCGAACAGCGTCGTCAGGCCGTGGGCGCGCAGGACGTCGAACATGAGACCGCGGACATCGTGGGCCACGGGCGCTCCTTCCGAAAGTGACGACAGGTGACGATCCGTCGGGGGACGACGCCGAGCGTCCCACCCCGGCGGCGCCCCGGGGACCGGTCCTCTCACTCAGCGGAAAACCTCGTCGCGCAGCGCACGGGAGATCCCGAGCGCGGCGGCGCGCACCGCCGGGACGAGCGGCGCCAGGTTGCCGGTGCGGCTCGGCACGACGACGGAGATGGCCGCCGCGATCTCCCCGGGACGGCTGAAGACGGGCGCGGCGACGGACGAGGCGCCCATGGTCATCTCGTCGCGGCTCAGGCAGTAGCCCGTCCCGCGGATGTCGGCGAGCACCGTGCGCAGCCGCGCGGCGTCGGTGATCGTGGCCGGGGTGACGCGCGCGAGCGGGCCGCTCAGCAGCCGTTCCCGCACCTCCGGTGGCGCGTAGGCGAGCAGCACCTTGCCCGGGCCCGTCGAGTGCAGCGGGAGCCGTCCGCCGACCTGCGACACGACGCCGACCTGCGGGCGGGCGGACAGCTTCTCCACGTACAGGGCCTGGTCCTCGTCCCGGACGACCAGGTGCACGACCTGGTGCGTGGCCTCGTACAGGTCCTCCAGGTAGGGCAGCGCCACGTCGCGCAGCCGCCGCCCGCGCGGCGCGAGCGCGCCGAGCTGCCACAGCCGCAGGCCGATCCGGTAGCGGCCGCGCCCGTGCCGCTCCAGCGCGCCCCACTCGACCAGCTCGGCCAGGAGCCGGTGGACGGTCGCGGGCGCCAGCCCCGTGTCCCGGACGATCATCCCGAGCGTCTGCTCGGGCCGCCGTTCGGTGAAGGAGTCCAGGATCGCGAGCGCGCGGCTCAGCACCGTCCGGCCGGGTTCGACGGCGTTGCCCGCCATGGTCACCTCCCGGTCGACTTTTCCGCTGAGTGATAGTACGGGGAGACGTCCACTGATACCCGGTGGAAGCGTTCGCACACGAACCAACCGTGAAGGAGGCAGGCCGTGTCACGGCTTGACGGGAAGACATGCCTGATCACCGGCGGTGCGGGCAGCATCGGAATGGCCACGGCCGAGCGGTTCCTCGCCGAAGGCGCGCGCGTCCTGCTCGCCGACCGGGACCAGAGCGCTCTGGACGCCGCGGTGCGCACGCTCGGCACCGACCGCGCCGCCGGCCACCGGACGGACGTCACCGTCGAAGACGACGTGGCCGCCTGCGTCGCCGCCGTCCTGGACCGCTGGGGACGGCTCGACGTCGCCATCGCCAACGCGGGCGTCACCGGCCCCATCGAGCCGGTGACCGAGTACCCGGCGGACGAGTTCGACACCGTCCTGGCCGTCCACGTGCGCGGCGCGTTCCTGGTCTGCAAGCACGCGCTGCGCCACATGGACGCGGGCGGGAGCATCATCATCGCGTCCAGCGTCGCGGCGCTGCGCGGGGACCCGGGCGTGTCCGGCTACATCACGGCGAAGCACGCGCAGGTCGGGCTGATGCGGTCGGTCGCGAAGGAGGCGGCGCCGCGCGGCATCCGGGTCAACACGATCCATCCGGGTCCCGTCGACAACGACTTCCAGGCGGGGCTGGAGAAGCGCCTCGGCCAGGTCATCGGAGCCGACGCGACGGCGTTCTTCAACGAGCAGATCCCGCTCGGCCGGCACGCCGCGGCCCGCGAGATCGCCGCCTCGATGCTCTTCCTCGCGTCCGACGAGAGCAGCTTCACCACCGGCACGACGCTCGTGGCCGACGGCGGCATGAGCGTCTGACCGTCCCACCGAACCGGAGAGAGAACGCCATGACCGTGCTGAACGAACCGGCGACCCTGCTGAACGGGTCGGCTTGGACGTCCCACGTCTTCCTCGGCGAGTGGACGCCGGGCAGCGGCGGCGACTACGCCGTGGTGGAGCCGGCCACCGGGAAGGAGCTCGCCCGGCTGGGATCGGCCACGCCCGGCGACGTCGGCCGCGCCACCGCCCGGGCCGTGGACGCGCAGCGCGCCTGGGCGGCGGCCGGGTACCAGGAGCGCGCCGCCGTGCTGCGCCGTGCGGGCGCGCTGTGGGAGGAGCACGCGGCCGAGATCGAGGAGTGGATCGTCCGGGAGGCGGGCAGCGTGCCGCCGAAGGCCGCGCTCGAAGTGCGGACCGCGGCGCAGGAGTGCTACGAGGCCGCGGCGCTCGCGTCCCACCCGGTCGGCGAGGTGCTGCGCTCGGAGCAGCCGCGGCTCAGCTATTCCCAGCGCGTGCCCGCCGGCGTCGTCGGCGTCATCGCGCCGTTCAACTTCCCGCTGATCCTCGCGATCCGGTCGGTGGCGCCCGCGCTGGCGCTCGGCAACGCGGTCGTCCTGAAGCCGGACCCGCGCACCGCCGTCTGCGGCGGCGTCGCGATCGCCCGGATCTTCGAGGCGGCCGGGCTGCCCGCCGGGCTGCTCAGCGTGCTGCCCGGCGGCGCCGACGCGGGCGAGGCGCTGATCACCGACCCGGCCGTGCGGATCATCGCGTTCACCGGCTCCACCCGGGCCGGACGCGCCGTCGCGCGGCTCGCCGGGGAGCACCTCAAGCGCGTCCACCTGGAGCTCGGCGGGAACTCGGCGCTGATCGTGATGGCGGACGTGGACGTCGCGCGGGCCGCGTCCGCCGGGGCGTTCGGCTCGTTCACGCACCAGGGGCAGATCTGCATGGCCACCGGCCGCCACCTCGTCGACCGGCGGATCGCGGACGACTACGTCGCCGCGCTGGCCGAGCGCGCCAACCGGCTCCCGGTCGGCGACCCGTCCGGCGGACAGGTGGCACTCGGGCCGATCATCGACGTGAGGCAGCGCGACAACGTCCACCGGCTGGTCACCGCCAGCGTGGACGCCGGCGCGCGGCTGGCGGCGGGCGGCACCTACGAGGACCTGTTCTACCGGCCCACGGTGCTCGCCGACGTGCCCCTCGAAGCCCCCGCCTACGCGGAGGAGGTGTTCGGGCCCGTCGCCCCGGTGGTCGCGTTCGACACCGCGGACGAGGCCGTCGCGCTGGCCGCCGACAGCGAGTACGGGCTGTCCCTCGGCATCCTGTCCGGGGACGGGTTGAAGGCGCTGGAGCTGGCCGGGCGGATCCCGTCCGGGGCCGTCCACATCAACGACCAGACCGTGTCGGACGAGGCCGTCATCCCCTTCGGCGGGACGGGCCTGTCCGGCAACGGATCCCGGATGGGCGGCATCGCGCACAACCTGGAGGCGTACACCGAGACCCGCTGGGTGACGGCGCAGAGCGAACTGCCCGAGTACCCGTACTAGCGAGGTCCGGGCCGGGTGCCGGTGGGGACTCCGGCGCCCGGCCCGGACCGTCATCGGTCGGCCGATCCCAAGGGTCGGCGGTCGTCAGGGATCAGTGGTTGTACGGGGTGAGCCTGTCCCAGAAGTCGCAGTGGTGCTGGCGGGCGATCTCCCGCGTCAGCTCGCTGTCGCCGGCCGGGGCGAGGGCCATCACGTCCGGGTTGTGGCGCGTGAACCGCGGCCACAGGGGCGTGCCCTTAACGGTCGGGCTGCCGGTGTGGGCGAAGCCCGTCCACTGGGCGGTGATCTGCGCGCCGAACGCCTTCTGGTTGGGGGTCAGCTGCGCCCCCGGGCGGGGCGACAGGAACTGGTTCAGCAGGACGTGGAACGCGCCGTTCGGCTTGGTCTGGTCGAGGAAGCTCGCCGGCGGTGCATCGGAGTTGTCGGACTGGTACGCGTACACCTTGATGCTGCGCGACATCCGCTTGTGGTTGAGCAGGGACGGGCAGACCGAGTTGGAGTCGGCCACGAGCGTGCGGTAGGCGATGAACGCCGACGGGTCGGGGAAGCGGTCCAGCGGGTAACGGGCGAACACCTGCGGGGCGTAGCGCCCGTACTGCTGCCGCACCATCCGCTCGTAGTCCGCGGGCGTGTTGGCGGACGCGAGCTGGGTCTCGTCGCGGTCGACGCCGTGCATGAGCGTGACGTCGTTGACGCGGCCCGTGGCGAACGCCTTCGCCATCGACATGGTCAGGGTCTTGCCGTCGACGACCGGCGCGATCGTGCCCTGGTCGGGGCCCATCCCGTTGCCGGACTTGTCGAGCAGCGTCTTCACCGGCACCTGGCGCAGGCAGGCGGCGGTGTCGGCGGCGTCCCCGCAGCCGACGGCGGCCGCGAACCGCTCATTGATGCGGTGCGCCTCGTCCGCGGAGGGCAGTTCGGACTTGCAGTCCTGCGGCTGCCACGACGTGTTCGTGCCGAGCAGCGAATTGTATTCGCCGCTTTGCGCGATTCCCTTCTGGAACAGCCCCCGCGCGGTGGGGGACACGGCGTTCGCGCAGACGCTCGACCCGCCGGCGGACGCGCCGAAAATGGTCACGTTGCGTGGGTCGCCGCCGAATTGGGAAATGTTCTTCTGCACCCAGCGCAGCGCCGCCTGCTGGTCCTGGAACGCGTAGTTCCCGGAATTGCGGCCCAGGTCCTTGTGCGACATGAAGCCGAAGATGCCCAGCCGGTAGTGCACCTCGACCGAGATGACGTTGCCGGACCGGACGAGGTGGCTGCCGTCGGCGGGAGTGCCGAACCTGAACCCGCCGCCGTGGATCTGGACCATGACGGGCAGCCGCTTGGAACCGGCGTTCGCGGGCGCCCTGACGTTCAGGTTCAGGCAGTCCTCGTTGGTCGATCCGGAGCCGAGGCCGTCGGCCTGCGGGCAGTTGTTGCCCCGCTCGGTGGCGGGGAACGTCGACGTCCAGGCGTGTGCGGGCTCGGGCGGCGCCCAGCGCAGCTCACCGACCGGCGGGGCGGCGTAGCGGATGCCGAGCCAGGACTTGACGCCGTCCGTCTCGGTCCCGCACACGACTCCCTTGTCCGTGCTGACTGTGGTGCCGGACGCGCATTCGGCGGCCTCGGCGAGCGTCGCGGATCCGGGGGACGCGGGGGATGCGGACGCCGGGGCGGTGAACAACATCGCCGCCGCCGCGGCCGCGACGACTGCGGGCCATCGGAGTTTCTTCGGCTCCATGCCGACCTTCTCTCTCGCGCGGGGGAATGGACGGCGCCCCCCGGAGAACGGAAGGCGCCATGATCGCGGGAAAACAGGGTCGCGAAAAAACAGGGATCGCGGAAAACAGGTTCGCGGGGAAACAGGTTCGCAGGGGGAATAGGGGCGCGGGGAATGGGGCGCGGGGAAACGGCCGCACCGTCGTGGAACCGGCGAGGCGCCGGGGCTCTCGTCCAGGCGGGCGGCGTAGGCGAAGGGGTTGCGGATCTGTCTCTGGGGCCGGCGACGGCGGTGGCGCCTTGACTCGTGCCGGATGTGGTGCGCGCGCACCATGATCGCGGGTGATCCGAAGATTAAGATGGCGTTCTGAAGCCGGATAGAGCCTGGTCCCGGCGTGTTCGGTCAGTGGCCACGATCGAGCGGCGACCGGCGTGGCGGATCGGTGAGCGGTCGGATCTCTGCGACCGGCGGTCGTTCGGGCCCGAAGTTTTCACCCCGCCCCCGGCGGTCTCGCAAGATTACGGACAATCTCCGCAAAACGGACTGATCATCGTGTTTTCCGGACCGTTGGGCGCACCCGCCCCCGGTGCTCGACGCGCGGGGCGGGCTGTTCGGCGCAGCGGCCGCCGCCCCCTCCTGACCACCACTTGTGATCATGTGATGCTCCGCCCGACGACGTCGAATGTCGATCCGGAAGGGATGCGTCGATGCGAACCAGACGGCGAATGACCAGGGTGGGCGGAGCGGGCCGGGGCCGGAGGCTGTCGCTGGGGGCGGCGGTCGTGCTGCTGGCCGGCGCGGCGGCCGCGCCCGGCGCCAGCGCCGCCGACCGCGCGGGGGCGGCGGGCGAGAAGTGCGAGTTCACCGTCCAGCGGGACGTCCCCACCACGATGCGCGACGGCACAGTCCTGCGCTCCAACGTGTTCACCCCGAAGGGCAAGGAGAGCTCCCCCGTCCTCCTGATCCGGCTGCCCTACAACAAGGACCGCGCCGAGAACATCTTCTACGCCGACCCCGACTTCTACGCCCAGAACTGCTACATGGTCGTCTCGCAGGACGTCCGCGGACAGTACAAGTCGGACGGCGCCTTCTACCCGTACCGGCACGAGGCCACCGACGGCTACGACACCATCGAGTGGGCCGCGAAGCTGCCGGGCTCGAACGGCAAGGTCGGCATGTACGGCTTCTCCTATCCCGGGCTGACGCAGTGGCTGCCCGCCGCCCTCAAGCCGCCGCACCTGGTCACGATGATCCCGGCGTTCACGTCGTCCGACATCTACGACGGCTGGACGTACGAGGGCGGCGCGATGTACCAGTCGTTCACCCAGGACTGGCCGCTGTTCTCCCTGGCCAACAGCTCGGTCGACCGCCTGCCCGACGGTGAGAGGCTGAGCGCGGAGATGAGCCAGGCGTCCCGTGACCTGTTCCGGAAGTGGTACTGGTCGCTGCCGCTGAAGAAGTGGCCGCCGCTGTACCCGAAGGACGAGCGCGTCGCGCCGTACTACTACGACTGGGTCGAGCACCCGAGCAACGACGCCTACTGGAAGCGGTGGAGCACCCGCGAGCGGTATCCGCAGATCACCGTTCCCGCGCTGAACTACGGCGGCTGGTACGACATCTTCCTCAACGGGACGGTCGAGAACTTCGCCGGAATGCGCGCCGAGGGCGGGTCGCGGACGGCCCGCGAGGGCGCGAAGATGCTGATCGGGCCGTGGTCGCACGGCGGCTCCGGCCGCCGGACGGGCGCGCTCGACTTCGGCCCGGACGCGGTCGTCGCGATCAACGAGGTGCAGCTCCGCTGGTTCGACCGCTGGCTCAAGGGCGAGCGCAACGGCACCGACACGGACCCGGCCGTGAAGATCTTCGTGATGGGCGCGAACAAGTGGCGCACAGCTGGCTCCTGGCCGATCCCCGGCACCCAGAACACCACGTACTACCTGCACAGCAAGGGTGACGCGAACACGCTGACGGGCGGCGGCGCACTCAGCACCGTCCAGCCCGGCAAGGAGGAGGCGGACCGCTACCGGTACGACCCGGAGAACCCGGTGCCGAGCTTCGGCGGACGGTTCCAGAGCTCGGTGCCCGGCGGGCCGCAGGACCAGCGGGTCGTCGAGCAGCGGCGGGACGTCCTCGTCTACAGCACGCCGCCGCTGGCCAAGGACACCGAGGTCACCGGCCCGATTTCGGTGACGCTGTACGCCTCGTCCTCGGCGCGCGACACCGACTGGACGGCGAAGCTCACCGACGTCCACCCGGACGGCAGCTCGATGCTGATCCGGGACGGGATCCAGCGGGCGCGGTACCGGGTGTCCCTGGAACGCCCGTCGCTGATCCGCCCGGGGAAGGTCTACAAGTACACGATCAAGCTCTGGCCGACCAGCAACGTGTTCAAGGCGGGCCACCGCATCCGCCTTGAGGTCTCCAGCAGCAACTTCCCGATGTTCGACCGCAACCCGAACACCGGGCACACGTTCGGCACCGACATGCGGACGAGGGTCGCCTCGCAGACGGTCCTGCACGACGCCGAGCACCCGTCCTCGATCACCTTGCCGATCATGCCGACCCCGATCGGCTGACCCGTTCCGGAACGGTGCCCCGGGCCCGCCGAACCTGGCGGCCCGGGGCACCGCACTTCTCGAAAATGTTTCTAGCGACAGTACTTAGCCACCCAAACGGGCCTGTCGCACGGCATCGGAACGCGCCGCCCCGAGCGGCTGCAGGGAGGCGCGACCCGCGCGCGGCGGCCGAGCGTGAACTACGCCCCCGGCGGTCGTTGCCGCCCCTTAGCAGGACGTCACCGCACGGCTCCGGCCCGCGCTCCGCGACCCCGGCCGCGGCCGCGGTGCCGATTCGTCTCCCGACCGGGGTTTGCCGCCCACGAATCGGGAAGACCCACATCACCTCATTGACGGATGCTTCCGGAAGAAATACTTTCTTCAGAAAGTAAGCATCACATAGGGGCAGCCGGGAGGCCCGTCATGGTGACGTATCAGTACCGCTGCGCGCGCTGCGGCCCGTTCGATCTCGCGCTCCCGATGGGCGGGGCAGGTCCCGAGCGGCGCTGCACCGAATGCGACGGCACCGCCCGCCGCGTGTTCACCGCACCGTCGCTCACCCGTCCGGGCGCCCCGATCACGCGGGCGCTGGACGCCCAGGAGGCCAGCCGGCACGAGCCCCGGGTGGTGCGGACGCCGGCGCCGGAGCGCCGCGGTCCCAAGCCGCCGTCCGATCCGCGCCACGCACTGCTACCGCGGCCCTAGGGGGATCTCATGGCAAGCGTAGGTCTGCTCTACGTCGGCGCCGTCCTCTTCATCAACGCGGTGATGATCCTCGGACGCGTCGACCCGCGAGCCGCCGCCATCATGAACCTGTTCGTGGGCGCGATGCAGGTCGTGTTCCCGACGATCCTGCTCGTCCAGGCGGGCACCGACACGGCGGCGATCAGCGCCGCGGCCGGCATCTACCTGTTCGGCTTCACCTACCTCTACGTCGGCATCGGCACCCTGGCCAACCTCGACAGCACGGGCGTCGGCTGGTTCTCGCTGTTCGTCGCCTTCTCCGCGGTCGTCTTCTCGGCGGTGAACTTCTTCGACGTCGAGGACTACCCGTTCGGGGTCATCTGGCTCTCGTGGGCGTTCCTGTGGTTCCTGTTCTTCCTCCTCCTCGGGCTCAAGCGGGCGGAGCTGAACGACTACACCGGATGGGTGACCCTCGCGAACGCGCTGGGCACGACGACGCTGCCCGCGTTCCTGCTGATCACCGACAACTACTCGTCCGCGGGCAAGTACGCCGTGATCTGGGCCGTCTGCGTCGTCGTCATCGTCGTCGGGCTGTGGCCGCTCACCCGCCGGACGGGCACGGGCACCGGTGCGCCCGCCGAACCGGCCACCGGCCCCTGACCCGCCAGTCGCGACCGCACACCGCAAACAGTTCAACGCAACAACTCTGGGAGGGCACTCATGCCAGAAGTCGTCTTCAGCGTCGACCAGGCCAGGTCGATGGGCGACCAGAACGTTCCCGGCCACAACCGGTGGCACCCGGACATCCCCGCGGCGGCGACCGTCCGTCCAGGGGCGGAGTTCCGCGTGGAATGCCGGGAGTGGACCGACGGCCAGATCGGCAACAACGACTCCGCGAACGACGTGCGCGACGTCAACCTCGCGCCCTGCCACATGCTGAGCGGCCCCATCGCCGTCGAGGGCGCCGAGCCGGGCGACCTCCTCGTCGTCGACATCCTCGACATCGGGCCCGTCCCGCAGGAGACCGGGCCGAAGCCCGGGCAGGGCTGGGGCTACACCGGCATCTTCGCCAAGCAGAACGGCGGCGGCTTCCTCACCGACCACTACCCGGACGCCTACAAGGCCATCTGGGACTTCCACGGCCAGCAGGCCACCTCGCGGCACATCCCGGGCGTCCGGTTCACCGGCATCACCCACCCCGGGCTGTTCGGGACGGCCCCGTCCGCGGAGCTGCTGGCGCGCTGGAACACCCGCGAGCAGGCGCTCATCGACACCGACCCGACCCGGGTGCCGCCGCTCGCGCTGCCGCCGCTCCCGGACGGGACGCTCGCCGGCACGCTCACCGGCGACGCCCTGGCCAGGGTCGGCGCCGAGGGGGCCCGCACCGTCCCGCCGCGCGAGAACGGCGGCAACCACGACATCAAGAACTTCACCCGCGGTGCGCGCGTCTTCTACCCGGTGCACGTGGCCGGCGCCATGCTGTCCGGCGGCGACCTGCACTTCAGCCAGGGCGACGGGGAGATCACCTTCTGCGGCGCCATCGAGATGGGCGGCTTCATCGACTTCCACGTCGACCTCATCAAGGGCGGCATGGCGAAGTACGGCGTGACCACCAACCCGATCTTCATGCCCGGAAACGTGGAACCGCGCTACTCCGAGTTCGTGTCGTTCATCGGCATCTCCGTCGACCACGCCACCAACACCAACTACTACAACGACGCCACCGTCGCGTACCGCAACGCCTGCCTGAACGCCATCGAGTACCTCAAGACGTTCGGCTACAGCGGCGAGCAGGCGTACCTGCTGCTCGGCGCCGCTCCGATCGAGGGACGCGTCAGCGGCGTGGTCGACATCCCGAACGCCTGCTGCTCGCTCTACCTGCCCACCGAGATCTTCGACTTCGACATCCGCCCGACGGCCGACGGACCGCGCCGCGCCGACCGCGGCCAGTGCGCCGTCTCGTCCTGACACGTCTCGTCCTGACATCGGCTCGTCCTGACGGACACCACCCTGGCGGCCCGGCGCTCGCGCCGGGCCGCCGCACTGGGTGCCGCCCGCCCTACGCTGGACCGGACAGCCGCGAGCGAAGGCAGGACCCGCACATGCCGGACGCCCAGCAGGAGCAGCCCGACCACCTCGGCGAGACCGACCTGGAGACCGACCGGCCGCATTCCGCCCGGGTCTACAACTACATCGTGGGCGGCACGACCAACTTCGCCGCCGACCGCGAGACGGCGACGAAGGCGCTGGAAGGCTGGCCTGGGCTGCGCACGTCGATGCTCGCCAACCGCGCCTGCATGCGGCGGATGGCCCGCTACTTCGCCGGCCTCGGGATCCGGCAGTTCCTGGACGTCGGCGCCGGCATCCCGGCCTCGCCCAACCTGCACGAGGTCGTCCAGGAGACGGCGCCCGAGGCGCGGATCGTCTATGTCGACAACGACCCGGTCGTCCTCGCCCATGCGCGTGCGCTGCTGACGAGCACGCCCGAGGGGCGCACCGCCTACGTGCAGGCCGACATGCGGTCCCCGGACGCGCTCTTCGGCGATCCCGCGCTCCACGAGACCCTCGACCTGTCCCGGCCGGTCGCCCTCACCGTGATCGCGATGCTCCAGTTCGTCGAGGACGCCCAGCACCTGATGGACGCGCTCGTCGCCCCGCTCGCCCCCGGCAGCCACGTCGCCCTCACCGTCCCCACCGGCGACCTGGCCCCCGAGTCGCGGGACCTCGCCCGCTCGTACACGCGCAGCGGCATCCCCATGTACCTGCGCGACCGCGCCGAGGTGGAGCGCCTTCTCGGCGGTCTGGAGCTCCTCGACCCGGGCGTCGTCCCGATGCCCCGCTGGCACCCCGAGCCCGGCGACGAGCCCCTCCCGGACACGGCCACCAACATGTACGCGGCCGCCGCCCGCAAGCCGTAGTATCCTATACAGGATTGTATCGAATATTTCCTGCAGACGATGTAGGGGGCGGGACGATGCGGCTCGGACGGCGGCTCACCCAGTACGCGCACGGCGGCGGTTGCGCCTGCAAGATCCCCCCGGGAGAACTCGAAGAGGTGGTCGCCGGGCTCGGCGCCGCCGGCGGCGCCGACGAGGACGGGAACGGGGACGGGGACCTGCTCGTCGGGCTCGACTCCGGGGACGACGCCGCCGTCGTCCGGATCTCGGGCGACACGGCGATCGTGGCGACGGCGGACTTCTTCACCCCCGTCGTCGACGACCCGTACGACTGGGGGCGGATCGCCGCCGCCAACGCGCTCTCGGACGTGTACGCGATGGGCGGCCGCCCGCTCGTCGCGGTGAACCTGCTGGCCTGGCCGCGCGAGGTGCTGCCGTTCGAGCTGGCGCGCGAGGTGCTGCGCGGCGGCCGGGACGTCGCCGTCCTCGCCGAGTGCCATCTCGGCGGCGGCCACAGCGTGGACGACCTCGAACCCAAGTACGGCATGGCCGTGACGGGCATCGCGGAGGCGGGACGGCTGCTGCGCAACGACCGCGGACGGGCGGGGACGCCGCTGTCGCTCACCAAGCCGCTCGGGCTCGGGGTGCTGAACAACCGGCACAAGGCCACCGGTGAGGTGTTCGAGCAGGCGATCGCCGTCATGACGGAGCTGAACCGGGACGCCGCCACCGCGGCCCTGAAGGCGCGGGCCACCTGCGCGACCGACGTGACCGGGTTCGGCCTGCTCGGGCACCTGCACAAGCTGGCACGCGCGTCGGGCGTCTCCGCGGTGATCGACGCCGCCGCCGTGCCGTACATCGACGGAGCGCGGGAGGCGGTGCGCGCCGGCTACGTCAGCGGGGGCACCAGGCGCAACCTCGACTGGGTCGCGCCGCACACCGACTTCGGCTCGGCGGACGAGCACACCCGGCTGCTGCTGGCCGACGCGCAGACGTCCGGCGGGCTGCTGGTGGCCGGGGAGGTGCCGGGCGCGCCGATCGTGGGGGAGCTGGTCGCGGCCCGCGACCACAGCCTGACCGTCCGCTGACCTGCGCCGCCTACGCCTTCTTCGACGGTTAGTCGCGGTTCTTCATCCGTTCAAGCGTGCGTCATACGAACATTCCCCCTGTGTGGAGGTGCCAGTTGGCCGGTCAGAACGCGGTACGGGTTCCGGGACGGTGGAACCCCTGGGCGGCGCTCGCGCTCTTCGGCGCGGTCGCCGCGGTGGGCCTGCTGTGGGCGAAGTGGCTGCCGTACACCGAGAAGGTCGGCGGGCTGATCGACACGCCCGAGTGGTCGGGCGGCTCCATCCTCGACAAGGCCGGGGACGCGGGCACGGGTCCTTCGCTGTCCGGCGGCTGGGACTTCACGACGTCCTACTTCGAGTCGGTGTGGAAGGCGGTGGTCGTCGGCCTGGTCGTCGCGGCGGCCGTGGAGGCGCTGGTCACCCGCCGGTGGCTGCTGCGCCTGCTCGGCAGGGGACGCGGCCCGTACCGCGACTCGCTCGTCGGCGGGCTGCTGTCGCTGCCGAGCATGATGTGCACGTGCTGCACCGCGCCGGTGGTCACCGCGCTGCGGCGGCGCGGGGCGTCCACCCCGGCGGCGCTGGCCTACTGGGTGGGCAACCCGACGCTCAACCCGGCCGTCATCGTCTTCCTCGCGTTCGTCGCGCCGTGGCAGTGGACGTTCACCCGCCTGGTCGTCGGCGCGCTGCTGGTGTTCGTGGTGACCGCGCTGGTGAGCAGGCTCGCGCCGCGAGACGCCGACGTCCCGGTCCCGGACGCCGCGGACGAGGAGGCGGGCGACGTCGCGCTGCGCGACGCGCCGCGCCGGTTCGGCCGCGCGCTGCTGCGGATGTCGGTGACGCTCGTGCCCGAGTACCTGGTCGTGGTGTTCGCGCTCGGCGCGTTCCGCGGCTGGCTGTTCCCGCTGGACGGGTCGGCCGCCGGGTGGGGCGTGCTGGCCGTCGTCCTCGCCGCCGTGGTCGGGACCCTGGTGGTGATCCCGACCGCCGGCGAGATCCCGATCGTGCAGGGGCTCACGCTGCTCGGCGTCGGCGCGGGCGCCGCCGGCGCGCTGCTGATCGCGCTGCCCGCGCTGAGCCTGGTGTCGATCGTCATGGTGGGGCGCGCGCTGTCCTGGCGGGTCACGCTCGCGATGGCGGGCTCGGTGGCCGGGTGCGGGCTGCTCGCCGGCGCGCTGCTCTGGGCGATCAGCTAGCCGCCGTGCCGCCGCTGGACGATCAGCCGGCCGGCGCGTCCAGGCTCTCCTCGTGCTCGGCCGCCCGCTCGTCCTGGAGCCCGCGCATGCGGCGGCGGCCGGGCAGGAAGAGCGCGGGCACGACGGCGGCGGCGAGGGCGCAGGTCGTGGCGAGGAAGATGTGGTTGTAGGCGTCCTGCGCCCTGGTGATCTCGGCGGCCGTGAGCGGGCCCTCGGGGGAGACCGAGCCGAGCGCGGCGACCAGCAGCGCGGCGAGGAACGCGGTCCCGACGGCGCCGGAGATCTGCCGGTTGAGGGCCGTCAGCGACGACGCCTGCGCGACGAACCTGCCCGGCAGGACGTTCATCGCCGCGACCGTGGTCGGCATCATCGAGATCCCCATCCCGAGGCCCTGGACGATCAGCACGGCCAGGATCCAGCTCACCGAGGTGTCCGGGTTCAGCCGCGCCAGGGCGTAGGTCGGGACGGCCATCCCGACCATGCCGATCAGGACGGGCACGCGGGAGCCGATCCGGTCGGCGAGCCAGCCGCCGAGCGGCATCGTCACGGCCACCGCGATCGCGGCGGGGGACAGCAGCAGGCCGACGTCCCGCGCCGTCATGTCCCGGATGACCTGGAACTCGACGGGGAGGTAGGTCAGCCTGGCGTACTGCGCGAGCGCGTTGATGAAGATCACGATCATCGACGCGGTGAAGATCGGGTACGCGAACATGCGGAAGTCGATCAGCGGGTCGGGACGGCGCAGCGACCGGCGCACCAGGACCGCGAGGGCCGCCACCGCGGCGACCGCCGTCACCAGGCCGGTTCCGGTCAGGCCGTGCTCGGGCACGTGCCGGGACACCAGCACCAGCGTGATCACGCCGGCCGAGGCGAGGGCCCAGCCGCCCCAGTCGAGCGGACGCCGCGCTCCCGCCCCCGCGCCGCGGCGGCCCGTGTCGTGCAGCAGGGCGAGGCCGAGCACCAGCCCGACGACGGACACGGCGGTCAGCAGCAGGAAGATCCAGCGCCAGCTCGCGGCGGTGACGACCCAGCCGCCGACCGGCGGGCCGAGCGCGGGCGCCGCCATCATCGCGATGCCCCAGACGCCGAGCGCGAGGCCCCGGCGGCGCGGCGGGAACATCTCGTACACCATCGCCGTGGCGAGCGGCATGATCGCGCCGCCGCCGAGGCCCTGCACGATCCGTCCGCCGATCAGCAGCGTCATGGTCGGCGCGGCCGTGCAGAGGACGGAGCCGGCCGCGAACGCGGCGATCGACAGGTTGTAGACGCGGCGCCGTCCCCACCGGTCGCCGAGCCCGCCCACCGCGGGCTGGACGACGACGATCGCCACGAAGTAGGCGCCGATCACCCAGTCGGTGCTGATCCGGGCGCCCGCCCCGAGATCGCTCGCGATCGGCGGCAGCGCGATGCCGAGGACGGTGAGGTTCATCGCCACCGCGTAGGTGCCGAAGAGCAGCACGGCGGTGACGATCCACGGCCGGCGGGGGCCGTCGCGATATGTCTTCCGATTGTTCGTCATGCGTACGAATGTGCTCAGCAAGAACATAGGTCCACCCAGGTCACCAAGTCAACGTCCGGCATACTCTATTTTCTATTGACATGGACGATTTCGTATATGATCCTGGGTCCACGAAACGAAGTCGTCGAGAGCCGAAGTCGTTGAGCAGCGCCTGGGAGGCGAATCCGGTCTGGTGACCGGCTCGGTCTTCAAAACCGTAGAGGCCCGGACCACCGGGCCTGGCGGGTTCGATTCCCGTCCGCCTCCGCCACCGCCCCGCAATCCCGCACCAGCCCCCACGCACCAGCCCCCACGCACACGGCAGAGCCACTGACAGCAGACTCCGGACGGAGGAGCTCAGATGAGCCGCAAGATCACGGTTCTCAACCCCGAGGGCAGCGCGCCCAAGGTGGACGGGAAGTCCCTCGCCCCCAGGCCGACCGGCCTCGACGGCGGGACCGTCTTCCTCGTCGACGTCGGGTTCGAGAACTCCGGCGACTTCATGGACCAGCTCCAGGCGGCGCTACGCGAGAGCCGGCCCAGGGTGAGGACGGAGATCGTGCACCTGCGGACGCCGTTCGACCCCGTCCCCGACGTGTACGAGCGGATCAGGAACGAGGGCTCGGCCGCCGTCCTCGGCGTCGGCCTCTGAAGCACGTGCGCGCCGGCGGTCGCCGGCCACGCCACGCGCCTCGAATCCGAGTACCGCGTTCCCACCGTGTGCGTCCACGCCGAGTCGTTCGCCCGGCTGGTCACCTCGACCAGCAGGCTGGCGGGCGTCCCCGGCCTGCGGCACACGTTCGTGCCCGCGCCCGTGCCCGGCCGCACCTCGGCCGAGCTGCGCGCCTACATCGAGGGCCCCGACCCGCTGTCGGGCGAGCGGGTGCTCGGCGCGCTGATCGACGGCCTGACCAGGCCGCTCAGCGAGCAGGACATGGACGGCGTCGCCTTCGAGCGCACCCGGGAGCGGCTCATCGAGCCCGACACCGAGGACAATCTGCAGCGCCTCTTCGAGCAGAACGGCTGGACCGACTCGCTCCCCGTGGTGCTGCCGACCGAGGAGCGGGTGGCGGCCATGCTCGCCGGGACGAGCCACGCCCCCGACGAGGTCGTCGGGAAGATCCGGGCGGCGACGTCGCGCGACTTCTGGTCCTTCACCGTCGAGCAGGCCGCGGTGAACGCCGTCATGGCCGGCGCGCGGCCGGAGTACTTCCCGGTCATCCTCGCGCTGCTGGCCAGCGGCTACACGGCGCGGCACAGCAGCATCTCGTCGATCGGCCAGATGGTCATGGTGAACGGGCCCGTCCGGCACGAGCTCGGGATGAACTCGGGGATCGGCGCGATCGGCCCGTACAACCACGCCAACTCCACGATCGGCAGGACGTTCGGCCTGGGGTCGCAGAACCTGCAGGGCGGCTCGGTGCCGGGCGTCAGCTACGTCGGGACGATCGGCAGCCCCTTCTCGCTGACCAGCATCGCGTTCGCCGAGGACGAGGAGAACAGCCCGTGGGAGCCGTACCACGTCCAGTACGGGTTCGAGCCAGGCCAGAGCGCGGTGACGATCTTCGCGCCCGTCCGGTCGATGATCACCGCGCCGAGCGGGGTCAGGGAGGACTGGAGGGAGCGCGCGTCCGTGCTGTTCAGCTCGCTGCGGGCGGGCGGCGGCGCGGTGCTGCTCGCCGACCCGCTGGCCGCGAAGAACCTGGTCGAGCGCGAGGGCTTCACGGAGAAGAAGGCGCTCATCGAGTGGATCGCGGCCAACGCGCGGATCCCGGCGCGGCGCTGGTGGGGGCAGTCGCTCCAGGACATCTTCTACGGCAACCGCGCGCGTGACGGCGTCGAGCCCTGGGCGACGTACCTCAAGGCCGGGCCCGACGAGCTGATCCCGGTCAACGAGCCCGACGACGTCCACGTCGTCGTGGCCGGCGGCCGGACCGTGGCGGTGTGGAGCGTGTTCGAGGGGTGGGCCAACCGCCGCTTCGGCAGCGCCCTCTCCGGCCGCACCCTGGCGATCGACCCCTGGCGGTGACCACCCGACCGACCCCCTGAACGACCGGCGCCCACCCCCGCACGGAAGGTGAAGGAAAGATGAGACACCACCGAAGAACACGACTCGGCTGGAAGGCCGGCGCCGGTGCCGGAGCGCTGCTCCTGGCGGCCACCGCCTGCGGGGGCGGCGACGGCGGCTCGTCCGGCGGCACGGTGACCCTGCGGATGTACTCGACGACCACCACCGAACCCGCCTTCTCGGTGCTCATCGACGGCTTCCACAAGAGCCAGTCGAAGATCAAGATCAAGGCGGAGTACATCCCGTCCGCCAAGGTCGGCCAGGTCACCACCACGATGATGCAGGCCGGCAACCCGCCGGACCTCATCATGGCCAGCCCAGGCTCCGGCGGCGGCTCGAACGGCCTGTCGGTGCACCGGCTGGCCGAGGCGAACCGGCTGGCCGACCTGAGCGCCCGGCCGTGGGCGAACGACCTGCCGGAGCTGCTCAAGCCGACGGCGCAGTACGACGGGAAGAGCTACAGCCTGATCCTCGGCGTGTCCACGCAGTTCCTGAACTACACGACCACCGACTTCGACAAGTGGAAGGTCAAGCCGCCGAAGTCGTTCAAAGAGCTGCTGGACATGTGCGCCATGATCAAGACGAAGGGCATGTACGCGATGGCGTCCGGCGCCGCCGACATGGCGGGCAACCGGATGCGGATGCAGGTGTTCAGCGCCGCGAACGTCTACGCCCTGGAGCCCGACTGGGACAAGAAGCGGGCCGCAGGGCAGGTGAAGTTCCAGACGTCCCCCGGCTGGAAGAAGACGTTCCAGCAGGTCCAGGACCTGGTGACGCACGACTGCTACTACCCGGGGTCGGCCGGGCGCACCACGGAGGAGGCGCGCAAGCTCGGCGCCTCGGGCAAGACGACGATGGGCATCGGCCCGTCGATCGCCGCTGCGTACCTGTCCAAGGCCAACCCGGACCGCAAGTGGGCGGCGGCCGCGGTGCCCGCCGGGGACACCTCCACCCCGAACCTGCCGCTGGAGGTCGCCGGGATCTCGGTGGCCAAGCGCGCCAAGCACGTGGGCGAGTCCATCGAGTTCCTCGACTACCTGGCCGCGCACCGCGACGTCTACTCCAAGAACAGCGGCGCGTTCTCCCCGGCGATGATGGCGAAGGGCGAGCTGCCCGACTTCCTCAAGCCGCTGGAGCCGCTGGCCAAGCAGAACAGGTTCAGCCTCGCCGCGAGCACCATGTGGCCGAGTGAGGCCCCCGCCCAGGTCGCCTACAAGTACATGACCGGCCTGCACAACAACACCCGCACCGTCGACGACATCCTGAAGGCCATGGACCAGGCTTGGGACAACGGCAAATGACGGAAAGGACCACGAAGAAGGACGCGGACACGTCGGCGCTGCCGCCCCTGGTGGTCGCCGACGGTCCGGGCAGTGAGAAGGGGCCCGGCTCGTCGGCCGGCCGGGCGGCCTCGTGGTGGCGGCGCCGCCGGGACGACCGGCCCGCGGGCGGCGCGCGCAAGCCGCCCTGGACGCTGGCGATGCTGGGGATCGCCCTCCTGATCGGGATGCACTTCATCGCGCCGCTGTCGGGCGGCGTGTACGCGTTCACCGACTGGGACGGGTTCAACACCGCGAAGTTCGTCGGCTGGGACAACTTCCGCGAGATCATGGACTCGGAGGTCCAGCGCGGCGCGCTGCTCCACACGTTCGTGCTGGCCGGGTCCTACCTCGTCCTCGTCAACGTGGTGGGCCTGGTGCTGGCCCTCGCACTGAACCGGACGCTGAAGTCCCGCAACTTCCTCCGGATGGTGTTCTTCGCGCCCGCCGTGCTCAGCCCGCTGGCCGTGTCGTACATCTGGCAGTACATGTTCACCTACGACGGCGCGATCAACCGGATGCTCGGCGGGATCGGTCTCGGCGGCCTGCGCCACGAGTGGCTGGGCGACCCGTCGACGGCGATCTGGTGCGTGCTGGTCGTCATGGTCTGGCAGCACGCCGGCCAGGCGATGATCATCTATCTGGCCGGGCTGCAGGGCGTCGCGGACGAGCTGGAGGAGGCGGCCGTCATCGACGGCGCGCGGCTGTGGATGCGGCTGCGCCGGATCACGCTGCCGCTGCTGGCGCCCGCGTTCACGATCGTGTCCACGCTGATGCTGATCTCCGGGCTGCGGGTCTTCGACCAGGTGTTCGCGCTGACGAACGGCGGGCCCGTCTATTCGACCGAGACCCTGGCGACGCAGGTGTACCAGCAGACGTTCGTCGAGGGGAGATTCGGGTTCGGCGCCTCCATCGCGATGGTGATGACCGTGCTGATCTCGGTTCTGGGAATCGCCAACATGATGTATCAGCGAAGCCGGGAAAGGCGGTTGTAAATGGGTGCCTTCCGGTACACGTCGCGGTCTTTCGTCCGCGAGGTCGTGATGGTTCTGGCGGCGATGCTGTTCGCGATGCCGCTGTACTTCCTGATCGCCATCTCGCTCAAGACCGACCAGCAGCTCACGCTGGAGCCCCTGAAACCGCCGCTGGCGGACCCGAACTGGGGCAACTTCGCCGACGCGTGGTCCAGCGGCGGCACGACGGGCGGCATGGGCCGCGCGTTCCTCAACACCGTGATCATCACTGTGGGGAGCGTGGTCTGCCTGGTCCTGGTGTCGTCGCTGACGGCGTACGTGATCGCCAGGCGGACGTCCAAGATGAGCAACGGCCTCTACGTGCTGTTCGTCGTCGGGTTCATCATGCCGGCGACGCTCGGCCTGGTGCCGATCTACGTGGTCATGCGCAGCGCCGGGCTGCTGGCGACCTACCACGGGATCATCATCCTGCACACGGCGGGCATCCTGCCGTTCGCGGTGTTCCTGTACGTGGGCTTCATCAGGGCACTGCCCACCGAGTACGAGGAGGCGGCGCAGGTCGACGGCGCCGGGATGCTCCGCACGTTCTTCAAGGTGGTCATCCCGCTGCTGAGACCGATCACCACGACGGTGGCGATGCTGTCCGGGCTGATCGTGTGGAACGACTTCTTCCTCGCGCTCATCTTCATGAGCGGCAGCTCGATCGGGACGTTGCCGATCGCGCTGAATTCGTTCGTCAATGAGAACTACACCCAGTGGAACCTTGTGTTCGCGGGGGCGACCATCGCCATTCTCCCCATGCTCTGCGTCTTCATCGTCGCGCAGCGGCAATTCGTCCGGGGCCTGGCCGGCGGAATTCGAGGCTGATTATGGGAACTATCGACATTCGCGGGCTCGGCAAGGTGTACCCGGGCGGTACCCGGGCGCTCCGCGACCTCAATCTGGAGATCGCCGACGGCGAGTTCATGATCTTCGTCGGCCCGTCCGGCTGCGGCAAGACCACCGCGCTGCGGATGATCGCCGGGCTGGAGACGATCGAGGAGGGCGAGATCAGCATCGGCGGGACGGTCGTGAACCGGGTGGAGCCCCGCAAGCGCGACATCGCCATGGTGTTCCAGAACTACGCCCTCTACCCGCACATGACCGTGTACGACAACATCGCGTTCCCGCTGCAATGCGAGGGGAAGCGCAAGCAGGAGATCAAGGAGCGGGTGGAGGAGGCCGCGCGGCTCCTCGGCCTCGGCGAGCTGCTGAAGCGCAAGCCGCGCGCGCTGTCGGGCGGGCAGCGGCAGCGGGTCGCGATGGGACGGGCGATCGTCCGCAAGCCGCAGGCGTTCCTGCTGGACGAGCCCCTGTCCAACCTGGACGCAAAACTCCGCATGCAGATGCGGGCCGAGCTGTCGACCGTCCAGCGGACGCTCGGCGTCACGACCGTGTACGTGACCCACGACCAGGTCGAGGCCATGACGATGGGCACCCGCATCGCCGTCATGCGCAACGGCCTGCTCCAGCAGGAGGGCACCCCTGAGCTGGTGTACGACCGGCCGAGCAACATGTTCGTCGCGACGTTCATCGGCTCGCCCGGCATGAACCTGCTGAGCTGCCCGCTGGTCGCCGACGGCCCGGACGACCTGCGCTGCGTCGTGGGCGAGCAGCGGATACCGGCGCCGAAGGAACTGCACGGGGCGCTGGAGCGCTTCGTCGGCTCGCAGGTCGTGGTGGGGATCCGTCCGGAGAAGCTCACCGACGCGCCCGCGCACGCCCGGCACACGGACGACTCCGCCGCCGGACGCCTCCGCGGAGAGGTCACGGTCGTGGAGATGCTCGGGCACGAGCGGCTGGTCCAGGTCGAGGTGCCAGGCGAGCCGGTGGCCGCCGACCCCGAGCTGGAGAACCTCCGCCGTCCCGAGGGCGATCAGGAGAGCGGGCCTTCCACGCCGGGCACGGCCGTCATCTACGCGCGGTTCTCGCCGTCGTCCACGGTGAAGCCGCTGGAGACCGTCGACATCCCGGTGAACCCGGCCGACCTGCACTTCTTCGACCCCGAGACCGGTGAGGCGATCAGATGACGAGTGACGGATTCGAGATCCTGGTCGCGGGCGGCGGGATCGCCGGGCTGACCGCCGGGCTGTTCGCCGCCCGCGCGGGCCGCCGGACGGGCCTGCTGCTCGGCGACGACATCGGCGGCGGCCACCTGCTCAGCGTCGGCAGGATCGAGGACTTTCCCGGCTTTCCCGAGGGGGTGCCGGGCTTCGACCTGTGCCCGATGCTCCAGGAGCAGGCGCAGGACGCCGGCGTGGAGTTCGTGACGAGCACCCTGAAGGGCCTGGCCCCATCCGACGGGGCGTGGACGGCCACGACCGGCGAAGGCGAGACCCGCGCGGGGACCGTCATCGTCGCCACCGGGTCGGCGCTGCGCGAGCTGGACGTCCCCGGCGAGGCCCAGCTGCGCGGCCACGGCGTCTCCGACTGCGCGACCTGCGACGGGCCGCTGCATCGCGGCAACACCGTCGCCGTCGTCGGCGGCGGCGACTCCGCGCTGCTGGAGGCCCTTGAGCTGACCAACCACGTCGGCAGGGTGCTGCTGCTGAACCGGGGCGAGAGCCTCGACGGGCAGCACACTTACGCAAGCCGCGTGCTGGAGCACGCCTCGATCGAGGTGCGGCACTCCACCGTCGTCGAGGAGGTCCTCGGCGACACGGTCGTCTCGGGCGTCCGGGTGAAGGACACCGCCACGGGCGAGACCGCGGAGGAGAAGGTCACCGGGGTGTTCGTGTACGTGGGCCTGCGGCCCCGTACCGACGTCCTGCGCGACCTGGTCGCGCTCGACGACGAGGGCCGGGTCCCGACGGACGGCGCGATGCGCACCTTCCTGCCCGGCCTGTTCGCCGTCGGCGACATCAGGACCGACTCGGCGGCGCAGGCCGTCGCGGCCGCCGGCGACGGCGCGACCGCCGCGGTCGCGGCGCACCGCTACCTCGCCGACCCCGGCCGCGCCTGGCCGGTCCCGCAGCCGAGAGGAGCCTCCGCATGACGATCAGCGTGTACGACCCGCGCGGGTACCCGCCCAAGGTGGAGGGACGTTCCCTGGCCCCCCGGCTGGAGACCCTCGACGGCAAGGTCCTCTATCTGGTGATCGCGCCGTTCGACAACACCGACGTGTTCATGGAGCAGCTCGCCGCCTGGTTCAAGGAGAACCGGCCCCAGGTGGAGACGCGGATCGTCGCCACCGAGGCGTTCGGGCAGGACTCCCCGGCGATGCGGGCGGAGATCGAGGCGGCCGGCGACGCGGCCGTCGTCGGCCTCGGCCTTTGAAGCACCTGCGCCCCGACGGTCGTCGGGATAGCGGCGGAGCTTGAACGCTCCGGGGTGCCCACCGTCGGCGTGCACTCGCGGCAGTTCCACCGGATCGCCACCAACGTCGCCCGGACGAAGGGCATGCCGCGCATGCGGCAGGCCTACCTTCCGGGCGCGATCTCCGGGCGGTCGGCCACCGAGCTCACCGAGTACATCAAGGGAACGGACGCCGTCAGCGGCCGCCCGTTCATGGACGAGCTGCTCGACGCACTGGCCGGGCGACTGGACGAGGAGGACCTGAAGGGAAGCTCGTACGACCGGCCGAGACAGCAACTGGTCGAGGCCGCCGACGAGCCCGCCGCGCACGCCCTGTTCCTGGAGAACCGCTGGACGGACGGCCTGCCGATCGTCCTGCCGACCGAGGAGCGGATCGGGGAGATGCTCGCGGGCACGTCCCGCCGCCCGGACGAGGTCGTCGGACGCCTCGCGCCCGCCAAGTTCCGGGAGCGGTGGGAGTTCACCGTCGAGAAGGTCGCCGTGAACGCGGTGATGGCCGGGGCCGGGCCCGAGCATTTCCCGATCATCCTGGCGCTGGCGTCCAGCGGGGTCACCGCGCGGATGAGCAGCCTGACGTCGATGGCGACGATCTCGATCGTCAACGGCCCGATCAGGCTGGAGGCGGGGATGAACACCGGGATGGGCGCGATGGGCCCGTACAGCAGGGCCAACGCGACCATCGGCCGGGCCTACGGGCTGCTGTCGCAGAACCTCCAGGGCGGGTCGGTGCCGGGCGAGACCTACATGGGCACGCTCGGCAACAACTACGGCTACACCGCCACGTTCCCGGAGAACGAGGAGGACAGCCCGTGGGAGCCGCTGCACGTCCAGCACGGGTTCCGTCCGGACGAGAGCGCGGTCAGCCTCTTCCTCGGCGGCTGGTACACGATCTCGGGCGCCTCACCGCGCCGCAAGCACTGGAAGGAGATGCTGCGCGGCGCGCTGCGGGCCTGCGACCCGGCGTTCGCGCCGCTGGTGGTGATGGACCCGACGGCGGCGAAGGACTTCGTCGAGGCCGGGTTCCCCGGTAAGGACGACGTCCGCGCGTGGCTGGCCCGCAACGGCCGGATGTCCGCCGACGAGTACTGGTCGAACGGGGTGGTGCGGGCCATCCTGCGTCCGCTGGCGCTGGCGGGGGAGGAGCCGCACGCCACGAAGTACCGGGCGTCCGGCGACGAGCCCGTCGAGATCTACGACGCGGGCGACATCAACATCGCGGTCATCGGCGGCGGGACCGCGAACGCGTCCAAGCTGATCGCCGCCCGCTACGAGACGACCGTCCCGGTCGACCCCTGGCGCTGAAAGGGAACAGCAGTGATCGCCGAGCCGTCCGTCCGGAGGCTCGGCGATCACTGCTGTTCCGGGTCAGCCGGAGGTTGCTTCCCAGGACTCGTCCATCGCCTTGAGGATGTCGTCGACGGTCCGGGTCTTGTTGTAGAGCCCGGCCATGGTCTTGTACGCGGCCTGCGCCGGGGCGTCCGACGGCCACATCGTGCTGGCCCCGAGGCTGTAGCGGCCCTGCTTGGCCAGCGGCTCCAGCGGCTTCAGGAACGCGGGCAGCTCACCACGCTGCATCTGCGCGGGGGAGAAGGCGCCGGTCTTCTCGGCGTACAGCTCGCGTTTCTGCGCGACGAAGTCAAGGAACTTGACCGCCTCGTCGACGTTCTTGCCCCTGGCCGCCACCGACAGCCCGCTGACCTCCAGCGGCAGGATGCTCTGCTTGCGTCCCGGCACCGGGAGCGCCGCCCACTTGCGCGCCGGGTTGCGCCGGGTGACGTAGGACGACGCCGTCGACGGCCCGATGCCCATCGTGGCCTTGTTGCTCTTGATCTGGAGGTTCTTGCCCTCCTCGGTGGTGCGGCCCGCGCCGCCCGGGTAGTAGCAGTCGGCGTTGATCATGTCGACGATCTGCTGGAAGGTCTGCCGCCAGCCGGGCGTCGTCTGGAACTTGACCTGCCCGGCGGCGCGCTTCTCGTCCCACTTCGGGTCGTCGCTGTAGACGTTGGCGGCCGCGAACGACTGGAGCAGCATCCGGTTGCCCGCCTGGTCCGCGGCGCCCGGGACCAGCGCGTACTTGTCGTGCTTGCGGATCTCCCCGCACACCTTCAGCAGTTCCGCGAACGTGGCGGGCGGCTTCAGCTTCCAGCCCTCCAGCTCGGTGACGGTGTAGTCCATGAAGTGCGTGGACACCCCGACGACCAGGGCGTACACCTTGCCCTCGTAGGTGACGGTCGGGGTCAGCAGCGCGGGTACGTCCTTGGCCCAGGGCTTCTTGGTGACGTCCTCAAGCCGGTGCGCCTTGGCGAGCTTGTGGAGCGGCAGCCCGGTCGCGCCGCCGCCCGAGCCGGGGGAGATGTTGAGGATGTCGGGCGGGTTGCCGCCCTGCAGCTCGGTGGTCGTGGTCGGCCCGATCTTCGGCGCGGGGACGTACTGCACCGTCATCTTGATGCGCGGGGCGTTGGCGTCGTTGAACTCCTTGACGATGGGGTCGAGCCCGTCCTTCACGGCCGGGGACGCGTACATCCGCAGCGACGCGTTGCCGGAGCCGCCGTCCGAGCCGCCGCAGCCGGCGGCGGCCACCATCACCGCGGAGGCCCCCGCGACCCAGGCGAGCCTTCTCCTGCCCCGCCCGCTCCGCCGATTGCCTTCCATTGGTCCTCCCATTTGCCGGTTGCCTCTCACGGGTGCGCACACCCTCCGCGATCAGCGCCACTCGTCGACGGACACGGTCCGGCCCGACAGCGACCGGTCGAGCCTGGTGCCGTTGGCCATGCCTTCGAGGACGCTCCAGGTGGCGGCGCTGCGGCCGCCGACGACGATGACGTGGACGTCCTCGGGCACGTTGATGCGGACCTCCTCGTCCGGAGCGGCGGCGCGGTAGGTCGCCCAGGGCTCCTCGCCCGCCTCGGCGCGGTAGCCGAAGAACAGCTCCTGGAGGCCCTGCGCCCACCACCGGCGGGCGGGCAGCCGCCCGGTGTCGGAGATCCACTCGATGAGGTCCGCCTTGCGGGCGAACCCCTGGTGCTCGACGAGGTTCTGCGCGGCGAGCGGGTCGAGCAGCAGCACCGCGCCGCCGGACGCGCGGGTGGCGTTGAAGATCGACCGGGCGTGGTCCTGCCAGTCGTCGCGGATGCCGCTCGGGGCGGTGATCATCGTCCGGACGCCGCGGAACACGGTGGCGGTGCTGTCACCGGGGGCGAAGCCGTGCTGGACGTGGTACGGCTCCCAGGGGCTGCGCTCCTCGTTCTCCGCGAACGTGAGGTTGGTGAACGAGAACGGGTTCCCGATCGACCCCATGTAGCTGATCCCGGGCGCGGAGCCGCCTTGCAGGTTCTGCGAGCCGATGCCGTAGGCGCGTCCGATGGTGGCGTTGGCCCTGCTGTACGGGCCGAGCGCGCCGATGCCGGAGTTCATCCCGATCTCGTCGCGGATCGGGCCGTTGACGACGACGGCCTCCGACATCGACGAGATGCTGCTGTGCCGTGCCGAGTAGCCGCTGCCGAGCAGCGCCAGGATGACCGGGAAGTACTCGGGCGCGGCCCCGGCCATGACCGCGTTCACCGCGGCCTGCTCGACGGTGAACTCCCAGTAGTCGCGGGTGGAGGCGGCGCGGAGCCTGCCGACCACCTTGCCGGGCGCGTGGCTGGTGCCCGCGAGCATCGCGGCGACGCGCTCCTCGGTGGGCAGGACGATCGGCAGCTTGTCGGTCCAGCCGTTGTCCAGGAAGAGGGCGTGCAGGTCGTCCTCGGTGGCCGGTTCCAGCAGCCGGGACCTGGTCTGCACGAACGTCGCCCCGGCCATGTCGGCCTCGTCGAGCGGCCTGGTCAGCCCGTCGAGGACGTCCCTGGCGAACGGGTTGCCGGAGACGGGGTTGTCACCTTCGACGTATCCGCGCAGCTCGTCCGTGGTGCGGCCGGGCACGGGGGAGGGCACGAACGCGTGCCGCAGGGTGGGAATGCCCGCCAGCCTGCTGGTGGACGCCACCAGCCGCGCGAAGGCGTCGGCGTGGACGGAGACGGTGGGGACGCGGTACTCGGACTCGAGCCGCGTGGCGTGGCCGGCGACCGCCGGCGCGCAGCCGCTTCAAAGACCGACGCCGAGGATCGCGGCGTGGCCCTCCGCCGCGATCCGCGCGTACAGCTCGGGCGCCGGGTCGAACGGCGTGGAGAGGTGGGCGGTCACGGTCGTGATGTCCGGGCGGTGCTCCTGGAGCGAGGCGCCGAGCTGGTCGATCAGCTCTCCGGAGTTCTCGAAGCCCGCGTCCACGAGGAACACGGTCTTGCCGTCCAGGGTGTCGGGCCGCGGGGCGAGCGACTTGCCGCCGACGGTGGGCGCGTTGCCCTCGGGGTGCAGAACCGTGATCTTACCGGCCATGACGACATCTCTCCTGAGCTGCGATCGCGTCGTGCCTGGGGTCGTACAAATGTACGTATCAAGAACAATTGTTCGGATAGTGATTCTCCGCTCAGGTGTTGAGGTTGTCAACAGGTACATTGACCTGACATTGCGGCCGGACTACGGTGCGGATCAAGAACAGAAGTTTGTCATCCGAACGGAATGACCACGTGGCGATGAGCCGATGACGCCGATGACGCCGATGACAGCGAGCGACGTGATGCCCGACAGCAAGGGAGCAGCCGGGGTCCGGGGGCCGCACTTCGTCCAGTCCCTGGAGCGCGGCCTCAACGTGATCAGGGCGTTCGACGCGTCCACGCCCGCGCTGACGCTCAGCGAGGTCGCGCACGCCACCGGCCTCACCCGCGCCGCCGCGCGCCGGTTCCTGCTCACCCTCGCCGACCTCGGCTACGTGCGCAGCGACGGCCGCCGGTTCTCGCTGACGCCCCGCGTGCTGCGCCTCGGCTACGCCTACCTGTCGTCGCTGTCGCTGCCCGAGGTCGCCGAGCCGCACCTCGAGGCGCTGGTGGCGCTGGTGCACGAGTCGTCGTCGGTGTCGGTCCTGGACGGCGACGACATCGTCTACGTGGCGCGCATCCCGACCTCGCGCATCATGACGGTCGCGATCAGCGTGGGCACCCGCTTCCCCGCCTTCGCCACGTCCATGGGCCGGGTGCTGCTCGCCGACCTGCCCGACGCCGAGCTGGACGAGCGCCTCGACAGGGCCGCGCGGCGCCCGCTCACCGGCCGGACGACCACCGACCCGGCCGCGCTGCGCCGCGAGATCGTCCGCGTCCGCAAGCAGGGCTGGTCGCTGGTCGACCAGGAGCTGGAGGACGGCCTCCGGTCGATCGCCGCGCCCATCCGCGACGCGACGGGCAAGGTGGCCGCCGCCGCGAACGTGTCCGCCGCGTCCAGCCGCACCCCCGCCGCCAAGATGCGCCGCGAGCTGCTGCCGCTGCTGCTGGACGCCACCGCCAGGATCGAGGCCGACCTGCGCGCCGCGCGCCGCTGACCGGGCCCGGCCCGGGAAGGACGAGGACATGCACGTGATCGCCACCGCCGGGCACGTCGACCACGGCAAGTCCACGCTGGTCAAGGCGCTGACCGGGATGGAGCCCGACCGGCTCGCCGAGGAGCGCCGGCGGCGGCTCACCATCGACCTCGGGTTCGCCTGGACGGACCTGCCGGGCGCGGGCGAGGTCGCGTTCGTCGACGTCCCCGGGCACGAGCGGTTCGTCGCCAACATGCTCGCCGGGGTGGGGCCGGTGCCCGCCGTGCTGTTCGTCGTCGCCGCCGACGAGGGCTGGATGCCGCAGAGCGCCGAGCACCTGGAGGCCCTGGACGCGCTCGGCGTGTCCCACGGCGTCCTCGTCGTCACCCGCTCCGACCTGGCCGACCCGGCGGCGGCGATCGAGGAGGCGCACGAGTGGATGGCCGAGAGCACGCTGCGCGACCTGCCCGCCGTCGCGGTCAGCGCGGTCACCGGGGACGGGCTCGACGACGTCCGCGCGGCCATCGCCGACCTGGTCACGGGCCTGCCCGCGCCGGACGCGGCCCCGCCCGTCCGGCTGTGGGCCGACCGGTCGTTCTCCATCCGCGGCGCCGGGACCGTCGTGACCGCCACGCTCGGCGCGGGCACGGTCGAGGTCGGTGATGAGCTTCTCAACACCGAGGGCAGGTCGGTGCGGGTGCGCGGCATCGAGGCGCTGGGCGAGCCGCGCGACCGGGTGACCGCCACCGCCCGGGTCGCGCTGAACCTGCGCGGCGTCGACCGCGCCGACGTCCCGCGCGGGCTGCCGCTGCTCACCCCGGGCGCCTGGCGGATGGCCGACTCCGTCGACGTGGAGCTGCGGGCGACGTCGTCCGCGCCGCTCCCGGAACGGCTGATCCTGCACATCGGCACCGCCGCCGTGCCGTGCCGGCTGCGTCCGCTCGGGCCCGCGCACGGACGGCTGCGCTTCGACCGCCCGCTGCCGCTGCGGTACGGCGACCGGGCCGTCCTCCGCGACACCGGACGCCGCCGGATCGCCGCCGGGCTCGTCGTCCTCGACGTCGACCCGCCCCCGCTGACCAGGCGCGGCGCGGCCAGGGCGCGGGCCGCCGAGCTGACGGGCATGCGCACGGCGGGCGACGTCACGTCCGGCCACCTCCGGCGCGGCCTGCGGCGCGGCGCCGACCTGGCCGCGATGGGCCTGCCGACGCTGGGCGACCCCCGCCACGGCGACTGGTGGACGGACGACGCCCGCTGGGCCGAGTACGCGGACGACCTGGCCGAGGCCGAACGCCACCACCGCGCCGGGCACCCGCTGGAGCCGGGCATGCCGGTGGCCGCCGCCGCCCGCCGCCTCGGCGTCGACCCCGCCCTGGTGCCCGAGCTGGCCAAGGACGCCGGGCTCGTCTGCGCATCGGGCCTGCTCACCCCGCCGGGCCACGACCCGGGCCTCCCTGAGGAGCTCGACAAGGCCGTGCAAGTGCTGGAACGCGACCTGGCCGCCGACCCGTTCGGCGCCCCGAACGCCGACCGGCTGGCCGAGCTGGGCCTCGGCAACGCCGAGCTGGCCGCCGCCGAGCGCTTCGGACGGCTGCTGCGCGTCGCGCCCGGGATCGTCCTGCTCCCGGACGTCGACCGCCGCGCCCTCGACGTGCTGACCACACTGCCGCAGCCGTTCACGCTGAGCGACGCCCGGCAGGCGATGGGCACCACCCGGCGGGTGGCCGTCCCGCTGCTGGAGCTGCTGGCCGCCCGGGGCCTCACCCGCCGTACCGAGGACGACAAGCACGAGACCCTCGACCGGGACGAGTAACGCTCTATAGTCTGTGGCCTATGTCCACCGGTTCGATCACCCTCACGGTCGACGGCGCGAGCCGGTCACTGGTCGTCGACACGCGGACCACACTGCTGGACGCCCTCCGCGACCACCTCGGCGTCACATCCCCGAAGAAGGGCTGCGACCACGGCCAGTGCGGCGCGTGCACCGTCCTGCTGGACGGACGGCGCGTCCTCGCCTGCCTGGCCCTCGCGGTCGCCCACGACGGAGCGGAGGTCATCACCGCGGCCGGGCTGTCCCCGGACGGTGAGCTGCATCCGCTGGCGCAGGCATTCATCGACCACGACGGCTTCCAGTGCGGGTACTGCACCCCGGGCCAGATCTGCTCGGCGGCGGGCATGCTCGACGAGGTCGAAGCGGGCCGTCCGAGCCACGTCACCGGCGACCTGGAAGGCCCCGTCATCCTGGACGACGAGGAGATCCGCGAGCGGATGAGCGGCACCCTGTGCCGCTGCGGCGCCTATCCCAACATCGTCGCCGCCATCCGCGAGGTCTCGGGGTGAGGCCGTTCGACTACGAGCGTCCCGCCGACGCGGACGCGGCCGTGGCCACCGTGGCGGCCCGCGCGGACGCCGCGTTCCTCGGCGGCGGCACGAACCTCGTCGATCTGATGAAGCTGGGCGTCGCGGGCCCCGCGCTCCTGGTCGACGTCACCGCCCTGCCCCTCGACCGGATCGAGGCGCTCCCCGGCGGCGGGCTGCGGATCGGCGCCACCGTCCGCAACGCCGACGCGGCCGCCGACCCGCGGATCCGGCGGCGGTATCCGATGCTCGTCCGGGCGCTGCTGGCCGGGGCGTCCGGGCAGGTGCGGAACATGGCGACCGTCGGCGGCAACCTGCTGCAACGCACCCGCTGCGTCTACTTCCAGGACGTGACCCTCGCGTGCAACAAGCGCGAGCCCGGCTCGGGCTGCGCGGCGCTGGACGGCTACAACCGCCAGCACGCGATCCTCGGGGCGTCGCGGCGGTGCGTGGCCGTGCACCCGTCCGACATGGCGGTGGCGCTGGCCGCGCTGGACGCCGTCGTCCAGGTGCGGGGGCCGGACGGGGAGCGGGCCGTCCCGGTCGCCGACCTCTATACCGGCGACGAGCCTGAGCGCGACACCGTCCTGGCCCACGGCGAGCTGATCACCGGGATCGACCTGCCGGAGCCCGTCGCCTGGCGGTCAACCTACCGCAAGGTTCGCGACCGGGCGTCGTACGCCTTCGCGCTGGTCTCCGTGGCCGCCGCCCTCGACGTCTCCGGCGACGGCATGGTGCGCGACGTGCGCATCGCGTTCGGCGGGCTCGCGCATCGTCCGTGGCGCGCGGCACTGGCCGAGGCCGCGCTGCGAGGCGCCCCCGCCACCGACGCGTCCTTCCGGACGGCCGCCGACGCCGAGCTGGCCGCCGCCCGCCCGCTGCGCGGCAACGCGTTCAAGGTCCCGATGGCCCGAAACACCCTCGTGGCGGTGCTGCGCGAGCTCGCGTCGAAGGACTCCCGGTGACCGCGCCGCCGGTCAGCGGCGTGGTCGGCGCGTCCGTCCCGCGTCTGGAAGGACGGGCGAAGGTCACCGGCACGGCGCCCTACGCCTACGACCAGCCGGTCGAGGACCCGCTGTACCTCGCCGCCGTGACCGCGACGATCGCGCGCGGCCGGATCACGGCGATCGACACGTCCGAGGCCGAACGCCTGGACGGGGTCGTCGCCGTCCTCACGCACGAGAACGCGCCCCGGCTCGCGTCCGGCGAGAACCGGGAACTGTGGGTGCTGCAATCCGCCGACGTGGCGTTCCGCGGCCAGCTCATCGGCGCGGTCGTCGCGTCCGGCCCGGAGATCGCCGCGCACGCCGCCGGATTGGTGCGGGTGGAGTACGACGCCCGGCCGCACGACGTCGAGCCGGGCCCCGACCGCGACGACCTGTACGCGCCCGGCACGCTCAACACCGGGATCGAGACCGACACCGCCGCGGGCGACGTCGACGCGGCGATGGCGGACGCGGCGGTCACGCTCGACCGGACGTACACCACCCCGGTCCAGTTCCACGTCCCGATGGAGCCGCACACCGCCGTCGCCCGCTGGCGCCGGGACGGCGGAGCCGATCACCTCACGCTGTACGACTCGACGCAGGGCGTCGTCCGCATCCGGCAGGTCATGGCGGCCGTCCTCGGCCTTCCACCCGATCGGGTCGAGGTCGTGTCACCGCACGTCGGAGGCGGGTTCGGCAGCAAGCTGCGGCCCAAGGCGCACCACGTCCTCGTCGCGCTCGCCGCCCGGACGGTCGAGGGCCGCGCGGTGAAGTTCGCGCCGACCCGCAGGCAGACGTTCGCGGGCGGCGGGTTCCGTCCGTCGACCGTCCAGCGGATCCGGCTTTCCGCCCGCACGGACGGACGCCTGACCGCCATCGCCCACGACGCGGTAGGCGAGACGTCGAAGCTCGTGGAGTTCGCGGAGCAGACCGCGCTCGCCACCCGCACCATGTACGCCGCGCCCAACCGGCGCACCACGCACCGGCTGGCCGCGCTGGACGTCTCCGTCCCCACGGTGATGCGGGCGCCGGGCGAGGCCCCCGGCATGTTCGCGCTGGAGTCGGCGATGGACGAGCTGGCCGTCGCCTGCGGCCTCGACCCGGTCGAGCTCCGCGTCCGCAACGAGCCCGGCCGCGACCCCGAGACCGGCCTGCCGTACTCCACCCGCAACCTGGTCGCCTGCCTGCGCGAAGGCGCCCGCCGCTTCGGCTGGGCCGACCGCGCCCCGGCCCCCGGCGCCCGCCTGGACAACGGCTGGCTGGTCGGCACCGGCGTGGCCGCCGCGACCTACCCCGCCTATCCGGTGATCGGCCCGTCGAACGCGACGATCCGGGCTCTCGCCGAGGGCCGCTACCGGGTGGAGATCGCCGCCGCCGACATCGGCACCGGCTCCAGGAC